>NZ_BJLP01000051.1 GCF_006538705.1 Cellulomonas uda
ACTCGTCCGGCCGACGAGCACGTCGGCCGGACGAGTCCCGTCAGCCGAACCGGCCCGAGATGTAGTCCTCGGTGGCCTGCTCGCGCGGTGCCGAGAAGATCACCGACGTGTCGTCGATCTCGACGAGCTGCCCCGGCTGCCCCTGCCCCGCGAGGTTGAAGAACGCGGTGCGGTCGGACACCCGCGCGGCCTGCTGCATGTTGTGCGTGACGATCACGATCGTGTAGTCCGTCTTGAGCTCCGCGATCAGGTCCTCGATCGCGAGCGTCGAGATGGGGTCGAGCGCCGAGCACGGCTCGTCCATGAGCAGCACCTGCGGCTTGACCGCGATCGCCCGGGCGATGCACAGGCGCTGCTGCTGCCCGCCCGACAGGCCCGAGCCGGGCCGGTCGAGCCGGTCCTTGACCTCGTTCCACAGGTTCGCGCCGCGCAGCGACTCCTCGACGAGGTCCTGCGCGTCGCCCTTGGACATGCGGCGGTTGTTGAGGCGGACGCCCGCGAGCACGTTCTCGGCGATGGACATCGTCGGGAACGGGTTGGGGCGCTGGAACACCATGCCGACCTGGCGGCGCACCGCGACGGGGTCGACGTCGGGCGCGTACAGGTCCACGCCGTCGATCTCCACGCGGCCCTCGACGCGCGCGCCGGGGATCACCTCGTGCATGCGGTTCAGGGTGCGCAGGAAGGTCGACTTGCCGCAGCCCGACGGGCCGATGAACGCGGTGACCGAGCGCGGTTCGACGCTCATCTCCACGTCGCCGACGGCGCGGAAGTCGCCGTAGTAGATGTTCAGGTCCTTGACGTCGATGCGCTGTGCCATGGGGGGGTCCTCAGACGGTGGTCTTGGGTGCGAAGAGGCGGGTGACGAGCCGCGCGACGAGGTTGAGCAGCATGACGACGAGGATCAGCGTCAGTGCCGCGGCCCACGCGCGGTCGTAGGTGACGGTCGCGATGCAGGCGGTGTCCTGCGCCGAGCACGGGATGAGGCCCTGCTGGAACTGCCGGTACACGTACACCGGCAGCGTCATCATGCGGCCCTCGAACAGGTTGAAGTTGATCGAGTCGGCGACGCCGACCGTGATCAGCAGCGGCGCGGTCTCGCCGATGATGCGTGCGATCGCGATCATCACGCCCGTGACGATCCCTGCGACGGCGGTGCGCAGCACGACCTTGACCACGACGAGCCAGCGCGGCACGCCGAGGGCGAGCGCGGCCTCGCGCAGCTCGTTCGGCACGAGCCGCAGCATCTCCTCGCTCGAGCGCACGACCACGGGGATCATGAGCACCGACAGCGCGACCGACCCGACGACACCCATCCGGACGCCCGGGCCGAGGATCACGGCGAACAGCGCGTACGCGAACAGGCCGGCGACGATCGACGGGATGCCCGTCATGACGTCGACGAAGAACGTCACCGCGCGTGCGAGCGTCCCGCGGCCGTACTCGACGAGGTAGATCGCGGTGAGCAGGCCGATCGGCACCGAGATCAGCGCCGCGAGCGCGGTGATCTCGACCGTGCCGATGATCGCGTGGTAGATCCCGCCCGCGTCGACGCCGCCGAACACGCCGCGCATCGAGTGCGTCAGGAAGTACGCGTCGAACCGCTCGACGCCGTGCGAGACGACCGTCCACGCGACCGAGACGAGCGGGATCATCGCGAGCGCGAACGCAGCGGTGATGACGACGCGCATGAGCAGGTCGGTCCGGCGGCGGCGCGGGTCGACCTGCCGCAGCAGCGTCGCGAGCTCGGAGCCGGCGCCCGGACCGGCGGGGCCCGGGGTGCGGGTGTCGGTGGTGGCCATCAGTTGGCTCCCGAGAAGTCCTTGCGCCGCGCGACGATCGCGCGGGCCGACATGTTGACGACGAGCGTGATGACGAACAGCGCGAGACCCGTGGCGATCAGCACCGACATCCCGAGGTCGCTCGCCTCGGGGAACTGCGCGGCGATGTTCGCCGCGATCGTCTGCTGCTGCCCCGCGGCGAGCAGCAGGAAGCTGTACAGGAAGCCCTGCGAGATGATCATCAGCACGGCCATGGTCTCGCCGAGCGCGCGGCCGAGGCCCAGCATCGCGGCGGACACGACGCCCGAGCGCCCGAACGGCAGCACGGTCATGCGGATCATCTCCCAGCGCGTCGCGCCGAGCGCGAGCGCGGCCTCCTCGTGCAGCCGCGGCGTCTGCAGGAACACCTCGCGGCTCACGGCCGTGATGATCGGCAGGATCATCACCGCGAGCACCACCGCGACGGTGGCGATGACGCGCCCCGTGGGCGAGACGGTCCCGCCGAACAGCGGCACCCAGCCCAGGTTCTCGCCGAGCCACGCCCACAGCGGCTGCACCGCGGGCGCGAGGACGATCGCACCCCACAGCCCGAACACCACGGACGGCACCGCGGCCAGCAGGTCCACGACGTAGCCGAGGCCCGCGGCCAGGCGGCGCGGCGCGTAGTGCGAGATGAACAGCGCGATCGCGATCGAGACGGGGACGGCGAGCAGCAGCGCGAGCAGCGCCGCGAGCACCGTGCCGAACACGAGCGGCCCGACGTAGTCGAGCAGCGACGACGAGCCGCGCATGAAGCTCACGCCGTCGACGAGCTCGTCGGACGACGCGGTCATCGCGGGCATCGCCTTGAGCACGAGGAACACCGCGACGGCGGCGAGGACGATCAGGATCAGCGCGCCCGCGCCGGTCGCGGTCCACCGGAACACGCGGCTCGCGCCGCGCTCGACGACGCGCTGCGCGCGCGGGCGGCGGCGCGGCGTGCGGCGCTCGGCGTCCGGGAGGCCGCCCGGCTCGGTCCCCGGCGGTGCGGGGCTGGTGGTGGCAGTCACGTGAGACTCCTGGTCACGGGGAGGACTGGTGGGGGGACCGGGGGGCTCACCCCCGCACGGTCGTCGGTGGCCGGCCCGCGTCCCCCCCGGGACAGGCCGGCCACCGACTCCTTGCGTCAGCCGACGCTGATCGCGTCGACCGCGGCCTTCGCGTCGGCCGCGAGCTCGGCGGGCAGCGGGGCCGAGCCGGCGGCGGTCTGCGCGGCGGCCTGGCCCTCCTCGCTCACCACGTAGCCGAGCAGACCCTTGACCAGGTCAGCGGTCTCCTGGTCGTCGTAGGTGAGGCACGCGACCGCGTACGACACGAGGATCACCGGGTAGGCGCCGGCCGCGGTCGTCGTGCGGTCGACCTTCACGGCGATGTCGTGCTCGCCGCGCTCCTCGTCCCGCGGGGAGGCCGCGAGCGCCGCGGCGGCCGACTCGGCCGACGGGGCGACGAACGCGTCGCCGACCTTGACGCTGACCTTGCCGAGCTCGGCCGGGACCGCGGACTCGTCGGCGTAGCCGATCGTGCCCTGCGCGGCCTGGACCGCCTGGACCAGGCCCGAGGTGCCCGTGCCGGACTCGCCGCCCTGGATGGGCCAGTCGTCGGCGCCCTCGTCGGTCCACACGTCACCGGCCGCCTTGTTGAGGTAGTCGGTGAAGTTCTTCGTGGTGCCCGAGCCGTCCGCGCGGTGCACGGGCGTGATCGTCAGCGCCGGGAGCTCGACGTCGGGGTTGTCGGCCTTGATCGCCGCGTCGTCCCACGACGTGATGTCGCCGCGGAAGATCTTCGCGACGGTCGCGGGCGCGAGCTTGAGCTCGGTGACGCCCTCGAGGTTGAACGTGATCGCGATGGGCGAGATGTACACGGGGATGTCGATGGCCTCGCAGCGCGCGGCCGCGGCCTCGATCTCCTCGGGCTTGAGCGCCGAGTCCGAGCCGGCCCAGTCCACGCCGCCGTCGATGAACTGCTGACGACCGCCGGACGAGCCGACCGGGTCGTAGTTGACGGTCACGTCCGGGTTGCTCGTCTGGAAGCCGGCGCGCCAGGCGTCCATGGCCTTCTCCTGCGACGACGCACCCGCGCCGTCGAGCTCACCGGACAGGGTGCTCGTCTCGCCGGACGTCGTCTCGCCGGCACCCGGCGCGCCCGAGGCGGCGGTGTCGAGCGGGTCGTCCGATCCGCAGGCCGCGAGCGACAGGGCGAGTGCGCCGACGAGGGCGACCGCGCCCACGCGGCCGTGGAGGGAGAGCTTCACAGTGGGTCCGTCCTTCGATCAGGTGCGCACCGGGGTGTGCGCGCACCGGAAGGTTGCCGCCTGGACGTGACCGCTCCCCGGGCACCGGGTGAACCCCGGGTGAACGCTGGCCGACGATCCCCTGCTCAGGGCTGCGCGGGCAGGTCCTCGAGCTTGTAGCCCAGGCCTCGGACCGTCACGAGCAGGCGCGGCTCGGCCGGGTCCGGCTCGATCTTCGCGCGCACGCGCTTGACGTGGACGTCGAGGGTCTTGGTGTCGCCCACGTAGTCCGAGCCCCAGATGCGGTCGATGAGCTGGCCGCGCGTGAGCACGCGGCCCGCGTTGCGCAGCAGCAGCTCGAGCAGCTCGAACTCCTTGAGCGGGAACGCGACGAGCTCGTCGTGCACGTGGACGGTGTGCCGGTCCACGTCGAGCCGCACGGGACCCGAGACCAGCACGTCGTCGTCCTCGTCGTCCGGCGCGGGCGCGGCGGACGCGGCCGACGACGAGCGGCGGCGCAGCACGGCGCGGATGCGCGCGACGAGCTCGCGCGACGAGTACGGCTTGGTCACGTAGTCGTCGGCGCCGAGCTCGAGGCCGACGACCTTGTCGATCTCGTCGTCCTTGGCGGTCAGCATGATGACGGGCACGTCGCTCGTCGTGCGCAGCGTCCGGCACACCTCCGTGCCGGGCAGGCCCGGGAGCATCAGGTCGAGCAGCACGAGGTCCGCACCGTGCGCGTCGAACTGCGCGAGCGCCTCGGGACCGGTCGCGGCCTCGACCACCTCGAAGCCCTCGCGCCGCAGCGCGTACGTCAGGGGGTCGCGGTAGGACTCCTCGTCCTCGACCACGAGGATGCGGGTCATGAGGCGCTCCGGTGCGGCACGTGCTCTCCCTCGTCGGGGCTCGTCTGGTCGTGCAGGTGCTGGTCCTGCGGGTGCTGGTCGTGCGGGTGCTGGTCGTGCCGCTCGTCGGGGACGCGGGGCAGCCGGATCGTGAACGTCGAACCGCGGCCCGGCTGCGACCACACGGTGACGTCGCCGCCGTGGTCCGCCGCGACGTGCTTGACGATCGACAGCCCGAGACCCGTGCCGCCGGTCTCGCGCGAGCGCGCCGCGTCCACGCGGTAGAACCGTTCGAACACGCGCTCCTGGTCCGCGGCGGGGATCCCGATGCCCTGGTCGACCACCGCGATCTCGACGAGGTCGCCGACCTCGCGCACCCCGATCCCCACGTGCGACGCCGCACCCGAGTACGCCACGGCGTTGTCGACGAGGTTGCGCACCGCGGTCACCAGCAGGTCGTGGTTGCCGAACAGGTGCACGCCCGTGTCGCCGCCCACCTCGAGCCGCACGCTCTTCGCGGTCGCCGCGGTCCGCGCCCGGTCCACGGCCTCCGCGACCACCGCGTCGAGGTCCACCGTCGACAGGGGCCCGAGCGCGCCCGCGACCTGCAGGCGGGACAGCTCGATGATCTCGTGCACGAGCGACGACAGCCGCTGCGCCTCCGACTGCATGCGCCCCGCGAACCGGCGCACCGCCTCCGGGTCGTCCGCCGCGTCCTGCACGGTCTCCGCGAGCAACGACAGCGCGCCCACGGGCGTCTTGAGCTCGTGCGACACGTTCACGACGAAGTCGCGACGCACCGCCTCGAGGCGTCGCGCCTGCGTGAGGTCCTCCGCGAGGACGACCAGGTGCCGGTCGCTGACCTGCGCGACGCGCACCTGCACGAGCGACGTGCCGCGCCCCACGGGGCGGTCGACCTCGAGCTCCTCGTCGCGGATCACGCCGTCACGGCGGACCTGCGCGACCAGGTCCCGGATCGCCGGCGGCGCGATGCGGCCGCTGCGCACCAACCCGAGCGCGTACGCGGGCGCGCTCGCCCGCACCACCTCGTCGGACGCGTCGAGCACGACCGCCGCCGAGCGCAGCACGGCGAGCGTGCGCACCAGCCCGTCGTCGACCTCCGGCTCGGGCTGCGCCGGTGCCGTGCGCTGCGCGCGCTCGCTCCACCGGAACGCAAGCACCGAGCCGAGGCCGACGAGTACGCCGAGCAGCCCGATCACGAGCGGCGTGAGCCCCGTCCCGTCGTTCACACCTCCACCCTAGGCGTGACCAGCGGGGCGCAACGGCCGCGCGACGCCCCCGCTGCCAGACGCTCGTCCAGCGTTCACCGTGCGTTCACCGCGCCCGCCGCCGTCAGCGCGCGGGCGGCCCCTCGATGACCGCCGCGACCACGTCGTGCGGGATCCGCTCGGTCGACCGGAGCATCCCGCCGGCGTCGCGGACCGAGGCGACCAGCCCCTTGGACCACAGGTGCTCGACCACGATGAGGAGCGCCGAGGTCCCGGGCCGCAGGCCCTCGCCGACCTCGTCGATGTCCTCCTGCCCGACCAGCCCCGCACCGACGAGGTCCAGCCCGTGCACACCGAGCTGCTCCCCGACCTCGAGGGCCTCGGTCACCTCGAGGTCCCCCTCGGCGGTGCGCTGCACGCGCACGAGGTCGATCAACCGCACCTGGGGCTGGCGCGCCAGGCGCGTGATCTCCTCCCGCACCGGCGACGGGATCGCGTCCTGCGGGAACTCGAGCACGACGAGCTCCACCGTGCCGTACGACGTCGCCATCGGCACCTCCGGAGATCAGCCCCCTGCTCCCTGCACGCCCATCGTGTCCCAGACGGGCCGTCCGCGCGCGTCGTGCCGGTCATGGCGGCGGTCCGGGCCGCCGATCCGCCGCCGCGCGTTCACCGCAGCGGCCCCGGGCGTTCACCTCGGTCTGTCACGGTGGGCGCCGACCGGACGGGCCTCGTCGTGCCCGCCGACGGGAAGGACTGACATGCGGGACATCTTCGACGCCGAGCTCACCCAGCTCGGTGAGGACCTCGTGGCCATGAGCCGCCGGGTCGAGCGCGCCGTCACCGACGCCGGTGTGGCGCTGCTGACCGCCGACCTCGCGCTCGCCGAGTCCGTCATCGCCGACGACCTCGGGATCGACGCGATGGAGCGCGACCTCGACGAGCGTTGCGTGCTCCTGCTCGCGCAGCAGCAGCCCGTCGCGACCGACCTGCGCATCGTCGTCTCCGCGCTGCGGATGAGCTCGTCGCTCGAGCGGATGGGCGACCTCGCGCGGCACGTCGCGCAGGTCGCGCGCGGCCGCTACCCCGGCCACGCGGTGCCCGAGCCGCTCGCACCGACGTTCGCGCAGATGCACGACGCCGCGGTGCGCGTCGCGCGGCGCACGACGACGCTGCTCGAGAACCGCGACGTCGCGCTGGCCGGCAGCATCGAGGCCGACGACGACCTGCTCGACGGCCTGCACGAGGACACGTTCACCGCGCTGCTCGGCGGCGCGTGGACCGGTACGCCGCAGGAGACCGTCGACGTGACGCTCCTGGGCCGGTACTACGAGCGCTTCGGCGACCACGCGGTCTCGGTCGCGCGCCGCATCACCTACCTGGTCACGGGCACGACCCAGCCCACGTCCGACGGCCTGCCGACCCCCGCCTGACCCCGCACCCGACCGCCGCCCCACCGCCGCGGTGCGAGCGGCTCAGCCGCGCAGGGCGGCGGTCCAGGCGACCGCGGCGACGCTCGCCGCGGCGAGCGCCACGAGGATCGCGACGCGGGCCGCCGCCGGCAGGCGCCGTGCCGCGAGCGTGGCGACGCCCGCGCCCAGCACCGCGCCGAACGGGACCGCGATCGCGACGATCGTGTCGAGCCCCCGCTCGGGCTCGCAGCCCTCGAGCGGCGGGAAGATCGCGGGGCACGACGGACCGTTGCCGGCCGCGGTGAGGAACGCGACGTACGCCACGACGGCGAGGCACACGCCCGCCGCGAGGCACGCGCCCCGCACCCAGCCGCCCTCCGTGCGCACCGTCTCCCGCCGCTCGATCGTGGTGCTCATGCGTCGACCTCTCCTCGGGTGCGTCCTACCCGCCTCGTGTCGCGAGGCGTCCGCTTCTTGCCGACTCGCCCGGTCCGTCGCTGCACCCGCGGGTGGGGGCGGCGCGGATGCGACGGGGCCATGGGTGCCGGGCCGCCTCCGCACCCGGGGACGACGAAGGGCCGCCTCCCGGTGAGGAGGCGGCCCTTCGCGGTGGGTCGGTCAGCGGCCCTGGTTGGCGACTGCGGCGATGGCGGCCGCGGCGGCGTTCGGGTCGAGGTACGTGCCGCCCTTGACGACCGGCTTGAAGTCGTCGTCGAGCTCGTACACCAGCGGGATGCCCGTGGGGATGTTGAGCCCGGAGATCGTGTCGTCGTCGATGTCGTCGAGGAACTTCACGAGCGCGCGGATCGAGTTACCGTGCGCGGCGACCAGGACGGTCTTGCCGGCCTGCAGGTCCGGCACGATGCCCGACTCCCAGTACGGCATCTCGCGCTCGAGGACGTCCTTGAGGCACTCGGTCAGCACGACCGGCTCACCGGCGTAGCGCGGGTCCGTGTCCTGCGAGAACTCCGAGCCGGGCTCGATCGCGGGCGGCGGGACGTCGTACGAGCGGCGCCAGAGCATGAACTGCTCCTCGCCGAACTCCTCGAGCGTCTGCTTCTTGTCCTTGCCCTGCAGCGCGCCGTAGTGGCGCTCGTTGAGGCGCCACGAGCGCTTCACCGGGATCCAGTGCCGGTCCGCGGCGTCGAGCGCGAGGTTCGCGGTGGTGATGGCCCGGCGCAGGAGCGAGGTGTGCACGACGTCCGGGAGGATGCCGGCGTCCTTGAGGAGCGCACCGCCGCGCTTCGCCTCCTCGACGCCCTTCTCCGAGAGGGCCACGTCGACCCAGCCGGTGAAGAGGTTCTTCGCGTTCCACTCGCTCTCGCCGTGGCGGAGCAGCACCAGGGTGTACGTCATGTGCCCATCCTGCCTCAGCCCGCCGCGGGGGTCGCAGGGACGTCCGTCCCCCGGGCACGCGCGCGGGCGCGGGTACGACGAGCGCGCGGTCAGCCCTGGGCGCGCGCGCCGCGGGCCTCGCGGGCGACCGCGTAGACCTTGAGCAGCTGGTCCGCGGCGCTCTCCCAGCCGAACCGCTCGGCGGACCGCCGGGCGGCGGTGCCGAACTCCGCGAGCCGGTCCCGGTCGGCGAGCGTGTCGGCGAGCACCCCGGCCCAGCGCCGCGGGTCGTGCCCGCGCACGAGCATCCCGGAGACGCCGTCGTCGACGATGCTGCGCAGCCCACCGACGGCCGCGGCGACGACCGGCACGCCCGCGGCCTGCGCCTCGGCCGCGACGAGGCCGAACGACTCGGAGCGCGACGGCATCGCGACCAGGTCGGCCGCGTGGTACCAACTCGCGAGCTCGTCCCGGGCGGCGGGCGGACGCACGACGAGCGAGTCGCCGACGCCCGTGATCTCCGCGAGCGCCTCGAGCTCGCGGACCGCGGTGCTCCGGCCCGACGGACCGCCGAGCACGACGAGCAGCGGCACCCGGCGGCCGGTCTCGCGCAGCACCCCGAGCGCGCGGACCAGCACGTCGGGGGCCTTGAGCGGCTGCACGCGCCCGGCGAACAGCACGACGTCGCGGTCCGCGGGCAGTCCGAGCGCGGCCCGGGCGGCGGCACGCTCGGCGGGCGGGACGGGGGCGAAGCGCTCGAGGTCCACCCCGGGCTCGACGACGTGCACGCGCGCGGGGTCGGCGCCGTACAGCTCGACGAGCTCGGCGGCCTCGGCGGGCGTGGACGCGACGAGCGCGTCGGCGTCGGCGACCACCTGCTCCTCGCCGAGCACGCGCGCGGGTGGCTCAGGCTTGTCCCCGGGCGCGAGCGACGCGTTCTTGACCTTGGCCAGGGTGTGCGCGGTGTGCACGAGCGGCACCTCCCAGCGGTCGGCGGCGATCGCGCCGACCTGCCCCGAGAGCCAGTAGTGCGAGTGCACGACGTCGTACCAGCCGGGCCGCCGCGCGGCCTCCCACCGCAGGACGCCCGCGGCCATGCCGCACAGCACGCCCGGCAGGTCGTTCTTGTCGAGCCGCTCGAACGGGCCCGCGGGCACGTGGTGCACGACCACGGGCGGGACGACCCCGGCGGGCACGTCGCACGCGGTGAGCACGTCGCGCACGCGCTCGGGCGAGTCCTCGATCGTCAGGGGCGTGCCGTCGGCCTCGACGCCGGGCAGGACGACGTTCTCGGGCAGGTCCGACGAGGTGGCGCGCGTGAAGATCTCGACGCGCGCGCCGCGGGCCGCGAGCGCGCGCGACAGCTCGAGCACGTAGACGTTCATGCCGCCCGCGTCGCCCGTGCCGGGCTGCTCCAGCGGCGAGGTGTGCACCGACAGCATCGCGATGCGCGGTGCGCGTTCCACGGATCCTCCTGCTGGTCGTCCGCTCCGGCGTGAGATGCCGGGCGGGGTGCTGGGCGGGCTGCTGGGCGGGGTTGCTGGGCCAGGGTGCGGGGACATTGTCGCCTCGGCGGCGGCCGCCCGCGCCGCGCCGCGCGTCGCGTCCGCCTGCTGGGACGCGCTCAGGGGTGCGGCAGCACGCACGTGGGCGACGGCAGCGGCACGCGCGAGCGCACCGGGTCGGCGCCGGGGGCACCCGCGGGGTCCGCCTGGGCGGTCAGCAGCACGCGGTCGACCACGACGAGCTCGCCCGCCCGCTCGAGGGCGACCACCACCCACCGCCCGACGACCGCGAAGTGCCGCGGCCAGGAGCCGCCGAGGTCCGCGGACCTCCCGGCGCCGAGCAGACCGTCGTCGCCGACGGCGTACGCGGTCAGCACGTCGGTGCCGCGCACCGCGACGAGCACCGTCCCGGAGTCGACGACGAGGTGCGACGGCTGACCGGGCGCCGGGCCGACGGCGCCGCCGACGACCGCGGGGACCGACTGCACGAGCGTGCCGGTCGCGATGTCCCGGTCCCACGCGAGCACGTGCACCGCGCCGTCGAGCTCACCCGCGACGTAGGCGAACCTGCCGTCGGACGAGAAGCCCAGGTGCCGCGGCCCGGTGCCGGGCGGGAGGGTCGCGGCCACGCCGTCGGGCGTCGCTGTGCGGCCGTCCCACAGGTACCGGCGCACCTCGTCGGTGCCGAGGTCGACGACGAGCACGTGCCGGCCGCCGGGCGCGAGCGCGACGAAGTGCGCGTGCGGTCCCTCCTGCCGGTCCTCGCACGGCCCGTGGCCCGCGTGGCCGAGCACCGCGGGCTGGTCGCCGCGCAGCGCGCCGGTCTCGTCGAGCGCGAGGACGCCGAGCGTGCCCGAGCCGTAGTTGGCGACGAGCAGCGCGTGCTCGGTCGCGAGCAGGTGGCAGGGGTACGCACCGCCCGAGGGGACGAACGCGTCGGGTGCGAGCGTGCCGTCGTGCGGCAGCAGGCCCGCGACCCGGCCCGCCTCGTCCTCGAGCACCGCGTACACGCGGGTGCGCACGTCGTCGGGCACGGAGGTCCCGTCGGGGACGGAGGTCCCGTCGGGCGCGAGGACGTCGTCGGGGGCCGGGGTCCCGTCGGGGGCCGGGACCTCGTCGGGCGCCGTGGGCGCGCGCAGCGCGAGGAACGACGGCGCGGGCAGCTCGGTGCGCAGGCGCGCGCCGGTCAGGGCGCCCGTCTCGTCGTCGAGGAGGACGGACCAGACGCCCTCACCCTGTCCCACCGGCGTGCCGGCCCCGGCGACGGGGTAGGTCCCGATCCACAGCTCAGTCACCGGGCGAGTCTAGGCAGCGAGCGCCCGGAGCCGCCGGTCAGGGCGTGAGCCAGGCCGTGGGGTCGGCGACCACGCGGTCGCGCACGGCGTGCGTGGCGCCCGCGACGGCGGCGTGGCTCCCGGCGCGCGCGACGTCGACACTGGGCTCCGCCCAGGGCGCGGCGAGCACGTGCGCGCGCAGCGCGGCCAGCACCGGCTCGCGCACGTGGTCCGCGAGCCGCGCGTACGTCCCACCGAGCACGACGTGGGGCACGTCGACGGTGTTGAGCACGTTGGCGAGCGCGACGCCGAGCGCCTCCCCGGCGCTGGCGACCGCCGCGAGCGCGGCCGGGTCGCCCGCGGCGAGGGCCGCGACGAGCGGCTCGACGCCCTCGTCGCGCGGCAGGCCAGCGGCGCGCAGCATCGCGTCCTGGCCCGCGACCTGCTCGAGCTGACGGGAGCCCGCGACGAGCGTGTGCCCGAGCTCGCCGGCCCAGCCGTGCCGGCCGCCGAACACGCGACCGTCGAGCACGATCGCGGCACCGATGCCGACCTCGCCGGAGACCAGGACGAAGCTCGCGAGGCCCTCGGGCCGCCGCACGCGGGACTCGGCCAGCGCGGCGAGGTCGGCCTCGTTGGCGAGGGTCGGGCGGTGCTCGGCGAACGTGCGGGACGACTCGGCGAGGACACGCACGACGTCGACCTCGCGCCAGCCGAGGTTGGGGGCGAGCAGCAGCGTGCCCGTGCTGCGGCCGACGAGGCCGGGCAGCGCGACCGCGGTCCCGACCACGCGCGGGGGCGGCGCGCAGGGCGGGGGCGGCGCGGAGGGCTGGTGCGGGGGCTCGTCGTCGGGCGCCTGCGGCCGCGCGCGCGCCTCGTCGAGCACCTCGTCGGCGACCGCGCCCAGGACGCGCAGGACCACGTCGGGGTCGGAGCCGCGGTGGTCGGCGTGCCGGACCCGCTCGGCGAGGACGTCCCCGGCGAGGTCGACCGCGCGCACCGCGAGGTAGTCGACGTTCACCTCGGCGCCGATGGCGACGAGCGTGCCGCCCGCGGGGACGAGCGGGACGGCGGGACGCCCGGCACGCTGGGTGGGGACGGGGTCGAGCTCGGCGAGCAGGCCGCCCGCGACGAGCCGGTCGACGAGCGCGGAGACGGTCGCGCGCGTGAGCCCGGTGGCCGCGGCGACGTCGGCGCGGGACGGTGGGGTGGTGCCCGTCGCCGCCGCGCCGAGCACCTCGCGCAGCACGAGACCCAGGTTGAGCTCGCGCAGGGTGCCCTGCCGCGCCGCCGGACTCTTCACGGGCTTGACCCTAGCCGTTCTCGCGCATAAGTTCATCCATACAACAAATACCCACCCCGCTCGATGACGAGAGGTACCGAGATGGTGCGCAAGCCCACCCCCGCTGACAAGTTCTCCTTCGGTCTGTGGACCGTCGGCTGGAACGCCCAGGACCCGTTCGGCGCCGCCACGCGCCCGTGGCTCGACCCGGTCGAGTCCGTCCACAAGCTCGCCGAGCTCGGCGCGGCGCACGTGACGTTCCACGACGACGACGTGGTGCCGTTCGGCTCCTCGGACGCCGAGCGCGAGAAGATCCTCGACCGCTTCCGCGGCGCGCTCGCCGAGACCGGCATCACCGTCGAGATGGTCACGACGAACACGTTCACGCACCCCGTCTTCAAGGACGGCGCGTTCACCTCGAACGACCGCCGCGTGCGCCGCTACGCGCTGCGCAAGATCCTGCGCAACGTCGACCTGGCCGCGTCGCTCGACGCCGACACGTTCGTCATGTGGGGCGGCCGCGAGGGCGCCGAGTACGACTCCGCCAAGGACCTGTACGCCGCGCACCAGGCCTACGCCGACGGCATCGACACGGTCGCCGCGTACATCAAGGAGAAGGGCTACAAGCTGCGCATCGCGCTCGAGCCCAAGCCCAACGAGCCCCGCGGCGACATCCTCCTGCCGACCATCGGCCACGCGCTCGGCCTCATCGCCAAGCTCGAGAACGGCGACATCGTCGGCCTCAACCCGGAGACGGGCCACGAGCAGATGGCCGGCCTGAACTACACCACCGGCCTCGCGCAGGCGCTGTGGGCCGAGAAGCTGTTCCACATCGACCTCAACGGCCAGCGCGGCATCAAGTACGACCAGGACCTGGTCTTCGGCCACGGCGACCTGTTCTCCGCGTTCGCGACCGTCGACCTCATCGAGAACGGCTTCCCGGGCGGCGGCCCGAAGTACACCGGCCCGGTGCACTTCGACTACAAGCCCTCGCGCACCGAGGACTTCGACGGCGTGTGGGAGTCCGCGCGCGCCAACATGGCCACCTACCTCCTGCTCAAGGAGCGCGCCATCGCGTTCCGCGAGGACCCCGAGGTCAAGGAGGCCATCGAGGCCGCCGGCGTGCTCGAGCTCGCCAAGCCGACGCTGAACGAGGGTGAGACGCTCGCCGACTTCCTCGCGGACCGCTCCGCGTTCGAGGACTTCGACGTCGACGCCGTCGCCAAGCACGGTTTCGGCTTCGTCCGCCTCAACCAGCTCGCGCTCGAGCACGCGCTCGGCGCGCGCGGCTGACCCTCTCCACGGGACAGGACGGAACAGGCATGGCGCTCGTCGCCGGGGTCGACTCCTCGACCCAGTCCTGCAAGGTCGTGGTCCGGGACGCCGCGACCGGGGCGCTCGTGCGCTCCGGTCGCGCGTCCCACCCCGACGGCACCGAGGTCGCCCCCGCCGCGTGGTGGGACGCCCTGCAGATCGCGATCGCGGACGCGGGTGGTCTCGACGACGTCGACGCCATCAGCGTGGGCGGGCAGCAGCACGGCATGGTCACGCTCGACGAGACCGGCGAGGTGGTCCGGGACGCGCTGCTGTGGAACGACACGCGCTCCGCGCAGGCCGCGCTCGACCTGATCGCCGAGGGCGGCGGCCCGCAGGCGTGGGCGGACGCGACCGGCTCGGTGCTGGTCGCCTCGCTCACGGTCACCAAGCTGCGGTGGCTGCGTGACGCCGAGCCGCACAACGCGCAGCGGGTCGCGGCGGTCGCGCTTCCGCACGACTGGCTGACGTGGCGGCTCGCGGGCCACGGCCCGGGCTCGCCCGCGTTCGACGACCTCGTCACGGACCGCTCGGACGCGTCCGGCACGGGCTACTGGTCCCCCGCGACCGACGCCTACCGGCACGACCTGCTCGAGCTGGGCCTGGGTCACGACGCGGTGCTGCCGCGCGTGCTCGGCCCGCACGAGGCCGGTCCGCGCTCGGTCGTCGGCGCGCGTCGCCCCGTCCTCGGACCGGGTGCGGGCGACAACGCGGCCGCGGCGCTCGCGCTCGGGCTGCGCCCGGGTGACGTGGCCGTGTCGATCGGCACGTCGGGCGTCGTGTCCGCCGTGACCGGCTCGGCCGCCGCGGACGGCTCCGGCCTCGTCACCGGCTTCGCCGACGCGAGCGGGCACTTCCTGCCGCTCGCGTGCACCCTGAACGCGTCGCGGGTGCTCGACGCGACCGCCCGGATGCTCGGCGTCGACCACGCCGGCCTGTCCGAGCTCGCGCTGCAGGCCCCCGCGGGTGCGGACGGCCTCGTGCTCGTCCCCTACCTCGAGGGCGAGCGCACGCCGAACAAGCCCGACGCCACCGGTGCCCTGCACGGGCTGCGGCTCGCCAACACCACGCCCGCGCACCTCGCGCGTGCCGCGGTGGAGGGGATGCTGTGCGCGCTCGCGGACGGCCTCGACGCACTGCGGGCGACGGGCGTCGCGGTCGAGCGGCTGTTCCTCATCGGCGGCGGAGCGAAGTCCGAGGCCGTGCGGCGCATCGCGCCGAGCGTCTTCGGGCTCGACGTGCTGGTCCCCACCCCCGGCGAGTACGTCGCCGACGGTGCGGCCCGGCAGGCGGCGTGGGTGCTCTCGGGCGCCGACGAGCCGCCCGCGTGGAGCGCCGCCGGCACGGCCGAGGTGTACTCCGCAGCGTCCGCGCCGCAGGTGCGCGAGCAGTACGCGGCGGTGCGTGACCTCACCGCCACCCGACCCGTGGACGCCTGAGCGGCCACGAACGACGAAGGCCCGGTCCCGTGGCTGCGGGACCGGGCCTTCGTGCTGCGCGCTGCGGGTCAGTGCGCCTTGTCGTACGCCTCGCGCACGTCGGCGCTGATGCGACCGCGCTCCGAGACCTCGAGACCCTGGGCCTTGGCCCACTCGCGGATCGCCTGGGCGTCGTTCGAGCCGCGACGACGCGCCGCGGGCCGGGCCGCGCCGCTCGTCGAGCGCCCGCCGACCTTGCGCGCGTGGCCGACCCACGTCGCGAACGAGTCCCGGAGCTGGCTCGCACGCTCCGCGGTGAGGTCGATCTCGTAGGTCACGCCGTCGAGCGCGAACGTGACCGTCTCGTCGGCGGCCGCGCCGTCGACGTCGTCGATGAGCAGGACCTGAACCTTCTGAGCCATCCGGTGTTCTCCTGGAGGATGTGGCGCGAATATGCGGGGTGACGCACGTCAGCATCACACCGGATGCATTTGTCGGTCAAACGCTCGGGCGGTTCTCCTGAGAATTCTTCGTGATCGCCGCTTGCGCCGCGTCCTGCTCGGCGTCCATCCGCGCGAGCGCCTGGCGCTCGGTGCGGTCGGCGTTCACGATCGCGCGCATCGCGAACCAGAACAACAGACCGACACCCACCGACGGAATGACCGCCGTCAGCACGCCACCGATGCCGTCCATGATCACGCCTGCGGCTTCGTGAGCGGGAACAGGATCGTGTCGCGGATTCCCTGACCGGTCATCGCGATGAGCAGGCGGTCGATGCCCATTCCCATTCCACCGGACGGGGGCATGGCGAACTCCATGGCGGTGAGGAAGTCCTCGTCGATGCGCATGGCCTCCTCGTCGCCGCGCGCCGCGAGCAGCGCCTGCGCCTCGAACCGCTGCCGCTGGACCACCGGGTCGACGAGCTCGGAGTACGCGGTCGCGAGCTCGAGGCCGCGCACGTACAGGTCCCACTTCTCGACGAGGCCGGGCTTGCTGCGGTGGTCACGCGTGAGCGGGGACGTCTCGACCGGGAAGTCCCGCACGAACGTGGGCGCGTACAGGTGCGCACCCACGTGGTGCTCCCACAGCTCCTCGACGAGCTTGCCGTGGTTGCGCTGTGCGGGCGCGAGGTCGATCTCGGCCTTCTCCAGCAGCGCCAGCAGCGTCTCGTCGTCGGTGTCGTGGGTGATCTCGACGCCGACCGCCTCCGACAGCGACTCGTACATCGTCAGGTGCGTCCAGTCGCCCCCGAGCTCGTACTCCGTGCCGTCCGCGAGCGTCATCGTCGTCGTGCCGAGCGCCTCGAGCGCGGCCGTCTGCACGAGGTCCTGCGTGAGCGCCGCCATCGTGTCGTAGTCGCCGTAGGCCTCGTACGCCTCGAGCATCGCGAACTCCGGCGAGTGCGTCGCGTCGACGCCCTCGTTACGGAAGTTGCGGTTGATCTCGAACACCTTCTCGACGCCGCCGACCGCCGCGCGCTTGAGGAAGAGCTCGGGTGCGATGCGCAGGAACAGCTCGATGTCGAACGCATTCATGTGCGTCTCGAACTGACGCGCCGCGGCGCCCTCCGGACGCGTCTGGAGCATCGGGGTCTCGACCTCGAGGAATCCGCGACGCGCGAAGTTGTCGCGCAACGAACGCACCACCGCGGCACGGGTGCGCACCATGTCGCGCGCCTTGGGGTTGACGATCAGGTCGACGTAACGCTGACGCACGCGCGCCTCGTCGGACAGCTCGGCACCCTCGTACAGGTTCGGCAGCGGACGAATGGCCTTCGCGGCCATCTGCCAGGAATCCGCGAACACCGACAGCTCACCGCGCTTGGACATGATCACGCGACCGTGCACGAACAGGTGGTCACCGAGGTCCACGTCGGTCTTGAACGCCGCGAGCCGCTCCTCGCCCACCTCGGCGAGCGAGAGCATCGCCTGCAGTCGCGTGCCCGCGCCGTCCTGCAGCGTGACGAAGCACAGCTTGCCCGTGTTGCGCAGGAACACCACGCGCCCCGCGACGCCGACCTCGTCGTGCGTCTCCTGGCCCGCCTCGAGGTCCGGGTACGCCGCGCGGACCTGCTCGATCGTGTGCGTGCGCGGCACCGACACGGGGTACGCCGCCGTGCCCTCCGCGAGCAGCCGCTCACGCTTCTCCCGCCGGATACGGATCTGCTCGGGCGTGTCGTCGGGGACGACCGCGGGCGCGTCGGCAGCGGGCGAGGACGGGGACTCGGTCACCGGACCATGGTAATCGGGCCACCGGACGCCTCCGTCCCGCGGTCCGTGCGCGGTGCGGGAAGATCGCCCCAACGCGAGCGACCAGCACGAGCGTTATGGCTACGACATCCCGACGACCTCAGGGGAGACGCCGTGGCGAGACCATGGGAACAGCTGCTCGACCAGGTGGCGCGTGAGCGCTGGCCACGCCTGGTCGCCCACGCCGCGCTCGTCGCCGGCTCGACGAGCGAGGCGCCGGACCTCGTGCAGGAGGCGCTGATCGCGACCTTCCGCGGCCGCGCCCGGTTCACGACCGTCGAGCAGGCCGAGGCGTACGTGCGCCGCGCGATCGCGTCCCGCGCGGTCGACGAGGCCCGCCGACGCCGCCGCGAGCGCCTCGTCGCGCTGCGCGCCGCCGCGCAGCCCGCACCGCCGGACACCGTCGAACCACCCGGCCCGGGGCGCGACGTCGTGCGCGCGCTCGCCCTGCTGGCCCCGCGCGAGCGGGCCTGCGTGGTGCTGCGGCAGATGGAGGACCTGTCCGTCGCCGAGACCGCGTCCGTGCTCAACCTCAGCGAGGGCGCCGTCAAGCGGTACACCGCCGACGGCCTGGCGAAGCTCGCCGAGACCCTCGGCACCCACCCGCACACCGCGACGGACGACGAGCGCGTCCCCGTCCGCCCCTCCCCCACCCCGCGCATCGCCCCCGGAGGCGCACGATGAACCTCGACCAGATGCTGAACGGCGCCCGCGACGAGATCGCGCAGGCGACCGCCCCGATCGACGACCGCACCCTGACCCGCGTGCGCGGCACCGTCCGCCGGGCGCGCATCCAGCGGCACACCTTCGAGTCCGTGGGGGCCGCCGCGTGCGCCGGCGTGCTCGGCCTCGGCGCCTGGACGCTGACCTCGTCGGACTCCAGCACGCCCGTCGACCCCGCCACGGGCAGCACGACCACCGGCCCCACCGGCACGCCGAGCCCGACGGCCGAGCCGACCGCCGAGCCCACGACGGCCGCCGACGACGGCCCCGCGGTCCGCGCCGACGAGATCGACGACGCGACCGTGCTCGCCCGGCTGTCCGCGCCCCGCACGGGCGAGCGCTGGTTCGACGAGGCGATGGACGCGTCCGACGCGCTCGACGCGCTGTTCACCCCGGACGAGCTCGCGAACGGCCCCGAGTACCGGCTCACGCTCGTCGGGGACCGCGAGGCCTCGGCGATCTACGCGCTGTCGTTCCCCGCCGCGCAGACCGACGACTCCGTGCTCTGGGCGCCCCGCGTCGAGCTGTACGAGATCGACGAGGACGGCCCCCGCGCGATCGTCTGCCCGAGCGCACGCACGACCGACGCGTGCGCGTCGGAGTTCTCCTCCTCCAAGGCCGCCGAGGACCGCGACACGTTCTACGACACGCTCACGCTCCCCGCGAGCCTCGCGCTCGGCGACGGCTGGGCGCTGTCCACGGACGCCACGCGCGCCGAGGCGGACCGCGTGGGCGGGGTGGCGCTGCCCGCCGCGGACTCGCCCGAGCACCTCGAGGTGGTCGCGGCGTTCGGGCCGCTGACGGTGGCGCGCCGCGACGTGGTCAGCGACGTCGACGGGCTGCGGTCCTCGTCGTACGTCGTCACCACCCCGTTCGGCTCGATGATCCCGGTCGCGGACGCCGACGTGCCGGGCCTGGACTACCTCGACATCACGTGGGACGACGGCGTGGACCGCAGCACGCGGGTCGCCGACGGCGACTGGGCGAACTACGCGCAGGCACCCGCCGTGGGCACGTGCTCGACCGCGCAGTTCTCCGTCGAGAGCTCGCACGACGCGACCGCGTGGCGCACTGCCGGCCGCACCGCCGACGGGCGCGACGTCGTCGTCCCCGTGGCGGGCAACCCGCTGGCGGCCGCGGTGCACGACTGGCAGCTGAGCCACTCGGGCACGATCGACGAGAAGACGGGCGAGACCGTGACGGGTCTCGACGCCGGCTACCGGTTCGCCACCACCGAGGAGTTCCTCGCCGCGCAGTCGCTGTACGGCGTCCAGGGCCCGGGCGGCGAGTGGCACCTGCACCTGCGCCCGGAGGCGACGAACGTCGTCTACGAGTGCGCGTGATGTCGTGACTCTGATGCCAGGTCGTGCGTCTCTCGCCACGTCGTGCAGTCCTCTGCACGACTCACCGAGGAACGCACGACCTGGCGGCGCGTCCACGCCGGGCGCGCAGGTCGATAGCGGGACGCTGCGTCGGCCTCACTCCCCGGAGCGAGCGACGTGACCGTCGGCGACGACGTAGCGCGCTCCGACCGCGAACCACAGCACGACGGACACCGCCGCAGCGGCCGGCGCGTCGTACGAGTGGTGGTGCCAGTTCGCGAAGCTGACGTCGTGAACTGGCCGAGCCGCTACCCCGCGTCTACACGGGGCGCAGGTCGAGGGCCAGGTCGAGGATCGGGGACGAGTGGGTCAGCCCGCCGACCGAGAGGTAGTCGACGCCCGTGGACGCGACCTCGGCGGCGCGGCCCAGGGTGAGGTTGCCGGTGGCCTCGAGCTGCGTCGTCGGGGCGACCGCGCGGACCGCGGCGACCACGTCCGCCAGGACCGGCGTCGGCATGTTGTCGAGGAGCAGGAAGTCCGCGCCCGCGGCGACGGCCTCGAGCGCCTGGTCGCGCGTGTCGGCCTCGACCTGGATCGCGACGTCCGGGAAGCGCGAGCGCACCGCCTCGATCGCCGCGGTGACCGAGCCCGCCGCGGCGACGTGGTTGTCCTTGACCATCGCGACGTCGTACAGGCCCATGCGCTTGTTGGTGCCGCCGCCGCAGCGCACCGCGTACTTCTCCAGCGCCCGCAGGCCCGGCGTGGTCTTGCGGGTGTCGAGCACGAGCGCGTCCGTGCCCGCGAGCGCGTCCGCCCAGCGTCGCGTGTGCGTCGCGACGCCCGACGCGCGCGACGCGAGGTTGAGCAACGTGCGCTCCGCGACGAGCAGCAGCTGCACCGGGCCCGCGAGCTCGGCCAGCACGTCGCCGCGCGTCACGCGCGTCCCGTCGGGCACCCGGACGACGACCGTCGCGGGGCTCAGTCCCAGCCGCTGCGCGACCTGCCGGAGCACCACAGGCACGACGACGAGGCCCGCGACGACACCGTCCGCGCGGGCCACGAGGTCCGCGGTGCCGGTCGTCGTCGGAGCGATCGTCGCCTGCGACGTGACGTCCCGGCCGGGCGCAGCACCCAGGTCCTCGTCGAGCGTGGTCGCGACGAGGCGCTCGACCGCGGCCTCGTCGGGCCCGGGGTCGCCGGGCAGCACGCCGGGGCGCGCGCTCGTCGTCGGGACGCCCGTCGGCCCCGTGGTCGTGTCGGTCATCGTCGTCCTCGTCGGTCGGGCGCCCGGTGGCGCGTCAGTCGATGGGCGCTCGGCGCACGACGAGCTGCCCGTCCGGGTCCAGGCTCGCCTCCAGCCGCACCCGCCAGTGCTCGTCGTCGCGCTCGGGGAAGTCGCTGCGCGCATGCCCGCCACGGCTCTCCTGCCGCGCGAGCGCGGTCGCGGTGAGCACCGAGGCGACCTGGTGAACGTTCGTCGTCTCCCACTCGGCGGTCTGCGGCGCGGCCAGCGCCCGGCCGTCGTCGTGCCGCAGGTGCGCGTCCGTGGGCACCCCGGCCAGACCGCTCGCCGCACGGCGCAGGCAGTCGCCCGAGCGCAGCACACCCGGGCCCTCGGTCGCGAGGCGCTGCACGCGTGCGCGGGACGCCGCGGCGACGAGCGCCTCCGACCCCGAGCGGACCGTGGGCTCCTGGCGGGTCAGTGCGCCCGCCGCGACCTTGTCGGTGATGTGCCGCGCGGCGCGGTGCGCGAACACCAGGCCCTCGAGCAGGGAGTTCGACGCGAGACGGTTCGCGCCGTGCACGCCCGTGCAGGCGGCCTCGCCCACCGCATACAGCCCGGGCAGCGACGTGCGCCCGACGAGGTCCGTGACGACCCCGCCCGAGTGGTAGTGCTGCGCAGGTGCGACGGGCACCAGGTCCGTGGTCAGGTCGATCCCGTGCTCGAGCAGCCGCTCGTGGATCGTCGGGAACCGGCGACGCAGGAAGTCGCCACCCAGGTGCCGCGCGTCCAGCCACACGTGGTCCGCGCCGGTGTCCGCCATGCGACGCACGATCGCGTGCGCCACCACGTCCCGCGGCGCCAGCTCGGCCATCGGGTGCACGTCCGGCATGAACCGCACGCCGTCCGTGTCGAGCAGCAGCGCGCCCTCGCCCCGCACCGCCTCCGAGACGAGCGTGAGCTGCCCCTTCACCCCCGCGCCGAGCCACAGCACCGTCGGGTGGAACTGCACGAACTCGACGTCCCCGACCACCGCGCCGGCACGCAACGCCGCCGCGATGCCGTCACCCGTCGCCTGCGGCGGGTTGGTCGACGAGCGGAACACCTGGCCGATGCCGCCCGTGGCGAGCACCACCGCCTTGCCGAGCGCCGCGCCCACACCGTCACGCTGGCCCTCGCCGATCACGTGCAGCGTCACGCCGCACGCCGCACCCGGTCGCCCATCCGGCCCCGGCGGGCCCGTGAGCACGTCGAGCACGAGCGCGTGCTCGATCACCTCGATGCCCGGGTCGTCGCGCACCGCCTCGATCTGCGCGACGAGCGCACGGGAGATCTCCGCGCCTGTCGCGTCGCCGCCCGCGTGCGCGATGCGGTCCGCGTGGTGCCCACCCTCGCGCGTGAGCGAGATCTGCCCGTCGGGGGCGGTGTCGAACACCGCACCGCGGGCGACGAGCTCGCGCACGCGCGCCGGACCCTCGGTCACCAGCACCTCGACCGCACGCGGGTCGCACAGGCCCACGCCCGCCACGAGCGTGTCCTGCAGGTGCGCCGCCGGGGAGTCCTCCGGGTCCAGGGCCGCCGCGATGCCGCCCTGCGCCCACACCGTCGAGCCCGAGCCCAGCCGGTCCTTCGTCACCAGGAGCACGCGCGGCACGCGCGTGCGCAGCTCGAGCGCCGCGGTCAGCCCCGCGATGCCCGAGCCCACCACGATCGCGTCGACCTCGACCGTCCAGCCCGCGGCCGGTGCGGCCAGGCGCGTCGCGAGCCGCGGCGCCGAGTCCAGGCCGCCGTCCGACGAGGGTGCGGTCGCCAGGTCCCGGACCGGCGGCGCGGCGACACCCGCCTGCGGGGTCACCGGCCCGCGCCGTGAGGCACGGAGTCGTCCGCCTGCTCGTCGGACACCGGGGGCGGGGTGCCGCGCCCCGGGTGCGTGTGCGGTCCCTGCACACCGCAGCCGGCATGCGTGTGCGCCGCCGTGCGGTCCACCGGGCTGGGGTGCTCGACCAGGTCACGGCCCTGCGCGAACGGCACGCCGCTCGGCTGCAGCCCCGCCGCGGCCGTCCACTCCTCGGGCACCTGGCCGGGGTCGTCGGACAGGTCGACGATCCGGTTGTCCGAGTCGACCAGCACCACGTGCGGCTCGTACGTGCGGGCCTCCGCGTCCGACATCAGGCCGTACGCGATGAGGATGACCACGTCCCCCGGGTGCACCAGGTGCGCCGCGGCACCGTTGATGCAGATCTGCCCCGAGCCCGCCTCGCCCGCGATCGCGTACGTCGTCAGGCGCGAGCCGTTCGTCACGTCCACGATGTCGACCTGCTGACCGGGCAGCAGGTCCGCCGCCGCGAGCAGGTCCGCGTCCACCGTCACCGACCCGACGTAGTGCAGGTCCGCCTGCGTCACCGTGGCCCGGTGGATCTTGCCGGTCATCATCGTGCGCATCAGCGAGCTCATGCCCCGCCTCCCGTCCGGCCGAGCACCACGGCCGTGTTGTCGATGAGCCGCGTGGTCCCGACCCGCGCCGCGAGCGCGAGGACCGCCTCGCCCGCCCGGTCGTCGGCCACCGGCGTGAAGTCGTCCGGGTCGACCAGCACCACGTAGTCGACCGCGTCGAGCCCCGCGTCCGTGAGCACGTCCCGCGTCGCCGCGAGCACCTCCCCCGCCGCCGCGCCACCCGCCGCGGCCTGCTCGCCCGCGCGCAGCGCACGCGGCAGCGCCAGCGCGCGTGCCCGCTCGTCGGCCGTCAGGTACGCGTTGCGGCTCGACAGCGCCAGGCCGTCCGCGTCACGCACCAGGGGCACGCCGACCACCTCCACCGGCACGTCCAGGTCCCGCACCATGCGGCGCACCGCCGCGAGCTGCTGCGCGTCCTTGCGGCCGAACAGCGCCACGTCCGGGCGCGTGAGGTGCAGCAGCTTGAGCACGACCGTGAGCACCCCGTCGAAGTGCCCCGGCCGCACGGCACCCTCGAGGGTCTCCCCCAGCGCGCCCGCGCTCACCCGCACCCACGGGTCGCCGTCCGGGTAGACGACCTCGGGGGTCGGCGCGAACACCACGTCGGCCGGGCCCAGCAGTCCCTCGCCCGTCAGGAGCGCGAGGTCGCCCTCCAGGTCCCGCGGGTAGCGCGAGAGGTCCTCGCCCGCGCCGAACTGCAACGGGTTGACGAAGATCGTCACGACCACGCGGTCCGCGAGCGTCCTGGCGTGGCGGACCAGCGACAGGTGACCCGCGTGGAGCGCACCCATCGTCATCACGACCGCGCGCGCGTGCCGCTCGCGGCGCGCGACGACCGGCGCGGCCAGGGCGGCGTCGAGCTCGGCGCGGGTGCGCGCGAGCGTCGGGCCGGCGGCGGTGGTCATGGGTCCTCCTGCGGTCCCCGCGGGGCGGGGCGGCGTGTCAGTCGTCGTGCTGCTCGTCGTGCTCGTCGTCGTGCTGCTCGTCGTGCTCGTCGTCGTGCTGGTCGTCGTGCTCGTCGGGAGGCTGCTCGTCCTCACGCGGGCGCTTCGAGTGCAACGATCCCGCATCCGGTTCGATGCCCGCGACCGCGGGACCGTGTGACGTGCGAGACGCCCCGCCGCCGACCGGGCCGTCGTCGGCGGCGTCGGCGCCGGCACCAGGAGCGGTCTCGACGGCGACGCCAGCGGCCGACGAGGGCGGTCCCAGCGCGTCCAGCACACGCGCCGCGGCGCCCTGCGAGAGCAGCCCCGCCGAGAGCGCACGCGCGTCGGCCGCGCGCGCGAGCGCCCGGTACGCGGCCGGGACGTCCGGGGCGCCCGCTCGCGCCGCGAACGCGTCGAGCACCGCCAGGTGCTCCGCGACCGTGCCCGCGTCGCCCCGGCGCACCGGACCCGTGAGCGACGTGATGGCCCCCGCGCGGGACCCGGCCGCGTCGCCCAGCGCCGCGAGCTCGCCCGGGGACTCGGCGCGCAGCGCGCCGTCGAGCGCCGCCTCGAGCAGCGGCGCGAGCATGCGTCCCGGGTCCGCGACGCCCGCCGCCGCGAGCGCCTGCGCCGCCTGCGCGACGAGCACGACGAGGTGGTTCGCGCCGTGCGCGAGCGCCGCGTGGTACAGCGCCCGGGCGTCCTCGTCGAGCACCGTCGGCTCACCGCCGATCTCCATGACGAGCGCCTGCCCGATCGGCAGCACCGCCGCGGGCGCGGTGACCGCGAACGGGCAGCCCACCAGCCGCGCCAGGTCGAGCGACGTGCCCGTGAACGTCATCGCCGGGTGCAGCGCGAGCGGGATCGCACCCGCAGCGCGCGCGGGCGTCAGCACCTGCGTGCCGTACCGACCGGACGTGTGCACGACGATCTGCCCGACCTGCCACGCGCCCGTCTCCGCGAGACCGGCGACCAGGTCCGCGAGCGCGTCGTCGGGCACCGCGAGCAGCACGAGCTCCGCGCGGCGCACCACCTCCGGGACCTGGAGGACCGGCACTCCCGGCAGCAGCGCGTCCGCACGGTCGCGCGACTCCTGCGAGACCGCGCTGACACCGACGACCGGGTGGCCGGCACCGCGCAGCGCGTTGCCGAGCACCGCACCCACGCGGCCCGCACCGACCACGCCGACGCCGAGCCGTCCGGGGCGGCGGTCGCTCACACGCGCTCCCGCATCCACTGCTCCGGGCGGGCCGCCGCGCGCGCCGTGCGCGCACGTTCCGCCTGCTCGTCGAGCAGCGCCGCCGCCACGCGGCCGTCCAGATGGTTCACGCGCGGCGCGACCGGTCCGGGCGTCGAGTGCACGACGAAGCTCGCCAGCCCCAGCCGGCGCTGCACCGGCCCCTGCTCGAGCCCGAGCGACTGCGTGCGCTCGTGCGGCACCACCGACACCTGCCGCACCACCCGGCCCGAGCGGGCGAGCAGCGCGGTGCGCGTCACGCGCACCCCGTGCCGACGCCACCCGATCGGGTCCACCCAGCGGGCCGCGCGCGGCGCCGGCGTGAAGCCGCCGTCCTCGTCACGACCGGACAGCGCCGCCTCGACGAGCGCGCGCGGGTCCTCGACGCCCAGGTCGGGCAGCACGAGCCACAGCGCGGTCGCGGCCTCGTCGCGCGTCGCGACCGGGTGCAGCACGGTCGCGCGGCTCGCCTCCTGACCCTGCGAGTAGCCCGCGACGTTGATCTCGACGCGCCACCAGTCCGGCCCGCGCCACAGCACCGGCTGCAGCAGGCGCACCGCCTGCACGCGCCCCGGCGGGACGGTCTGCGCGCGCTGCTCGGTGAGCCCGTGCCGCAGGCGGATCCCGTCGGGCGACAGCGCGGCGCGGAAGCTCGCACCCGCGTTGACCCGGCCCCACAGCGCGCCGCCGAAGCCCAGGAACGCGGGCAGCAGCACCGCGAGCGGGCTCACGTCACGCGCCACGACCGCCGCGACCACCCCGCCGATCACCAGCAGCACGAGGCCGACGACGGTGCCCGACCGCACCGAGGCACCGATCAGCCGCGGCATCGGCAGCGCGTACACCTCCTGCTCGGGCGCCTCCTCGAACGCCGCGGGAGCCGGGACCGCGCCCGCCGGGTGCTCGCCCGCGTGCGGTGCGGCGTCGACCGGGGCGCCCGGGAGCGTCGTCGTGCCGGACCCCGCCACGGCGGGCACCGCGATGCCGGGCCCAGCCGTGCCGGGTGCCGCCGAGCCCGGTGCGCCCGCCGCGGACGGTCGACGCAGGCCCGCGGCGAGCGCGAGCAGCTCCGAGCGCAGGCGCTGGGCGTCCGGCTCCCGCAGGTAGGCCAGCTGCACGGCCGAGCCGCTGCCGCCCGCGACCTCGAGCCGCAGCTCCGCGAGACCCAGCAGCCGCGCGAGCAGCGGCTGCACCACGTCCACGGCCTGCAACCGGTCCAGCCGCGCCTGCCGTTGGGTGCGGAACAGCACGCCGGAGTGCAGGTGCACCGCCTCGTCCGTCACCGCGAACCGCATGTGCCGCCACGCGAGCGCCGCGTAGCCCCAGCCGACCAGCGCGACCAGCACCACGACGCCCAGCGCGATGAGCCAGCCGCGGCCACCCAGCAGGTCCGCCGCCGAGCGCACGTCGTCCGCCGCCTGGTACCCGACGATCGCGACGACCGCCACGAGCGTCTTCCAGCCCTTGAGCGCGGGCGTCACGGGGTGGACGCGGCGCCACGCCTGCGCGGGCACGCGGTCGTCGTCGCTCACAGCCCCGCCAGCCGTGCCTCACCGCGCGACGCGAGCCGGTCGCGCAGGCGCGCCGCCTCGGCGGGCGGCAGGCCGTCGATCGACGCCGTCGTGGCGGGCGACGCGGTGTGCAGCTGCACGGACGCGATGCCGAAGCGGCGTGCGAACGGCCCCGCGCTCACGTCCACGTACTGCATCCGCCCGTACGGCACGACGACGAGCTGGCGGAACATGATGCCGCGCCGCACGAGCAGGTCGTCGGCGCGCTCGGCGTACCCCAGCGCGCGCACCTGACGCGGCACCAGCAGCGCCCCCCACAGCCCGAGCGCGGCGACGACGGCGGCCGGGACCCACAGCCACGACGCGCCCGTGGCCAGCGCGAGCACGACGAGCAGCGCCAGCACCGGCCCGAGCCAGAGCGCGAGCGCCGTGAGGCGGGCCGTGGCGAGGCGCCCCGACACCGGGGTCCAGGTCACGCCCTCGGGCTCGAACGGCAGGCTCGCGCCCGTCGGACGGTCCGGGGTCGGACCGGTCGGGCGGTCGCCCGGGAGATCGGCCGTGCGGTCGCTCGGGTGCGGTGCGGGCTGGTCGGTCGGTCGCTCGGCCGGTGGCGTGGTCACGTCCGTCATCCTCCCATCGTCGTGCGTGCGGTCCGGGCCTCCCGCCTCAGCCCGCGGTGGGGTGCGGCGCCTCGACCTTCTCGTCGTCCTCGGGGGGCGGGACCGCGCAGAACCACTCGACGACGAGGCCGACCGCCGCGAGGACGACCGCACCCGCCGTCGCCGCCCCCGCCGCGACGGCACGCCCGCCGTTGCCGTGCGTCGCCAGGTCCGTGACCAGCGCGATCGTCTGCCCGCCGTACCAGCCGCTGAGCAGGGCACCGGTGTAGCAGGACGCCTTCGCGAGCACCGCGGTGCGCGCCGCCCGGATCGGGTCCAGCCCCGGCCGCCTGCCCCGCAGGAACTGCCGCACCGCCCAGCCCATCGAGAACACCACGGCCGCGATCAGCACCTCGACCGCCGCGACGAGCCACGGGACCTGCGGCGGGAGCCCGCCCCGGCCC
>NZ_BJLP01000052.1 GCF_006538705.1 Cellulomonas uda
CCCGCCTCGCCCGCGCGCACGACGACATCGGCGGGCAGAGCACCGACACGGTGCCGCAGCGCGTCGCGACCGCGCTCCTGCGGCTCGCCGACAAGGTGGGCCGGGACCGGCCGGGCGAGGGTCTGCTGCTCGAGGTCCCGCTGTCGCGCGCGGACCTGGCGGCGCTGGCACGCACGACGCCCGAGTCCGTCTCGCGCGTCATGAGCGGGTGGAAGCAGCAGGGGGTCGTCGCGTCCGGGCGCCGCTGGACCGCGATCCTGGACCGCGACCGTCTCGAGCAGGAGGCTCGAGGCAGCGCGTAGCCGGCCGGTTACCGCCCGGCGGGTCACGATCCGATCACCTTCAGGGGCGGTTCGGCCGAAGCGCCCGCGGGTCGGCCCGCGGCCCGCTACGGTTCCCGCGACGGAGCGGGCGCTGCCCGCGACGGCCCGATGCACCCCGACATCCTGGAGAGACCGTGTCCTCGGACTACCCCGGCCCCGCGACGCCCCCCGGCGGCGACCGCCAGCCCTACCCGCAGCAGCCCTCCGCGTACCCCGCCGGACCGCCCGTGTACGGCGGCCCCCAGGGCGCACCCGTGTACCCGGGCGCACCCGTCGGCGAGTCCGACAAGTCGTTCATCGCGACGTGGCTGCTGGCCTACTTCCTGGGTGTCCTCGGCATCGACCGGTTCTACCTCGGCAAGGTCGGCACCGGCATCGCCAAGCTCCTCACGCTCGGCGGCTGCGGCATCTGGGCGCTCGTCGACCTGATCCTGGTGCTCGCGGGCGCGCAGAAGGACAAGTTCGGCCGCCCGCTGCAGGGCTACGACCAGCACAAGAAGCTCGCGTGGATCGTGACGGGCGTGCTCGTCGTGCTCGGCATCATCTCCTCGGCGCTCAACCCGCCGGACTTCAGCGGCCTCAGCACCGACGCGGCGGCCGTCGTCCAGGTCCGGGTCTGACCCGACCCCACCCAGCGGAGGGCCGGCCACGCAGCGTCGCGTGGTCGGCCCTCGTCATGTCCGTGCCACGCACGACGGTCGGGCGGATCGTCTCAGACCGCGCACTCGCAGACGAGGTTGTACTCGACGACCTGCTCGTCGTCCTGCGCCCACCGCTCCGCCTCGTGGCGCGAGGCGAACCTGCGCCCCGCGAGCCGGCCGTTGGCCATCAGGACACCGAACTCGATCTGCTCGCGCGGATCGACCCACCCCGTGGTGGTGCTCGCCGTCGCGGTGCTGGCTGTCCCTGTCATCGCCGCCTCCTCACGTCGTCACCAACACCGCGCCCGACGCGCGTAGTCCCGGACGCTGTCTCATCGCGTGGGACCACGCGACGAGATCGTTGCGGCGCGCGACCGCGGGCCTACGATCCGGTCCTACACGACGAGGGGATGCCGGTGGCGACCGAGACGGTGACGACGATCGACGCGAGAGTGCTCGACAACCCCGCCTGGAGCGCGCTGACCGGAGCGCACGCGCGCTTCGCGCAGGGCGGCGGCCTCGTGCGCCGGTACGACCCGCAGGTCTCTCCGTTCACCGCGGTGCGCGACTGGCGGCACCCGGACGTGTGGGACGCGATCGTCGACCTCGTCGGCCCCGGCGCCCTGTTCCCCGTCTCGGGGGACGACCAGGAGCTGCCACCCGGCTGGGAGGTCGTGCGGCGCGGGGGCGGCGTCCAGCTCGTCGAGACCGACGCGCTGCGGACCCGCCCCGACGACGAGGCCGTGGTGCTCGGCGCCGACGATGTGCCGGAGATGCTCGCGCTCGTGGAGCGCACGCAGCCCGGCCCGTTCGCACCGCGCACCTACGAGCTCGGCCGGTACGTCGGGATCCGCCGCGAGGGCCGGCTCGTCGCGATGGCCGGCGAGCGTCTGAGGCCGACCGGTTGGACGGAGATCAGCGCGGTGTGCACCGACGCGGAGCACCGCGGCCAGGGGCTCGCGACGCGCCTCGTGCTGGACGTCGCGCACCAGGTGCACGAGCGTGGCGACCGCGCGATGCTGCACGCCGCGGAGTCGAACACCGGCGCGATCGCCGTCTACGAGCGGTTGGGGTTCCGCCTGCGCCGCCGCACGATGTTCGGCGTCCTGCGAACCCCGTCGCCCTGACCTGCCCCGCGGGCCGTCGCCACGCACCCACCCCGGGTGGATGATGAACGCAGACGGCCGACACGAGGAGGGCGCATGACCACCCGAGGCAAGGACCGCCGCCGCAAGGGCGGCGTCAAGGACGTCATCCGGGTCGTCGGCGCAGCGCTCGTCGTCGCCGCGGTCGTCAAGGAGCTGCGCAAGCCGGGCGACGAGCGGACGTGGCACGGCGTCGTCGCGGGCTTCGTCCCCTACGAGCTGCGCCCGCCGACCCCGTCCCGGTTCCGCGAGCGCATGTGGGACCCCGAGGCCGAGCACCTCGTCGGCCCGCGGGTCTTCGGGGTCGGCTGGACCATCAACCTCGGCCGGGTCTACGCGCTCGTCCGCCGTCGGCTCGCGCAGGGCTGAGCCGTCACACGGTGCGCGGGACGCGGCCGGTGAGGGTCCGTCGCACGCGCGTGCTCGGGACGCGTCGCGACGACGACCGCGTCGACGCCGCCCGGGATCGCCGCGAGGACCAAAGGACCGATATCCGGCGACGACGAGCCGCGCGTCACGGCACGTTCGCGCCGCCGTTGACGTTGATGACCTCACCGACGACGAAGCTGGACTCCGGCGACGCGAGGAACACGTACGCCGGTGCCTGCTCGACCGGCTGGCTCGTGCGACCCAGCCACGACGACTCGCCGAACCCCTCCAGCTTCTCCGCCGGCTGCCCGTCCGAGACCTGCAGCGGCGTCCACACCGGCCCCGGCGCGACCGCGTTGACGCGGATCCCGCGCGGCGCGAGGTCGGCCGCGAGCGCCTTGGTGAACCCGATGATCGCGAACTTCGTCGACGCGTAGTTGATGATCATCGGCGACGGGTTGTAGCCCTGCACCGACGTGCTGTTGATGATCGTCGAGCCCGGCGGCAGGTGCGGCAGCGCGTCACGCGTGATCCAGAACATCGCGTACACGTTCGTCTGGATGGTGCGGTCCAGGTCCGCCTCGTCGAGCTCGTCGAACGACGGGTGGTACACCTGGTGCGCGGCGTTGTTCACCAGGATGTCCAGCCCGCCCAGCCCCGCGACGGCGTCCGCGACGAGCGTGCGGCAGAACTCCCGGTCCCGGATGTCACCCGGCAGCAGCACCGCCTTGCGCCCCTCGGCCCGGACCACCTCCGCGATCGCCTCCGCGTCCACCTGCTCCTCGGGCAGGTAGCTCAGCGCCACGTCGGCACCCTCGCGCGCGAACGCGATCGCCACCGCGGCCCCGATGCCCGAGTCCCCACCCGTGACGAGCGCCTTGCGCCCCGGGAGCCGCCCGGTCCCCCGGTAGCTGGTCTCGCCGTGGTCCGCCTTCGGGTCGAGCTCCGCGTCCAGCCCCGGCAGCGGCTGCCACGACGCGTGAGGCTTGATGTGCCTGTGGCGCTCGACGGGGTTGTCGAACGTGAGCTGGTCAGCGGACATCGTCGTCTCCTCGGGGGTGCAGGGCCGTCGTCGGCACCGGTCTCCTGCGGTGACGATAACGACGATCGCCCCGGATGACGGGTCGACCGGGGCGCGCGTCGGTCGTCAAGGGGCAGGCGAGACCTGTCGATGCACCTGGCATGGCGACGAGCAGCGACGCGCTCCCCCGAGGTCCGAAGACGATGCGTCTGCGCTACGCCGGTGCATGTCGGACGTGCGGGACCACGCTCGAGGCGGGCGTCAGAGCGGTCTACGACGCGAGCACGAGAACGGTGACGTGCGTGGAGTGCCCCACGCCCGAGCCTCGACCGGACGTGGTTGAGCCCGTACCCGCGGCGCCCCCTGCCGAGGTCGACGCCGGACGCGCCGGCGGCAGCGCGCGACGTGAGTACGAGCGGCGCAGCGCCGCACGTGAGAAGCGCATCCGCGAGGCACACCCGCGTGTGGGCGGGCTGATCCTCGCCCTCTCGGACGAGCCACAGAGCACCACCGCGTGGGCGCGTGGCGCGAAGGGTGAGGAGATGCTCGGTCGCGGGCTCGACGCCCTCGCCGACAGGGGCGTGCGGATTCTGCACGACCGCCGGATCCCGCGCACGCGCGCCAACATCGACCACATCGCCGTAGGTCCTTCAGGCGTGTTCGTCATCGACGCGAAGCGCTACAAGGGTCGCCCTTCGCTGCGGGTCGAGGGCGGGATCCTGAGGCCGCGCACCGCGCGGCTCGTCGTCGGCTCCCGCGACTGCACCTCGCTCGTCCAAGGCGTCCACAAGCAGGTCTCGCTGGTCCGCGACGCTCTCGCCACGGCGGGCCACGGCTCGGTCCCGGTGCGCGGCGTGCTGTGCTTCGTCGAGGCGGACTGGCCACTCATCGGCGGCTCGTTCCAGGTCGACGGTGTGCACGTTCTCTGGCCAAGGAAGGCCTACGAGCACCTGACGGTGCACGGAGCACTCGCGCCCTCGGCCGTGGACGAGCTGCACCGTCTCCTCGCCCAGGCGTTTCCCATGGCCTGACGCCCACGTGCGAGCGTGCCCAGACCGGGGGAAAGTCACTCAGTGCCGCGTTCGGGTGGAGGCCGTCACCGTGAACTTCGGGTCACGGCCGAGCTGGCGCGTGGGGCCGACGACACGCTCGAGCGCGGAGCGGTAGCGCAGGTGCGAGTTCCACACGGCCCACAGCTGCCCGCCGGGGCGTAGCACGCGCGCGGCCTCGGCGAACAGCGACTGAGCGATCCCCGCGTGCACGGCCGCGCCGACGTGGAACGGCGGGTTCAGCAGGACGAGGTCCACGCTCGCGTCCGGCAGGACGTCCGCGCCGTCGGCGCGCGCGACGACGACCCTGCCCTGCACCCCGTTGGCCGCGGCGGTCGCGCGTGCGGACGCCACCGCGGCCGCCGACTCGTCGGTCGCCGTCACCGTCAGCCCGGCCCGCGCACGCGCGAGCAGCGCGGCCAGCACCCCGGTCCCGCAGCCGAGGTCGAGCGCGGTGGTCGCGTCGTGCGGCATCTCGTCGAGGTGCCGCAGCAGCGCGCGCGTGCCGATGTCGACGCTCGTCCCCGCGAACGTGCCGCCATGGGCGCAGACGGTGACATCGAGGTCGGGGTGGTACTCCCGCCGGGGCCAGGTGACCGCCGGGCGTTCGTCGGCGGGACGCGGTCGGGACGCGACGAGGACGCGTGACTTCTGGCGCGCCAGACGCGCGTGCACGTCATCCAGGTGCAGGCGGAGGACGTCGTTCATCGCTGTCGTCATGTGCTTGACCCGGCCTCCCGCGACGACGAGCACGTCGGGCTCGGCGTGCGCCGCGACCAGGCCGGCGATCTCGTCGAGGGCGTCCAGCGAGCGAGGCAGCTGCAGCAGGACGAGCCGCGCCCCCGAGACGAGGCCCGGCGTCAGCCCGAGCGACCTGAAGCCGCCGACTCCCAAGGTCTCGGCGTTCGCGTGCAGCGCGCGCTCGCCCAGCAGGCGGTCCTGGTGGGTCCGCACGCCGGACAGCCCGTGCCGTGCGATCGCACCGAGCGTCAGCGCGCCGTGATGGTCGCCGATCACGACGACGTCCTGGCCCGAGGTCGCGCCCAACGCCGACGACGCCTCGTCGAGGATCAGCCGGTCGGTCGCGTCGACCGCGTGCAGGTTCGGCGCCTCGAGGTCGGGGTAGCGCCGGAGCCGGGTGAGGAGATCCGTCTCGTCGTGCCGTGCCGCCTCATCCACGCCCCGAGGCTAGCCCGTCGCGGACGACCCCCTCACCGGGGGCGCGACGAGGTCGGGCAGCTCGCGCGTGCGGGGTGGGCGGCCCGCCTCGTCGAGCGGCGTTCAGGCCTTCGAGTGGATGGTGATCAGGTACCCGTCGGGGTCGCGGAACGCGAACGTCGTCCCGAACGGGCCGTCGGACGGCTCCTGCACCACCGCGGCACCGTGGTCGACGACGCGTCGGTGCACGGCGAGAGCGTCGGGGTGGTGGAACCAGATGCCGACCCCCGCGCCGAGCTGCGGGTGCGCGTCGAGGTCGAACCCCGGCAGCGGTGTCCGGACCGCGAAGGAGGACGTGCCGCTCGTGAAGACGACCGCCTGGGGGTTGGGCGCAGGGACGCGGGCGAGGCCGACGACCCGCTCGTAGAAGTCGGCGGAAGCGGCCAGGTCACGCACCTGGAGGGAGACGAAGTCGGGGCCGATGGTGGGCGAGCTCGAAGAGGTCATGTCAACATGTTGACACCTATTCCCGGCTGTATGTCAAGATCCTGACGTGAACGAGCGCAGCGCCGCCGACGCCCGCGAGCTCGCGGTCCTCGTCAAGGCGACCCAGGCCGCACTCAACCAGCGCATGGACGAGGTGCTGCGCCCGCTCGGGCTGACCGTCGCCCAGTACGCCTGCCTCAGCAACCTGCACGCCGAGCCCGGCATCAGCAGCTCCGAGCTCGCCCGGCGCACGTTCGTCTCCCGTCAGTCGATGAACGTGCTCCTGCAGGGCCTCGAGAAGCAGGGCATGGTCGAGCGCGCGCACGAACCCGGCCCCCGCCGCGAGCGCGCCGCGCTCCCGACCCCGCTCGCGCAGGACACCCTGGGCCGTGCCGAGAGCGCCGTCGCGCCGGTCCTCGACCGCATGCTGTCGGGTCTCGACGCGGCGCAGCGCGGCGCCCTGCGCACCGCCCTCACCGCCTGCCGGGACGCCCTCCTCGACACCTGAGGTCCAGTGAGCGACTGCGTGTCAACCCCCGAACGGGCGATCTCCGGGCTCCCGGCGTGCGGGTCGTCGGGAGCGCGCTTAGCGTCGGCGTCGTGCTGGGACACGTTGACTCGCCTCCGACGGCGCCTTCGTCGGACGTACCGGAGCCGATCGTCTTCGACGGTCGGTACCGGCTCGACGGCGTGCTCGGCCACGGAGGCATGGCGACCGTCCACCGCGCTCACGACGTCCTCCTGGAGCGCGACGTCGCACTCAAGGTGTTCCCGGTGGTCCACGGCGAGGACGAGCTCATGCGCAACCGCGCCGAGGTGCTCGTGCTCGCGGCACTCAGCCATCCCGCGCTGGTCATGCTGTACGACGCGGGAGCCGAGCAACGGCCGGACGGCGGGCAGCAGGACTACCTCGTCATGGAGCTCGTGGACGGTCCCACGTTGTCCGAGCGGCTCCGCCGCGTCCCGCTCGACCGCGCCCAGGCCGCCCGCGTGGGCCGCGACCTCGCCGAGGCGCTCGCCGTCGTGCACGCCCAGGGCGTGATCCATCGCGACATCAAGCCGGGCAACATCCTGCTGACCGATCCCGACGCGCTCGAGGCCGATGCGTCCGGCGGACCGGCGGTCAAGCTCGCCGACTTCGGCATCGCGCGGCTGATCGACGGCACCCGGCTGACGCGGACCGGTCAGACGCTCGGCACGGTGCTCTACCTCAGCCCCGAGCAGGCACGCGGGGAGGCGCTCGCCCCGTCGAGCGACATCTACTCGCTCGGCCTCGTGCTCCTCGAGTGCCTGACCGGACGCCCCGCCTTCCCGGGCACCACCACCGAGTCCGCGGTCGCGCGCCTGATCTCCCCGCCGCACATCCCCGACGACGTCGACCCGGAGCTGGCGGCGCTGCTGACGCGGATGACGCTCATGACGCCCGACGAGCGCCCGAGCGCCGACGAGGTCGCGACGGAGCTCGCAGCGCTCGGCTCGCCGGACCGCACGCTCCCCCTCCCGGCCACCCACCACCGGCGCACCGCGGCACCGCACGCCGAGGCGCCGCCGACCGACGCCGTCCCCGCGCCCCCGGTGCCGACGAAGGCCCGCCGGCGCCACCCGCGCCGCGCGTTGCTCTCCGCCGGTGCTGCCCTGCTCCTCACCGCCGGTGGGCTGCTCGTCGCCCAGCAGGTGTCGGCGTCGGACGGGCCGTCCGACGCGCCGTCGTACCCCGCCGTCGAGGGGCGGCTCGGCACGGCCCTGACCGAGCTGCAGAAGAGCGTGCAGCCATGACGCGTCTGCGCAGCACCGTCGTCGCACTCACCCTCACGCTCGCGCTGCTCGGCGCGTCGGGCTGCGGGAGCACCACCGAGCTCGCCGCGGAGCGCGGTCGCACCCTCCAGGCGTCCGTGCTGGAAGTCACGCGAGCGGCGGCCCAGGGCGACTGGGACGAGGCCTCGACGCTCCTCGCCTCCACGCGCGAGCTGCTCGACGCGGGCGTCGAGCAGGGCGAGGTCTCGGCGATGCGCTACCGCGCGATCGACGCGGCCCTCGACGACGTCGAGGCCGAGCTCGCGGCGGCCCAGCGGCGCGCGGCTGCGGCGAAGGCCGCCGCCGAGGCGGAGGCGACCGCGCCGGCCGACGAGGAGACACCGGCACAGCGGACCGCGACGACGTCCGTCGAGAACACCAAGGCACCGTCGAAGCCCGAGCCTGCTCGCCCCGCACCGCCGTCCGAGCCCAAGAAGCCCAAGAAGTCCAAGAAGCCCGCCAAGGTCGAGGCACCGGACACGAACCGCGGCGACAAGGGGAAGAAGGAGCCGCGCGGCCACAGACGCAGGTGAGCCCGGGTGAACTGGGACATGGAGACGACGAGGCCCGCCCCCAGGGGACGGGCCTCGTCGGCACTGCTACGAAGGTCTTGACGACCTTCACGTGGACCTGCTGCAACGCTACTCAAACCCTGACCCGCGCCAGATGAGCGTGATCCTGGGAGTTCGGGTGGCCACAGAGGTCAAGGCACCTGACGGGAATCCAAACACTCGAATGCCTAGAAGGCGGGCGTCGAAACTACCCGAGGAGCTGATCGCGGCGCTCAACGAGGCCTACCTCGCGGGCGACTCGACCTACGTGCTCGCACGGCGGTTCGGGATCCACCGACAGACTGTGGCGCGGCACCTGGAGCGAGCGGGCATCGAGCGACGCGAGGGCAACAGCTCCGTCGTGCGCCACTGAAGCCGCGGCGGCGGCTCCTGCCTGGTAGCAACCCCGTTCCACAGCGACCGCAACGCGAAAGTGGTGCGGCCGGGTGCCGATGAACGGCTCGCGAGGCGACTCTGCCGCAACCGACACCCGCGCTCGAACATGTTCGCTCTGGGCGAACGCTCACGCACGCAAGGCAACCCAACTCAGTCGGCCCTCCGCGCAATGATGCTTCCGCGACCCGAGACCAAGGAGGCACACGTGATTCCCATCAAGACGTCGGTCGATGACATGCAGAGGGTGCTGGGTTACATGTCCAGGCAGATCGGGTGGGTTGAGGTCTCGAAGGCCGAGAAGGCACTCGGCTCTGTCGACGAGCGCAAGATCGCTGCCATGGTCGAGTTCGGGCTGATCCTGCGCGATGGAGCGAACATCAAGCTGGCGCCTCGTGGTCAGACGTTCGTTGCCGGCGACCAGGCAGCTGCTCTGCGGGAGGTCATCACCTCGATTGACCTCTACCGGGCAACCGTCGAGTGGGTCCACTACGGGAGCAAGTCAGAAGCGACTGCGGCCGAGATCGGTCAGTACTGGGAGAGTTCTCACTCCGACACTCTCGGCAACTTGCAGGGATCGACCCTCAAGGATGGTGCCGTCTGCTTCGGCCGCGTAGTCGAGGGCGCCGGATTGGGGACGTTCACGGTCGGCCGTGGAGGAAAGGAGACGCGGATCGCATTCAACCTGACCGAGGTCGCCGAGATCGTGACTGGCCCGTCCGCGCGCGGCACGACGCCCTCCACGCAGGAAGACCCCGATCCGACACCCGAAACCGATCCAGTTCAGGCGGGGATCGCCAAGTCTCCCGCTCCGATGACACCTACTCCAACACAGCCAACGGTGTCCGTGTCGACGAGCCCGAATGTGCATGTCAACGTGGAGATCCACATCGCAGCGGACGCAACCGCCGACACCGTCAGAGAAATCTTCCGGAACATGGCGTACTACATCCTCGACAAGCCCGTCGACGAGAATGACCGCTGACGAGGCTGCGCAACTGCGTAAGCTTGAACACCTTCGCGCTCTTCAGGCCGCGTACGCGATTCCCGTCAGCGACGTAGCCAAGCAGGCGCCAGCCGAAGCGCTGCACTCGCTCCGCGATGCGACCCATCGCGCGCCGGAGGGCTACCGCGGCTACCTCGACGAGGCCGTCGACTGCTACGAGCACGGCGCGTACCGAGGAGCCATCCTCATGGTCTGGGCCGCCACTATGGAGCACATTTACACCACCATCGAGGCTCACCCGAATGGATTCAAGACGATCGAGGCGGCCAACAAGGCCCGGTTCGGTACCGCCAACACATACCGGCGAATCCGTCACAAGAACGACCTCCTGCACCTCACCGACAAGAACTTCCTGCTCCTGTGCGAAGACGTCGGAGTCTTCAACAAGAACGCGCGAAAACTCTTGGAGGAGAAGTTGGACACCCGAAACCGTTGCGGTCACCCGACGGGCTACGTGGTGGGGCGCGAGGAGACTGTGGTCCTGATCGAGAGCCTGATCAACAACATCATCAGCGGAGCGATGATGTCGTGGCACTAGTACGTCGGCCTCTACAGGCTCCGCGTCGATGACCTGCGGACGGCAACGACAGATCACGGTCCACCAGGCCCGCCCGAAGATCCACTCGAACCACGGGGGTGCATCTCTGCCGGCGCAGCGTAACCACTCCTCGCGCCCAACGGTCGATCCAGGTCCCTGACGTCGACGAGCGAGTCGCCCCTGGTGTCGAGAGTCTGCGCGGAGAGGTCGGTGTCACGCCCCCGCCACCTGACGGTGTGCGGCATGGACATCACCTCGTCCTTCGCCAAGTCCTCGCTACTGTCCTCATCGGTCCCCTCGGCAACGAGGAGACCGATGACCAGTGCGCACAAGGACTGGGCCATGGCCGACTCCGGGCACGCCACCTTCTCGCTGGCCTCGCCGAACCCGGCTTCTGCTCGCGCGGAGGTCCCCGGTGCGTCCGGCCGACGGATGTTAGTCGGTGCCGATCCCCTCGTCTGCCCGCCCGGCGTCCGGGGTGGCGCCGTCGTCCGCTCCGTCGCCTGCGCTCTCGCTCCGCTGCTCCGCCAGAACGGTCCGGTGCACGTTAGCGAACTCCTTGATCAGGCGCTCATCGCCCGGCAGGTCGTGGAACGCGTACTTGTCGCCACTACCGACGTCCTCGCCGTAGCGGTCGCGCGCCATTGCGAACAGCGCCTCCGCGTCGACGTACTCGGCGAGGGCGTTGTAGCCCTCACGCCGGAACTCGGACACGGTGGGCACACCCGTGGTGGCGTCCCAGGAACGGCCGAGGAACGCGCGCATCAGTTCGACGGCAGACGTGGCGTCGCCCGCCCGCTCGGCGAGCACCCGCCGGAGCGCCTCCCGGTCGCCATAGGCAGCAGCGACACGCATCGACGCCGCGACGGCGCCCTCGAGGCGATCCAGGACATCGGGTTGGCCCCACGCCTCGAGCACACGCGCCGCAAGGACGGCGCCGGCCTCATCGCACGTATCCTGGTCGACGACAGCACGCTCGGGGTCTCGCTCCTGAGGGCGCAGCCAGCGGATGAGATCGATCGCGAACGGCAGCCGGGGAGCAGCCGCCATGAGTTCGCGGACGAAGCCCCTCCGCTCGTCCTCGGGTGTCTGGCGGATGAGGTCGCGGACCAAGATCGCCGCCCGCTCCAGCTCGGAGAGCCCCAGGAACCCCGACCGCGTCGAGAAGCGGTGGGCGTGCAGGCTCACGCAGGCGGCCAGACGAGCCGCTGCGACCTGATCGAGCGCAGGTAGGCGCGCCGCGAGCTTCTGCAGCAATGCACCGGCGTCCTTGGTTGCGAACACCCGTTCGGAGCGCTCGAGGATGACGTCCGTCTCGGCTCCGGGATCGGCCATCGTCTCCAGCAGCGCCGAGATATCGGCATCGCTGACCTCACCGGGCGGGATGCTGTAGGTGAAGTACCGCCTGAAGTACAGGCGCGAGGCGATCCTGCGCTGCTCGGTCCACGTCGCTTCCCAGTCGCTCCCCCAGGCCACGTTCCCGAAGGTGGCCTGCAATCGCGGGAACATCGCCAGCAGCAGGACGTGGACCTGTGGGACGTCGTCCGACCGGAGCGTCTGAACGGCCTCGGTGATGCCAGCCCGAACCTGCTCCTTCGCCTCCTCGTCGCGCGCTGCGTTCAGCACGAGGGTCTCGTTCCTGCGCACCCATGTGTAGACGGTCGGGTAGCAGACGCGCAGGGCTTCGACCATGAGCACGTCGGGGACGTAGAGCTCGTCTTGCATCGGGAGCGCGAACAGCAGGGCGTTCACGTACCGCTTCGTCGCGCGCGGCGTCGTCAGACGGGGTCCGATCGCACGGTCGAAGACCGAGACATACTCGCCGGCCTCCTTCTCGTTCAGATTCAGCTTGGCCTGATCGAGCGCCTCGCCGACCGCGTCGAGCGCGAGCTTCCGCAGGTCGCCGGGTGATGCCGGCGGCAGGTGCAGAGGGAGCTGGACGATCTTGTCCATGAAGCTCGACCCGTGCGCCGTGCCGCCCGCGTACCTCTCGGCGAGGGCATCGGCGACGACATCGCCGTCGAAGGCCAGGATGTACGCGGTGTGGGAGAAGTCGGCTGCAGTCTTGACCAGGCGAAACATCGCCTGGATCTCGCCGCGGTCCAGCCGGTCGAGATCGTCGATGAGGATGACCACCCGTGTGCCGGTGTCAGCGAGTGCCTTCTCGATCCGGCTCCGGCGCTCGGTCAGAGTCGCCTCCGAGAGGGCACCACCCAGTACATCGGCCGCGGACTTCGCCGCGCTGCCGAGTCCCGGCAGCGGTACCAGGAGCCCGCCGTATGTGCGCAGAACGGAGCCGATCCTCTCGCCCGTGGTCACGAGCTGCGTGTCGACCGCGTCGGCGAGGGTGGCGAAGAACCCGTGGAACATCTCCGCCTCGTCGCCCAGCCGCCAGGGGTTGAACCGCACAGGGATCACGCGTTCGTCAGCACGGAGCGCGGTCTCGAGGAGATTTAGCGCGCTGGTCTTCCCGTCTCCCCAGGGCGCGTAGATGCCGATGACCACGCTCGCGGGGTCCCGCTGGGCAGCGACGGCGGCCGCGATCCTGCGAGCCCACGGACCTCGGCCGAACCTGTCCGCGGATGCCTCCGTGATCGGGGCGTCGGTAAAGAACTCGCCGGTGTCCTGGTCCCCCATCGCGTCCTCCTGGCTCCGTGTGTCAACAGCCGTCCATGCGTATCACTTCCCACAGACAGGAATCTGCACCTCCGAGTAGCGGAGTGTGACGAGACGCGGAGCGGCACGCCGCTCCGAACCGGGGGCTGCCCCTCGACGTGCGGACTGCTGCCATCTCATCGCACCCCGGTGTCGAGCCGCGCGAGTGCGAAGGCGACCCCGTCCTGCATCCCGTTGCTGCAGTACGCGGCGTGCCCCGAGTCGGCGGTAGCCCCCTGCCGTCGGGCGGGATTACTACCGTGATGTTCTCAGGTCTGTCCCGCCCCGGCACCGGGTGGGCCCCGCCCAGCGATAAGTCGCGCTGCTGTTCGACGGCCTCAGCCGCACCGATGGCAGCCACTTTCCCGACGGAGTGACTGAGCCGGCGTACTACGCTTCCCGCGATGCCGCGCCTCGGCTTTCGTGGCCGGCGAGCTCGCTGCGTCGCGGCCCGACGAGAGGTTCCCCATGCTCGTGCTAGGCGTCACGACGAAGGACAAGGGCACCCAGCTGGAGGCGCTCGTCCACACAGAGCTCACAAGCCAGGGCTATGCCCAGGTCCACACCAACGTCGTTGGTGCCGGCGGTAACGAGCTCGACGTGACCGGTGTCCGCGAGATTGACGTCGTCGGCTCGACGCACCCGATCCCCCTGCTCTGCGAGGCCAAGGCCTACGCAGACCCCGTCAGCATGCCAACATGGCAGAAGTTCCTCGGCAAGCTGTTCATCGCCCGCGCCGAGAATCCTGGCACCCTCGGGATGCTCGTGGCGTTGAGCGGAGTCAACGGGAACGTGCGAGGCAGCTTCCTATCGCTGCGGGAGCGGGACAACCGGATCTTCGTCGTCGACGGGAACCTCTTGCTCAAGAACGCCACCCGCAACGGCCAGGTCTCGTCGGAGGTGGATGTTCGGTCGACCATCGAGACTCGCCTCCAACGGCGGGTATCCGCTCTCGAGGCCGCGTACTACGGCAGCGCTTACTACTGGCTGGCGTGGTGGAACGAGGACGAGTACTCGGTCTCAGACGCGCACGGGCAGCCTCTGTCCGCTCGGCGGCTCGCCGACCTTGAAGCGCCGCTGGCAGGAGCGGTCAGCGGCACACTCCTCGGCGCGGAGAACATCCGCAAACAGGCCGAAGCTCGGCACGAGCTCAAGCTCAACCTGATCGACCGGCTCTTCCACGGGAGCGTCGTCAGCCTCGGGGACTGCCCGACAGATGATGAAGGCGCCGCGTTCACCTCACTCGCCGAGGAACCGTACTGCCGGGTAGAGGGCCAAGAGGTGGCGCTGATCGCGGCGGATGACCTCGACGCCGTGGCTGTTCGTCGTCTGTTCATCAGCTTGTTCGAGCACGCCGTACCGGTGCACGCCTTGGGCTTCATGGCAGAACACCTCCACGACTCCTATGTACAGCGCCTCATCGACGCACTCCCCGAGATTCAGCGCGGCTTCACCGTGGACCCGCCCGACGAAGCGACCCTGCGGGAGGTCGCTCCGGTATTCCCTTCGGTCTGGGGCGTGCTCGCACAACCAATCGAGATGATCACCACGCACCGCTCGGTCGACGAGGAACTGAACGACGCAATACTCTCCACCGATCGCAACACTTTCTGGGAGGAGATCACTCGGGCAGTCAGGGCCGACTTCACCAACAGCGCCCTGCGCGGATTCCTTTACGACCACATGGGCGTGGCCGAGCTCGAGGAGACCGCACTGGTGACGGTGAAGGCGAAGAGAGGGGCGCTCGGAACGATGCGCAGCGAGAACCGCACGGCGGTCCGCCAACTCGCTGACGGGCTCGTCGGCGAGGACGGGGCCAGACACGCCCTGGTTCGCATGGTGCCGACCGTCGCCCAGCCGTGGGACGAGCAGCACCCAGAACCGATTCCGCTGCGCCGGGAGCTCGCGGAAGCCGACTGACATTGATGATGCTCGTGGGCGGACCGGGTTGAGTCCTCGCAGTGACCGGCGCAGGGGCTCCAGCCCGCCAAGGCTGTCGTGGCGCCAGGATGACGGGCATGGGCACAAGCACTACTGCTCTCAACTGAACCGCCCCGGGTTCCATGGAGGCTCTCAATCCCCGGAGGATGAGAGTCATGGCTGCACCGAGGAAGTACCCGGACGAGCTTCGGGAGCGAGCTATCCGGATGGCGGTAGATCTACGTCGTGATCGGGCGACGCGGGTCGGAGCGTTGGCCCGGGTCGGCCAGCAGCTCGGGATCAACCCCGAGACGCTGCGGAACTGGGTCAACCAGGCCGAGATCGACGCGGGCGAGCGACCCGGAACCACGACCGCGGACGCGCAGCGGATCGCCGAGCTCGAGCGAGAGGTGCGCGAGCTGCGTCGCTCGAACGCGATTCTGCGGTCGGCGTCGGCTTTCTTCGCGGCGGAGCTCGACCGCCCGTCGACCAGGTAGTGGCGTTCATCGACGACCACCGTGCCGAGTTCGGGGTCGAGCCGATCTGCAAGGACCTGCAGGTCGCCCCGAGCACGTACTACGCAGCCAAGACCCGCCCGCCCTCGGCGCGCTCACTGAGCGACGCCGCGCTGTCCGGGGTGATCACGGCTGAGCACGCGGCGAACTATGTCAACGCCGGGCGAATCTTGACCCCCTGGTGCTGGTTGAACTTTGACCCCCCTGATGGTCTTGACTACTTGGTCTTGCGGTGGGCGCGCGTGCGGTAGGAGTCACCGTCCAGGGGGATGACGTGGGCGTGATGGACGAGGCGGTCGATGGTCGCGGCTGCGACGACGTCGTCGCCGAGGGTCTCGCCCCAGCGGGAGAAGGGCAGGTTCGAGGTCACGATCACGGACCCGGTCTCGTAGCGGGACGCGATGAGCTGGAAGAACAGGGCGGCTGCGGCTGGGTCGAACCGCAGGTAGCCGACCTCGTCGATGATCAGTAGCCGGTAGCGGTTCAGGCGGCGTAGCTCGCGCTCGAGGTTGCCGCGCTCGTGGGCGTCGCTCAGGCGGGTCAGCCAGCCGTTCGCGGAGTCGAACGCGACGGGGAACGCGGCTTCGGCGGCTTTGATGCCCATCGCGATCGCGAGGTGGGTCTTGCCGGTCCCGGGTGGCCCGAGCAGCACGACGTTCTCTCGGCGTGCCACGAACGTGGTCGTGGCCAGGTGCGCGATCACGTCCCGGGGTGCGGCCGGCAGGTGTTCGAAGGTGAAGTCCTCCAGGGTCTTGACTGCGGGGAAGTGCGCGGCCGAGATCCGCATCCGGGTGCCGTTCGCGGTTCGGGAGGCGACCTGGCGGCCCAGGACGGCGGCGAGGTATTCCTCGTGGGTCCAGCCCTCGGTGCGGGCCTGGTCGCCGAGGGTCGCGAACGTGTCGGCGATCACGGGGGTCTTGAGCTCACGGGCGCAGAACGTGATCTGCCCGGCGGTGTCCTTGCCGGTGGCGCTCACCGCACGACCTGCAGGTTCGGGCGCGGGGCGGGGACGGGCAACGCGAACATCTCGTCGTAGTCGCTCAACTCCCGCAAGCCCACGTCCGTCGCGGTGACGGGGCCGCGGGTCGCGGCGCAGCGGTCCTTGAACGCGGTCCGCAGCTCAGCGGCGGCGGCGACGTGCGCGGGGTCGGTGATGACCTGCCAGGACGCCCAGGACCGGGCGTGGTCGGCCACGACCTGCCCCGCGCACGTGACCATGACCCGGTCCAGCCCGGGATGGATGTCCACGAACCGGCCGATGACCTGCGGGTCCACCGAGTAGTCGTTGCCCGCGACCCGCACGTAGTAGTCCCGCGCCAGGCGCACCCGCAGCGGTGGGGCGCTCGTCGGCGCGACCGGTGGCAGGGCCCCCATCGCGGCGAGGTCCGCGCCGAGCAGGTCGACCGGGCGGGCGCCGGTGGCCCGCACCTTGCGCTCGTTCGCGCGCGGCAGCCACGCCGCGAGCTGGGCGTTGAAGTCGACGCCGCCGGTGAACGAGCGCCCGGGCATGAACGAGGTCTGCAAGTACTGGTTGGCTCGCTCGACGACGCCCTTGGCCTCCGGGTCCCGGGCCGCGGTCTGATAGATCCGCGTCCCCAACGTCCCGGCGAACGTCCGGGCGGGCAACGTCAGGCGCTTGTGCTGACCGATGCCCGCCTCGTTGTCCCAGACCAGCGTCTTGGGCACCGCACCCAGACCGGCCAGCAGCTGCCACATCCCGGCCAGCAGGTCCCCCGACAGCCGCGAGGGCAGCATGACCGCCATCACGAACCGGGAGTACGCCGCGACCATCGTCAGCACCGGCGGCGCGATCCACGCCCCGGCCCCGTCGGGGATCACCTTGGCCGGGAACCACAGGTCGCACTGCACGATATGCCCGGCCGCATACGTCGTGCGGTCGGCGGGGTCCGCGCCGCGGAACAACGGGCGCAGCAACGCGACCCGGGCCCGCAGCACCGAAGACGAGCCCGTCCACCCGACCCGCTCACCGATCACCGTCGCGGGCATGTCCGGGAACTGCCCGAGCAACTCCCGGATCGCCGGCTCGAACGCATCGACCGCCGAACCCGCAGGCTTGCGGTGGTACTTCGGTGGCTCGTGCGCGGCCAACGCGACCCGCACCGTGTTCCGCGCGATACCCAACCGGCGCGCGATCGTCTTGATCCCCAACCCCTCAGCTCGATGCAGCCGACGGATCTCAGCCCAGTCCTCCACAGTGATCACTCCTCCACTCTTCAGCGAAGGGGGGTCAACATTCGCTCGGCGCCAGGGGGTCAGTCTTCACGCGGCATCGACAGAACTACTCGGTCTACGGGGCTCGCAAGATGTGGAAGCACCTGCACCGGGTGGGCCACCCGGTCGCGCGCTGCACGGTCGAGCGCCTGATGCGCGAGCAGGGGCTGCGCGGAGTGGTCCGCGGCCGGGCGAAGCGGACCACGATCCCGACCAAGGACGGGGTTCGCGCAGGCGACCTGGTCAACCGCGAGTTCACCGCGACCGCGCCGAACCAGCTGTGGGTCGCTGACTTCACCTACGTGCGCACGTGGGCCGGCTTCAGCTACGTCGCGTTCGTCATCGACGTGTTCTCGCGGATGATCGTGGGCTGGAAGGCCGACACCCGCATGCGCGCCGACCTGGTCACCGACACCCTCGAGATGGCTGCCTGGACCCGCGGGCGGGCCGGGATCACGGACCTGAGCGGCCTAATCCACCACTCGGACGCGGGAGCTCAATACGTCTCGCTGGCGCTGACCGAACGCCTCGCGGCGCTCGGCATGCGCGCTTCGATCGGCTCGGTGGCCGACGCGTATGACAACGCGATGGCCGAGTCCACGATCGGGCTGTTCAAGAACGAACTGATCCGCCGAAAGGGACCCTGGCGGACCCTGGACGACGTCGAGATCGCCACGCTCGAGTACGTCGACTGGTTCAACAACCGGCGCCTGCACACCGAGCTCGGCGACATCCCACCCGCCGAGCACGAGGCCAACTACTACCGTCAACACCCGGCGTCGACGACGCTGGAAACCAAGGAACCGAGCCTCCACTAAACCCGGGGCGGTTCAGTTCGCTGGAGGGTCAGGCGGGGATCGAACCCGCGACATTCTGCTTAAGAGCCGGAGCCTGCACGGTGCAGATGTGCTGCCGACCCCCGTTGTGCGGGACGCTGAGCGACGCTGCATGAGCATGATTCTCGGCCTGACTGCTGTCAGTTGTGCTGTCAAACAATACGGGTTCGCGGCAGCGCTGCAGCCCTACGTTCTGAGCCTCCACGCCTGGCGGAAACTACGCCGCGACGGTGAAATCGACACCATGCGCCGCCGGTCCTTCCCATACAACCTGCTCACCACCTTCCCAACCGTCGACACGGAGCTCACGCCATGACCGACCCACTCCCCCACGCCGACGCCGACGACTGGGACGAGCGTCTCCCCCCGTTGGATCAGCTCGAGCTCGGCGCCCTGCGCGCGGCCACCTTCGACCCGACGCTGATCCCGCCGGGCAAGCGGGCGGTGATCTACATCCGCGTGTCGAGTCCGGGACAGGTCAAGACCGACTACGACCCGGAGGGCAACTCGCTGCCCGCCCAGCGCAAGGCCTGCCACCGCAAGGCCGACCAGATGGGTCTGACGATCATCGACGAGTATGTCGAGCCCGGACGCTCGGCCACGGAGATGAGCAAGCGGATCGCCTTCCGGCAGATGCTGGCGCGCATCCGCACCGAGCAGGACGTCGACTACGTCATCGTCTACAAGCTCTCCCGACTAGCGCGCAACCGCTACGACGAGGCTCTCGTGGGGGTCGACCTGGCCAAGCTCGGGGTCACCCTGATGTCGGCCACCGAGGCGATCGACGAGACACCGGTCGGGCAGCTCATGCAGGGCATGCTCGCGGTCTTCAACGAGTACCAGTCCCGCGAATCCGGCGCGGACATCGCCTACAAGATGGGCGAGAAGGCCAAGCGCGGCGGCACGATCGGCGTCGCCAAGCTCGGCTACAAGAACGTCGTCGACCACTACGAGGGCCGTCAGATCCGCACCATCGCAGTCGACGAAGAGCGAGCGCCCTACGTGCGGCTCGCCTTCGAGCTGTACGCCACGGGCGAGTACACGCTGCACGACCTGTCCGATGAGCTCACCGACCGTGGCCTCCTGACGAGGCCGACCGCCAGCCGTCCCGCCGGACCCGTCTCGGTCAACAAACTCCACCAGATGCTCAAGGACCGCTACTACATCGGCATCGTGACCTACAAGGGCGAGGAGTACCCCGGCCGGCACGAAGCCCTCATCGACGAGGACCTGTTCGACACCGTCCAAGACATCGTGAAGTCGCGCGGCAAGTCCGGCGAACGACGCCGGATCCACCACCACTTCCTCAAAGGCACCATCTACTGCGGCGAGTGCAAGCGAGTACGCGGCGAAGACCAGCGGCTGCGCATCCAGCGGGTGCTCAACCGCCACGGCACCGAGTACTTCTACTACTTCTGCCCCAACCGACGCGACGGCACCTGCACCCAACCACACCACGAGATGACAGCCATCGAAGACGCCGTCGAGCGGCACTACGGCCGCAAGCGCTTCACCGAGATCTACGTCGACCTCGTCCGCAACCTCATGGACGACGCCGTCTCCGACCAGGAGGAGTCCCAACGCCTGCTCCGACGCCAGCTCAACGAGCAGATCAATCGCCTGGACACCCAAGAGGAGAACCTCATCGATCTAGCCGCCGACGGCGAGATCGCCAAGGACCGGATCAAGACACGCCTATACAAGATCCAGCGCGAGCGCGAACGCCTCACCGAGCAGTTCGACGTCGTCAACACCGACCTCAAAGCCGGGCAGCGAGTCATCGAGCAGCACCTCACCCTCCTCCGCGACGCCACAACGCTCTACCGAGGCGCCAGCGACGAGAACAAGCGCCGACTCAACCAGCTGATCTACAAAGCCATCTACATCGAACGCGACCCAGAGGACAACCTCAGCGCCAGCGCCAGCCACGCCCGCGACCCCTACGACGCGCTCTACGCCGGCCAGGAAGCGCTGGACGCCGTCGGACGGCAGATGAGCACCGAGGCGCTCAACGCAGCGTTCGAACGGTCGCTCGCGGCGAACCACGCAGACGACGGAAGAGGCGCGATCCAGATGGACCGCGCCTCTTCCGTGACAACGTGCTGGGCCTCGTGCCTGACCGCCGTCTCGGCGGCTCAGGGTTCTACTAAGCCTCACATGGTGGAGGTGGCGGGAATCGAACCCGCGTCCGATGACGTGGAACCAGGGCTTCTCCGGGTGCAGTCCGTGATGGATTTTCTCGGCCCCCACCACTCCCACGGACGGGAAGGCGGACGGGCCCAGTCAGCTAGAAGTCCCGATCCTCACACTGACGATGAGGATCAGCAGTGGCTCTCTAGATGACGCCGGGAACTAAGTCGAGAGCGTACTTAGGCCGACGGACTTCGAAGCTCGCTCAGGCGGCGAGGGCGAAGTCGGTGCTCTTGGAATTGGCACCTATGATTTGCACGGAGCGTTGACGAGATAACCGTGCGTCCTCGACCCGCTTCTCCTGGCTCGACGATCACCGTCGAAACCGATCACCCCCATGTTGTTTTATCAAGCGCCCGGTCCGTGCGACCGCAGTGCCGCAGCACGTGCCGAGCAGGTCCAGACTACCTGCCCAACGCGTGGGGCGTCATCGTGATTCCCGCTCCGCCCGAGCCGGGTGTCGGCGCACCGCAGTGGCGTCCGGTCATGGTCGACCTCACGGACGCGGACCTGCGCGGCTCCACCTCGACCGGGTGGAGCTCTCGGGTGCGAGGCTCCGACGGTCGAACCTCGACGGGATCACGGTGCGTGGTGCGAACATGCAGATCCTCGCGGAGTGGCAGCACCGGCTGTACGCCGAGCGTGAACTGTCGGCACTCGAGGCGCCCACCAGGTGACGACGCCCGAGCGCGCCGGCGGGGACGCGCTCGGGCGGTCCCGGGACTCAGAGCGACGGCGGCCGGACCTGCGACCACACCACGGAGGACCTGAGCCGGGTGCCGAAGATCGCGAAGTACCAGTCGTGCTCGCACGACGAGAGGTTGCGGTCCGGCAGGCGGCGGCGGTGCAGCAGCCACTCGGGCGTCCCGTTGTCGTGGTAGGGCTCGAGCGCGAGGTAGCCGCGTTCGGCGAGCGCGTGGACCACGTCGGGCAACGGGTCGTGCGCCCGTGGACGCGTCGAGGCGCGGCGCACGAGCACGAGCGCCCCGATCCCGACGAGGGCGAGCACCGCGACGACCGCGAGCACCCCCGGTCCTTGTGCGTCCGTCTCGGCCGTGCGCGTGAGCGCAGGCACGACGTCCCCCCCTACCATGACCTGTCCCCCTGTCGTCGCTGGCAGGTGGCGACTGTATCGACGCGGACCACCTGCGGTGGAGGCGCCGGGGTAAGGATCACCCGGGAACCGGACATCCGGTCATGCCCGGGGGTGATGCTGACGCGTGCCACCACGCCTGCCCGGGGCACCGGGTCTCACACGTCGGGCGCGCACACCCCCCGGCCGAGCATCGACAGGCCGTACCGGTCCCCCGCCTGGTAGGTGAGCACGTCCGGGGACGCCTTCGGGTTCATCAGCTGGCTCGCGTCCTGCACGTGCCCGAGCCCGAGGGCGTGCGCGAGCTCGTGCCGCAGGACGGGCACGTACGCGGGCACCCCGTCGACGGGGTCACGCTCGAGCATCGTCGTGTCGATCCAGACCGCGCCGGACACCGCGACGAGCAGGCCGTCGCCGCGGTCGACCACCTGCGGCCCGCCGATGCCCGCGACGTCGCCCTCGAGCTCGGGGACACGGCTCTCGTCGGAGAACTGCACGAGCAGCGGCGCCCAGCGGTCGCCGTAGCGCTCCGGTTGGACGGGGCTGCGGCCGACGCGCGCGTCCTCGTCGGTCGTCCCGTCGACGACGAGCACCAGACCGGTGACGGCCTCGAGCTCGGACAGCACGACACGCATCTGGTCGACGAGGTCCGCGGGGGCCTCGTTGAGGTTGAGCGAGACGTGCACGGGGCGGCACGGCGACCACGCGACGGGCACCTGCGTGCCGTCGGGCAGCTCCTGGGTGCGCTCGAACGCGTACGCGGAGCCGTCCCACGCGAGCGGGGCGGGCGTGCCGAGCGGAGCGTCCTCCTCCTCGAACCCCGGCTCGGGCAGGTGGGCCAGGCTCGCCACCCCGCCGCCCGAGGCGGTGTCGTACCGCAGGACGTCCCGGGAGAAGAGCGCGTCCACCGCGCCGTCCCACGACTGGTCCGGGAGGCGGGACCACCACACGACGGCGCTCCCGGCGATCACGAGCACCGACAGCACCGCGGTCAGCACGCTGGTCGAGGGCGAGGCCGGCCGGCGACGGCGGGTCCGCGCCCGGTCGGCCTCGACCGACGTGTCCCAGGTGTCGCCGCGCCACGGGGGCGGGGCGCTCTCGCGGCCGCGCGCCTCGTCGACCACCCACTGCGGGATGCGGCCCGACTTCGAGCGCGGGAGGTCGTCGGAGGACACAGGGTGGCATCGGCGCATGCCCGGCCGACCTCAAGGGGCCACGTGCCGCCGAGCGCGGCCCGGTGCCGATGTCACCCGTCCGGTGCAGGATGTCCCCTATGCGCCTGCCCGTGATGCCGCCCGTCGCGCCCATGCTCGCGAAGTCGGTCAAGGAGATCCCCGACACGGGACACGTCGAGCCCAAGTGGGACGGCTTCCGCACGATCGTGTTCCGCGACGGCGACGAGGTGGAGCTCGGCAGCCGCAACGAGAAGCCGATGACGCGCTACTTCCCGGAGCTGGTCGAGCAGATCAAGGAACACACGCCGCCGCGGTGCGTGCTCGACGGGGAGATCGTCATCGTCTCGGGCGACCGGCTGGACTGGGACTCGCTGACGAACCGCATCCACCCGGCGGCATCACGCGTGACGCTCCTCGCGGAGCAGACGCCCGCGAGCTTCGTGGCGTTCGACGTGCTGGCGCTCGGCGACGACGACCTGATGTCCACGCCGCTGGCCGACCGGCGCGCGCGCCTGACGGAGGCGCTCGCGGGCGCCGGCGGTCGCGTGCACGTGACGCCCGCGACGGCCGACCTCGACGAGGCGCGGCGCTGGTTCACGCAGTTCGAGGGTGCGGGCCTCGACGGCGTGGTGGCCAAGCCGCTCGACGGCCGCTACCTGCCCGACAAGCGCTCCATGTTCAAGGTGAAGCACGAGCGCACCGCGGACTGCGTGGTCGCGGGGTTCCGGTGGCACAAGTCAGGTCCGGTCGTCGGGAGCCTGCTGCTCGGGCTGTGGAACGACGACGGCCGGCTGCAGCACGTGGGTGTGGTCGCGTCGTTCCCCATGGCCCGCCGCGCGAGCCTCGTCGACGAGCTCGCGCCCCTGCGGGACGGCGTCGAGGACCACCCGTGGGCGCAGTGGGCGGACGAGCAGGCGCACGCCGGTCAGCGGCTCCCGGGGGCGGTGAGCCGGTGGAACGCGACGAAGGACCTCAGCTTCGTGCCGTTGCGGCCCGAGCTCGTCGTCGAGGTCGCGTACGACCACATGGAGGGTGACCGGTTCCGGCACACGGGCCAGTTCCGGCGGTGGCGGCCGGACCGCGACCCGGCGACGTGCACGTACGCCCAGCTCGACGAGCCCGTCCGGTTCGACCTAGCGGACATCCTGGGCCTGCGCCCGTAGCGGTCCGCGCGGCCGAGGACGTCACGACGAGGGTGCGGTCACCAGCCGCCGCCTCCGCCTCCGCCCACGCCGCCGCCCGAGAACCCCCCGCCGGAGAACCCGGAGTCGCCCGACGAGCCGGGCGTGGGCGCGGTGAGGGACTCGGTCGCCACGGTCTGGAACCGGTCCATGGACGAGGCGAAGCCCGAGGCCCAGAACATCCCGGGCAGGGGGTCGTAGTAGCCGACGTACCAGCCGGGTGCGTCGAGCGCGCGCCCCTGCGCGGCGAGCTCGGAGAACACCCGCGCCCACCGCTCGGCGACGCCGAACACGATCGCGTAGGGCAGGTAGCGGCTGAAGACGTCCTGCCCCTCCTCGAACCGGATCTGGTCGGCCTCGGCGGTGGTCAGGTACGTCCTGAAGCCGAGCGCCTGCGCGAGCACGGCCGTGCCGTCCTCGGTGCGCGCGGGTGCGTACCTGGCGCACACGAGCACGACGACGCCGACGACGCCGATCGCGAACGGCAGGAGCGCGAGCCCGCGCGCGGAGGTGGCGAGCGAGCTGTCCCCCACGCCGATCGCGACCGCCAGGACGAACCCCGCGGCGACGATCAGTGCGATCCCCGCGGCGATCCACCGGGCGCGCACGGACTTCGGGTTGGCGCGGAACCAGCCGAGGCGTGTCACCTGGTCGTACAGCGCGTCCTGCACCTTGCTCATCGACGTCGCGAACGTCTGCTTGAGGTCGGACAGCTTGACAGTCGAGCGCGCGTCGAAGATGTCGCGCAGCAGCCGGGACTCGTACTCGAGCAGCGCGGCGTCGGGCGCGCGCAGCTGCACGAGCGTCCAGTCGTTCGGCTTCTTCTTCGGGTTCGAGCGCGGCACCTCCTCGATCCGCAGGTACCCGCGCACGGCGAGGTCGATGAGCGTCGCGGTCACGTCGACGGGGTCGGCCTTCTCGTCGACGAGCGTGCCGAGCTCGCCGGGACGCACGTCCTGCGGCGGGGTGAACTGCACGCTCACGGGCGTGCGCTTGTCGCGGTACCCGGAGCCGACCTCCTGACCGTGCACCGGGCGCAGGCCGGGCGTCAGGCCGAGGTAGGCGCGGTCACGTCCGGTGCGCCGCACGCGTCGCACGGCCAGCGCGCTGCCCCCGAGCGCGGCGAGGACCGCGAGCCCGCCCAGCGGCGACGCGGGCGCCCAGACAGCCGCCGGGTCGGGGCGCTCGACGAGGAGCGGCTCGGCGCCGACGAACGTGCCGCCGGGCCAGCCGGTGACGGTCGTGAACGGCTCCCGGGCTCCCAGCAGGTCCTGCGTGAACGTCGCGCTGCTCCCCCGCACGTCGGCCGACGTGCACGGCGTGGTCGAGCCCGACGGGCCGGCGAAGCAGACCGCACCCTCGACGGGTGCCGGTCCGGTCACGGTCGCGCTGACGTCCCCGATCGGGATCTCCCAGCCCTCGCCGATGACGTTCCAGTACAGCTCGTCGCCCGAGTGCTGCTCGTTCGCGGGGTTCACCAGGCCGTCGACCCGGTAGGTCAGGCGGTAGGTCTGCACGCCCGACACGTCGTCGACGTCCTCGTCGCCGATCCGCAGCGTGAGCCAGCCGTCGCTCTCCTCGCGGTGCAGGTCCGCCGGCGCACCCGAGGGGCTCGTCACGCTCACCGCGCTGTAGCTGAACACCCGGTCACGCGTCTCGTCGTACCCCTGACGCGTCGGCAGCGTGAGGTACGGACCGTGGCCGGGGTCGTCGCCGAAGTCGAAGTCGAAGTCGACGCTCACGTCCGCGGTCCCGGAGGAGTCCAGGGTCGCCGTCACGTCGTACCGCGTGATCTCGCGGCCGCTCGTCTGGTCCGGTGCCGCCGACGCGGCGAGCGCGGTGCCGACGAGCAGCGCACCCGACAGACCGAGGACGGCGACCGAGCGGCGCGGACCGCGCCCTCGCGGCGCGACGAGGTTCAGGAACTGGTGCACCGCCGCAACCTATCGCGACCTGCGGTGGAGCGGCCGGGACCCGCTCAGCGGTCGCGCAGGTCGCGCATGGCGCGCTGCGCCTCGAGGTTGTCCTGCCGCTCACGCAGCGCCTGACGCTTGTCCCAGTCCTTCTTGCCGCGGGCGAGGGCGATCTCGACCTTCGCCCGGCCGTCGAGGAAGTAGAGCGCGAGCGGGACGACCGTGTGTCCCTTCTCGCGCGTGCGGGACTCGAGACGGTCGATCTCCTCGCGGTGCAGCAGCAGCTTGCGCTTGCGCCGCGGGGCGTGGTTGGTCCACGTGCCCTGCGCGTACTCGGGGATGTGCACCCCGTGCAGCCACGCCTCGCCGCCCTCGATCTCGCACCAGCCGTCGACCAGCGACGCGCGGCCGGCGCGCAGCGCCTTGACCTCGGTGCCGGTCAGCACCACGCCGGCCTCGAAGACGTCCTCGATCGTGTAGTCGTGGCGGGCCTTGCGGTTGGCGGCCACGAGCTTGCGCCCGGAGTCCTTGGCCACCGCGCACCCCTCCTCGTCCTCGTCCGCGGTCGTCGGACCACGGGCCCCCGTCGTGAGGGCCGCTCGAGCCTACCCGCCGCCCGCGCGGGTGGCGCAGCGGTTATCGGCTCACAGCGGCAGGTACGGCCGGGGGTTCGTCGTCGCGCCGTTGAAGTACACCTCGAAGTGCAGGTGGCAGCCGCCCGACGTCCCCGTGTTGCCCGCACGTGCGATGAGCTGACCCGCCTTCACGTACGCGCCGGGGCGCACGACGAACGACGACAGGTGGTTGTAGCTCGTCGCGAGCGAGCGGCCGTTGACCGAGCCGTGCGTGATCATCACCTGGTTGCCGTACCCGTAGCGGTACTGCGTCCAGGCCACGGTGCCCGAGCGCGCGGCGTACACGTCGTTGCCGCAGTAGTCGCGCAGGTCGATGCCCGCGTGCAGGCGCCAGTAGTGCAGGACCGGGTGGTAGCGCATCCCGTACTCGGACGTCACGTGGATGGGCCGCGTCTGGGTCGGGTTGACGAAGAGCGTCCCCGACGACGACGGCGGCGGGTCGCCGGGGTCCGGGTCCTTCGCGCGCTCGGCGTCGCGCTTCTTCTGCTCCTCGATCGCCTTGCGCAGGTCCGACTCGATGCGCTTGGACTCCCGGTCGATGCGCGCGAGCTGCGCGGTGATCTCGCCCTTCTTCGCGAGCAGCGCGGCCTGCTTCTCCTGCTCCTCGGCGAGCAGGGCGTCGAGCGTCGCCTTGGCGTCCTCGGCCGCCTTCTTCGCAGCCTTGGACTGCTCGACCTTCGCGTCGGCCTCGTCCTTGAGCTCGCCGATGCGCGTCTGGACGGCCTGGAGCCGCTCGGCGGAGTTGCGGTTGCCGGACTCGGTGGCCTGCAGGTCGTCGAGCACCTGCGCGCGCGTGCGCAGCGCCTGGCTCATGAGGTCCGCGCGCTGGATGAAGTCCTCGCTCGAGTCGGCGTCGAGCACCATGCTCACGCCCGAGACGTCACCGCCGCCGCGGTACGCCTCGCGCGCCATCTGCCCGATCGCCTCACGCAGGCGCGACGACTCGCTGGAGTCCGCCTCGATCGTCGCGGACAGGTCGTCGGCCTGCTCGCGCGCGTCCTGCAGGCGCGCCGCGACGATCGCGGCCTCGCGCTTCGCCTTCGCGTACTCGGCCTCGGCCTCCTGCACCGCGAGCCGCGCGGCGGGCAGCTGGGCCCGCACCTCGAGCAGGCGGTCGGAGACCGCGCCGAGCTCGCCCTCGAGACCCTCGAGGACCTCCTCGGCGTCCGAGCGCTCCTTCTCGTTGGCCGACTTCTGCCGCTCGGCCGCCTTGCGTCGGTCGTCGATCGCGTCGGCGTTCGCGGGCGCCGCGACCGCGCCGAGCACGATCGTCGCGACCAGTCCCACGATCGCGAGCAGCGCACCCGACCGGGACGCGCGCGCCCCGGGGCGTGCGGCGACGCCGGTGGTGCGCCGGCCGGTCGG
>NZ_BJLP01000053.1 GCF_006538705.1 Cellulomonas uda
GGGTGCGTCGACGACGCACCCGCCCTTCTCGACCGTGGAGAGCCGTCAGCCGACGCGCGTCCCCGCCGAGTACTTCGGGATCGACACGAAGCTCGCCGTGCCCACCGGCGTGACGCGGACCTTGATGATCGCGCCCTTGTCGAGGGAGTTCAGCGTGCGCGTCTTGCCCGTGGCACCCGAGATCGCCTTGCCGTTGCGGTACCACTGGAACTTGTAGCCGTTCACCTTGCCGGTGAACGAGTACTTCGCGGTCACCGTCTGGCCGACCTTCGCGGTACCCGTGACAGTGACGGCGCCGGCCGGGGCCAGCACCTTCTGCAGGTTCAGGTAGCCCGCGCCGCACCGGGTGGTGGTGCAGTTGTAGGTCGGGAAGCTGGGGTACTTCGGGAACGGCGACGTCGCCTTCTTCAGCCCGGACTCGACGGCGCTGCCACGCAGGCCGAGCGAGTACAGCATCGCCGCGGCCGCGGAGACGTGCGGCGCCGCCTGGCTGGTGCCCATCATCAGACCCCAGGTCTGGGTGCCGGGCTTGGTCGTGCCGGTGTTCCACGTCGACAGGATCGGCCGGTAGCCGTCGGCGTACTCGCCGCCGGGGGCCGAGACCTCGACCGTGTTGCCGTAGTTCGAGTAGCTGGCGCGCTGGCCGTACTCGTCGAGCGCCGCGACCGTGACGACGTTCTTGCAGTTCGCGGGGCCGTACAGCGACGCGCTCTCCGCCGAGTTGCCCGCGGAGACGACGACGACCGCGCCGCGCTTGCGCGCGTTGTCGATCGCCCGCTGCGTCATGGAGCCGCACGCGTGCTTGCCGCCGAGCGAGAGGTTGATGACCTTCGCGGGCGTCTTGTTCCTCGACGTCCCGGACACGACGCCACCCGACGCCCACGTGATGCCCGCGGCGATGTCCGCCGACGTGCCGCCACCCGCGCCGAGCACGCGCACGTGCTGGATGCGGACGCCCGGCGCGACACCGACGCCCCTCGCACCGTCCCACTTCGCGGCGATGATGCCCGCGACGTGCGTGCCGTGCCACGAGCTCTGGTCCTCGCTGTCCCAGTCACCCTGGTCCTGCGGGTTCGAGTCACGGGCGTTGCCGTCCCGTGCCCGGGTCTTGTCGGAGATCATGTCGTAGCCCGCGACGGTCACCCCGTCGATCTGCGGGTGCGCCGTGCGGCCCGTGTCGAGCACCGCGACGACCACGTTCTTGCCCTTGGTCGCGGGCCACAGCGCCGTGGCGTGGGTCGAGTAGCCACCCGTCGGCCAGGCGACGCCGTCGAGCGTGCCGCGCGACGAGTAGTCCCAGATGTTCCACTGGTACTGCTTGACGTACGGGTCCGTCGGGACGACCGGCCCGGCGGCGTACGCCGTCGAGATGTAGTTGGGCTCGACGTCCGTGATCCCGGGGACGGCCTTGAGCGCGGTGATCGCGGCCTGGGCCTGAGCAGGCGTCACGGGCTCCTCGAAGTCGACGGCCCACGTCGCGCCGGCGTCGACCGCTGCGGCCCCCGTGGCGACCTTCGCGCCGCTAGCCTTGAGCGCGGACTGCACGGAGGCGTTGGCGGCCGCGCGGGCGGCGACCGTGGCGGTCCCGCTCGCCGAGGCGGCCAGACCGTCCTTGAAGCTGTACACGACGCCCGCGACGAGCGTCTCCTGCTTCTCGACCGCGGCCGAGTCCTTCTTCGGCAGCGTGCCCTCGTCGCTCGCCGCGTTCGCGGCCGGCGCGACGGCAGCACCCACGAGGGTCGCCGCGAGGCCGCTGCACGCGACCGCCGCGATCGCTCGTCTGGCGCGGGTCCAGGTCGTCATCAACTCATCTCCAGTCGTCGTCGCACCCGGGGCTTTTGTCCACCGGGCCGCAGGCAGCGTATTGCCTGAGTTGCCCGACGCACAGGCGTTGTCCGCGCCGGACGCACATTTCGCCCGATGGGGGCGGTGTCACCCGAATGCCAGGTCATGTCGGGCGGTGCGCACGCCGAAGCAACCATCGTGCTCGGGTCGGTTCCCACGTGGGTCTGCGCGGTCCAGCTGCTGGCGGCTGGTCTGGTGGCGGGCCTCCTGGTGCTGCAGTGGCTCTGGTGGCGCACCGACCGCCGCCCCGTGGGTGCCGTCTGGGGCCTCGCGTGGTCCGCGGACATCGGGCTGATGCTGCTGGTCGGCGCCGTCGCCGGCTACCTCGCCCCCGGCACCGTGCAGACCGTCCTGACGTTCGTGCACCTCCTGCTCGTCGCCGGCTTCCTCCTGCTCGCGCTCCCGACCACCCGCGCGTTCGCCCAGGGTCCGCGCACGGCGTGGTGGGTCGCCGGCGCGGCCGTGCCGCTCGCCGCGCACGCGATCGCGTGGCTCGTCCCCGAGGTCCGCGACGCCGGACCGCGCAGCGACCTCGCGGTGGGCTCGACGCTCGTCGTCGCGACCCTCGTCGTCCTGTCGTACGTCGTCGTCACGCTCGGACGCCACTCGGTGACCGTGTGGGGCGCGCTGCTCGTGGCCGCCGGCCTGGAGTCGGTGAGCATGCTCGTCGCGAGCGGGTTCATGCCCGACCGCGACATCAGCTCGCTGCTCGCCGCGCTGTGGGCCGTCCCGATCGCGTTCGGCCTCGCGGCCCTCGCACTCGTGCGGGTACGCCAGTCGCAGGACGAGGCGAGCCGGCAGCACCGGATGCGGGACGCGGTCGCGCGCGTGTCCAACGCCGCGTGGTTCGCGCGCGACGCCGACACGCTCCTGCTGCAGGCGCGCGACGAGGCACGCAAGGTGCTCGACGACCCCGCGGTCGAGGGCACGCTGCGGCCCATCGCGCACGGCCGGTTCGTGTGCGAGCTGTACAGCGCGCAGGTGCGCGACGGCCACGAGCGCGCGTTCCTCGTCGACGTCGCGCAGATCGTCTCGGCCGCCGCCGAGCGCTATGCGCTGACCCGCCAGCTGAACCGCACCGCGTTCGCGGACGCGCTCACGGGCCTGCCGAACCGCCGCGCGGTCCAGCAGCACCTGCACGAGGTGCTCGAGCGCGCCAACGTCGAGCGGACCCGCGTCTCGCTCGTGTACTGCGACCTGGACGGCTTCAAGCGCTACAACGACGTGCACGGGCACGCCGGCGGCGACGACATGCTGTGCCGCGTCGCGACCTACCTGCGCGGGGCGATCCCGGGCGAGGAGACGTTCGTCGGTCGCCTCGGCGGCGACGAGTTCGTCGTGGTCATCTCGCGTGCGCCGCTCGACCCCGAGCTCGTCGCGATCGCCCGCTCGCTGCGTGAGGGCTTCGTCGACCGCTCCCCCGGCAACCGGCCGTCGCGGCTCTCCGTCGGCATCGCGACCTGGCAGCCCGGTGACGTCGTCGACGTCGAGGCGCTCGTGCGGCACGCCGACACCGCGATGCTCGAGGCCAAGCGCTCGCGCTCCGGCTTCCGCGTGTTCGACCGCGCGCTGCGCCGCGCCGTCGAGGCCGAGCGCGTGCAGCGCTCCGCGCTCGAGGCCGCGGTCACCGACGGGCTGTTCACGGCGCACTACCAGCCGATCGTCGACGCGCGCACGCTCGAGGTCCTGCAGGTCGAGGCGCTGGCGCGGTGGGACCACCACGGCCGGCTGCTCCTGCCCGTCGACTGGCTGGAGCTCGCCGAGGAGACCGGGCTCATCGTGCCGATCGGGCTGTCGATGCTCAGCCAGGCGCGGCGTGCGCTCGACCGGTTCCAGATGCCCGTCTCGGTCAACCTCGCGGCGCGGCACCTGTCGGAGCCGGACGCGCTCGAGCAGATCGAGACCGCGTGGGGCTCGACGTACTGGGAGCACCTCACCCTCGAGATCACCGAGAGCGCGCTCGTCCAGACCGGCGCCGCGATCCCCGTGCTGTCCGAGCTGCGCGCGCGGGGCACGCGGATCGCCGTCGACGACTTCGGGACCGGCTACTCCTCGCTCGCGCGGCTCGCACGCCTGCCCGTCGACGTCCTCAAGATCGACCGCTCGTTCGTGCGTGAGGTCGACACCGAGCGCGGGGCGTCCGTGGTGCGCGCGATCATCGAGCTGGCGGCCGCGCACGGCCTCGACGTCGTCGCCGAGGGCGTGGAGCGCGCGGCCGACCTGGACGCGCTCGTGCAGCTCGGGGTCCGGCGGGTGCAGGGCAACTTCCTGGGCCGCGCCGCTCCGACGGTGCCCGTGCGGGGCCCGCGCCCCGGTTCGCAGTGGGAGGACACGCGTCCCCTGCGCGTCGTCCCGTCGCCGCGCACCGACGACCGGTTCGACCTGCTGCACCACCGCGCCTGACGGCCTCGGCCGGGCGGCGCCGCGACGACGCGTGTCACGACGACGAGGCGCGCCGCCCCCATGGGGACGGCGCGCCTCGTGACGTCTCGGCCGCTCAGGCCAGGAGCATCGGCTTGAGCTCGACGATCCTGCCCAGCAGGCCGTTGACGAACGTCGGGGACTCGTCGGTCGACAGCGCGCGGACCAGGTCCACGGCCTCGTCGACGGCGACCGCGTCCGGCACGTCGTCGTTGAACAGGACCTCCCACGTGCCGACGCGCAGGACGGCGCGGTCGACCGCAGGCATCCGCTCGATCGTCCAGCCGTGCGAGTGCGACGCGAGCACCTCATCGATGCGTGCGAGACGTGCGACGACGCCCTCGACGATCTCGACCGCGTACTGCGGCAGCGCCGCCTCCGTGCCGGGCTCGGCGATGCGCTGCGCGAGCAGCGTCACCGGCTCGACGCCGCGCTGGTCGGCCTCGAAGAGGACGTCGACGGCCCGCTTGCGGGCCTTGGACCGGGCTCCCACGTCAGTCGTTCACGCGACCCAGGTAGGAGCCGTCGCGCGTGTCGACCTTGACCTTGGTGTCGGCCTCGAGGAACAGCGGGACCTGGATCTCGTAGCCCGTCTCGAGCGTCGCGGGCTTGGTGCCCGCGCTCGAGCGGTCGCCCTGCAGACCCGGCTCGGTGTACGTGACCAGCAGCGTCACGGACGGCGGGAGCTCGACGTACAGCGGAGCGCCCTCGTTCGTGGCGACCAGCGCGTTCTGGTTCTCGAGCATGAAGTTCGCGGCGTCGCCCACGGTCGCGGCCGGCACGTGCAGCTGGTCGTACGTGTCCGTGTCCATGAACACGAAGTCGTCGCCGTCCTTGTACAGGTACTGCATCTCGCGCTTGTCGACGTTGGCCGTCTCGACCTTCACGCCGGCGTTGAACGTGCGGTCGACGACCTTGCCGCTCAGGACGTTCTTCAGCTTGGTGCGCACGAAGGCGCCACCCTTGCCGGGCTTGACGTGCTGGAACTCGATGACGGTCCAGAGCTGGCCGTCGATGCGCAGCACGGTGCCGTTCTTGAGGTCGTTCGTGGTCGCCACGGTTCGTCGCTTCCTGTCGAGGGTGGATCGAGGCGGCTCGCGCGCCCCGCACCCGACGGGTCCCCCGGGTGGTCGCGTCCGGCCGCAGGCCGCCGACCATCGTACCGTCCCGGCACGCACCCCACCGTCCGCCCGCCGCACGGGCCGCCGCCGGCAGCCCTCGGGACGGTGGTGCCCGACGACGGACCGCGACGAACCGGCGACGTGTGCGGGTGGCCTGTGGTTCGGTAGGCGCATGCTCGTTGTGCTCGCGGTCCTCGGCGCGCTCGTCGTCTCCGTCGGCGGCGGCTGGTGGTTCGTCTCCGGCGTCCTGCGTCTCGCGTCGCGGCCGGGCGCCGACCCCGTGGCCGGGGCGCGCGGCGCGACGGTCGACCCCGGGCCGGTGCCGCCCCCGCCCGCACCGTCGTCGTCCCTCGACCCCGCGGGACCGGACGGCCCGGCGGCCCGCGCGGCGCTGCGGGGCGGCACGTGGATCGGCTTCCTGGAGCGGGCAGCGGTCACCGCGTGCGTGCTGCTCGGCCAGCCCGCGGGGGTGGCGATCGTCGTGGCCGTCAAGGGTCTGGGCCGCTACCCCGAGCTGAAGGAGAACCCCGGCGCGTCGGAGCGGTTCGTGATCGGCACGCTCGCGTCGCTGATCTGGGCGGCTGGATGGGGTCTGCTCGCGTCGCTGGCGCTGTGAGGTCGCGCGCTCAGCCCTGGGCGGCCAGCAGGAGACGCGCCGCGGCGCCGGACGCGGCGCGCGCCTCGTCGTAGAGCGCCGTGCGCAGACGCTGGCTGACGGCCTGCTGCGTGATGCCCATGGCGGCGGCCACGTCCTCCTGACGCGCGTGGGGTCCTGCCGCGTCAACCGCGTCGACGGCCTCCCAACCCGCCGCGGTGCGCCGCGCTGCGGTCGCGGCGACGAGCGTCAGCACGGCCTCGGCGTCGAGGCCCGCCTGGTGGTGCGCACCGCGGACAGCGAACGGGACCACGCGCTGGCGGCTCTTGGCGGCCTCGACCGCGTCCCGGGCCAGGACGAACGCGGTGCCTGACGCCGCCCGGGAGGTCTCCGCGAGCGGCTCGTCGACCCGTCCGCAGCCGATGCCGACGCTCCAGCCGCCGGCCCGCAGCACCCGCAGGACGATCGCGACGGCCAGCCCGGCGTCGTCGAGCGCGCCCTGCACCTCGTCCCCTACCGTCCGTTCGAACCCGAGCACGACGCCCTCGGGCCGCGGCACGGCAGATCCGGCGACCGCACCGGGCCACACGTCCTCGAACGCGGCGAGGAGCTCGGGCACGCGGTCGCCGTCGCGGCGGCTGCCTCGCTGGTCGATCGTCAGGACGAGCATGGCACCAGTCTGTCGGCTTGTTCAGTGCTGCACAAGTGTAGGAACTTGTTCAGTCCGTCGGGGCGAGGGCCGACAGCGCCAGACGGTACGAGTCCAGGCCGAAGCCCGCGACCGTCCCCGTCGCCACCCCGCCGACCACCGACGTGTGCCGGAACGTCTCCCGCGCGTACGGGTTGGTGATGTGCACCTCGACGAGCCGCAGGCGAGCGCCCGTGACCTGCGCAGCCGCGTCCCGCATCGCGTACGAGTAGTGCGTGAACGCGGCGGGGTTCAGCACGACGTCGCTGCGCGAGTCGACGGCATCGTGCAGCCAGCCGATCAGCTCCGCCTCGTCGTCGGTCTGCCGCACCTCCACGTCGAGGCCAAGCCCGGCACCCCACCGCTGCACCGCCGACACGAGGTCGGAGAACGACGTGGAGCCGTACACCTCCGGCTCACGAGTGCCCAGGCGCGCCAGGTTCGGACCGTTGAGCACCAGCACTCGCGTCATGCGGGAAGCCTATCGACGGCCCCGCGCCACGCCCGCCGGACGGGCGCCGACGCGCCGCACGTCACAACGCGACCGCGGACGACGACGTCGCACCCTCGGCGACCTCGGCGTACGCCGCCGCGAGCAGCGTCGGGTCGGGACCCTCCAGGCGCGTGGGACGGCCGACGTCCTCGAGCACGACGAACCGCAGCAGGTCGCCCCGGGTCTTCTTATCGCGCCGCATCGCGGCCAGCAGGCGCTCCCACCGGTCACCCGGGTACGTCGTCGGCAGACCGAGCGCCGTGAGCACCGCCCGGTGCCGGTCCACCACCTCGTCGGACAGCTTGCCGGCGAGCCGCGCGAGCTCCGCCACGTACACCATGCCGACCGACACCGCCGCGCCGTGGCGCCACTGGTACCGCTCCACCTGCTCGATCGCGTGCGCGAACGTGTGCCCGTAGTTGAGGATCTCGCGCAGGCCCGCCTCCTTGAGGTCCTCACCCACGACCTGCGCCTTGACGACCACCGCCCGCTCGACCAGTTCGAGCAGCACGTCCGAGCGCGCCGCCGCCACCGGGTCCTGCAGCAGCGCCACGTTCGACTCGACGAGCTCGAGGATCCGCGGGTCCGCGATGAAACCCGCCTTGACGATCTCCGCCAGCCCCGCGACGAAGTCGAACCGCTGCATCGACTCGAGCGCGGCCAGGTCGCACAGCACCGCGGCCGGCGGGTGGAAGGCGCCGACGAGGTTCTTGCCCTCGGCGGTGTTGATCCCCGTCTTGCCGCCCACGGCCGCGTCGACCATCGCGAGCACCGTCGTCGGGACCTGCACGACCCGGATGCCGCGCAGCCACGTCGCCGCGACGAACCCGCCCAGGTCCGTCGTCGCGCCACCACCGACCGCGACGATCGCGTCCGAGCGCGTGAAGTCCGCCTGGCCCAGCACGCCCCACAGGAACGCCGCGACCTGCGCGGTCTTCGACTCCTCGGCGTCCGGCACCTGCGCACCGAACGTCTCGTACCCGTGCGCGCGCAGGTCCTCGATGATCGCGTCCGCCGTCGTCGCGAGCGCCGCAGGGTGCACGACGAGCACGCGCCGCACCTTCTCCCCCAGCGTCGCGGGAAGCTCCGCGAGCAGGTTCCGCCCGATCACCACGTCGTACGGCTGCTCCCCCTGCACCGTCACCCGTCGCACGTCGCTCACGCGTCCCCCTGCCTCGTCGTCGTCTCGCCCGCCGGGTTCCCCGACCGGGCGTCCGTCCCGTGCGCACGAGCCTGCGCCAGCGCACCCTCCACCTCCTGCGCGACCTGGGCGGGCCGCAGCCCGTCGGTCAGCACGCGCAGCGTCGCCACCCGCTCGTACACCGGGCGACGGGCGTCCATCAACGCCTGCCACTGCGCACGCGGGTTCCCCAGCAGCAGCGGGCGCGACCGGTTCAGACCCACCCGCGGAGCCGCGTGCGCGAGCGTCACGTCCAGGAACACCACCGCCCCGCCCGCTGCGCGGTACGCCGCGAGAACCTCCTGCGTCCCTTCGTCGAGCACCGCGCCGCCACCCAGGGCGAGCACACCGTCGTGCCCGGCCACCGCGGCGGCCACAGCCGCGCGCTCGAGCGCCCGGAACGCCGGCTCACCGTCGTCGACGAAGATCTCCGCGATCGGCTTGCCCGCGACCGTCTCCACGTCGGAGTCGGTGTCCCGCAGCGCGAGCTGCCACCGCTCGGCGAGCGCCGCCCCCACCGTCGACTTGCCCGACCCGGGCGGTCCGACGAGCACGACACGAGGTCCGGGGTGGTCGCTGGAGAGCACGCCCGGAGCCTAGTCGAGGCGGCTCGGCGCACCCCCGCCGTCCGCATGGCGACCGCTGTCGTTCGGCGCTGGAGTCGGAATGGCGCCGGACGAGTGAATCGTCCGATCAGCCTCGGGGCTTCGCTCACCTCGGGCTCCGTCCGTGCCGATGCCTCCACGACCCGTGTGACGAGCATGCCTGGAGGCATCGTGTTCCTGCGCAAGACCGCCGCCGCGGTCGTGACGGCCGCCCTGATCGTCGTAGGAGGCGCGGCGACGATCGTCGCCCCGGCGTCGGCGGCCACGACCCTGACCATCGGCGTCCCGCAGGACCTCCGCACGCAGCTCGTCGACGGCGACGTCCGGTTCCTGTGGGACGGCGTCGACGGTGCGTCGGGGTACACGATCCAGCTCGCGACCGACGACCAGTTCGCGACCTCCAACCTCGTGGCGACCCGAACCACGACCGCGCGGACGTGGATCCCCGAGCGGACCCTCGGCAACCTCGAGGACCGGGGTCTGTACTGGCGCGTCGCGGCGCACACCTCCGGCACGACCGACGCGTCGCGGGGCGCCTTCTCCGAGCCGGTGACCGTCGAGGCCCCCGCCGCCGCAGCTCCTGCTCTGCTCTCGCCCGCGTACGGCGACGTGATCGACTACCCGGACCCCGTGACCTTCCGGTGGACTCCCGTCCGCGGCGCGATCTCCTACACGCTCACGTACTCGTCGAGCCCGGACTGGGCGACGGGCACGACGACCGTGCCGGGGCTCACCGGCACGTCCCACACGCCGGTCTCTCCGCTCGAGCGAACGTCGTCGGGTGCACCGGTGCTGTGGAGCTGGAAGGTCCAGGCGGTATTCGCGAACCCCTCGTCGACGACCACGACCGCTGACCCGGTCACGGGTCCGGCGAGCGAGACCGCCACGTTCACCGTGCGCTGGACCGCGGCGGACTCCGCGCCCACGCTCCTGGCACCGACGAGCACGGACCCGATCCAGAGCGACCTGCGGTTCTCCTGGACTCCGGTGGCAGGTGCGACGAAGTACTCGATCGTGATCGGGCAGTCGGTGGACGACGCCACCGGACTGGTCACGACAGTGAAGATCGAGGGCGATTCCACGAGCACGACGTACGTCCCGCTGGAGCAGCTGGTGGACGGCAACTACTGGTGGCAGGTGACGGCGTACGACCCGGCCGGCAACAAGGGCCAGCCTTCGCAGGCCAAGCAGTTCCGCAAGGCGTGGGGCGGGCAGACCGCACCGACCGTCAGCGCTGCCGGCTTCACCAAGACGTACCCGTACCCGACGTTCGGCTCGACCGACATCGCGAACCCGGTCCGGACGCCGCTGGACCAGGTGCTCCTCACCTGGGAGCCGGTGCCGCGCGCGACCTTGTACGAGGTCGAGGCGATCCCGATCCTGCGAGACAGCACCGACAAGCGCCAGGGGCTGACCTGCCGCACCGCCTCGACGTCGGCGAGCATCGTCGGGCGGGTCGTCGAAGGCACGAACGACGGCTCTGCGCTCGAGGGCGACGGGACCTGCCTCTGGAAGTCGACCAAGGCGAACCGGATGGACCCTGGGGGTCTCTACGAGTGGCGGGTCCGCGCGATCGACTACTCCGGCAACGCCACCACCGCGCTCCAGCAGGCGACGCCGGCGGGATCGCAGGAGTCGCTCTGGTCCGACGTCGACGACGGCGACACGTCTCGCAAGCGGTACTTCGACGTGGCTCCCCCGCGCTCGGGGACCGACGTCACGGCCGTCGTCGACGACGAGTCGTGGCAGGTCGAGCGCGACACCGTCGTCGGCAAGCCGGCCCCGCTCATGAAGTGGTCACCCGTTGCCGGCGCGAACGCCTACGAGGTGGCCGTCTACCACGACTACGACTGCAGCGTGCACGTGACGACCCAGTACACGACGCAGACGCACCTGCGCATCAACGGGGTGTTCGACGACGAGACCTCGGGTGAGTACTGCTGGCGTGTCCGCGGGGTGTCGGCCAACGACGCGTTCTCGGAGTTCCAGCCCATCGTCGGCTCGGTGTTCACGCCCAAGCAGTACTACTGGCAGAAGCGGAGCACGCCGGTCGACTTCGTCGGTGCGACCCCCGTGACCACGACGTCCGACGGGTCCGTGGTGTTCTCCTGGCGGCCGCAGTCCGAGTCCGCGCCCGCCGACGGCGGTAGCCGCGGCTACGCGGTGACCATCCTCGACTCGTCGCTCACCTCGAAGGGCACGCTCAAGGTCGAATACCCCTGGTACGTCGCCAAGACGCTCGATCTCGGGCAGAAGCCGCTCCAGCCCGGCAGCTACTGGTTCAAGGTCGCGGCGCTCGACGCACTCGGCAATCCCGGTAACTACACCGCGCCCGAGCCGTTCACCGTCGCGGCACCCGCGCCCACGGACCTCACCACGCGAGTGGACGGCACGTCCGCCACCCTCTCGTGGTCCGGCACCACGGCAGCCGCCAAGTACGGCGTCAAGGTGCGTCCCGTCGGCGGCACGTGGCCGACGACGCCGACGCAGGTCACCCAGACCTCGGCAACGGTCCGCGACCTCGACGACGGCACGTACGAGTGGCTGGTGTTCAGCTACGACAACAGCAGCTACACGTCGCGCGAGGCGACGTCGGGGCGGTTCACGGTCGCTGCTCCCGTACCTGTGCGGACCACGGCCGACGGTGCGGTCCTCACACCCCGCGACCGGGTGCTCGACTGGACCCCGGTCGACGGCGCGTCGCGCTACCTCGTGCAGTACTCCGCCACGGCCGGGACGCTCGACACGGCGACGGCGGCGGAGACGTTGGCGACCTCGTTCGCGATCCCCGCGACCCTCGCCTACGGGACCACCTACTACTGGCAGGTCACCGCCGTCCCCGAGAAGGCGAACACGGCGTCGACGCGCGTCAAGCTCGGTAAGTCGTCCGTCGGCTCGTTCAGCGTCACGAACCCGCCCGCGACGGTCCAGATCGGTCTCGCTGTCTCCGGGACGGACGCCACGGTGACCTGGAAGACCCCGGCCGGCGCGGACCGCGGGTCCCTCGAGACCCCCGCGTACCGGCTCGCCTACCGCGCCTCGAACGCCAACGGGACGACGAGCGACTGGACCCTTCTGACGATCGAGGCGGGTACCGAGTCGGTCAAGGTCGGGAGCCTGGCCCCGTCGACCACCTACGAGTTCCAGCTGCAGGCGTACAACGTCGAGGGTGCGAGCGCCTGGTCCACCGCCCGCTCGGTCACGACCGCCGGTGCGCCGACGACCCCGGTCACGAACCTCACCGCCAAGCCGCTGGCGACCGCGCTCACCGTGTCCTGGCGCGTACCGTCGGGCACCGGCGGGTCGCCGATCACCGGCTACTCGGTCAAGTACCGCAAGGGCGAGGGCAGCTGGGTCGCCGTGCCCGCGGCTACCTCCTCGACGGCCACGACCGTCGAGATCAAGGGTCTGACCACGGTCTCGTCGTACACGGTGAGCGTCGCCCCGCTCAACGCGTTCGGCGCTGGGCCTGCCGCGACCCTGACGACGGCGACCCTCGGGCTCGCCACGGCCCCGTCGAACGTGAAGGCGTCGCGCGGCAACGCATCGGCGACGCTCTCCTGGTCGCCCCCCGCGAGCAACGGCGGCGCGGCGATCCAGGCGTACGACCTGCAGTACCGGGCGAAGAGCGCGACCACCGGGTGGACGACCTGGCGGACCGGACCGAGCGTCTCAGCCTCCGCCCGGACGGCCACCGTCACCAGTCTCAAGAACGGGTCGTACTACCAGATCCGGGTGGCGGCGCGGACCCAGCTCGGGACCGGTGCGTGGTCGACCGCGGCCGCGGTCACGCCGGCGACCAAGCCGTCAGCGCCGACGTCGGTCAAGGCCACCAGCCCGGCCACGAAGACGGTGAAGGTCACCTGGCGCGCGTCGGTCACCAACGGCTCGAAGATCTCCGCCTACCGGGTCGAGTACTCGACGGGCTCGACGTGGAAGACGCTCGCGACGACCTCCGCGACGGCGACCAGCTACACCTGGTCCAAGGCGACGAAGGGGACGACGTACTCGTTCCGCGTCGTCGCCACGAGCAACCTGGGCAACAGCCCGGCGAGCACGGTCGTCCGGGTGGTCGCCCGCTGACGAGCGGAGCACGGCGAAGGCCCGGCCCCCGCGAGGGTGGCCGGGCCTTCGTCGTCGCTCGTCCGCTCGTCCGCCGACGCGGCGGGCGTCAGCGCAGCAGGTCCGGGACGGCGTCCAGGTAGGCCTGCAGGTTGCGGCGGACCTCCGCGACCGAGTCGCCGCCGGTCTTCTCGAGCAGCGCGTCGGCCAGGACCAGGGCGACCATGGCCTCGGCGACGACCGCGGCCGGCGGCACCGCGCACACGTCGGAGCGCTGGTGCTGCGCCTTGGCGGCCTCGCCCGTGCTCGTGTCGATCGTCGCGAGCGCACGAGGGACCGTGGAGATGGGCTTCATGGCCGCGCGGACCCGGAGGACCTCGCCGTTGGTCATGCCGCCCTCGAGGCCGCCGGCCCGGTTCGACCGACGCCGGACGCGCCCGTCGACGCGGTCGATCTCGTCGTGCGCCTGCGAGCCGCGGCGCGTGGCGGTGCGGAACCCGTCGCCCACCTCGACACCCTTGATGGCCTGGATGCCCATGAGCGTCGCCGCCAGGCGCGCGTCGAGCCGACGGTCGGCGTGCACGTACGAGCCGAGCCCGGACGGGACACCGTAGGCGAGCACCTCGACGACGCCGCCGAGCGTGTCGCCGTCCTTGTGGCACTCGTCGATCTCCGCGACCATCGCCGCCGAGGTCTCGCCGTGGAAGCAGCGCACGGGGTCCGCGTCGAGCGCGGCGACGTCGTCGGGGCCGGGCAGCTCCGCGTCGTCCGGCACGGCGACCGGGCCGATCCCGACGACGTGCGAGACGAGCCGGATGCCCGCCGCCTGCTCGAGGAGCTTCGCGGCGACCGTGCCGAGCGCGACGCGGGTCGCGGTCTCCCGGGCCGAGGCGCGCTCGAGGACCGGCCGCGCGTCGTCGAAACCGTACTTGCGCATCCCGACGAGGTCGGCGTGGCCGGGCCGCGGGCGGGTGAGCGGAGCGTTGCGGGCGCGCTGCAGGACCGTCGGGTCCTCGACCGGGTCCGCCGACATGACCTCGACCCACTTGGGCCACTCGGTATTGCCGATCTCGATCGCGACGGGCCCACCCTGCGTCGCCCCGTGCCGCACGCCGGCCAGGAGCCGCACCTCGTCCTTCTCGAACCTCATGCGCGCGCCTCGGCCGTAGCCGAGCCTGCGCCGCGCCAAGGCCGCCTGAACGTCCTCGGTGTGGATCTCGATCCCCGCGGGCGCGCCCTCGAGGATCCCGACGAGTGCGGGGCCGTGGGACTCCCCCGCCGTCAACCAACGCAGCATCCCGCAATCCTTCCATGAGCGGGGACGGGCCCGGCCGGTGCGTCTGCGGGATGGACGCCGACGCCGCAGGGCCGCTCCGGGGTGTGTGCCGGAGCGGCCCTGCGGCGCGACGCGGCGACCGGGACGGTCTCAGTCGTCCTCTGACGAGGAAGCCGGGGCGTCGCTGCCCTCGATCGGCATGAACGGGTTGACGTCCGCGCCGGGGACCGGGAGCGGGGCCTGCGGCTCATCGGTTCCCGGGGCAGCCAGGGTGCCGTCAGGGAGGACCCAGATGTAGCCGTCGACGGTCAGCTCGAGATCTGCCAGCTCCGTCGCCGGCTTGCCCTGCTGCTGCTCCTGCTCCTCCTGCGCCATCCCGGTCAGCGCACCGACCAGGAAGAGTCGCTCGGTGCGCTGCAGGCCGTCGAGGAACGCCATCGTGTTCTGGTACGTACCCACGACGACGATCGAGACGGGGACCGCACTCATGCCGGCCGGGGCCTTGGGTGCCGCAGGCGGTGTGGTCGTCCCGTCGCCGGCCTCGGCGCCCGCGCTCGCGCTGGGGCTCGGGGTCGCGGTGGCCTCCGGTGCGGGCGCTTCCGTCGAGACGCCACCCGTCGCGTCTGCGGCACGGACCGGGTCAGGCGCGGCGAGCGTGATCATCTCCGGCGTCGACGGCGTGATCTGCGTGACGAACACCGAGTGCTGTGCGGCGACGTCGTTGAGCTGCCGCAGGTACGACGAGAGAGCGATCGTCGTCGGGATGCCCTTCTGCAGACCCGCGAGCTCGGCCTTGTACTCCTCGAGGTGGGCGAACTCGGCGCGCAGCTTGTCGACCTTCTGCTTGAGGATGACGTTCTGCTCCTCGGTCTGCTTGGTCTGCGCCTTCGTGTCGTCCGCCTGCGCGAACACGGGCGAGATCAGCAGGAACCAGGCCATCGCCATCATGACGACCGCGAGGAAGGTGGTCCCACCGATCCAGGTGGACTTCTTGGCGTTACCCATCACTCGCCCTCATCCTTCGCATCGGCACCAGCGTCACCTGCGGGTGGGGTGGTGTCGGAAACGGGCTCGAAGCGGCCGGAGAACACGCTGGGCGCGAGCTGAACGCTCCCGTCGATCTTGTAGTAGACGCCGAAGCCCTCGGTCTCGGTGATCTGAACGGACGTCACGAAGGAGTCCGCGAGACCCGGGATCGAGTCGAGCGCGTCCATGAGGGCGCTCACGTCCGGGACCGACACGGAACGAGCGGCGAATGCGATGTTCCCGATGCTCGCACCCTGCAGCGCATGGGCCGCGGCGCCAGGACCTTCCATGGGAGTCGATCCGGTGATCGCGAACGAGTCCATGCTCGCCCCCTCGGGGAGAACGGCCGCGATCGCGTCGAAGTACTGCTTCCACAGGATGTCCGTCGACCCGGCGATCTGGCGTGCGCGCACGGCTTCCGCGAGCTGGGCCTGTACGCGTGGGACCTCGGCGTACTTGGTCTGCTCCTGCGTCAGTCGTGCCGTCTCCCTCTGCGCGTTCTCCAGGTCGGACTGCGCGTTGGACGCCACGCTCTGCGCCAGGAGCCAGACGAGCGCGCACAGCGCGACCACGACCAGCAGCGCGATCACCAGCCAGCGCTTGATGCTCTGCAGGCCTCGAGCGGCGCGAACCTCGGGGGGCAGCAGGTTGACCTGCGGCAACCCGGTCACGATCGACTGCGCCGGCTTGCCCTTGACGGACTTCAGGGGGCGCTCCAGCAGCGAGCTCATGCGGCAACTCCGTATGCGAGTCCGACGGGAAGAGCGATCAGCGACTCGCGTCCGGCCAGCCGCTCGCGGCCCACCGACTTGGCCGTGCGCAGCCCTGCGAGCGGGTCACCCAGGGTCACGGCGATCCGGCTGGCGCTCGACAGGTACTGGCCCAGCCCGGGCAGGTGCGAACCGCCTCCGGTCAGCACGACCAGATCGATGCCTGCACCGGGGTTGTTGCCCGTGTAGTACACGAACGTGTTGCGCACCGACTCGATGAGCTGACGCACGACGTCGGCGACGTTGTCCGCCGCTTGCTGCCGATCGGGCGAGACCGCGTACCCCACACCGATCTCCCGCTTGGCGGTCTCGGCCTCGGCTACCGAGATCCCCAGCGCGCTCGCAACCGCGGTCGTGACCTGGTGCCCGCCACTCGGCAGCACACGAACCAGCCGCGGCTGACCCTGCGCCGCCACGACGACGGTGGTGATCTGCGCGCCGATGTCGACCAGCGCGACGGTCCGATGAGCGTAGTCCCCACGCGCGAGCGCCCGGACGAGAGCGAAGGCGTTGAGGTCGACCATCACGGGCCGCAGGCCGGCCCCTTCGACCGCCAGCACGTTCGCGTTGACGGTGTCGCGCTGTGCGGCGACCAACAGCCCGTGCACCATGCGACCGTTGGCGCCGTCGACCTCGGCCGTCGGGCAGTAGTCGAGGAGCGCGTCGTTCGTGGCCATCGGGAGCAGGTCGCCGACCTGGTAGGCCAGGGACTCGGTGAGCTGCTGCCGCGGCATCCAGGGCAGCTCCGTCTCGCGCACCAGGACGCGCTGGTTCCCGACCCCGATCACGACGTCCTTGCTCGGGAACTTGACCTTCGCCCACAGCTGCTTGAGGGCGTTCGCGACGACGCTCTGCTCGACGACCTCGCCGTCTCGCACCGCGCCCAGGGGAAGCGGGACCTCGCCGAACCGTGCGAGCGTGGGAGGGTTCTTCCCTCCGGGTCCCCCCGAGCCGAACTCGAGCTCGGCTGCGCGCACGGCGCCCGCGCCGATGTCGAGCCCGATCACACGCGTGCTGGCCACAGGCCGACCTCCGTCTGTAGAGCGGTTCCGACAGTCCTATCGGGAGCGCGCTCGTCCGACTTGAGGGTGAATGCCGCCGTCTTTCACCTGGTCGCGACGGCTTCCGGGCCCGGCTGACCCCGTCTCACAGCAGTGAGACGTACCACCGTCCGACGACGTCACCCACGAGCAGCCCGGCCCACGCCCCGGCCAGCATCCACGGCCCGAACGGAACGCTCGTGCGCCGCCCCGCCCGCCCCGCCACCATGAGGACGAGCGCGTACAGCCCACCCAGCAGGAAGGCGGAGAACCAACCCACTACGAGGGCAGCCCACCCGGCATACCCCAGGTAGATACCGAGCACCCCTGCGAGCTTCACGTCCCCGAACCCCATGCCGCCGGGGTAGACGACGAGCAGCAGGAAGTAGACGGACAGAAGGACGAACCCGCCGATACCCGCACGCAGGAGCGCGGCCCACTCGGGCTCTCCACCTGGGTTCCATGCGGCGAGCGCGAGCAGCCCTGATCCCACCGCGTAGGACGGGAGCACCACCGCGTCGGGCAGACGACGGCAGTCCAGGTCGATCAGTGCCAGGGCGATCGAGATCGCGGCGAGGTACAGCAGCGCGGGAAGCTCCCAGGAGACCCCCGCGAGCCACGTCACGAGGCCGAACGCCACGCCGGTCGCTGCCTCCACGAGCGGGTAACGCCTCGCGATCGGCTCTCCGCAGTCGTGACAACGGCCTCGAAGCACCAACCAGCCGACCACCGGGACGTTGTGACGAGCCCGGATCCGGTGGCCGCACCGCGGGCACGCGCTCGGCGGGGAGACCACCGACTCTCCGCGCGGCACCCGCCAGACGACGACGTTGAGGAACGAGCCGACCGCGAGGCCGAAGAGCGCTGCAAGAGCGACGACGATGATCACGAGGCCTCAGGGTGCAAGCGACAGCGCCTGGTTGTCCATCCGGAACCGCTCCGAGACGACGAACGCCCGCCCGCTCGCCCCGCCACCGGACGTCGCGGGCTCGTAGATGAGCTTCATCGGCGTGTCGAGGGTGACCGAGCACCCGTACATCTGCCCGGTCACGCTCAGCATCGGGCTGCCACCCGTCGTGTTGTTCACGAGACCGGGGGTGTAGATCATGAGCTGAGTGTTCGGCCCCTGGCTGAAGCCCGTCGTGTTGAACGTGATCCCGTTGACGGTGCCGCCACCAGAGGTGCACGAGGACTTGGCCGACGGCCACGGCTCGACGAGGTAGAGGCTGTGCTTGTTGCCGTCGCCGGACTCGATCCGCAGCGTCGTCTTGATCGTCGCGCCGGTCACGAAGAGAACTGCGTCCGCGTTGAGCCGGATCGTCAGACCACCGCCCAGCCCGACCTTGGACGTACCGCAGCCGCCTGAGGCGGTCGCCTGCTGCAGGTCGTAGATCGTCGGGGTGTTCACGACCAGAGGACCGGAGAAGTTGCTCGCTCCGCTGATCCACGACTGGTCGCACTCGTCCGCGAGGTACGGCCCCTTCTTGAGTGCCGCCAGGTCCACGCGCCACTTGCGCTGGATCCAACCGCTCCAGCGCGCGTCCGTCTTCGTCAGCTTCGGGAACTCGAGGCTCGGGTCGCCGGGCGGGAAGTACACGCTCATGTCCGGGCCGACCGCGGCGACGAGCGTCGCGTCGGGGATCGTCTTCGTACCCGCCGTGACCTTCGCGGCGGTGAAGCCACCGGTCAGCGGGCCCTTGATCCGCACGGTGCCCGGCGTCGTGATGGTCACCGACGAGTTGGCGTTGACGCCGTTGGCGACCTCGACGTTCCCGGTCCACGTCTGCGGGTTCGAGAGCTTGAGGTTGCCCCCGATGTACACGTTGCCCTTGAGGTTGCAGGCCGAGCTGATCTCGACGTTCCCGGCCACGACGAGGTCGCCCAGGACGGTGGCGCCAGAGGTCGGGCAGTAGAAGTTGCCGCCGACCCACATCTTGCCGTTGACCTTGCACGTCGTGTTCCACGTGACGTTGCCCGCGACGATGACGTCACCGCCGACGCTGCCGTTGGCGGGGCACGACAGGTTGCCCTTGCTGATGAAGCTGCCGTCCATCTTGCACACCGTGTTGAGCACGGAGGTCTCGGACAGCGACGAGTTGACGAAGACGCCACCGTCGGTGTCCATCGCGGACGAGCAGTCGAAGTGGTCGGTCACGATGTCGCCATCGGCACCGACGAGCGTCAGGTTCGTCTTGGCCTCGGTCTTCACGTCGCCGAAGATCGCCGAGTCGAACTCGGGCGACGGCGGCCGCTGGACGACCGTGAACTGCCCGACCATCGTGCGCACGTCGCCCGAGTCGTTTCCCGTGCCGGGAGTCCCGGTCCAGCCGGTCGAGATCACGCGGAACGGCGTCGGCGGGGTCCCCGGCGCGGCTGCGACGGGACACCCGTTCGTCCACGAGCCTTCCAGCGCGGGGTCCGCGCTGGGCGCCACGAGCCGCTGTACCTGGGCCATCCACCGGGGGCTGCTGCCCGTGCCCGATCCACCTGCCCAGCAGGTCCCGCCCGCGACCTGCGCCGCGGCGGTCTCCAAGCCGGCCTCGGCGGCCGACTTCGCATTGACCGACGAACGCGACGCGGTCGCCTGCCCGATGGCGAACACGACCGTGCCGACCAGCGCGATCATGAGCACCGCGATGACGGCGCTCACGCCGATGACCGCGACCATCGTCGCACCCTGCTCGTCACGTCGAGCGCGGCGCACCATGGACATCACGCGGCTGTCTACAGGGCGCACGAGACACCTCCGGGGACTTCGCCGTCGAGCTGCAGCTGACGGCGGGGGACGATCGTGGAAGCAAGGTCGACGGGGACACGCGAGGAGCCGTCCCGGAACGTGAGGGAGGCGACGATGCTGCCCGGGTACCAGGCCTCGGCATCGACGGCAGGCTCGAGCGCGGTGAACGGGGTCCCGGTGCCGAGCGCCTTGACCCCGCGTGCGACGACCGGCCACGCGGCGGGATCGACGGCGGTGGCCGGCACGCCGCTCGACTGCGCGGGAACCGTGCGCTTGTGCAGCTGGTCGCTCGCATCGAGGAACCAGGCCACGCAACGCCAGGTGGCCACGTCGAGCACCGCACCCTGGGTCGACCGCGTCTTGAGGATGAGCACGTCCCCGCGCCCGTCGAGCGGCTCGACGCCCATCGCGCTCGAGGAACGGACATCGGTCTCGACCGCGAGGCGCACGGCCGCCTGCAGGTCGTCGAACACGACCTTGGCGTCGTTGCTCGTCTGCGTCGTGTCGGTGACGGCGGACTGCGTCTGGATCGTCTTGAGGAAGAGGGAGCCGATGATCGTCAGCATGATGATCGAGATCATGCTGGCCACGATCAGCTCGACCATCGTGAAGCCCGCGTCGTCAGCGCGGGTCGACGCGTCGCGCACCTGAGGCCTCGGGACCACGATCACTCCAGTCCCAGTGCGATGCGGGTCGTGCTCGTCGCGAGCACCTTGGACGTGTCAGCGGCCTCGACGACCTTCACGGTGTAGGTGACGACCGGAGCGCTCGAGGACGTGACGCACGTGGCCGGCGAGGCTGTCGTGGTGACGATCATCCTCATCACGAGTCCTCGTCCGTCCTTGCGGTCCGCAGGCGCGGCCGCAGCGGCGACCGCGTCCCACTTGGGGCACGCCTTCACGGCGTCGAGACCTGCGACGGACGCGTGCACCGTGTCGACCTGCTCGGACGCCCACTGCGTCGCCGACTCGATCGCGCTGTTGCGGGCGGACGCGCGGATCGCGGTCAGCAGGAGGGCGATCGTCATGAGCAGGAGCAGGGCGAACAGCAGCATCGAGACCATCACCTCGACCATGCCGAAGCCCTCGTCGTCCCCACGTCTGGCCGGCAGCCACCGCGCCACGTCAACCTCCTCCGAGACACCGCTGTGGGGCACCACGTGCGTGGTGCCCCACAGCGGGACTGTCATGACTGGAACCAGTCCCAGCGGGACCAGATCAGCAGGTGGTCGAGCCGGAGAAGATCTCGCCGCTCATGTTGGTCGAGAAGTCCTCGACCTTGCCGCCGTCGACGTGCGCGCCGATGCACAGGTCGTCGAGCGAGGTGCTCGTGATCGTGATGGTGACGCCCGGGCTCGCCTGGAAGTCCTCAGGAGCGGCCGTGCCGGCGCCGCCGGTCGCCGTGAAGGTGTAGGCCGGGGCCGTGCCACCGACCGTGACCCCGGTCGCGTCGGGTGCCTCGGTCAGGACCGACGCGACCGCGATGCGGGCGTTGCCGAGGTCCGTCTTGGCCGCGGAGTCCTTGGCCTTCTTCTGCTGGTCCAGGTACACCGGGATCGCGATCGCCGCGAGGATGCCGATGATGATGATGACGACGAGGAGCTCGACGAGGGTGAAGCCCTGGTCCTTCTCGTTCATCGCCTTACGGATGCGAGCCATCATGGTGATGTCCTCTTCGATTCAAGGGAAGTGTCGATTTCAGGTTCAGCACCGGCCGCGAAGCCGGTTCAGGTAACGCATCCGGTGCATCGTCCGGGACGAGGTCCGGCTTGAGTGGCTGCGCCCCGCTGTGCCGGGAATTCACCCGGACGGCCGCGTCCGTCAGCCGATGAGGTTGAAGACGTTGAAGATCGGCAGGTAGAGCGCGACGATCATGCCGCCGACCACGAGACCGATCCCGAGGATCATGATCGGCTCGATCAGGCTCGTGAGCTGCTCGGTCGTCGCCTCGACCTCCTGGTCGTAGAACTCCGAGATCTTCTCCAACATGGTCTCGAGCGACCCGGAGTCCTCACCGACCGCCATCATCTGCGTCACCATCGACGGGAATACCTCGTGCTTTCCCAGTGGTCCGGTCAGGGACTCTCCTCGACGCACGGACTCCTGCACATCCCTGATGGCGGCTTCGATGACCCAGTTCCCGGAGACCTCGCCCACGATGTCGAGCGCCTGGAGCAAGGGCACACCGGAGGCCATCATGGTTCCGAAGTTGCGCGAGAACCGGGCAATTGCGATCTTCTCCGACAAAGCACCGAACACGGGCAGTCGCAGCCGCCACGGATCGACGAGCTGTCGCACCTTGTCGTCGTTCTTGTGCTTCTTCCACCACGACATGAAGACGATGATCGCGACCACGAGCACGGGCCCGAGCCAACGCATCAGGCTCGAGAACCACACGAGCATCTGCGTCGGGAGGGGCAGCTCTCCGCCGAGCCCTTCGAACATGTTCTTGAACACGGGCACGATGAAGATCAGCATCACAGCGACGGCGATGATCGCGATGAAGAACACGACCGTCGGATACGCCATCGCGGACTTGATCTTGCCGCGCAGCTTGACCTCTGCCTCGTAGTTGTCCGCGACAGAGATCAGTGCCTTCTCGAGGAAACCACCGACCTCGCCCGCCCGGATGATGTTGATCATCAGGGGCGGGAAGACCTCACGGTGCTTGGCCAGCGCCACCGAGAGCGCACCGCCGGTCTCGACGTCCGAACGCACCGTGCCCAGGACCTTGGCGAGCGGCTTGCTCTCGGTCTGCTCCGCGAGGATCGACAGCGTCCGCAGCAGAGAGAGGCCCGCGGAGATCATCGTGGCCATCTGCCGGGACATGACGGCGAGGTCCTTGAGCCCGACCTTCTCCCCCATGCCCGGGATGGTGATCTCGCGCTGGAGCCCGGAGGTCGACACCTCGTTGATGGAGACTGCAGCGAGCCCCATCTCGCGCAGACGGTTTGCGACGGCGGCCTGGTTGCTGGCCTCGACGCGGCCCTTGATGATCTTCCCGGACCGGTCCCGGACCGCGTACTCGAACGTCTTGCTGGCCGGCGCGACCATCACTGCACCCCGAACTGCGCACCGGCGAGCGCGGCGCCGCCCTGCGTCCCGCCGCTGAACCGCCCCGTCAGCCGGTTGAAGTCCTCGACGTGGTGGCACTTGTCGAGCCCGACCTCATGGGAGATCGTGCCCTTCTTGACCAGCTCGGACAGATGCTGGTCCATGGTGTGCATCCCTTGGGAGGCGCCCGCCTGCATCGCCGAGTAGATCTGGTGCGTCTTGCCCTCACGGATCAGGTTGCGGATCGCGGGCGTCGCCACCAGCACCTCGGTCGCGACCGCGCGGCCCGGCCCGTCGGCGCGCTTGCAGAGCGTCTGGCAGACCACGCCCTGGATCGCGCCGGCGAGCTGCGTGCGCACCTGGGACTGCTGGTGCGAGGGGAACACGTCGATGATGCGGTCGATCGTCTGGGCCGCGTCCTGCGTGTGCAGCGTCGCGAAGACCAGGTGCCCGGTCTCGGCGGCCGTCAGGGCGACGGAGATCGTCTCGAGGTCACGCATCTCGCCGACGAGGATGATGTCGGGGTCCTGGCGCAGCACGTGCTTCAGCGCGTTCGCGAACGAGAGCGTGTCGGCGCCCACCTCACGCTGGTTGACGAGCGACTTCTTGTGCCGGTGGAGGAACTCGATCGGGTCCTCGACCGTCATGATGTGGTCCTCGCGCGTCCGGTTGGCGAGGTCGACGATCGACGCGAGCGTCGTCGACTTGCCCGAGCCGGTCGGCCCCGTGACGAGCACCAGCCCACGCGGCAGACCGGCGAAGTTCCCGACGATCGCGGGCACCCCGAGGTCCTCGAGCGGCTTGATCTCGTACGGGATGACGCGGAACGCGGCGCCAATGGACTCGCGCTGCTGGTAGATGTTCACGCGGAACCGGGCCAGCCCACGCACGGCGTAGGAGAAGTCGAGCTCGAGGTTCGCCTCGAACGTCTCGCGCTGCTTCTGCGTGAGGATCGCGTACAGCGCGCGGCGCAGCGGCTCGGGCGACATCTGGCCGAAGCCCTCGAGCGGCTTGAGCGAGCCGGAGATGCGGACCATGGGCATCGCGCCGGTGGTCAGGTGCACGTCGGACGCCCCGAGCTCGACCATGCGCGTGAGCACCTTGTCGATCGGCAGGTCGCCCTCCTGGGCCTCCTGCGCCATGCCGACGCGGGCGACCGGGGCGCGGTCGCGCGGACGCTTGTCGTCACCGGCCGGCGCCGACGCGGCGGGACGGGCGGGCGCGCCGGGGGCGGGGGCCGCCGCGGGAGCGGGTGCGTAGCCGGCCGGTGCTCCGGAGGCCGTCGGTGCCGCGGGGCCCGGCGTGAACGTCGCGGGTGCCGTCGGCGCCCCCGCGGGCGTGAACGTCGTCGGGGCCGGGGTCGGCGTGAACGTCGTCGGCGGGCCACCCGGGACGAACGCGGGCTGCGCGCCCTCGGCCGCCCGGGCGTACGTCGGGTGCGCGGGCGAGCCGCCGGGCGCGAAGGCCGGCTGCGGGAACTGCTCCCGCACGGCGGCGACGGACAGCGGCGCGCTGCTCGTCGGCGGCGCCGACGAGGCGGGCGCGGCCGGCATGACCGGCGCACCGGTCGACTGCGACGGGATCGGCGAGAACATCGTCGGTGTCGCGGGCGGTACCGGCTCGCCCGCCTGCGGCCCCGCGGGGCGGAACGGCGGCAACGGCCGAGCAGGCTCGCCCGCCGCCGGCTGGTAGTACTCGCTCACGTCATTCCCCTCTCGGGTGCCGCGCGGTGCGCGACGCCAGGCCGACTGGTCCCGGAGCGTTCATCGGCGGACGTCTGACCCGACTTGAGGTGATCGCTCCGGCTTCTTCACCCCTTCGCGCAGGTCAGGCGACGACGCGCAGGATCTCCTCGATGGACGTCTGCCCGAGTGCGACCTTGTGCCAGCCGTCGTTGCGCAGCGAGGTCATCCCCTGCTTGACGGCCGTCGACGCGATCTCCGCGGCGGACGCGTGCGCGACGGCGAGCCGCTCGATGTCCTCCGTGACGCGCATGACCTCGTGCAGCGCGAGGCGGCCCTTGTAGCCGGTCTTCGAGCACGCGGTGCACCCACCCGGGCGGAACAGCTCCGGGACCGGCTCGCCGGGCATCCAGGGGAACCGGGCCGCCTCCATCTCCTCGGGGCTCGGCTGGTACGGCACCTTGCACTTCGGGCACAGGCGGCGGGCGAGCCGCTGGGCGACGACGCAGTCGAGCGCGGAGCCCACGAGGAACGGCTCGATGCCCATCTCCGTGAGACGCGTGACCGCCGAGGGTGCGTCGTTGGTGTGCAGCGTCGAGAGCACGAGGTGGCCCGTGAGTGCCGCCTCGATCGCGATCTGCGCGGTCTCGTGGTCGCGGATCTCACCGAGCAGGACGACGTCCGGGTCCGAGCGCAGGATCGAGCGGAGCGCCGCGGCGAACGTCAGGCCGGCCTTCGGGTTCATCTGGACCTGGTTGATGCCCGCGAGCCGGTACTCGACCGGGTCCTCGACCGTGATGACGTTGATCTCGGGCTTCGACACCGCGTTGAGCGTCGCGTACAGCGTCGTCGACTTGCCGGAACCGGTCGGACCCGTCACCAGGATCATCCCGTACGGCTTGGTGTACGACTCCTTGTACGTCTCGTAGTTGTGGTCGAGGAACGACAGGTCGCGCAGGTCGAGGCTCGCCGTGGAGTTGTCGAGGATTCGCATGACGATCTTCTCGCCCCACACCGTGGGCAGCGTCGCCACGCGCAGGTCGATCTTGCGCCCGTTGTGCACCACCGACATGCGGCCGTCCTGCGGCTTGCGCTTCTCGGCGATGTCGATGTCGCTCATGATCTTGACGCGGCTCGTCACGCCACCGGTGATGTTCTTGGGCGAGCGCTGCATCTCGTGCAGCACGCCGTCGATCCGGTACCGGACCCGCAGGTCGTGCTCGGTCGGCTCGATGTGGATGTCCGACGCCCGGTCGGTGATCGCCTGCGTCACCAGCAGGTTCACGTAGCGCACGATCGGCGCGTCGTCCTCGACGAAGTCGCCGAGCTTCGACAGGTCGGCGGCCGCCTGCTCCTCGGCCTGCGACTCCTCGAACGCGTTGGACAGGTCCTCCATCTCGCCGTCGGCGCGCACGAACCGGTCGATGGCCCGCAGCACGTTGTCGTACGTCGCGATCACCGGCATGACCTGCATCCGTGAGACGGTGCGCACGTCGTCGATCGCCATCACGTTGCCGGGGTCGGCCGTCGCGACGACGAGCACGCCCTGGTCGATCCGGATGGGCAGGACGGTGTACCGGCGGCACAGCGCGGCGGGCACGATCGCCACCGCGGCCCGGTCCACGGGGTACTCGTCGAGGTCGACGAACGGCATGCCCGCCTGCGCGGCGAGCGCCTGGACCAGCTGACCCTCGGTGAGCACACCGAGCTCGACGAGCGTGCGTCCGAGCGAGGACCCGGCTGTCATCTGCTCGTCCAGCGCGGACAGCAGCTGCGCCTCGGTCACCAGGCCTTCCTCGAGCAGGATCTCGCCCAGCTGCTTCACGGCACCTCCCATGGCACGACGGTCGTCATCGCACCTATCGGCACCCGGTGGCCCGCGCCTGAGGTGATCGGGCCGATCACGACGATCCCGGCCGGCACTCCCCCGCCGCGCCCAGGAACGGCGCGTATGCTCACCGCACCTCGCGACCCGGGAGACCCACCATCACCACCGTCCCGCACCACCCCGCACCGACCGCCACACCCGCCGTCACACCCACCGCGGTCGTCGCCGCGGCCACCGCAGCTGCGCACGACGAGTCGGGTGCACGGCCGATCGTGATGGTGCACGGGACCCGCACCTCGTCGGCCATCTGGGCGCCGCAGGTCGCCGAGCTCGAGCGGCTGGGGCACCCGACGCTCGCGATCGACCTGCCCGGGCACGGGGCGCGCGCCCACGAGCGGTTCACGCTCGACGGTGCGCTCGAGGCCGTCGACGCGGCGGTCCGCTCGTTCGACACGCCGCCGCTGCTCGTCGGTCTGTCCCTCGGCGGCTACGTGAGCCTCGCCTACGCGGGCCGGCACGAGCACACCATCGCCGGCGTCGTGGCCGCGGGCTGCTCGACGCAGACCCGCGGGCCGCTGCTGCGCGCCTACCGCCGGCTGTCCACGTGGGTCACGAGCGCGCTGCACCTGGGCGGCGGGACCTGGCACGTCGTGACCGACATGCTCGCCGCGCTCGCCACGTGCTCGCCGCTCGCGGACCTGCGCCGCCTGAGCCTGCCCGTGTGGCTCGTCAACGGCCGGCGGGACCCGCTGCGCCTCGAGGAGCGCCGCTACCTGCGCGCGCACGCCGGCGCGCGGCTGACCGTGGTCCCCCGCGCGGGGCACGACGTCAACACGCACGCGCCCGACGAGTTCAACCGCATCCTCGTCGACGCGTTGCAGGAGCTCGCGCCCCGCTCCTGACCCGGCGGCGCACCACCACGCACGACGAAGGCCCGCCGCGACCACCCGTGAAGGGCGGCGCGGCGGG
>NZ_BJLP01000054.1 GCF_006538705.1 Cellulomonas uda
GAGCCGGTACCACGGCTCGGAGGAGAACCTCGCCGAGCGGCTCGTCGAGGCGGTCGCGCAGCAGACCGGTCACGAGTGCGCCGTGGGGACGGCCGACGGCCTGCTCGCCGCGGTCGTCGCGGCCCGCACCGGGGCGCTCGTCCCACCCGGCGGGTCGGCCGGGTTCCTCGCGTCCCGGCCGATGACGGAGCTGGGGTTCGCGGCGACCACGGAGGACTCCGGCCGGCAGGTCGACGAGCTCGTGGACCTGCTGCACCGGCTCGGGCTGCGGAGGCTGGGGCAGCTCGCGGCGCTGCCCGCCGCGGACGTGCACGCCCGGTTCGGGCGGCTCGGGACGTGGGCGCACGTGCTCGCCCGCGGCGAGGACGAGCGCCCACCCGTGCGGCGCCGTCCCGAGGCCGACCTGGAGGTCGCCACCGCGCTCGACCCACCCGTCGACCGGGTCGACACCGCGACGTTCGCGGGCCGCCGGCTCGCCGAGGAGCTGCACACCCTGCTCGTCGAGCGCTCGCTCACGTGCGGGCGCCTCGAGATCGCGGCGCGCACCGACGAGGGGACCGACCTGGTGCGCGCGTGGCGTACCGACCTCGGCGGTTGGGGTGGGCTGTCGCCGTCGCGCATCACGGACCGCATCCGCTGGCAGCTCGAGAGCTGGCTGTCCGCCACCGCGGTCGCCACCGCCCGCTCGCGCGCGCTCGACGACCGCGTGCGGCTGAGGGACGCGCGGCGGGCCGCGACCGGTCGCCCTGGTGACGGACCGACGGGTCGTACCGACGAGGACGTGCAGTGGGCGTTCGACGCGCGCGCGGCGCACGAGTCGGACGACACCCCGCCGGTCACGCTCGTGCGGCTGTCGGTCACGGCGCTGGACGTCGCACCGGCCGGTGCCGAGCAGGGGCGGCTGTGGGGCGGCCCGTCGGGCGGTGACCTGCGCGCGCACCGCGCGATGGACCGCGTGCAGGCGATCCTCGGCGGCAGCGGGCTGCTCGCCGCGAGCGTGCAGGGCGGACGTGACGTGCGCGAGCAGGTCCACGTCCGCCCGTGGGGCGAGCAGGGTGCCGCGCCGTTGCCGCTCGACCGTCCCTGGCCGGGGCGGCTCCCGCCGCCGGCGCCCGCGACCGTGCTACCCGAGCCCGAGCCGGTCCAGGTGCAGGACGCGGCGGGCGTCGAGGTGCTGCTCGACGGCCGCGAGGGGCTGGCGGGCGAGCCGGCGTGGGTCCGCTGGTCGCAGGGACGGCGCAGCCGCGTGAGCGGATGGGCGGGACCGTGGGTGCTGACCGGGCGATGGTGGAGCGGGCAGTCGCCGCGTGCGCACCTGCAGGTCGCGTTCGACGGCGAGCCGGCCGCGCTGCTCGTCGCGACGACCGCCGGGTGGGCGTGCGAGGCGCGCTATGACTGAGCGCACCACCACGCCGCGCGGGTCACGCGCCGCGCAGGCCGCGCCGGAGGACGCCCGGTACGCCGAGCTGCACGCGCACTCCGCGTTCAGCTTCCTCGACGGCGCGAGCCAGCCCGAGGAGCTCGCCGCGGAGGCCGCGCGGCTCGGCCTCGAGGCGCTCGCGCTCACCGACCACGACGGGCTGTACGGCGTGGTGCGGTTCGCCGAGGCCGCGCGCAAGGTCGGCCTGCCGACCGTGTTCGGCGCCGAGCTGCACCTGCCCGCGCCCACCGCGCGCCGCCACGGCCGCGAGCCCGCGCCGCCGCCCGGTCCGCCGGTGCTCGACGAGCCCACGGGCGTCCCCGACCCGCGCTCCACGCACCTGCTCGTGCTCGCGCGCGGCCCGGACGGCTACCGCGCGCTGTCCCGCGCGATCGCGGAGGGGCACCTGCGCACGGGGCGCAAGGGTGCCGCGGAGTACGACCTGGAGCAGCTCGCCGAGACCGCGCGGGGCCAGTGGCTGGTCCTGACGGGCTGCCGCAAGGGCGCCGTGCGGCGTGCGCTCGCGGGCGGTGACCCCTCGGGGGTCGTCCCGGTCGCGCCGGACGGGTTGTCGGCGGCGGAGCGTGAGCTCGACCGCCTCGTCGCGCTGTTCGGCCGCGACAACGTCGCGGTGGAGGTCACGGCGACGGGGTACGCGTACGACGACGAGCGTGCCGACGCGCTGGCCGAGCTCGCCCGCCGGTCCGGGCTCCCGCTCGTCGCGACCACGGCGGCGCACCACGCGAGCCCGCGCGACGCGGACCTCGCGGCGGCGCTGGCCGCGGTGCGGGCGCGCAGCTCGCTCGACGACCTCGACGGGTGGCTGCCCGCGGGGACGGGTGCGCACCTGCGCTCGGCGCGCGAGATGCTCGCGCGCCACCGCCGGCACCCGCAGGCCGTCGCGGCGGCAGCGGACCTCGCGGCGCAGTGCGCGTTCGACCTGTCGCTCGTCGCGCCGACGCTGCCGCCGTACCCGGTGCCGGAGGGGCACACGGAGGCCACGTGGCTGCGCGAGCTCGTACGCCGCGGGGCGCTCGAGCTCTACGGTCCGCCCGAGGCCGAGCGCGTACCGGGGGCGTGGGCGCAGCTCGAGCACGAGCTGCGCGTCATCGAGGAGCTCGGGTTCCCGGGCTACTTCCTGGTCGTCTACGACCTGGTGAAGTTCTGCCGGGACAACGGGATCCTCGCGCAGGGCCGCGGCTCGGCGGCGAACTCGGCGGTCTGCTACGTGCTGCGCGTGACCGCTGTCGACGCGGTGCACCACGGCCTGCTGTTCGAGCGGTTCCTGGCGCCCGAGCGCGACGGCCCGCCGGACATCGACGTGGACATCGAGTCCGCGCGTCGCGAGGAGGTCATCCAGCACGTCTACGCGGTGCACGGGCGCGAGCACGCCGCGCAGGTCGCGAACGTCATCTCCTACCGGCCACGCTCGGCGGTGCGGGACGCGGCACGGGCGCTCGGGTACGACGCGGGTCAGCAGGACGCGTGGGCGAAGTCGATCGAGCGGTGGGGGAGCCTGCGCGCGGCGCCCGCCGCCCCACCACCACCCGACGGCCCGAACGTGCTGGACCGACCCGCGCGCCCGCACACCGGGCACGCGGGTCCGTGGCCGGCGTCCGCGTCCCGGACGGCGGCGCCCGTGGTCACGGACCGGCACGAGCGGTCCGCGCGCCGCGGTGCCATGTGGACCTCGGGCACGCCCGGCTCGTCGGCGGCCCCGCGCCGCGCGCCCCGCGGGGCCGAGGTGCCCGGTCTCGCGACGGCCGACGGGCACGACGTGGTCCCGACGACGCTGCCCCCCTCGGCCGACGACGAGGGGGAGATCCCCGAGCAGGTGATCGACCTCGCGGAGCGGTTCCTGCGCCTGCCGCGGCACCTGGGCATCCACTCGGGCGGCATGGTCATGTGCGACCGCCCGGTGATCGAGGTGTGCCCCGTGGAGTGGGCGCGCATGCCCGGGCGCACGGTCCTGCAGTGGGACAAGGAGGACTGCGCCGACGCGGGCCTCGTGAAGTTCGACCTGCTGGGCCTCGGGATGCTCACGGCGCTGCGCATCGCGTTCGGCTACGTGCGCGAGCACGGCGGGCCGGACCTCGACCTGCACGCGCTGCCGCAGGACGACCCGCTGGTGTACGAGCTGCTGAGCGCGGCGGACACCGTCGGGGTGTTCCAGGTCGAGTCGCGCGCGCAGATGGGCACGCTGCCGCGCCTGCGTCCGCGTACGTTCTACGACATCGTCATCGAGGTCGCCCTCATCCGGCCGGGCCCGATCCAGGGCAACTCGGTGCACCCGTACATCGAGCGCTCGCGCGGCCGACAGCCCGTGACGTACCTGCACCCGCTGCTCGAGCCGTCCCTGGGCAAGACGCTCGGCGTGCCGCTGTTCCAGGAGCAGCTCATGCAGATGGCGATCGACGTCGCGGACTTCACGCCCGCCGAGGCGGACCAGCTGCGCCGCGCCATGGGCTCGAAGCGCTCGACGGAGCGGATGCTCGCGCTCAAGGAGCGGCTCATGACGGGCATGGCGGGGCACGGGATCTCGCGCGAGGTCGGTGAGCAGATCTTCGACAAGCTCAAGGCGTTCGCCGACTTCGGGTTCCCCGAGTCGCACGCGTACTCGTTCGCGTTCCTGGTGTACGCGAGCGCGTGGCTCAAGGTGCACCACCCCGCGGCGTTCTACGCGGGGATCCTCGCGGCGCAGCCGATGGGCTTCTACTCGCCGCAGAGCCTGGCGGCGGACGCGCGCCGGCACGGGGTCGAGGTGCTGCGTCCGGACGTGCAGCGCTCACGAGCGCAGGCGTGCGTCGAGCGCGTCGCCCCCGAGCCCGCTGGGGGAGAGCCGCGGCTCGTGCCCCGGCCGAGCGGTACGGGACCGACCCCGGACGCGGGTGTCCGCACCGGGAGAGGTCCCGGCCCGGCTGCCGGCCCGGATGGCGGTCCGGATGGCGGTCCGGATGGCGGTCCGGATGGCCGCCCGGATGCCGGTCCGGGGCGCTCGCTCGCGGTGCGGCTCGGGCTGGTGGCGGTCCGCGGGATCGGCGAACCCCTCGCGCAGCGCATCGCCGACGAGCGTGACGCGCACGGCCCGTTCGCGGACCAGCGTGACCTGGTGCGTCGCGTGCGGCTCACCACCCCGCAGCTCGAGGCGCTCGCGACCGCGGGTGCGCTCGACTCGCTCGGCGTGACCCGGCGGGAGGCGCTGTGGGCCGCGGGTGCGCTCGCGCAGGAGAGCCCCGAGACGCTGCCGGGTGTCAGCGTGGGCGTGACCGCACCGACGCTGCCGGGCCTGAGCGCGGTGGAGACCGCCACCGCGGACGTGTGGGCGACGGGCGTCTCGGTGGACTCCTACCCGACGCAGTTCGTGCGCGACGGGCTCGACGAGGCGGGGGTGCTGCGGGTCGAGCAGGCGTTCCGGCACGAGCCCGGCCGTCGCGTCGCGGTCGCGGGCGTGGTCACCCACCGGCAGCGCCCGGGCACGGCCGGGGGAGTGACGTTCCTGTCGCTCGAGGACGAGACCGGACTGCTCAACATCGTGTGCTCGGCGGGTCTGTGGCAGCGGTTCCGACGCGTGGCGCGCACGAGCCGCGCGCTCGTCGTGCGCGGTCTGCTCGAACGGCAGGACGGCGCGACCAACCTCGTCGCCGAGCACCTCGCACCGTTGTCGCTCAAGGTCCGCTCGTCGTCGCGCGACTTCCAGTGACCAGCGGGGCGACCTCAGGGAGCGGCGAACGCGACCTCGTCGGACGGCACGACCGCCGCGGTTCGGCCGGGTGCCGTCTGGAACGACCAGTACAGGTTGGTGTGCGCGACCACCTGCGCGGGCTCGGGGGCGCCCCACTGCGTGAGGTCCTCGGTCGTGTGCGCGTCGGACACGAGCGTGACGTCGTAGCCGCGGGTGAACGCGCCGTGGATCGTCGAGCGGATGCACGCGTCGCTCTGCGCCCCGGTCACCACGAGGTGCCCGACCCCGCGGTCGGCCAGCACCGACTCGAGCGGCGTGTCCTCGAACGAGTCGCCGAACCGCTTGTCGACGCGCGCCTCGTCGTCGTGGAAGCCGACCTCCGGCACGATCTGCCAGCCGTCCTCGCCGGGGACGAGGCCCTCGTCGGGCGCCTGGTGCTGGACCCACACCACCGGGACGTCCTCCTGGCGCGCTCGTGTGACGAGCGTGGCGATCCGGCCGAGCACGGCGTCACGGTCGTACGCCTGCGCGACCACGCCGTTCTGCACGTCGATGACGAGCAGCGCAGTGCCTGTGCGGTTCTCGAGAGTGGTCATGGGCACCAGCGAAGCACGCCGGTCCGACATCCGGCCGGACCGGCCGCCGCCTCCTGCGTCGGCCGAGGTCAGCGCGCCGCGTGGCGCTCGGCCCGCTCCCGCACGCCCAGCAGCATGCGCCGGGACATCACCGAGCTTGCGAGCCCGAGCGCCTCGTTCAGCGGAACCGCCCACCACTGCGGCCGCGCGTACCGCTCCCGCACCACGAGCCTCGTCGTGCGGTCCCGCCCCGGGTGCAGGGTGAACGCCCAGCTGAACGTCGCGTCGGGTGCGGTGAGGACGAGCGCGTGCGGGGGGTCCACGGTCGTGACCGCGAGCGCCGCGCTCGCCGCGAGGTGCACCTCGTCGCCCGGTGCGAGGTCCTGCCAGCGCTCCTCGACCCGGTCCGCGGAGCGGATGCCGAGGCCCACCGCGTTCTCGAGCCAGTCGTAGGAGTAGAAGCCGCCACGCCCTTGCCCGAGCTGCACGAGCCACGGCCAGACGTCCTGCGCAGGCGCGGCGATCGTGACCGCGCGCGTCGCGACGAGGCCCGGGTCGCGCACGACGTCGTCTCCCGCGAGCACCGCGTCGAGCTCGTCCTCGGTGGCGCCCCACTGCAGCCCCCACGTCCGCACGACCGGCAGCAGCGCGACCGTCGCGACGAGCGACAGTGCGCCGAGGGTCCGTGGAGCGGGGCGGTGCGGGCGGGCCATGTGCTCAGCGCACCGCACATCGCCCGCCCGGGCAACCGACGAACGTCCCTGGGGCGGCCCGCGCGTGCCCGCTCCGGTGGTCGGTGTGGGCGGTGGGCGCGACGATGCGGGCATGCTGCTCGCCGAGGTCGCCGACACGTCCCGCGCGCTGGCCGCGACCCGCTCCCGGCTCGCGAAGCGCGCGCTGGTCGTGGAGCTGCTGCGCCGCACCCCACCGCCGGACGTGCCGGTGGTCGCGCACTACCTGGGCGGAGAGCTGCGGCAGCGACGCACGGGCCTCGGCTGGCGCTCGCTCGCGCACCTGCCGCCCCCGGCCGACGAGCCGACCCTGACGCTCGAGGAGGTCGACGCGACCTTCGCCCGGATGGCGCAGCTGTCCGGCGCCGGCTCGGGGACGCAGCGGCAGGAGCTCGCCGCGCAGCTGTTCGCGCGGGCGACCGCCGTGGAGCAGGACCTCCTGCGCGGTCTGGTCACCGGCGAGCTGCGCCAGGGCTCGCTCGACGCGCTGCTGCTGGACGCGGTGGCCGAGGCCGCCGGCGTGCCCGCCGCCGCGGTGCGTCGTGCGGCGATGCTCGCGGGCGCGACGGCGCCGGTCGCGTCCGCGGCGCTGGGCGCGTCCGGTCCCGCGGAGGCGGCGAGCCTGCTCGCCGGGTTCGGCCTGACGGTCGGGCGAGCGGTCCGTCCGATGCTCGCGCAGTCCGCCACCGACGTGGCGACCGCCCTCACCGACGTGGGTCCGGGCCCGGCGGTGGTGGACGCCAAGCTCGACGGCATCCGCATCCAGGCCCACCGGCGCGACGACGAGGTACGGGTCTACACCCGCAGCCTCGACGACGTCACCGCCCGCGTCCCGGAGATCGTCGACCTGGTCCGCTCGTTGCCCGGTGGGACGCTCGTGCTCGACGGTGAGGCGCTCGTCGTCGACGACACCGGCCGTCCCGTCGCGTTCCAGGACACGGCCTCGCGCGCGGCGACGGCCGACGCCCAGGTCGCGGCGCGGCACGTGCTGCGCCCGTTCTTCTTCGACGTGCTGCACGCGGACGGTCGTGACCTGCTCGACGAGCCGCTGCGCGACCGCCTCGCCGTGCTCGACCGCCTGCTCTCCGACCACCCCGCCGCGAGCATCGACCGCGTCGTGACGACCGACCCCGACGAGGCCGGCGCCCACCTGCGTGAGGTGCTGGCAGCCGGGCACGAGGGCGTCGTCGTCAAGGCGCTCGACTCGCCCTACGAGGCCGGCCGGCGCGGCGGCGCGTGGGTCAAGGTCAAGCCGCGCCACACGCTCGACCTCGTGGTGCTCGCGGTCGAGTGGGGTTCCGGCCGCCGGCGCGGCCTGCTGTCGAACATCCACCTCGGCGCGCGCGACGCGGCCGGAGGGTTCGTCATGCTCGGCAAGACGTTCAAGGGCATGACCGACGAGATGCTGCGCTGGCAGACCGAGCGGTTCACTGCGCTCGCGACCTCGCCGTTGGACGACTGGGTGGTGCACGTCCGCCCCGAGCAGGTGGTCGAGATCGCGTTCGACGGCCTCCAGCGCTCGTCGCGCTACCCGGGCGGCGTGGCCCTGCGGTTCGCCCGCGTGCTGCGCTACCGCGACGACAAGACCGCGGCGGAGGCGGACACGATCGAGGCGGTCCGCGCGCTCGCCTCGCCTGCGTGACTCAGGCCGCCGTGGGCGCCGTGCGGCGGTGCGAGCGGGGGCGTGGGGCGGGGGTCTCGTGCCCGTCGAGGGCGGCCTCCTCGAGGAGGGCGGCGGCCGCGTCCTCGGTGACGCCGAGCGCGACGCTCAGCTCGGAGCTCAGGACCTCGCGCGCGGAGCGCAGGAGGTCACGCTCGGCGGTCCCGCTCGCGTTGTGGCCGCAGTGGCGCAGGATCTCGCGCATGACGACGGCTCGCTCGGTGGGCAGTCCGCTCTGCAGCCGCATCGAGTAGTCCTTGATGCGGCGCGACCAGCCGTTCTCCGGCGGCAGGCTCTCGTCGTGCAGGACGGCGAGCACCTCGTCGACCTGCGCGCGCGTCATGACGGCTCGCAGGCCGATCGTCGCGGCGCTCGGCACGGGCACGGAGACGTGCAGCTCGTGCTCGGGCTGCTCGAGCTCGAGGTAGTCGATCACGCGGTCGCGGACGGTGCGGGTGACCACCGCGCTGATCCGCATCGGTCCGTGGTGGGGGTGGACGACTGTCTGACCGACGGTGAAGGGCACGGGCTTCTCATTCGACGAGGCGGTGCCGCGCCGTCATTGCCGTGGTCCCGGGGGCCCGGCAACGGGCCGACGCGTGAGCCTCGCGCGTCGGCCGGGCTTCGAGCGGCCTCACGGGGCGTGGGTCCCGCGAGAACGCTTGCAGCGCGACAGCCCCCATTGTCCCTCACATCGGACGATCAGGGCGGGTGGACGCCGTTCACCGTGCCGTCAGCGCGCGGGCACGACGTTCGACCGCCGCCGCGACCACGTCCGCGACGTGCGGCGCGACGTGCAGGTTGAGCGCCGGCTCGAACAGCTCCGCCTCGATCAGCACGATGCCGTGCTCGGCGGAGTCGACGAGGTCGACGCGGGCGTACAGCGGGACCTCGAGGTCGGTGGCGGCGCCGACCGCCGCGAGTGCGCGACGGGCGAACGACTCCTCGTCGGCGGTCGTCGGGACCGGCTCCGGGTGCTCCTGGTAGACGCCGCCGACGAACCCGCCGCCGGGTGCGAGCAGCGCACCCTTGCCGATGGCGTGCGTGAGCTCGCCGTCGACGAGGTAGAGCGCCTTCTCGGCACCGCGGGACAGCTCGGGCACCTCGGGCTGCACCATGACGACGCCGCCCGCGCGCAGCACCCGCTCCGCGAGGGCGAGCGCCGCGGGGTCGTCGGCGTCGAACAGGCCGGTGTCGCGCGCGCCCGCGGACACCGTGGGCTTGAGCACGACGCGCGTGCCCGCGGGAGCGGCGGCGAGGTCACGCGCGACGTCGTCGAGCCGGGAGCGGTACGTCGTCGGGACGATGGCGACGCCGAGCGACGCGAGCTGCGCGAGGTAGTGCTTGTCGAGGTTCCACCGCACGAGCGCGGGCTCGTTGAGCACGTGCGTCGTCGCCTCGGCGTGCGCGAGCCACGCGGTGAACTCCGCCAGCCGCTCCGGGTAGTCCCACGGGCTGCGGAGCACCAGCAGGTCGAAGTCGGCGACGTCCACCGACGGGTCGTGCCAGACGACCGGGACGGCGTCGAGGCCACGGGCGCGCAGGGCCGCGACGAGCGGCGCGGTGTCGTGGTCGAGGTCCTCGAGCGGGTAGGAGTCGGTCACGACGACGCCGACGCGCGGGACACGGGAGGCCGACGAGGGGGCGGGAGTGCTCACGAGCACGTGACTGTAGGCGCCGCCGGGCGCCGGGCGCGGATCAGCGCTGCGCGTCGCGCCAGGAGGCCCACGTCCGGGCGAGCGACAGGTCGTAGTCCGGCCCGGTCGTGCCGATGGTCAGCAGGGTGGCCCCGCCCGCGAGCAGCCCGTCCGCGACCTCGTCGGGCGGTGCCGACACCCCGATCGAGCGCTCGACGAGCCTCCCCGTGTCCCGTCCGACGGCCGCGCCGTGCTCGTCGAGGATCGCGCTCTTGCGGGTGAGCGACTCGGCGTCGCCGAACGAGTGCCAGATGTCGGCGTGCTCCGCGACGATGCGCAGCATCTTCTTCTCGCCGCTGCCGCCGATGAGGACGGGGATGTCGCGGGTCGGCGTCGGGTTGGACGCCGCCCACCGGGCCTTGATGCGCGGCAGCGCGTCGGCGAGCGACGCGATCCGCTGCCCCGCGGTGCCGAACTCGTAGCCGAACTCGTCGTAGTCCCGCTCGAACCAGCCCGCGCCGATCCCGAGGATCAGCCGCCCGCCGCTGATGTGGTCGACCGTGCGGGCCATGTCCGCGAGCAGGTCCGGGTTGCGGTAGGAGTTGCAGCTCACGAGCGCACCGAGCTCGACCCGCTCGGTCTGCTCGGCCCACGCCCCGAGCATCGTCCAGCACTCGAAGTGCTTGCCGTCCGGGTCGCCGGACAGCGGGTAGAAGTGGTCCCAGTTGAAGACCACGTCGACGCCGAGGTCCTCGGCGCGGAGCACCGCGTCACGGATCTGGCCGTAGTCGGCGTGCTGGGGCGCGAGCTGGACACCGATGCGCACGGGGAAGGTCATGCGCAGCAACGTACGGCCCCGCCCCCGCGCGCGCCGCCCGTGTTCCCTCTCAGTGAACGTCCGCCGCGTCCTGGGGGCGCGCGACGCCCGCGATCGGCTTGGTGCGCGAGCGGCCCGTCTCGTCCTTGAGCACCACGTACTCGAGGTCCACGTGCGGCTCGAGCGCGCTGAACTTGTCGTTCGGCGCACCGATCACGAGCTGGAAGCCCAGGCCGCGCCACGCGCCGATCGCACGACCGGTGAACCGCGCGTCGGCCTTGATGAGGGCCTCGTCGAGGAACACCGGCGCGTACCGCGGCCGTGCCGCGCCAGCGTCGCCGAGCTGGTAGCGCAGCGCCGCCCCGACGATGAACGCGACGAGCTCCTGCGACTCGCCACCCGACTTCTCGCCGATGTGGTCGTACAGCGCGACGTGCTCCCCGTCCAGGTCGACCTTCTCGGCCGACAGCCGCACGTGCCGGCGCACGTCCACGAGGTCCGCGAAGTCGGGGGAGGTGCGCCGGATCCGGTCGATGACCTTCGCCATGCGGTGGTAGCGCCTCTCACGCTCGCCGTCGGTCGCCTCGGTCGCGAGGACCTCGCGCAGGTCGCGCAGCTCCTTGCGGAAGCGCGCGACGACCGTGGACTGCGTGTCGCGTGCGTCGATGCGCAGGCGGTGCTCGTCGTCGGCGAACGGCAGGTCCGCGAGGATGTCGTTGACGGGGCGGATGCGCTCCTTGATCTCCCGCACGGAGCGCGACAGCGCGTTGGCGAGGTCCGTCAGGTCGTTGCCGGACAGGCGCAGCAGGCTCTTGCGCCACTCGGCCTCGAGCTCGTGCATCCCGTTCGTCTCGAGCTCGACGAGGATGCGTTCGAAGTCGTCGAAGGACGCGTCGGGGTCGGTCCCCAGGTTCGGGTCCGGCCACCGTTCGACGAACGTCTCGAACGTGCGGCGCAGCGCGTCCCGCTGCGTGCCGATGACCTGCTGCGCGGCCTGGCGGTCGGCGAGCAGGAGAGCGCCCGCACGCGAGAGCAGGTCGTCGAACGCCCGCAGGTCCTCGGTCGCGTCGTCGCCCGACGACGAGGCGGACGCACCCTCGCGCTGCGCGACGAGCAGACCTTCGAGGTAGGCGCGCTGGTCGTCGGACACGACCGTGCCCTGCGCCTCGGCCTCGTCGAGCGCGCGCTGCGCGACGTCCACCTCGTCGGTGACCGACGACCAGCGGTCCGCGAGCGCCGCGACGTCGCCCTTGGAGCGGCCGAGCTGCTCGGTCAGCGCGGAGATCGTCGTGTCGAGCTCGTCGGCGCGCCGCTGCAGGCGGGTCACCTCGGGGCTGCCCGACGTGACGCCGCCGATCACCTGCTCCCACCGGTCGATCGCCGCCTGCTGGCCCGCGACGTCGACCTGCGACCAGGTCAGCTCCAGCACGGACTCGTAGGAGCGTCGACGCGCGTCGTCGCCGTCGAGGCGGGCCTCGGCGGCCTCGACCTGCGCCTGCGCGGCGGCGACGCGCTCGCGCGCGCGGTCCAGCCGGCGGTCCAGGTCGGCGAGTCGGCGCGTGTTGGTGAAGCCCAGCACGTTCGCCTGCCCGCGGCCGCCGTGTGCGCCGCGGGTGCCCTGCGACATCTGGCCGGCCCGGGTGAGCGCCCGGGGGTGCTGCGCGAGCTCGCCCGGGGTGTCGACGCACACGTAGTCGAACCGCTGCGCGAGCTCGCTGCGCAGCCAGCCCGTGAACGGCGACGTGCGGTAGTCGAGGCGACCGGGCAACGTGCGGGAGTCCACCGCGACGGTGTCCGGGAGGTCCGTGGGCACGCCCTGGAACTGGATCCGACGAGCGAGCGGGACGGCGTCGATCGCGGCACGGAACGCCCGCAGGTGCGAGGCGTCGAGGAGCAGACGCGTCGCGAAGCCGCCGAGCGCGAGGTTGAACGCCTCGCGCCACGGCTCGTGCTCGGTGCGGACCTCGACGAGCTCGGCGACGAAGGGCAGGTCCCCGGGCGTGAGGCCCGCCGCCTCGGCGAGCGCCGCGCGGGCGCGGTGCAGCTCGCCGGGGATGTTGTCCTGCCGCCTGGTCACCGCGGCGCGCTCGGCCTGCAGGTCCGCGAGGTCGGCGACGGCCTCCTTCTTCTCCGACATCGCGTCGAAGAGCTCCTGCCGGGCCGCGTTCCTCGTCTCGGTGTCACGCAGCGCGTCGTGCGCCTGCGCGACGAGCGCGGCGTGCTCGGCCTCGGAGGCGACGGACACGCCGGGGAGGCCGGCGAGCGCCTCGTCGAGCCGCGCCCGGGCGCGCAGCACGGTCGCGAGGCGCTGCTCGGCGGCCGCGAGCTCACGCTGCGCGGTCGCGAGCCGGTCGCCGCCGGACGTCCACAGCGTCTCCTTGACGCCGTCGAGCTCGGCCCGCGCCGCGGCGATGCGCGCCTCGGTCTCCGCGACCAGGTCGCGTGCGCGGTGGTGGCGGTGCTGCAGGTCCGCCTCGGCCGCGCGCAGCAGGTCGAGCCGGTGCGCGTGCTTCCACAGCGCGGCGGGGGAGGCGACGTCGTCGAACGTGCCGATCTCGTCGATCACGCGCAGCCGGGCCGCGGCCTCGTCGACGTCCGCGCGGTAGGCGCGGATCGGCTCGAGCGCCTTGACCTGCTGACGCGCCGTGATCATCTGGTCGCGCGTGCCCGTGAGCTTGTCGAACTGCTCGACCACCGCGTCGGCCGTCGCGAACGTGTCCGGCTCCTCGAGCACCATCGCCTTGTAGAGCGCGTCGACAGTCGTGATCTGCTGGCCCGCCTGGATGCGGCCCAGCAGCGCGACGGCCTTGTGCCCGTCACCCGCCGCACCGATGCCGAGCGTCGAGTGCAGGCGAGCGGTGAGCTCGCGGTCCGTGTCGTACACCGACAGGCCCGCCTCGGTGAGCGCGGGGCGCGAGAACCGGGTGGCGGCCGCCCGCTCGAGGTCCCGCAGGTCGAGCTCGCCGTCGCGCGTCGCACGCACCGCGACGACGTCCTCGAGCGTGCGGGCCGCCGACGGCACGTACCACGCGCGCACCGCGGTGAACTGCGTGCCCGACTGGTCCGCCCACGTCATCGCGATCGCCGACCACGTGTCGCGGCCGTCGCCGCGCAGCACCCGCTGACGCGTGCCGTCCTCGGTGCGGGACTCGTCGAGCTTGCCGCGCGCGTAGGACAGGATGTTGCGCTGGTCCTTGCCGCGCGGGCGCCCGACGACCCCGCCGTTCGACGCGCCGTTGAACGGTGTCGTGTGCGGCATGAGCAGCGCGATGTACGCGTCCATGAGCGTCGACTTGCCCGAGCCGGAGCCGCCCGACAGCAGCGTCGCGGTCGGCGCGAGCCGGATGCGGTGGTGGCCGTCGTACCCGCCCCAGTTGACCAGCTGCAGGTCGCGCGCGACCCACTGCTGGCCGGTGGACGCGGCCGGGATCAGGCCGAACAGCGTGTCGACCATCGTCATCGTGCGGCCTCCTCGGTCGCGTCGGTGGCGTCGTCGTGCGCACCCTCGTCGGGCGTGGTCCCGACCGTGCGACCTTCGGCGCGCTCGCGCAGCCAGTCGCGCAGCTCGGCCAGGCGCTCGTTGCTGAGCACGACCTCGACGAGCGGCGTCACGCGGAACCGGCCCTCGGACTCCTCGTCGACGATCCCGTCCTTCGCGAGCCGTGCGACGGCCGCGCGGATCTCGCGCTGGTGCGTCGCGACGTTCGTGTCGTCGGGGTCGAAGTACGTCAGCGCGGTCGCCTCGATCTCCTCGACGTCGACGTGCACGGACGTCTCGCCCGCACCGCGCTCCCGCTGGAACACGGTGCGCAGGTGCACCAGGACGAGCGTCTCGGCGCGGGAGTACGCCTCGTCGCGCAGCAGCACCGGGACGTCGAGCTCGGCCGAGCGCACCTGCCGCTTGTACGCGACACCGCGCTCGTGGTCGACGACGAGGTGCACGAACAGGTCGTGCAGGCGCGACTCGACGAGCTGCTGGTTCTCGAGCAGCGTGCGCCACTGCGCGCGGTTGCGGTCCGCGACGAGGAACCGGCGCTGCAGCAGCCGCACGAGCACGCGCCGCACGTCGGCGTCGAGCGTGCCGTTGTCGCCCGCGAACAGCTCGGCCGGGTCGTCCTCCATCGCGACGGGGGAGATGAACCCGGCGTCAGCGGTGGCGGGCGCGTCGGCGTCGACCTCGCCGGTGCGTGCGTCGGTCGTCGTGTCAGTCATCGTCGTCCTTCGTGCGGGTGGTGCTCGTGGTGACGGCGCCGAACGCGAGGCGGCGGCGCGTCCCGTCGGGGCGGACCGCGTCGACGAACGCGACCCGGTCGGTCTCCTGCATGCCGTGGGCGTGCGCCAGCTCGAGCAGCCCCAGCAGGTCCACGGGCCGGCGCAGGTCGTCGGGTGCGGCGTCGAACGCGGCGGCGAGGTCCACCTCGTCGTGCGACGAGCGGGCGAACGCGCTCAGGTGCGCGTCGAGCTCGGCGTAGTGCGGGCCACCCCACGCGCGCGCGTCGTCCGCCGGGACGTCGCCGTCCTCGTCGTCCCACTGTGCGAGCGCGTCCGGGGGCTCGGGCGTGCGCAGGTCACCGACGGTCTGCCGCAGGTGCTCCACGTCCGCGACCGGCAACCGCCGCACGGGCGGTACGGCCTCGAACCGGCGGGCGTCCGGCATCCACGCCTGCAGGCCCGTCATGACGTCCCGCAGCAGGGAGTCGACCTGCCGGTCGCGCAGCGGGTCGTGGTTGCGGACCTGCGCCGTGATCACGTACGACGCCTCGCGCTGCGCCGCGAAGACCTGCTCGAGGCCCGCCTCGATGCGGCGCACGACGTCCCGCAGGTCACCGCGCTGCTGCGCGTCGAGCCGCCGCGCGAACCGGTGCCGGAGCACGACGTCGAGGTGGCCCGCCAGGTCGTCGAGCCGCTGCGGGTCGCCGATGAGCCGCAACGCCCCCGCGAACGCGCGACCCTCGACGGTCGACTCCATGACGTGCTCGCCGCGCTGCAGGTACTCGCGCAGCACGTCGCCCGTGGGGCGCTCGTCCTGCCGCAGCGCCGTGACGACGTCGCGCTGCATCGCCTTGATCGACTCCGCGACGCGCGCGAAGTCGGCGGGCAGCTCGCGCATGAGGTGCACGACGTTCTCCGCCTGCTCGAGCAGGTCCTCGTCGTCGACCTCGTCCACGACGCCCGTGCGCTGCACGCGCTCCAGCTCCGCCTGCAGCGCCTTGATCTGCGAGTCCAGGCGTGCGACCCGCACCATGGCGTCCGGGTCCGCGTCCTGCGCGAGGCGCTCGACCGCGTCCAGCAGCGTCCGCACGCGCGACTGCGACACACGCGCCCGCGCGCCGCCCGCACGTCCCGCGACCTCGAGCGCACCGACAGCGTGCGCCGAGAGGCGGTAGACCTCCACGTCGTCGTCCAGCACCTGCCGCACGAGCCAGCCCGCGTCCGCCCACTGCCGGCACAGGTCACGCGCCGTGCCTGTCGGCAGGTCGTCGCCGACGCCCGCCGAGCGGAGCTGGTCGAGCGCGTCCCCGACCTCGGTGTGCGCGTCGGCCACCGGCACCGTCGGGCGCTCCGCGGTGAACACCAGCGAGAGCAGCGAGACGACGAGAGGGGCGTGCCGCTTGTGGAGCAGGTCGAGCATCGGGTTCTGGAACGCCCGGACGGCGCCCAGGTACGCCGCTTCGGCACGAGTGATCATCGCGGGACACCTTAGGTGGCCCGGGCGGCGGGCGTCCGCCGACGTCGCTGGGCGAGTCGCGCGGCGCGGCTCAGGACGTCCGGCCGATGCACCGCCACGGGGCGGTCGAGACGATGGGCGCCATGATCACCCTCTACCTGCACGGCAGGGCGGCGTGCGACGCCCGCACGCTCGAGTCGTTCCTCGCCCGCGCCCGCCCGGTCTACGAGGCACCCGGCGGCATCACGGTACGGCTGCAGTGGAGCCTGGCCGAGCCCGGGGCGTTCGTCGAGATCATGGAGTACCGCGACCGCGTCACCTACGAGGCGGACCAGGTCCGCGTCGAGCGTGACCCCGCGATGCGCGCACTGATCGACGAGTGGCACACCCTGCTCGCAGGCGCGCCCCGCGTCGAGGCCTACGAGGACGTCACGCTCGACGGCGGCGCAGCCGACCGCGTGCGTCGGGACCGCGGCGACGCGTCGCGCGCCACCGGCGGCGGCCGCGGGACCGCCGGGGGTTCCCTGGCCGTGCACCGCTACGGCCGGCCCGACCGACCCACGGTCCTCCTCCTGCACGGGCTGACCGATGCGGGGACGACCTGGCCCGACCTCATCGCGCACTGGGGCGACGCCTGGGACGTGCACGCGCCGGACCTGCGTGGGCACGGACGGTCGCCGCGGTTCTGCGACGACGAGCTCGGGCGGGCGCCCGAGGTGATGCTCGCGGACGTGCTCGACCTGCTGGACGCGCAGCCCGGCCCGGTCGCGCTCGTCGGGCACTCGCTCGGAGGCCTGCTCGCCCTGCGCGCGGCGCTCGCCCGGCCTCAGCAGGTCAGTGCGCTTGTGCTCGAGGACCCTGCGAAGCCCGACGGGACTCCCACCGACGACGAGGACGCCGCGTTCGTGGCCGATCCCGCGATCGTCGCGAGCGTCGAGTCGTCGCTCATCGCCACCGAGCACGACCGTGCGGCGGAGGTCGCGCGCATGCGGCGCGAGACGCCGTGGAGCGACACCGAGATCGAGGCGTGGGCCGACAGCCGCCCCCTCGTCGACCGCCGGTACGTCCGACGCGGGCTGTTCCTGGGGCAGCCCGGCTGGGAGGAGCTGTTCGACGCGCTCGCGGTCCCGACGCTGCTCGTCCTGCCGCCCGACGCGCCCATGGCGCCCCGCCCGGACCTCGTCCACAACCCGCTCGTCCGCAGGGTCGTCATCGAGGGCGCGGGCCACTGTGTGCGCCGCGACCAGCCTGCCGCCTACCACGCGGCCGTCGACGCGTTCCTCGACGAGCACGCCCGTCACCACCGGGCGCGGACAGACGCCTGCTGAGGACGGAGCCGCCAGGCCGGACGGCGAACGGCCGTCACTCGCATCGCCGCTGGTGACGGCCGCTCCGCGCGCATGTCTCAGCGGCTGGGCGCCCCCGGTGCGACAAGAACCCGCAGCCCGGATGCCGAGGCGGCGAACGGCCCGGGCACGACCCGGTCCCGCGCCATCCCGCAGACGTCGGTGCTCAGGTCCAGGTCGGAGCCGTCGGGGTTGGTGTAGGGCATCTCGGCCTGGTAGCTCGTCCCGAGGCGCGCGGTCGTCACCGGGTCGACGAGGGGGACGTCGTCGGCGTGGTCGACCTCGACCCGGACCGTCCCGGCCTGCGCGTCGAGCACCTCGACGCGCACCGGTGACGTGCCGACCACGACGGCCGTGGGCTCCGCGCGGAACGGGACGGCGCCCTCCGCGTAGAGGTTGCCCTCGACCCAGACCGGGAGCCGCGGCCCGGCCAGGTCGCTCCCGCGCTCGTGCGGGTACTCCTGCGGCGTCGGGTAGGCGTCGTACTGCGAGGTGCCGACGGGCGTCGGGACGAAGGTCGCCTGGCCGGGCACACCGTCCATGTCGATCGCACCGGACCAGAAGCTCGCGAGCGCCGCCTCCTCGTGCGCGTCCGACCCGCCGGGCCCGGGGGCGCCGTCACCGACGAAGACGTTGTTGTAGAACCGGTTGTCGCCGCCGAGGATGTTCGAGACGCCGTAGACGGCCGTGCCGTGCGGGACGTGGTACGGGGTGTACCGCTGGTGCTCGGTGCAGTTCGCGAGACGACCCGCGAAGTAGTTGTGCACGTAGGCGCCGCCGGTGGACATGTCCTTGACCGCCCACGGCGACAGGAAGAGGTTCGAGTCGACGAGGTACGGGCCGTGGCAGACCTCGACCATGAAGTCCTCGGCGGTGGACGCGTAGAACACGTTGCGCCGCACCAGGGTGCCCTGGGCCTGCCAGTCGAGCCACAGCGCGCGGTGCGTGTGGTGGATCGTGTTCCCGCTGATCACGGTGTCGATGGCGGCGTGCAGCTTGATCCCGGCGACCTCGGCGCCGTGCCACTGCCGCTTCACGTGGATGCGGAAGATGTGGTTGTCCTCGATCGTCGAGAACGCCGCGCCCAGGTGCCCGACGACGCCGGCCTGCTCGCAGTCGCGGATCGTGTTGCGCCGTACGGTGTGCGAGCCGACGTGGTCCCGGTGCCACGGGTGCGGTTCGCCGGCGGCCGGTCCGCCCAGGACGAGCGCGCGCTGGATCACCTCGCGCTCGCGCTGCGTCCCGCCCTTGGCGCCGTCGGGCCCCGCGGCCGCCTCGTTCTGCCCGGTGCTGGCCTCCTTGCCGAGCGAGACGCCGACGTTCTTCGAGTCGGTGATCGTGTTGTCCTCGATCACCCAGCCCTTCGACCAGTGGGGGCCGATCAGACCCTCCTGCAGCGCGGTGGGCGGCGCCCACTGCGTGGCGGCCTTCGTCAGGGTGAACCCGCGGACCGTGATGTGGTCGATGCCCGTCGCCGCAGGCCAGAACACGAAGGTGCGCGCATTGATCTCGATCTCGTGCTCGGCGGGGTCCGCCCCGCCGAAGTTCGCCCAGATCGTCGTGACGTCGTCGCCCACCTCGCAGTACCAGGTCAGCAGCGAGCCCTGCGGGTCGAACGAGTCGGGGGTGACCTCGGGGTTCTCGACGCCGCCGAGTGTCAGCGACTCGTACATCGACCTGCCGTCGAGGTAGACCTCGCCGGTGTGCCAGGTGTTGACCCGGTCGAAGAACCAGTCGCCGCCGATGCGCTCGGCGTACGGGTTGCGCGCGCCGAACAGCGCGTTCGGCACCCGCGCGACCCAGACGCGGCCCTCGGCGCCCGGGTGGGGGCGCCAGTCGGTGACCACCTCGGCCCCCGAGATCGTGACGGGCTCGAACCGCCCGTCCGGGCCCACCGCCGCCTGGTACGTGATCGGCGCGTCGGCAGTCCCGCCGCGCGGGGGGTTCACCCACTCCCGGTACACGCCTTCGTGCACCGTGACGGTGTCGCCCGGCAGGGCGGCCTGGGCCGCCCGGTTGATGGTCCGGAACGGGGCCTCGGCCGAGCCGTCAGCGCGGTCGGAACCGGTGACGGCGACGTGCAGGATGGTCACGACAACGCCTTTCGTCGATCACTGGGTCGTGCGGTGGCGGGGGAGAAGCGGAGGTGTCAGGCCTCCGCGTCCGCCGGCTCGGGTCTCACGTACCCCCGGTCCACGAAGAACCGTTCGAGCAGGTAGCACCACCACACGAGGATCAGGCCGGGCACCACGAACACCGCGGGCATGAAGTTCCAGATGGCGACGCACCCGACGAACACGGCGATCGCGAGCAGGAACGTCAGGCTGGGTGTCGTCAGACCCAACGTGAGCCCGTTGCGTACCTGACGCCAGGTGGGGTTGGTGAAGCGGGCGACGAGCGGGAGGCACCAGAACAGCAGGAGCACCAGGAAGAGGCCGATGACGAGCAGCGGTACCAGCACCTCGGCCAGCCCGAGGGTGGGCAGGTAGGACAGCGTGAGGAGGCCGACCGCCGCGACCGCGACGGCCAGCAGGCCGACGACCGTCGCCTGCGCCCAGCTCTGCCGCCAGGCCTTCGTGGCGACCGCCCAGGGCCCGGCGTCCTTGCCCAGCACGTACCTGCGGCACAGCTCGTACGCGACGACGGTCCCCGCGCCCGCCGTTACGACGAGCCCGAGGCTCACGAGCCAGAGCAGGCTGATCAGGATGATGGAGCCGAGCGAGTCGAGGATGCGCCACAGCAGCGACGCCGGGTTGAAACGAAAGATGGTCGGGGCCTCTCGGTGCGCGGACGTGACGGGGTCGAGGACTCTCGAGGACGCGGTCGGCCTCCCGCGGTGCGCGGGAGGCCGACGCCGTCAGCCCTTCACCGAGCCGATCATGAGACCGGACACGAAGTGCTTCTGCAGGAACGGGTAGACCAGCAGGATCGGCACGGCCGCCACCATGGTGATCGCCGACCGCAGCGCGATCGGTGTCGTGAGCTGCCCACCCGCTCCGACCGACGCCGCGTTCGCCGCGCTGTTGCCGGAGTTGGCACCCGCGTTCATCGAGCTCGCCAGCAGCTTCTGCAGCTCGTACTGCAGGGTGGTCAGCGCCGGGTCGCCGGAGTTGTACAGCAGGGTGTCCAGCCACGCGTTCCAGCTGCCGACGGCCACGAACAGACCCACCACGGCCAGCACGGGCTTGCACAGCGGCATGATGATCTGCCACCACGTGCGGAACTCGCCCGCGCCGTCGATCCGTGCCGACTCGGTGATCTCCTCGGGAATCGACTTCATGTACGTGCGCAGGATGATCAGGTTGAACGCGCTGATGATCGTCGGCACCCAGTAGGCCTGGAAGCTGTTCAGCATGCCCAGGTCCTTGATGAGCAGGTAGTTGGGGATCAGGCCGGCGTCGAAGTACAGCGTCAGCACGAAGATCAGCGTGATCGGGCGGCGGAAGATGAACTCCTTGCGGCTGAGCGCGTAGGCGAGCATCGAGGTGAACAGCAGGTTCGTCGCGACCACCACGACCGTCTTCAGGACGCTCATGATGAACGCCTGGTAGATCGAGTCCATGTTGAGTACGACCTCGTAGTTCTTCAGCGAGAAGACACGGGGCCAGATGCCGATCCCGCCGCGGACGGCGTCCATGCCGTCGTTCAGCGAGATGGCGAGCGTGTTCAGCAGCGGGTAGAGCATGAGTGCCCCGAGGAGCACGAGGAAGCTCGTGTTGAGCGTCGTGAAGATGATCCGCTCGGTGGTCCACTTGTGGCGCCGTCGCCTGGGGCTGGCGGCGCTCCGCTCCAGGGACTTCGGGGCAAGGGTGCTTGACATGAAGTCCTCCTAGACCAGCGTCTCTTGGTTGAGGCGCTTGGCCGCCATGTTCGCCGAGCCGACCAGGATGATCGCGACGACCGTCTTGAAGATGCCCGCGACCACGGCGAGGCTGTAGTTGCCCAGCTGGTAGCCGTACCTCAGCACGAAGACGTCGATGGTCTCGGCCGTCTCGGAGATCAGACCGTTGCCGAGGAAGTACGGCAGCTCGAAGTTGGTGGACAGGATCCAGCCGCTGTTGATGATGAGCAGCACGACGATCGTGGGCCGGATACCCGGGAGCGTGATGTTCCACATCTTGCGGTAGCGCCCCGCTCCGTCGACCTCGGCCGCCTCGTACAGGCTCGGGTCGATGGCGGTGATCGCGGCCAGGTACAGGATCGTGTTCCAGCCCAGCTCCTTCCACAGGCTCGTCCCTGCGACGATCCCCCAGAAGTGGTTCGGCTCGGTGAGGAACAGGATCGGTTCCTGCACGATGCCCAGGTTCATGAGGCCCTGGTTGATGAACCCGCCCGACGAGGGCAGCGAGAGCGCCACGGACGCGAGGCTCGCCACGATGACCCAGCTCAGGAAGTGGGGCATGTAGGTGATGTTCTGCATGATCCGCTTGAACGGGGCGTTCTTGACCTCGTTCAGCAGCAGCGCCAGGACGATGGCCCCCAGGGTCCCGACCACCAGGGTCAGGACGGACTGTCCCAGCGTGTTGACGACGACCCGGCGGAACCGCTCACCGTTGACACCGGTGAACAGGTCGACGAAGTTCTCGAAGCCGACCCACTCCTGGTTCCAGATGTTGCCGCGACCCGGCTTGTAGTCCTGGAAGGCGATCGCCCAGCCGTAGACCGGGACGTACTTGAACAGGATCTGGTACATCAGCAGCGGGACGGCCATCAGCAGAAGGACGCGCTGCGCCTTGATCCTGTCCCAGGTGATCTTGCGCTTGGGCTCCTTCGCCGGTCGCGTCCGGGCCTTGCGGCGCGGAGCGCGCGAGCTGCTCGCGGGCTCCGGGGCCGGCTCGGGCCCGGAGGCGGTCACCAGGTTCTTCACCGGTGCGTCCGTCATCTGTCCAACCTCGTCGTCAGAAGCAGTGGGTGGCCGTCGCGAGTGGCCGTGGTGGGGGGTCGAGACCCCCCACCACGACGACTCACGGACTGTTACCAGTTGGCGAGGCGCTCCTGGATGCCAGCGTTGATCGCGTCCTCGTAGACCTTGACGTCGATCTTCTTGATGGTGTCGACGTAGGCGTTCCAGCTCGCCTCGAAGTCGGCCGGGTCACCGGCGATGATCTTCGGCAGGTTCTGCACGTTGGCGTCGGTCAGCTGCTGGTTGACCTGGTTGGCGTCGTCGGAGAGCGTGATGTTCCACGCCGGGTAGTACTTGGGGTTCTCCGGCTGCGGATTCATGAACTCGAGCCAGGTCTTCTTGCCGTACTGCTCCATGACGTTGCGGTCGTAGTCGGTCAGCGTCGCGAAGAACTCGGCGGGCTGGTCGTCGGGGCTGTAGGCGTTGCCGTCGGTGAACTGGCCGTTGTGCTTCGGCAGCACGTCGAGCAGCGCCTCGAGGCGGTTGGACGCGCGCCAGGTGAGGTCACGGGCGTTGGCCCGCTGCTCGTCCGTGCGGGTGAACATGCCGTCGTCGCCCACCTGGTAGTCCTCGCCCTCGATGCCCCAGGAGAGCACCTTCTGCCAGGGCTCGCTGAGCATGAGGTCGAGGAACTTCATCGCCTTCTCCGGCTGCTTGCTGGAGACGGAGATGCCGAAGCCCTGGTTGGTGTTCATGACCGGGCGGTCGGCGTACCACGGCTCAGCGCCGTCGTAGACGGGCATGAGCGGCACGTAGGTGTACTGGTCCTTGCCGGCGCTGCGCAGCGAGTCGGTCGCGGTCTGGAAGTCCCAGCCCTGGTCGTGCATGCCGAGGACGGCGCCCGTGGCCAGCTTGGCGACGTACTGGTCGAACGTCAGCGTGAAGGACTCGCGGTCGACGAGACCCGCGGCGTACTGCTCGTTGAGGACCTTGTAGAAGTCCTTCGCGATGTCCTTGTCGGCGTAGATCTGCGCGTTGTTGCTGTCGTCGACGATGACGCCACCGTTGTTCGGGGAGCCCGCGAGCAGCGCCGGCGGGTTCGTCATGCCCCACTCACGGCCGGTCGACGCCAGGACCTCGAAGCCGACGGTCGGAGCGCCCTCCGTCTCGGGGTTCTTCTCCTTGTAGTCCGCGATGAGCTGGAAGTAGCGCTCGAGCGTCATGTTGTTCAGGTCGGGCCAGCCGGCGTCCTCGAGGACGCGCTTCTGGATCCAGAACGCGGGACCGTAGTAGGTGCCGCCCGTGACCTCGCCGTAGAAGCGGTTGTAGTTCGGGAAGATGTACAGGCCCGGGTCCACCTCTTCGCCCGAGTAGCTCATCTTCTTGATGTCGTCCTCGACGTGCGTGGCGAGGTTCGGGTAGTCGCCCGTGGCGAGCATGTCGTCGAGACGCAGGAGGGCGCCGCCCTCGAGGAGACGCATCTTGAGGTCCGTGGTCCCGACGAGGTCGGGATACTGACCGCCGGCGAGCATGACGCCGATCTTCTGGTCCACGTTGTCCGGAGTCACGATCTCGTACTCCAGGGTGACCCCGAGCTGGTCCTTGAGCAGCTTGGTGATCTTGTTGTCGGCGGCCGGCGCCTGCGAGGCCGTCGTGATCCAGGTCGTGAGCGTCGTCGGGTTGCTGGGGGTCAGCGTCCCCGACTTGTCCGCGAGATCACCCTCGGGGATGACGACGGGCTTGGAGGGGCCGTCGTCGGGGTCGCTGTCCGAGGTACATGCGACAAGCCCCGCGGACATGGCTGCCACCAGGACAAGAGCTGACAACTTCGTTCTTGCGGTACGCACCGAGGTCTCTCCCTTGAGAACTGTTCCGGTCGACCTTGACTGGAACTCGTGCCTATCGGACGCACGGTGGGGCTTCGCGTCCTCATCCCGGCGGGATTTTAGCGTTAAAGTAGAGAGGCCATCGGGCCCAGTCAAGCCCCCGCATGTTTCGAAATGATCACGGCAACCTTCCGGTGCGGTCGTCCGGGCCGGGAACGCCCCGGTTCGCGTCGCTCCTGCCCCCGGTGTCACGCCGCTCAGTAGGGCCGTGACCTGCGAGAATGCATCACAGTCCGCGTGTGCGGCGAGAGTGCCGAGCTCCCGTCCGCGGTGCCCACGGCGTGGACGCGGCGGGACGACACGCCGGGTGGGTGTTCGAAACTCTTTCGACGTGGGCCTTGCAGTCCCGCGTTGTATCGATATATTGAGCGCGCTCCGGCGATGTGGCCGGGCTGCGCGCCCGACGTGCGAACGCCGGACGAGCAGGGGTGTCGCGGGAAGGAGAGATCCGCATGGTGCGGATGGCGGACGTGGCCCGTGCGGCCGGTGTCTCGGTCATGACCGTGTCGAACGTCCTCAACGAGCGCCTCCCGGTCGGCGAGTCGACGCGCGCCCGCGTGATGGCGGCCGTCGAGGATCTCGGGTACGAGGTCAACCTGACCGCGCGGCACCTGCGCGCCGGACGGACCGACACCGTCGCGTTCGTCGTGCCGAGCTTCCACGACTACTTCGGGGAGCTCGCCGACCAGGTCGCCCCGCTGGTCGAGGCGGAGGGTCGCCACCTCGTCCTCGAGCGGACCAGCGCCAACGCGGAGCAGGAGATGGAGGCGCTGAGCGTCTCGCGCCTGCAGATCTACGACGGCGTCCTGCTGTCCGTCGCCGGTGTCGACCGGGAGCAGCTGGGGCGGGTCCGCACCCCCAAGCCGATCGTGCTGCTCGGTGAGCGCGATGTGCCCGACCACCTCGACCACGTGCGTCTGGCGAACGAGTCGGGCGCCCTGCTCGCCACGGCGCACATGATCGAGCACGGCTCGCGCCGCATCGTCGCGCTCGGGTGCTCGACCGACGCGGCGCACACGATGACCACGGACCGTCGTCTCGGGTGGGAGCGCGCGCACCAGGATGCCGGGCTGGCTGCCGACCCGGCCTACGTCGTGCCCGTCAGCGACTACACGTCCCGTGGTGGTCGCGACGCGATGCTCGAGGTCATCGCGTCCGGGCTGCCCTTCGACGCGGTCTTCGCCGTCACCGACATCGTGGCCCTCGGAGCGTTGTCCGCCCTGGCGGACCACGGGCTGCGCGTCCCCGTCGACGTGCAGCTCGCCGGCTTCGACAACCTCGACATGTCGAGCTTCGTACCTCCCGGCATCACGTCGGTGGACGCCAACCACGAGGGTGTGGCCGAGGCGGCCGTCCGGCTGCTGCACCGCCGGATGTCGGGCTGGACCGGCCCTGCCGAGCATGTCGTCGCACCCGTGCGCCTCGTGGTGCGTGGATCCACGCGCGGCGCCTGACCACAGGCCAACCATCCGTTCTGCGCGTCACCCAGTCGCTACCCGGTCAAAGGAGACCAACCCCGTGAGCACCTCCGTGCCTCCGCCTGCCTCCGCGGCAAGCCCCGAGACGACGACCACCACGACGGCGGTCATCGACCTCGACCTTCCCGGCCCGCGCATCTCGCGTCACGTGTACGGGCACTTCGCCGAGCACCTGGGCCGGTGCATCTACGGCGGGTTCTGGGTCGGCGAGGACTCGGACGTGCCGAACGTGCGGGGCATCCGCTCCGACGTGGTGGACGCGCTGCGCGCGCTGAAGATCCCGAACCTGCGCTGGCCGGGCGGCTGCTTCGCCGACGACTACCACTGGCGTGACGGCATCGGCCCGCGCGACCAGCGGCCCCGCATGGTCAACTCGCACTGGGGTGACGTCGTCGAGGACAACTCCTTCGGCACGCACGAGTTCATGGACCTGTGCGAGCTGCTCGGGGCGGAGCCGTACGTCAGCGGGAACGTCGGTTCCGGCAGCGTGGCGGAGATGTCGGACTGGGTCGAGTACCTGACCCGCGCGGACGACTCCCCGATGGCGGCTCTGCGCCGGGCGAACGGGCGCGCCGAGCCGTGGCGCGTCCC
>NZ_BJLP01000055.1 GCF_006538705.1 Cellulomonas uda
CGCTCGCTCGCCCCCCTGCGACGAGCGAGCGCACGAGCCGGTCCGAGGTACGGCAGCGGGCTCACGGGAACGGGTGCGGGGCCGGGTGTGGTCGAGGGTCGTCGTCCCACGGCTGTGCTCCCTCCAGGATCGCGGCGCCCCGCGCGAGGCGCGGGATGCCCAGGACGCGACGGTTGCGGTGCCCGTAGGTCAGCGGCACCGTGCCCGGGACCAGCACCTTCACGGCGTGCACGCCGAGCCCGTCCAGCAGCTCGGGCGCGCTCTGGTCGACCACGAGGACGTCGAGCTGCAGCGCGTGCGCACGCTCCAGCAGCAGGCGCAGCGTGTGCGCGACGTCCCCGGTCGGCAGCGCGTGCCGCACGTGGTGCTCGGCCTCGGCGACCGCGCCGGCGGGCTCGTCGAGGAAGCGCCACAGGTGGCGCGCCTCCCACAGCGCGTACAGCCCGGCGTGGTCCTCCCGCGTGCGCACCAGGTCGAGGTCGTCGAGCATCGCGCGGCGCCGCTCCGCGGCCGACGGGCTGTGCTCCCGCAGCCGCGTCACGCACCGCTCGACCGCGACCCGCACCGCGGTGCGCCCGTCCGGGCCCACCGCCGAGGCGACCGCCAGCGCGGGCGCGCGGCCGGAGCGCACCGCCTGCTCGTCGGCCGTGACGACCGCCAGCGCGGCCGGGACCCGCAGGTCGGACGTGACGTCCAGGACCCGCAGCCGCAGGCCGCGCTGCGCGAGCTGGTCCCGCTGGACCGCGAGCGCACCGCCCGCGGCGGGCACCACCTCGACCAGCCGGGCGCGGGTGTACCAGGCGAGCAGCGCCGCGTCGCGCTCGACGACCTCGAGCAGCCCGTGCAGCACGGCCTCCTCGCGCGTCGCGCCGACCGCGCAGCCGTTCGACGTCGCGTGCAGGAACCGCGCACCCACGCCCTGCTCGGACGCGTACGCGACGTGCTCGGGCACCAGGACCGCGCGGTCCTCGCGCGTCGAGCGCGCCCACACCCAGCTCGTCGTGCGCCCGCGCGCGAACGGCTCGTACGCCGGCCCGGGCCCGACGACCTCGTGCTCACCGAGCCGCCGCGGGTCGAGCGCGTGCGCCGCGACCTCGTCGAACGCGGCGACGACGACCGGCACGGCCGGCCTGCGGTACCCGCCGAGCGCACGCTCGAGGCTCTCGAGCACCGCGGGCACCTCGCTGTCCGCGTAGGACACGGCCCGCCCGTAGCCCGTCTCGAACCGCGCGCGGCCCGGGACGACGGCGGTCGCCGACACGCGCGCGAACGGCGACTCCTCGTCGCGCTGCACGTGCGTGACGGGGCCGAACCGGGGGTCCATGAGGTGCGTGCGCAACGTCTCGCGCGTCGCGGCGCGCGTGCGCAGCGGTGCGGCGAGCGCGGGCTGCGGCGTCCGCAGGTCGAGCGCCTCCGGCGGGCCGGGCGGCTGCGCGCACACCACGCACGCGGGATGCGTCAGGAAGTGGTGCACGGTGAGCTGGCCCGTACCGCGGTCGAGCGCGAGGACCGCACGCCGCCACACCGCGGGCTCGTCGCCCAGGACGCGCGCGACCATCGCGCGCACGACGCGCGACCAGTCCAGCCCCACGGGGCAGGGAGGGCCGCCCGCGGTGCCCGGCGACACGTCGGTCCACCAGGCGAGCGCGCAGTCCGCGCACCCGCCCTGCCCGTCCGGCACGACGAGCGGGCCGACGAGAACGTGGCTCCCGTGCGCCCGCACCGCGAGCGACCCTCCGGCGGCGGTGAGCCGCGCTCGCCCCTGCGCGAGCGCGACAGCGACGGCGTCCGCGACGTCGCTCGTCACGTCCATGACGCCACCGCCGCGTGCACGCCGACGCCCCCCCAGCCGTCGGCGTGGTCCGGTTCGACGAGCTGCACCGCGCCCGCCGCGACCGCCGCCCGCGCCCACGCGTCGACCTCGGTGCGCACGGACGCCGTGCGCGTGTCGAGCACGTCGAGCACGGGGTCGGTCGGCACGAGCGTGACCTGCGACTCGTGCCACTGCACGCGCCCCACCGCGCGCAGCAGCGCACCGGCCGCTGCGGCGGCCGGGCTCGTCGCGACCGCACGCCCGAGCAGGTCGCCGTCCGCGTCCCGCACGTCGACACGGCACAGCCCGGTCCCCGACACGGCGAGCCCCACGGCCGCGCGCTTCCCGAGCCGACGCGTGAGCGAGGTGTGCAGCCGGTGCGCCTGCGCGTCGAGCCGTGTGCGGTCGAGCGGCGCGGGCCGCCAGCCCAGGTCCGAGCGCTCGACGAGCCGCGCGACCGCGTCGGCGCGTGCGGCCGTGGCGGCGACCCCGAGCCCGAGGCTGCCCGCGCGGTGCACCGCGGGTCCCGTCGCGACGCGCAGCGCGTCGAGCACCACGTCCACGCGTGCGGCTGCCGTCGTCGTGCCGATGCCGCCGAGCGTGCGTCCCTCGTCGTCGACGAGCGCCGCGAGCCCCACGGGGGCCTGCGGCAGGTCGAGCGGGAGCGGCTCGCCGACGACGCCGAGCACCGGGTCCCACACGGGCTCGAGCCGGGCGAGCGCGACGGGGTCCGCGACGACGTCCCGCACGGCCCACGCGTCGACGTCCAGGACGCGGCCGTCGCGGCCCAGGCGCGGGAGCGCGACGTGCGGGTGCCGCTCGCTGACGAGCCCGCTCGTCGTCACCAGGTAGTGCGCCGCGGGTGCGGGCGGCGCGGGCTCCACCTCGCGTGCGCTCGAGTCGAGGGCCGCGAGCGCGAGCTGCGCGCCGACGAGCTCCGCGAGCAGCGTCTCCGGGACGGACGGCACCGGTGCGCCCCCGGCGTCCGCCGTGCCCGTGCGCACGCCCGTGTCGGTGCCTGGACGGGTGCCTGTCTCGATGCCGGTCGCGATGCCCGTCCCCGTACCCGTTCCCGTACCCGCCGTGGTGTCCGGCTCGACGACCGGCTCGGGGGCGCTGCCGCGCGCGACGCGCGCGAGCACGGCCGCCTCGAGCTCGGCGTCCGCGTCCCGGTCGCACGGGCCGACGACGACGGTGCGTGCGTCGCCCGCGGCGAACGCGACCGGCCGCCACGTGAGGTCCGCGGCCTGCCGCTCGACCCGGGCGAGCGCGCGCGCCGCGGGCTCACGCTGCTCGACGACGCGGGCGTACCCCGCGGCGTTGAGGTGCGCCACGACGCTCCGGACGACGGGCCCCGAGCCCCGCACGCGCAGCGTCGTCGTGGCCACCAGCCGGGCGGCGGCCGCGGGCCGGCGCGTCACGGTCTCGAGGTGGTCGAGCGCGGGCAACGGCTCGGTCGCCGCCTCGACCTCGCGCAGCAGGTGGTGCTCGTCGAGCCGCGCGAGGATCCGTGCGACGACGGCGCGCCCGTGCTCGGGCACCGCCGCGAGCAGCCGGTCGGGGCGCACGCCCGCGCGGAGCACGGGCTCGATCGCGGTCCACAACGCCTGCTCGTCGGCGCCGTCGACGATCACCGCGCTCTCACCCGCGCTGACGGCGATGCGGCCGTCGAGCTCACGCGAGCGGGTGCCGCTGCGCAGCCGCACCTCCCCCCGCGGGTCTCGCGTGGCGATCGTGTCCATCTGCTCCCTCTCGACCGTCCGGGCGCCCGCCCGACGGTCGTCGGCCGGCACCGGGCGTGGGCCCGCACCCCCGCCGCCGCCGGGTGACCTGCCGGTGGTCACCCGGCGGCGAGTGCGAAACAAACCGAACGTCCGGCTTAGTTCAGGATGCACCGCCCGGCCGCACGGCGTCAACGGGTAAGACCAAGGCGGCTGCCGTGACAAACGAAACCGACCGCCCGTCTTGTTATGACCGTCGCCGGGGTCTAGCGTTCACTTGCACGGGAGGGCGTGCCGGACGCCCGAGACGTGGAGGCAGCCATGCAGCGCAGCACCTTCGACCAGCGGTACGTCCACAAGCTCGACCCGTGGGCGATGCTCGTCACCGACGTGACGGGACCGGGCGACGACGCCCGGCTCGACCCGCAGACCGTGTGGGACGTCGACGTGGTGCTCCCGCTGGGCATCCCGCACCCCGTGTACGCACACCAGAGCGCGGTGCTGCTCGCGCTCGAGGGGTTCCGGCAGGCGGGCACCGCGCTCGCGCACGTCGCGGGCGGCGTGCCGCTCGGGTTCGCGTTCATCGCGTCGCGCGTCGCGATGAGCTGGGTGGTCGACCCGACCGCGTTCGTCGGCGACGTCCCCGCGCGCTTCAGGTTCCTCACGCGCTCCGCGGACCACCGCCGCGGCACGCTCGTGCGGCACGTGTTCGACGCCGAGGTCACGATCGACGGCGAGCTCGTCGCGCACGCGTCGGGCGACCTGCAGTGCGTCGACCCGCGCGTGCACGCACGCCTGCGGGGCGGCGCACCCGCGTGGCAGGACGTCGAGCACCGTCACGACCCCGCCGCGCTGGGCGACGTGCGCACGACGACGGACGCGCTCGAGGCCTGGCTCGGCTGGGAGGCCGACGACCGCATGGTCTTCGACCACGGCGTGGACCACGTGCCGGCGATGCACCTGGCGCGCGCGGCCATGACCGCGCACCACCTGCTCACCGCCGCAGAGAACGTCACCGCGATCGACGTGCGGTGCACGCGGTACGTCGAGCTCGACACCGTCGCGGACGTGCGCGCCGTGCGGGACGGCTCGACGACCCGGACCGAGGTGCTGCAGGGGGGCACCCCGGCCGCGGTCATCACGTGCGCGAGCGGGACGCTCCCGGCCGACGAGCCGGGCGAGGCGTCCAGCCGCACCGACGAACCCGTGCGGGACGCACTCGTCTAGCCCTCACCGACGACCGGGCTCACCGACGACCGGGCTCACCGACGACCGGGCTCACCGACGACCGGGCCCACGGACGACCCGGCTCACCGACGACCGGGTGCGGTGCGCCCGCCCGGTCAGGCCCGCTGCAGGATGTCCGGGATCACGTGCTCGCGGCCGGGCGCGACGATGCCCGGCAGGAGCACGGTCCACATCTCGTGGAGCCGGTCCATGAGGTCCTCGAGCCGCGTGGACGCGAACGACGCGGTCTGGACGCCCGTGAACGCCGCGACGAGGAACCGGGACAGCACCTCGGGGTCGATCGTGTCGCGCACGTCGCCCTGCGCGATGGCGTGGCTGATGACGGCGGAGGTGGGCGCCGCCCACGCGTCGTACGTGGGGCCGCGGTCGTCGCCGCCCTCCGGGACCTCGACCGCGAGCCGCATGGCCGCGAGCGCCACGACGTCGTCGCGCATGAGGTCGCCGAGCGCGTGGACCATGGAGACGAGGATCGCGAGCGCGGACAGGTCGCTCGAGGCGAACTTGTCCTGCAGCTCGTCGTTGAGCTCGCGCTGCCGGTCGATCACGGCCTGCGCGAGCAGCTCCTTGGAGCGGAAGTGGAAGTACATCGCGCCCTTGGTCGCGCCCGCGCGCTGCGCGATGTCCGCGATGCTCGCGCCGGCGAACCCGTGCTCGATGAACTCGGCCGCGGCCGCCTCGACGATCGCATTCCTGGTCGCCACCGCGCGCGCCTGCTGCGCCACGTCGCCCTCCCTGCTGTCGGTGCAGCGGCAATATACCCGCGCAACCGGACAAAGCATACCGGCCATCCGTCTTTTTTTAGGCGAACGGCGGGACGATCCTCGCAGGAAGAACCGAAAGACGAGACACGTGTCCGTCAGGCGACCGACGGGGTCCGAGCGCGTGTCACCCCGGCGACCGCCGCGGCGAGCCCGATCCGGGGCGCCAGGCCGTCGACCTGGACCACCGCGGCCGGGCCGTGGGCGCGGTACAGCTCGACGAGCGAGCGCAGCTCGTCGCGGCCGCCGAACGGGCACGTCAGCTCGAGCAGCGTCGTCGGGCCGTCGTGCACGACGTACGTGACCTCGGAGTCGAACCCGAACGACGGGGACACCCGGAACCGCACCGACCCCACCTCGACGGGTGCGGGCAGCACCCGGCCGCGCACGTGCGAGATGCCCAGCAGCGCCGTCAGGCCGCGCCGCTCGTCGTCGGGCAGGCCCTCGCACGCGTCGAGCGCGTCCATGTCGACCAGCACCACGCAGCCGGTGCCCGGCTCGTCGTCCTCGTCGTGCGCGCCCGGGTGCCACGAGCAGTCCACCTCGAGCGTGAGGAACCCGTCGTGAGCGCTGTACGCGGTGCGCACCGTCTCCATCCGCTCCTCGAGCGGGAGCCCCCGCAGGGGGTTGCGACGGGAGGTGGTCACGGCACCGCACGAGCACGAGATGGTCACCATGCCCCCAGCGTGGACCCCACCACCCACACGGGCCACCGTCCACGCCGGGCCCACGCGGATCCGCACGGTGCCGCACCGTGCCGCACGGTGCCGCGCGGTGTCGCCCCAGCCCGTCACGCCCGGGTTCGTGGCGGTTCGGGTGCGCCGAACGTGCGGCGGGACGAGACTGACCGTGCGGCGGTCCTACCCACGGACGCGTCGGGCCACCAGAGTGGGGGCAGGACGCGCGCCTCGTCGGGCGCGCGTCGACGTGAAGGTCGACGTGAAGGAGGCGTGACATGGGTCTCGACGACCTGGTCTCGAAGGCGAAGGGCGCCCTCGAGGGCCACGAGGAGCAGGCGAAGGCCGCGCTCGACAAGGCCGCGGACGTGGTCAAGTCGCGCACCGACGACAACGCCGACAAGACCGTCGACGACGTCGTGGACAAGGCCAAGGAGTTCCTCGACGAGCAGAAGCGGTCCTGACCCGTCCGGGTGTGCGCGCACCGTCGCGCCGGGCGCCGTCGCGGGTCCGTCCCGCACGGCGCCGACGTGCGACGACGGGGCGCGGATACCATCGAGGCGGACCGACGCCGATCGCCACGAGAGCGGTCGGGTCGCCGAGCGTGCCGAGTGAGCCGGGAGGAGGTGGGTGTTGGGTTTCCTCGACCGATTCGAGAACGGGGTCGAACGAGCCGTGAACAACGTGTTCGCGAAGACGTTCCGCAGCGAGCTCAAGCCCGTCGACATGGCCAGCCGGCTGCGCCGGGAGGTCGACGAGCGCGCCGCCGTCGTCGGGCGCGACCGCACCGTCGTGCCGAACGAGTTCACGATCGAGCTCTCCACCCCGGACTACGACCAGGTGGAGGCCTGGGGTGCGGAGACGCTCGCCGACGAGTTCGCGGCGAACGTGACCGACTACGCCGCGGGTCAGCGCTACGCGTTCGTCGGCCCGGTGACCGTGAGCTTCGCGGAGAACACCGAGCTCGAGGCCGGTCGCTTCGAGGTGCACTCGGCGACCGTGCGCGGCGCCGTCGCGCCCGCGACGAGCGCCGCACCGAGCCCGCGCCACCCGCTGCTCGACATCGACGGCCAGCGCTACCTGCTCACCGGCCCCGTCACGGTCATCGGCCGTGGCTCGGAGGCCGACATCATCGTCGACGACCCCGGCGTCTCCCGCCGGCACCTCGAGATCCGGGTGGGCCCCGACTCGGTCGTCGCGACCGACATGGGCTCGACCAACGGGCTGTTCGTCGAGGGCCACAAGGTCCCCGCGGCGACGCTGCTCGACGGCAACACCCTGACCATCGGCCGCACGCGGATCCTGTTCTGGACGGGTGGCGACCAGGACGTCGACGAGTGACCGGCCGGTGACGCCCACACGATGAGCGAGCTGACCATCACCCTGCTGCGGCTGGGCTACCTGGCCCTGCTGTGGGTCCTCGTGCTCTCGTCCATCGCCGTGCTGCGCCGCGACCTGTACGGCACCCGCATCACCAAGCGCCGCTCGCGCACGGGCGCGCCGGCCCCGGTGCCGGCCGCCGCCGGCCCGGCCGTCGCGACCACGGGCCCGCCGACCGCGCCCACGCCCGTGACCGCGCCGCGCTCGGCGCGCGGCCAGCGCGCGCAGCGCGGAGCCCAGCGCGGCGCTCGCCTCGTCGTGACGCAGGGACCGCTCACCGGGACGATCCTGCCCCTGACGCAGTCGGCGGTCGTCGTCGGGCGTGCGCCCGGCTGCACGCTCGTGCTCGAGGACGACTACTCGTCGTCGCGCCACGCGCGGATCTTCCCGCAGGGCGGCGCCTGGTACGTCGAGGACATGGGCTCCACCAACGGGACGTTCGTGCACGACCAGTCGGGTGACCACAAGATCTCCGGCCCGACGCCGCTCACCCCCGGCCAGTCGGTCCGGGTGGGCCGCAGCGTGATCGAGCTGCAGGGGTAGGGCGGATGACGGTCGCGCTGCGCTACGCCGCCAGGTCCGACGTGGGACTCGTGCGGAGCAACAACCAGGACTCCGCGTACGCGGGCCCGCACCTGCTCATGGTCGCGGACGGCATGGGCGGCCACGCGGGCGGCGACGTCGCGTCGTCGGTCGCGGTGGCCACGTTCGCGCCGCTCGACGACGAGTCCCACGGGCCCGACGACGCGCTCGACGAGCTCGAGTCCGCGCTCGACGAGGCGCGTGAGGAGATCAAGGCCCGCTCGGGCGCCGAGCCCGAGCTCGCGGGCATGGGCACGACCGTCACGGCGATCCTGCGCGCGGGCAACAAGCTCGCGATGGTCCACCTGGGCGACTCGCGCGGCTACCTGCTGCGCGACGGCGTGCTCACCCAGGTCACCACCGACCACACGTTCGTGCAGCACCTGGTCGACATCGGCCGGATCACCCCGCAGGAGGCCGAGCACCACCCGCAGCGCTCGGTCGTCATGCGCGTGCTGGGCGACTTCGACACCGACCTCACGCCGGACCTGTCGGTGCGTGAGGCGCGCGCGGGGGACCGCTGGCTGCTGTGCTCCGACGGACTGTCGGGCTTCGTGAGCGCCGAGACGATCGAGACCACGATGCGCGAGCTCGGGGACATCGACTCGTGCGCGGACCGGCTCGTGCAGCTCGCGCTGCGCGGCGGTGGCGGTGACAACGTCACGGTCGTGATCGCCGACGTCGTCGAGCTCGACGACCTGCCCGACGGCGCGGCCCCCGGCACGGCCCCGCAGGTCGTCGGCGCGGCCGCCACGACGCGGGACGACCCGACGGTCGCGGCCGACGGGCCCGCGGCCCGCGCCGCGGGGCTCGCGCAGGCCGCGGCCCGCGCGCAGAAGGCGGGCCTGGCGGGCGCCCGGCCCGCGGACGACGACGCACCGGACGGGAGCGGCCCCGACGGCGACCCGGACGACGACGCGGACCTCGAGGACGCGGCGGACGACGCGCGTCCCGCCGCCGAGGACGACGACGAGGACGGCGACGAGCCAGCGCGCTCGCGCCGGACCCGCACGCTCGTCGCGGGAGCGGGGGTGCTCGCGGTCGTCGTGGCGCTCGTCGCCGGCGGTTACGCATGGACCCGCACGCAGTGGTTCGTGGGCGTGGACGGCGACGAGGTCGCGATCTTCCGGGGTGTGCCCGAGTCGCTCGGACCCGTGACGCTGTCGACGGTCGTCGAGCGCACCGGCATCGCGGTCGACGACATCGCGTCGCAGTACGTCCGCGAGCGCGTCGTGCAGACCATCCACGCCGACGACCGCGCGTCCGCCGGCACGCTCGTCGACGAGATCGTCCTGCTGGAGGACGCCGACGACGAGCCCGACCCGAGCACGACCGCCGAGCCGAGCCCGACGCGCACCCCCGACCCCACGCAGCCCGCGACCGACCCGACCGGCGAGCCGACTGCGACGTCCACGCGTCTCGCGACGCAGGCGGCCGGCGCCGGCGAGCAGGGGTGAGCGCGGTGGCCACCGTCGAGCCGCACCGCGTGCGCGCCGGACGGGGCGTCGAGCTCGGGCTCCTGGTGCTCGCGCTCGCGCTCGCCGTCGGCGCGTACGCGCTGGTCGGGCTGGGCACGTCCGACGAGGTCCCCGCCGACGTGCTGGGGTACGGCACGGGGCTGGCGGCGCTCGCCCTCGGGATGCACCTCGTGCTGCGCTGGCGCGCCCCGTTCGCGGACCCGGTGATCCTGCCGGTGACGGTCGCGCTGAACGGCATCGGGCTGGCGATGATCTACCGGATCGACGTCGCGTACGAGGGTGCGGGCAAGGACCACGGGTTCGCGGGCCGCCAGCTGCTGTGGACCACGATCTCGGTGGTGCTCGCCGCCGCCGTCCTGGTCTGCCTGCGCGACCACCGCACGCTGCGCCGCTACACCTACACCGCGATGGTCGTCGGTCTGGTGCTGCTCGGCCTGCCGCTGCTGCCGGTGCTGGGGACGTCGATCAACGGCGCGCGGATCTGGGTGAACGTGGGCTCGGTCGGCATGCAGCCCGCGGAGTTCGCCAAGCTCGCGCTGGCCGTGTTCTTCGCGGGGTACCTGGTGACGCACCGCGACACGCTCGCGCTGGCCGGCCCGCGGTTCGCGGGGCTGCAGCTGCCGCGCGCGCGGGACCTCGGCCCGATCCTCGTCGTGTGGGCCGGCTCGATCGCGGTGCTCGTGTTCGAGCGGGACCTCGGGACGTCGCTGCTGCTGTTCGGCCTGTTCGTCGCGATGCTGTACCTCGCGACCGAGCGCGTGAGCTGGGTCGTCATCGGTCTGCTGATGTTCGTCGGCGGCGCGGTGGTCGCGAGCAGCGTGTTCAGCCACGTCGCGGCACGGTTCGACGCGTGGCTGCACGCGATGGACCCGGAGATCTTCGACCGCCTGTACGGAGGCTCGGGCCAGCTCGTGCGCGGGCTGTTCGGCATGGCGAGCGGCGGTCTGTTCGGCACGGGCTGGGGCCAGGGCCGTCCCGACCTGGTGACGTACGCCGAGTCGGACTTCATCGTGCCGTCGCTCGGCGAGGAGCTGGGCCTGACGGGCCTGCTCGCGATCCTCATGCTGTACGTGGTGCTCACGCAGCGCGGCATGCGCGCCGCGGTCGGCGTGCGCGACGGGTTCGGCAAGCTGCTCGCGGGCGGTCTGGCGTTCGTCGTGGCGTGGCAGTGCTTCGTCGTCGTCGGCGGCGTCACGCGGCTCATCCCGCTGACGGGTCTGACGACGCCGTTCCTCGCGTACGGCGGCTCGAGCCTGCTCGCGAACTGGATCATCGTCGCCCTGCTGCTGCGCGTGTCCGACGACGCGCGTCGCCCCGCGCCGGCCGCGCGCGGCGTGCGTCCCGACGAGCCGCTGCCCGGCGAGGTCGAGGCGGGCCCGACGCGCGTGCCGGCCGCCTCCGCGACCCGTGCGCCGGGGACGGGCGCGGGCGTGGGTGCCGAGCCCGACGACGAGCACCCGACCGAGCGGATCGGGGGCCTGGCGTGAACACCCCCCTGCGCCACCTGGCGACCGTGATGCTCGTGATGTTCCTGGCCCTCATGGGCTCGGCCACGTGGGTGCAGTTCGTCCAGGCGCCCGACCTCAACGCGGACTCGCGCAACGTGCGCACGCTGTACCGCGAGTTCGGCAACGCGCGCGGGCCGATCGTCGTCGCGGGCGGCGCGGTCGCACGGTCGGTCAAGGTCGACGACCCGTTCGGCTACCAGCGCGAGTACACCGACGGCGAGCTGTACTCCGCCGTCACGGGGTTCTACTCGGTGGTGCACGGCAGCTCGCAGCTCGAGCGCGCCGCCAACGACCAGCTCACGGGCCGCGGCGACCAGCTGTTCTTCTCGCGCCTGCGGGACCTGGTCACCGGCCGCAAGCCCGAGGGCGCCGCCGTGGAGACGACGATCGTCGAGGCCGCGCAGCGGGCCGCGCTCGAGGGCCTGGGCGACCAGCAGGGAGCGGTGGTCGCGATCGAGCCGAGCACGGGCCGCATCCTGGCGATGGTCTCGACCCCGGGCTTCGACCCGAACGCGCTCGCGTCGCACGACGTGTCCGCCGCCAACACGGCCTACGCCGAGCTCGCGGCGGCCGACGGCAACCCGCTGCGCTCCAACGCGACCCTGGAGATCTACCCGCCGGGCTCGACGTTCAAGCTGGTCACGGCCGCGGCGGCGCTCGAGAGCGGCGAGTACGACGCGTCCAGCACGCTGCCCGCCCCGGTGCGGCTGGACCTGCCGCAGACGAGCGCGACGATCGGCAACTTCGGCGGCGGAGGGTGCGGCGCGAACCCGATCACGCTCGCCGACGCGCTGCGCGTGTCCTGCAACACGGCGTTCGCGCAGCTCGGCATGGACCTGGGGGACGACGCGCTGCGGGAGCAGGCCGAGCGGTTCGGGTTCGACGACGCCTCGCTCACGATCCCGATGTCCGTGACGGCGAGCCGGTTCCCCGCGGAGGCGAACGCGCCGCAGACCGCGCAGTCCGCGATCGGGCAGTTCGACGTCGCCGCGACCCCGCTGCAGATGGCGATGGTGTCCGCGGGCATCGCGAACGACGGCAAGGTCATGCGCCCGTACGTCGTCGAGCGGGTCCGGGCCGCGAACCTGTCGGTCGTGTCGCAGACGGAGCCCGAGGTGCTGTCGACGGCCGTCTCGCCCGGCACCGCGGCGCAGCTCACGGACATGATGGTCGGCGTCGTCGCGAACGGCTCGGGCACCTCCGCGCAGATCCCCGGGGTGCAGGTCGCGGGCAAGACCGGCACCGCGCAGACCTCCGACGACGCCGCGCCGCACGCGTGGTTCACCGCCTTCGCCCCGGCGGACGACCCGCAGGTGGCCGTCGCGGTCCTCGTCGAGCACGGCGGCTCCGCCGGTTCCGAGGCGACGGGCGGGCGGGTGGCCGCGCCGATCGCGAGGGCCGTCATCCAGGCGGTGCTCGGCTCATGAGGACGGCGTCATGAGGACCACGGCGGGCCAGGCGCTCGGCAACCGCTACCGGCTGGTGCGGCAGATCGCCGTCGGCGGCATGGGCGAGGTGTGGGAGGGGTACGACGAGTCGCTCGCGCGGCCCGTCGCGGTCAAGGTGCTCAAGGAGGAGTTCGCGGGGGACCAGGGCTTCCTCGAGCGGTTCCGCACCGAGGCGCGCAACTCCGCGGCGCTGTCGCACGCGAACATCGCGCAGCTGTTCGACTACGGCGAGCAGGACGGCTCGTCGTACCTGGTCATGGAGCTCGTCACCGGCGAGCCGCTGTCCGACCTGCTCGAGCGCGAGCCCGTGCTGCCCGTGCGTCGGCTCCTGCCGATCCTCGCCCAGACCGCGCGAGGGCTGCACGCCGCGCACGAGGCCGGGGTGGTGCACCGCGACGTGAAGCCGGGCAACATCCTGCTGGGCCGCGGCGGGCGCGTGAAGATCACCGACTTCGGCGTCTCGCTCGCGCGCAACCAGATGACCATGACGGCCACGGGCATGGTCATGGGCACCGCGCAGTACCTGTCGCCCGAGCAGGCCGTGGGGCGCCCGGCGACCCCGTTGTCGGACCTGTACTCGCTGGGGATCATCGCGTACGAGTCGCTCGTCGGGCACCGCCCGTTCACCGGCCCCACCGCGGTGGACATCGCGGTCGCGCACGTCAACACGCCCGTCCCGCCGCTGCCCAAGGCGGTCGACCCGAAGCTCGCCGACCTCGTCGTGCGCCTGCTGTCGAAGGACCCCGCGCAGCGGCCGACCTCGGGCGCCGCGCTCGCGCGCGAGCTCGACCGGCTGCTGCCGCGCACCCCCGCGGGCGGTGTGCCCGTGATCGTGTCCCGGCCCACCCCGCGGCCGCTCACGCCCCCGCGTGCGCCGACCCCCGTCGGCGTGCCGCCCGGCACCCCGCCACCGCCCGGCCCTGCCGCTCCCGGCACCGCGACGCCCGGCACCACCGCGCCCGCGGGGTCCGGCGCGCAGCCGCCCTCCTACCCCCCGCGGCGCGACCTGCGCCCGGACTCGGTGCCGCCGCGCCCACCGGCCCCCGGACGGGGCACGCTCCAGGGGTCCGGACCCCGGCTCGGCCGGTTCGGCCGGATGAGCTGGCCGCTGCTCGCGCTCGTCCTCCTGCTCGGCGCGCTGCTCGGCGCGGCGCTCGCCGGACAGCTCACCAAGGCGGACTCCGCACCCTCCGGTGCCGCTCTCGCCCGTATCGTGACCTGGACGTCCGTCGCTCAGGCCCCACCAGGTGGGATGATCGGCCCGGATGTCAGCCCTGCGCGCGTCGACCAGGGACCCCAGACGGAAGTGAAGGACGCCTAGTGGTGGACAGCGGACCCCGCCTCCTCGCCGGCCGGTACGAGGTCGGTGAGCTCATCGGCCGCGGCGGCATGGCCGAGGTGCACATCGGCCACGACACGCGGCTGGGCCGGACGGTCGCGATCAAGATCCTGCGCTCCGACCTGGCCCGCGACCCGTCGTTCCAGAACCGGTTCCGCCGCGAGGCGCAGGCCGCCGCCGCGCTGAACCACCCGGCGATCGTCGCCGTGTACGACACGGGCGAGGACATCGTCACCGAGCCGACGGGCGTCGTCGCGCACGTGCCGTTCATCGTCATGGAGTACGTCGAGGGTCACACGGTCCGCGACATCCTGCGTGACGGCTCCGCGGTGCCGATCGAGGAGGCCGTCGAGATCACGATCGGCGTGCTCTCCGCGCTCGAGTACTCGCACCACGCGGGCATCGTGCACCGCGACATCAAGCCCGCGAACGTCATGCTCACGCCCACGGGCGCGGTCAAGGTCATGGACTTCGGCATCGCGCGCGCCGTCGCCGACTCCGCGGCGACCATGACGGCCACGCAGGCCGTGATCGGCACCGCGCAGTACCTGTCGCCCGAGCAGGCGCGCGGCGAGCAGGTCGACGCGCGCTCCGACCTGTACTCCACGGGCTGCCTGCTGTTCGAGCTGCTCACGGGGCGGCCGCCGTTCACGGGCGACTCGCTCGTGTCGGTGGCGTACCAGCACGTGCGCGAGGCCGCGCCCGTGCCGAGCTCGTTCGCGTCCGACGTGCCCGAGTCGCTCGACCGCATCACCATGAAGGCGCTCACCAAGGACCGCGAGGCCCGCTACTCGAACGCCGCGGAGTTCCGCGCCGACCTCGAGGCCGTGCTGCGCGGCGGTGTCGTCAGCGCTCCCCCGGTCGGCATGGCCGCGGTGTCGGCCGTCCCGGCGACCGACGCCACGCAGGTGATGTCCCCGACCGCGACGACCATCGCCCCGACGCAGGCGTTCCCGCCCGCGACGCCCTGGGGCTCGACCGGCATCGGCAACGACCTCGCCGCGGCCGGCTCCGACGAGGACGACGACGAGAACAAGCGGCCCTGGCTCATCTGGGTGCTCGTGGGGATCGCCGTGCTCGCCGTCGCCGGGATCGTCGCGCTGCTCGTCGCCAACTCCGGCCCGGACGACCCGAAGACCGTGGCCGTGCCGACCGTCGTCGGGCTGACCGAGGACGAGGCCGTGGCCGCGCTCCAGGCCGCCGACCTGGTACCGGGCGAGCGCACCCAGGAGGGCTCGACCACGGTGCCCGCGGGCCAGGTCATCAGCTCGAACCCTGCCGAGGGCACCGAGGTGGAGCTCGAGAGCGTCGTCGACTACGTCGTGTCCTCCGGGCCCGACTCGGTCGAGGTCGAGGACGTCTCCGGGCGGACCGAGTCGCAGGCCGAGCAGGTCCTGGAGGGCCAGGGCCTGACGGTCAACGGGGACCGCAAGGAGGACAACAACCCGAACTTCCCCAAGGGCCAGGTCACCAAGACCGACCCGCCCGCGGGTGAGCAGGTCAAGGCGGGCAGCTCGGTGACGCTGTACGTCTCCACGGGCAACGTCGACCTGCCCGACCTCGTCGGCATGAGCGAGAAGGACGCGCTCGCCAAGCTCGCCGAGCTCAAGCTCGTCGCGACGGTCAACAAGGTCACGACGACCGAGCACGAGGCCGGCAAGGTGTTCGAGCAGGACCGTCCCGCGGGCCTGGTGCCGCAGGGCACGCAGGTGACCATCCAGGTCGCCGTCGCACCGGAGACGGCGCGCATCCCGGACAACATCAACGACATGACGTTCTCGGAGGCGACGCAGGCGCTCGGCGCGCTCGGCTTCTCGAACATCCGCCGCGAGGAGCAGGCGTCCGACGAGGAGCGCGACAGCGTCCTGTGGACCGAGCCGGGTCCGGGCACCGAGCTGCAGCTCGACGACCTGATCGTCATCTACGTCTCGTCCGGCCCGCCGGAGCAGACGCAGCAGCCGGACCCGGGCGACACGCAGTCGCCGGGTCCCGGCAACGGCGGCGGCAACAGCCGGGGCAGCAAGGACGGCTGACTCGCGGGGACCGGCCTCGGCAGTCGATGACGGGCCGGCCCGCACGCGGGCCCGGGGCTACAGGCGCACGAGCGGGTGCAGACCCGCTGACCGGGCGACGGCCTGCTCGTCGCCGCACAGCTCCAGCCAGTTCGCGAGCAGCCGGTGACCACCCTCCGTCAGCACCGACTCGGGGTGGAACTGGACGCCGTACAGCGGCAGCGTGCGGTGCTGCAGGCCCATGATCACGTCGCCCGTGCGCGCGGTGACCACGAGCTCGTCGGACACCGTCCCGTCGACCACCGCGAGCGAGTGGTAGCGCGTCGCGGTGAACGGGCTCGGCAGGTCCGCGAGCACGCCCACGCCGTCGTGCGTGACCTCGCTCGTCTTGCCGTGCATGAGCTCGGGCGCGTGCGTGACGGTCCCGCCGAACACCTCCCCGAGGGCCTGGTGCCCGAGGCACACACCCAGCATCGGGGTGCCGGTCGCGGCGCACTCGCGGATGACGTCCATGCTGCGGCCCGCCTCGGCAGGCGTCCCGGGCCCGGGCGACACGAGCACGCCGTCGAACCCGGTGCGCTCCTCGAGCGGCGGCACCGCGTCGTTGCGCACGACGACGGTCTCGGCGCCGAGCTGGTCGAGGTACCCGACGATCGTGTAGACGAACGAGTCGTAGTTGTCGATCACGAGGATCCGGGTCATCGTCACTCACCCACCGTGGTGTCGTTGAAGGGCATGTACGGCGCGACCGCCGGGAAGACCCACACGAAGCAGGCCGCGAGCACCGCCACCGCGAGCACCGCGAGCACCAGCACGCGCACCGCGGCCGGCCCGGGCAGGTGCCGCCAGAGCCATGCGTACATCATCGCCTCCCGTCGGCCGGCACGTCGCGGGCATTCATCATGCGTCCCCGAGCAGCTCGGCGGGCGTGCCGTCCGCGACCGGGGCCCAGTAGTCGAGCACGCCGTGCACCACGTACCGCTCACGCGCGGAGAACATCGGATGGCACGTCGTCAGGGTGATGAAGCGCTCGGTGGGCGACTCGCCGGGCCGGTCCGGCACGGGCGCGATGACCTCGGTCTGCGACGGGCGCACGACCTGCCACGACGTCACGCGGTACACGTACCAGGTGTCCGAGCCGGGGCCGCCGTCGACGGTCGCCGTGCGCACGACGAGCGCGTCACCCTCCCGCAGCTCCGCGATCCGGTTGAACGGCTTGGCGAACGTGGTGCGGTGCGCGGCGAGCGCGAGGTTGCCCACACCGCCCGGCATCGCGGTCCCCGGGTAGTGGCCGACGCCCAGGACGTCGAGCACGGTCGCCCGGTCGACACCCTCGCTCACGGGACGCTCCGGCTCGCCGTCCCAGCGCGGCACCTGGATCGTCGCGAACGTGGTGGCGTGCGGGACCTCGGCCATGACGGGCGGGTCGTCGCGCCGGGGGCTCGCGACGAGCGGTCCGCCGGGAGCGCTGGGCGCGGGCGTGGGCACCTCGACGCGCGGCAGCTCCCGGACCACCTCGGCCTGCGCCCGGTTGCCCTCGACGTCCGTCCACCACAGCTGCCAGACCAGGAACGCGAGGACGAGCACACCGGCGGTGATGAGCAGCTCGCCCAGCACGCCGAGCGCGCCGTACGCCACGCGCGCACCGCGCGAGGGTCGGCGACGTGCGCGGACATGGGTCGGTGTGGTCATCCGGGCGTGGGTCCCCCGCTCTCGGTCGCCGGGGTGCCGGACCCGTCGGTGCCGCCGGTGCCGCCGAGCGTCGTGACCCTCTGCTCGGCCACGGACGCGGCGGCCTCGTCGAGCCCGGGCAGCACCTCGGTGCCCTCGGGCACCGTCGCGTGCCGCAGGTCGGTGGGGCCGGAGTACGCGTCGATGAGCAGGTCGTCGTCGGCCTCGACCGACCAGCCGAGCCCGACCGACGCCGCGTCGGCGCGGTACGCGTTCACCTCGGGTGAGTCGGCGAGCGCGGCGCGCAGGAGGTCGGGGTCGCCCACGGCGCGGATGACGTAGGGCGGTGAGTACACCTGCCCCTGCAGGCGCAGCACGTTGCCGACGCAGCGGAACGCGCTGGTCGAGATGACCCGCTGGTCCATGAGCGACATCGCCTCGGCGCCGCCGGCCCACAGCGCGTTCATGACGGCCTGGATGTCCTGCTGGTGCACGACGAGCACGTCGGGGCTGATGTCCTCGAGGCCCGGCTGGTCCTGCGGGGCGTCGTCGAGCGTGACGGTGAGCCCGGGACCGGCGACGGGCAGGACGCCCGACTCGACGCGGAACGCGGTCGGCGGGTCGGCGATCTCGGTGCCCGCGGCGGCCGCGGCGGACTCGGTGAGCGCGTCCACCTGGCCGCGCAGCGCGTCGACCTCGGACGTGAGCCCCGCGACGCGGTCGACCTCGGCGATCGCGAGCTCGCGCAGGTCCTGGGGGTGGCGCTCGGCGTCGGACGCGCGCGCGAACTTGGCGTTCGCGGCGAACAGCGCACCGGACAGCGCGAGCACGATCGTCACCGAGGCGGTGCCGCGCGCGACGCGACGGTTCGCGCGGTGCGTGCGCTCGATCACGCGCTCCTCCCTCGGGCTGCGCCCCGGACGTCGCCGGGGCCGGCGTGCTGCTGGTGTCCTGCTGGCCGACGGTCCGCGCCGGCACGGTATTGTCGCCCACTACGCTAGGCGATGGTGCCGACCGTCCGGTCTCGGCCTGGTCTCGATCCCGGTCCCCCGTGGGCCGCCGAGCCCGGCCCCGTGCGCAGGCCCCGTCCGACCCCACCCGGTGGGGGTACGCATCCGCGGGTGCGTCCCTCGTCGCAGAGCAGGAGATCTCGGTGCCCGAGTCGAAGTCGCGCAAGAAGGCCACGTACACGCCGCCGCCGGCGAAGGCCGCGCCCAAGCCCAGCCCGCGCTGGTGGGTCCCCGTGATGCTGGGGCTGATGCTCGTGGGCCTGGTGTGGATCGTGACGTTCTACATCGCCCGCTCGACGAACGGCGCGGACCTCCCCCTGCCGATCGGGAGCTGGAACCTCGCGGTCGGCGCAGCGCTGATCATCGCCGGCTTCAGCATGACGACGCGCTGGCGCTGACGCGCGCCCCTGACGCCGCCGCACGCACGAGAGGCGCCGCCCCGGACCGGGGTCGGCGCCTCTCGCCGTCTCTCGTCGCGTCCTGACGACGGGTCCGGGACCACGCCCGTCATCCCCAGCGGTGGACACAGCTGTGGATAACTACACGTGTGTAGTTCCACCCGTGTGACTCGTCCGCAGGCGCGCCACGGCGGACGTCAGCCCTGGCCGAAGAACGCCGTCCACAGGACGTCACGCGGCAGTGTCCACAGCTCGCGGACCTCCGCCGGCGCCCGCCCGTACGCCCACGTCGTCACCGCGACGAGCAGCACGAGCGTCACCACGGGCAGCGCGACCGCGACGAGGCGGCGGCGGTCCCGGGGCGCGAACGCGTACCCGGCGGCGACGAGCGCGCCGACGACGAGCCCGCCCAGGTGCCCCTGCCAGGAGATCCCGGGCACCACGAAGCTGAACACCATGTTGACCGCGATGATCCCGAGGATGCTCTGCGCGGGGTGACCCGACCGCCACATGACGACGAACGCGGCCCCGAACAGCCCGAAGATCGCCCCGGACGCGCCCACCACCCCGCCGTACCAGCTCGACCAGCCGAGGGCGGCGGACAGCAGCACCACGACGGACCCGCCGAGCGCGCTCAGCAGGTAGAGCGTCACGTACCGCGCGCGGCCGAGCTGCACCTCGAGGTACGGGCCGACGGCCCACAGCGCGACCATGTTGAGCAGGATGTGGAAGAACGAGCCCTCGGAGTGCAGGAACGCGGCCGTGAGGAACCGCCACGGCTCCTCGTGGCCCCAGAAGGGCGAGTAGTACCAGCGGTTCGTGAAGTCGGGGGCCGTCCGTTGCGCGATGAACGCGACGACGCACACCGCGATGATCGTGAGCGTCACGACGGGCCGGATGCCCGGGCGGACCACGCCGCCGAACTGCGTGCGCGCGGTGCGCTGCGTCGACGCGGCGTCCCGCACGCAGTCGACGCACTGCACGCCGACCGCCGCGGGACGCTGGCAGTCGGGGCACACCGGCCGCCCGCACCGCTGGCACCGGACGTACGCGACGCGGTCCGGGTGGCGCGGGCAGACCGGTGGCTGCTCTGGCTGCTCGCTCAGCGTCAGTCCTCGATCTCGACCGACTCGATCACGACGTCCTGCACCGGGCGGTCACCGGGACGCGTGGGGCTCGTCGCGATCGCGTCGACCACGGCGCGGCTCGCGTCGTCGGCGACCTTGCCGAAGATCGTGTGCTTGCCGTTGAGCCACGTGGTCGGGGCCACCGAGATGAAGAACTGCGAGCCGTTGGTGCCGCCCACCTTGCCCGTGACCGGGTCGAGTCGCTTGCCGGCGTTCGCCATGGCCAGCAGGTAGGGCTCCGAGAAGCCGAGCTCCGGGTGGATCTCGTCGTCGAAGTTGTAGCCCGGGCCGCCGCGGCCCGTGCCGAGCGGGTCACCGCCCTGGATCATGAAGCCCTCGATGACGCGGTGGAACACCGTTCCCGCGTAGAGCGAGTCGGTGCGCTTGGCACCCGTCGCCGGGTCCGTCCACTCCTTGGTGCCCTTCGCCAGGCCGACGAAGTTCGCCACGGTCGTGGGTGCGTGGTTGGGGTAGAGCTCGATCCGGATGTCACCGGCCGTCGTGTGCAGGGTCGCGAACATGCGGCCAAGTCTGGCACGGCACTCGTCGCCGGTCCGCTGCACGCGCGGCCTCGCGGTGGCAGAGTGGGAGGTCAGCACCTGGACCCGTGGGGAGTGGACATGCCTTTGAAGAGCCGGCCCAACATCGAGGTCGACACCGAGCAGCTCAAGAAGCAGGCAGGTCTGGCAGCCGACCAGGCGAAGGCCGCGGCGGGCACGCTCAAGGACGCGAGCTCGACGGCGGCGTCGAAGGCCGCGGACGCGGCCGTCCTCGCCAAGGAGTGGACCGCGCCGCGCGTCGAGGCCTTCGTCGACTGGCTGCTGCCGCGCGTCGACCACCTGTACAAGGAGAGCGTGAAGGCCGCTGCACCCAAGGTCGAGCAGGCCGCCGAGAAGGTCTCCCCGGCCATCGACACCGCGCACGACAAGCTCGTGGACGAGGTCCTGCCACGGCTCGTGCAGGCCGTCAACGACGCCGCCGAGCGCGCGGGCGCGGCCGCGGAGAAGGCGGTCGACGCCGCGTCGGCGAAGGCGGCGGCCGGCGTCGCGAGCGCTGCGGCCGCCGCGGCGGCCAAGAAGGAGAAGAAGCACACCGGGGCCAAGGTGTTCTGGACCCTCCTGGGCCTCGTCGGTCTCGGCGCCGCGTTCGCCGCGTGGAAGCGGTCGCAGGACACCACCGACCCGTGGGCCGAGCCGTGGGAGCCGACCGACGCGCTCGGCTCGTCGAGTGCGCCCGCCGCGCACGGCGACACGCTCCGCGAGCGCACGGCCGACGCCGCGGGTGACGCCGCGGACGCGCTGGGCGAGGCGGCCGGTGCGGCCGTCGCCAAGGGCCGCGACGCCGCGAGCAAGGCCGGCCACAGCATCGCCGAGGCCAAGGAGGAGCTCGGGGAGAAGCTCTCCGAGGCCAAGGAGGAGCTGGGCGAGAAGCTCGGCGAGGCCAAGGACGCGGCGGCCGGCACGGCGCGCAAGGCGACGCGGCGCGCGGCACCGAAGAAGCCGACGACCGACGAGCCCGCCGGCGGCGAGGTGTGAGCCGCACCCGCTGAGGCTCGAGCCTGACGCACGAGCCCGACGCACGACTCCTCGGGGCCCGGCCACCGTCACGGTGCGCCGGGCCTCGTCGCGCGTGCGGGGGACGCTCGGCGATGAATCGTTTAGTTCGTTGTGGTGGTTCGTCCCCCGATCCGACGATTCGCCTGGCGTGTCGCACCGGGGCGACGTCTCGGCCGCGACCGCCAGTGTCCGCGCGTCGGGAAGAGGAGCCATGCGTCGCCGAACCCAGTCCCCCTATCCATCCCGCCGGGTCACCGGCACCCACCGCGGCCGCGGGCGCACCCGCCTCGCCGCCGGTCTGAGCCTCGCCGTCGCGGCGAGCGCGCTCGTCGTCCCCCTGGCGACGTCCGCGAGCGCCGCCCCCGCGTACAACTACGCGGAGGCCCTGCAGAAGTCGATGTTCTTCTACCAGGCCCAGGCGTCCGGCGACCTGCCGGCGAACTACCCCGTCTCCTGGCGCGGCGACTCCGGCATGTCGGACGGCTCCGACGTCGGCGTCGACCTCACGGGCGGCTGGTACGACGCGGGTGACCACGTGAAGTTCGGCTTCCCCATGGCCTTCACGACCACGATGCTCGCGTGGGGCGCCGTCGAGTCCCCCGCCGGCTACACCAAGTCGGGTCAGCTCGACGAGCTCAAGGGCAACCTGAAGTGGGTCAACGACTACTTCATCAAGGCCCACACCAAGCCCAACGAGCTGTACGTGCAGGTGGGCGGCGGCGAGGCCGACCACAAGTGGTGGGGCCCGGCCGAGGTCATGACGATGGCCCGCCCGGCGTACAAGATCACCGCGTCCTGCCCGGGCTCCGACGCCGCGGCCGAGACGGCCGCCGCGATGGCGTCGTCGTCGCTCGTCTTCGCGGACTCCGACCCGTCGTACGCGGCGACGCTCGTCACGCACGCCAAGCAGCTGTACTCGTTCGCGGACACGTACCGCGGCGCGTACTCCGACTGCGTCAAGGACGCGCAGGCGTACTACAAGTCGTGGTCGGGCTACCAGGACGAGCTCGTCTGGGGCGCGTACTGGCTGTACAAGGCCACGGGTGACGCGACGTACCTCGCCAAGGCGGAGGCCGAGTACGACAAGCTCGGCACCGAGAACCAGTCGACGACGAAGTCCTTCAAGTGGACCGTCGCGTGGGACAACAAGCAGTTCGCGACGTACGCGCTGCTCGCCATGGAGACCGGCAAGCAGAAGTACGTCGACGACGCGAACCGCTGGCTCGACTACTGGACCGTCGGCGCCGAGGGGCAGAGGATCGCCTACTCGCCGGGCGGCATGGCCGTGCTCGACTCGTGGGGCGCGCTGCGGTACGCCGCGAACACCTCGTTCGTCGCGCTCGTCTACTCCGACTGGATCACCGACTCGACGCGCAAGGCCCGCTACCAGGACTTCGGCGTCAAGCAGATCAACTACGCGCTGGGCGACAACCCGCGCAAGTCGTCGTACGTCGTGGGCTTCGGCACCAACCCGCCGACGATGCCGCACCACCGCACCGCGCACGGCTCGTGGCTCGACTCGATCACGACGCCCGCCGCCTCGCGGCACGTGCTGTACGGCGCGCTCGTCGGCGGCCCGTCCGCAGCCAACGACGCGTACAAGGACGACCGGCAGGACTACGTCGCCAACGAGGTCGCGACCGACTACAACGCCGGCTTCACCTCGGCGCTCGCCTACCTGGTGGACCGGTACGGCGGCACGGCGCTGACGAACTTCCCCGTGGCCGAGACGCCCGACGGTGACGAGATCTTCGTCGAGGCGCAGCTCAACCAGGCCCCCGGGAGCACGTTCACCGAGGTCAAGGCCATGATCCGCAACCAGTCGGCGTTCCCGGCGCGGTCGCTCGAGAACGGCAAGCTGCGCTACTGGTTCCGCACCGACGGCTTCGCCGCGTCCGACGTGACGCTCGCGGCCAACTACTCCGAGTGCGGTCCGCAGTCCGGCAAGGGCGTCTCCGCGGGCGGCGACCTGGCGTACGTCGAGCTGTCGTGCGTCGGCCAGAACATCCACCCGGGCGGCCAGTCGCAGCACCGCCGCGAGATCCAGTTCCGCCTCACCGGCCCGGCCGGGTGGGACGCGACCGACGACCCGTCGTTCACCGGCCTGACCCAGACGGGCCTCGCCAAGACGAAGAACATCACGATGTACGACGGCACCACGCTCATCTGGGGCACCGAGCCCACGGGCACCCAGGTGCCGGACGACACCACGGCACCCACGGCGCCCGGCCTGCCGGTCGCCTCGGCCGTGACGTCGACCAGCGCGACGCTCACCTGGCCCGCGTCGAGCGACGACACGGGCGTCGTGGGCTACGACGTCTACCGCGTCCAGGGCACGACGAGCACGCTCGTCGCCTCCCCGACGGCCGCGACGACGTCGCTCACGGGCCTGACCGCGGGCACGGCGTACACGTACTCCGTCAAGGCGCGTGACGCCGCGGGCAACGTCTCGGCGTCGTCGCCGTCGGTCACGTTCACGACGACGACCGCTCCGGCCGACACGACCGCACCGACCGTCCCGGGCACACCCGCGGCGACCGCGGTCACGACGACCGGCGCGCTGCTCACCTGGGCCGCGTCGACCGACGCCGGCTCCGGCGTCGCGAAGTACGAGGTGCTGCGGGTGTCCGGCACGACGAGCACGCTCGTCGGCTCGCCCACCACGCCGTCGTTCACGCTCACGGGGCTGACGCCCGACACCTCGTACTCGTACGCGGTGCGCGCGGTCGACGCCGCGGGCAACACGTCCGCCGCCTCCACGGCCGTCACGTTCCGGACGCTCGAGGAGACGACGACGCCCCCGGGCACGTGCAAGGTCACGTACACGCCCAACAGCTGGAACACCGGCTTCACCGCCTCGATCAAGGTCGCGAACACCGGCACGTCGCCCCTGACGTGGTCGCTCGCGTTCGACCTGACCGCGGGCCAGAAGCTGTCCAGCGGCTGGAGCGCGACGTGGGCGCAGTCGGGGACGACCGTGACCGCGACCGGGCAGTCGTGGAACGCGACGCTGGCCCCGGGCGCGAGCACCGAGATCGGCTTCCAGGGCACGCACAACGGCCAGAACCCGAGCCCGACGACGTTCACCGTCAACGGCACGGCCTGCAGCTGACGCTGCACCGCACCGGCGAGGGCCGGCACCCCACCACGGGTGCCGGCCCTC
>NZ_BJLP01000056.1 GCF_006538705.1 Cellulomonas uda
GAGCCGGTACGGCTTGTTGCGGTCGTAGCCCGCGGGGACGTCGAGCCGGAACGTGCGGGACACGCCGCCGCTGGTGATGGTGTGCTGCCCCGTGGACAGCGTGGGGGCCTTGCCGCAGCCCGCGGTCGTCGCCGCGGTCGAGGGCGAGGCGGCGACGGTGAGGCACGCGAGGACGACGGCGAGCGCCGCGAGCAGCGCCACCCCCGCCCGTCGTGCGGTCGCAGCTCCAGCGGGCATCGTGTGCTCCTTCCGTCGCGCACGCGCCGCACGGCGTCGTGCGAGTGGTACCGCGCCAGGACCGGCCGGTTGAGCGCTCACATACGAGCGCCGCCGACCCCACGGCATGAGGTGGGAAGACGGTATCCACGCCGCACCGTCCGGCCCATGGGTGAAACGTTGAGGCTCGCGGGGTTGCCCCGGACGACGAACGGCGGCCACCCCGCAGGGGGCGGCCGCCGTTCGGGAGGGGTCAGCGGTGGGACGAGTAGTTCGGTGCCTCGACCGTCATCTGGATGTCGTGCGGGTGGGACTCCTTGAGCCCCGCCGCCGTGATGCGCACGAACTTCCCGCGCTGCTGGAGCTGCGGGATGGTGTGCGCGCCGACGTAGAACATCGACTGGTGCAGACCGCCGATGAGCTGGTGCGCGACGGCCGCGAGCGGCCCGCGGTACGGCACCTGCCCCTCGATGCCCTCGGGGACGATCTTCTCGTCCGACGCGACGTCGGCCTGGAAGTAGCGGTCCTTGGAGTACGAGATGCGCCCGCGCGAGGCCATCGCACCGAGCGAGCCCATGCCGCGGTAGTGCTTGTACTGCTTGCCGTTGACGAACACGAGCTCGCCCGGCGACTCGTCGCAGCCCGCGAGCAGCGATCCGAGCATCACCGTGTCGGCGCCCGCGACGAGCGCCTTGGCGATGTCGCCCGAGTACTGCAGACCGCCGTCGCCGATCACCGGGACGCCGGCGGGCTTGCAGGCGAGCGACGCGTCGTGGATCGCGGTCACCTGCGGCACCCCGACGCCGGCGACGACGCGCGTCGTGCAGATCGAGCCCGGTCCCACGCCCACCTTGACGGCGTCGACGCCCGCGTCGACGAGCGCCTGCGCGCCCTCGCGGGTGGCGACGTTGCCGCCGATCACCTGCACGCCACGGGTGGCCGGGTCGGACTTCAGGCGGCGGACCATGTCGAGCATGAGCCGCGCGTGGCCGTTCGCGGTGTCGACCACGAGCACGTCGACCCCCGCCTCGACGAGCGCCGTGGCGCGCTCCCACGCGTCGCCGAAGAAGCCGATCGCGGCACCGACGACGAGCCGGCCCTCGGCGTCCTTGGTCGACAGCGGGTACTGCTCGGACTTCACGAAGTCCTTGACGGTGATGAGACCGCGCAGCACGCCCGCGTCGTCGACCAGCGGGAGCTTCTCGATCTTGTGCTTGGCGAGCAGCGCCGCCGCGTCGTCGCGGTCGATGCCGACGGGCGCCGTGACGAGCGGCATCGCGGTCATGACCTCGCGCACGCGGCGCGTCGCGAACTCGCCGACCGGCACGAACCGCAGGTCGCGGTTGGTGATGATGCCGAGCAGGCGGCGCTCGTCGTCGACGACCGGCAGGCCGGAGACGCGGTACTGGCCGCACAGCTCGTCGAGCTCGGCGAGCGTCGCGTCCGGGGACACGGTCACGGGGTCGGAGACCATGCCGGACTCCGAGCGCTTGACCCGGTCGACCTGGTGCGCCTGGTCGGCGATCGACAGGTTGCGGTGCAGGATGCCGATGCCGCCCTGGCGCGCCATGGCCACAGCCATGCGCGACTCGGTCACGGTGTCCATCGCGGCCGAGAGCAGCGGGACGCGGACGTGGATCTCACGCGTGAGCCGCGAGGTCGTGTCGACCTCGCTGGGGATCACGTCGGTCTCTCCCGGGAGCAGGAGGACGTCGTCGTAGGTCAGGCCGATGCGAGCGAAGGGGTCGGCCGGCGAGTCGGGTCCCGTCATCCGCTCAGGATACGTCGCCCGCCGCCCCCTGCGGCCGCCCGTCCACGACTGCGGCTCAGCGGATCAGACCACCGCGCAGGCCGATCGCCACGGCCTGGGCCCGGTCGTTGGCGCCGAGCTTGCGGAACAGCCGCCGCGCGTGCGTCTTGACCGTGTCCTCCGAGAGGAACAGCTCGGCCCCGATCTGCGCGTTCGACCGCCCGTTGCTCATGCCGACGAGGACCTCGATCTCCCGCTTCGTGAGCGTCACGGCCGGCTTGACCGGCTCCTGCGCGACACCCGCGCCGCCCTCGGCGTCCGCCGCGGGCACCGCCGGACGCGGCACGTCCACGACGGGCCGCTGCCCGCCGGGCAGCACCGGGCTCGCGAGCACGTGCGCCGCGACCGCCGAGAGCTCCGCACGGCCGACGTCCGGCGCGAGGAACCCCCGCGCACCGAGCGCGAGCGCCCGGTCGAGGGCCGCCGAGTCGTCGGGCTGCGCGAGCAGCACCACGGCGACGCCGGGCGCGACGGCGCGCAACCGACGGATCGCCTCACCGGCGCCGGGCGCCGGGATGTGCGCATCGAGCAGCACGACCGTCGGCGGGACGCGACGTGCGTGCGCGAGCAGCTCGTCGACGGTGGCGGCGGCTCGCACCGGGCTCAGCGTCGGCACGCCGATCGACGTCACGACCAGTCGTTCACGAACGGCGGTCGAGGCATGGCAGACGACCACACCCGCCATCGCGTCCTCCTTCTTCCAGGTGTTCCCCATCGGGACCTGCGTGTGCTATCGGCCCTTCGGGTACGTGACGTTAGCGAGCCCGTCCAGCGCGGCGGGTGGGGGTCCCGCGTACCGGATGGGTGCTTGATGGCCGCATGTGCTGCTATCGGACGGTATGGCTCCGTCCGACACCGGCACATTCCCCCCGCAGCCCGCGGCGCGGCCCACCGCGGACTTCACCCGTTCGGAGTACGACCCGCGACTGCGAGCACCTCGTGCAGCAGTCCGCGGAACGTGCGGGATCGGGTCACCGACGCACCCGAGGGGACGTCGGACGTCGTGTCGGGAATCATGACGAACTGGGCGAGCCCGGGATGAGCATGCGCGAGCTGGGCGACATGCGCCAGGTCCACGTCGGCGCGTCGCGAGACCGTGACGACCGCGCCGGGCCGGGTCATGACCACGAGCTCGAGCACGTGGTGCACGCTCGTCGGCCCGCCCACGGCCCGCGCGTCGACGTCGGCGGCGACGAGCGCGGCGGTCAGCGCGTGCACGAGCAGCGGGCGCTCCTGGCCCTCCGGGACGAGCACGAGGACGACTCCCCCGCCGCGCGGCGCGGCCGGCAGCCACGCGCGCAGGGCCTCGACCGCCGCGGCCCGCACGGTGAGCGGCGCGTCCTGCCCGGGCCGGTCCACCACGGTGCGACGCGCGAGCTCGGTGAGCGCCGGCTCGAGCAGCCCGGTCCACCAGTGCTCGAGCTCGGCGACGCCTGCCGTGCGCGGCAGCGCGACGAGCGCGCGGCACGTGGCGGCGTCGCCCGTGAGGGCGGCGTCGACGAGCGCGGTGGGGGTGCCCGCACCGAACGGCACGCCCGGGCGCGCGCCGACGCCGCCCTGCAGGGCGGTCTCGACGTTCGTCGGGCCGGGCTGCGCGTGCCCTTCGACCTCGGTCACGCTCGCGATGCGCGCGGCGTCACCGGGTGCGACGCCGTCGAGCGTGAGGCGCCGCATGACGAGGAGCCGCTCGACGTCGCTCGCGGAGTAGCGCCGGTGCGACCCGGCGGAGCGCTCGGACGGACCGAGCCCGTACCGGCGGTCCCACGTGCGCAGCGTCGCGGGCGCGACGCCCAGGCGCGCGGCGACGGCCGCGACCGTCAGCGGCGCGGCGTGGCGTCGGGGGGGTGCGGTCGCCACGGTGTCGTCCGACGGGTCGCGCTCGGGCGCGGCAGAGCCGTCGTCGGGCGACAAGGTCATGGCGCGATTCTGCCAGTCGCCTCGCGGGCTGCGCGCACCGGCGCGGTCCCGAGCCGTCCCCCGTTCGGGGAAAACCGGGACACACGCGACTCGAACCGCGTCACGACTGCCTCGCGAACGGGTCTTGACCGGATTCTGACTCGGTTGTAGCGTTCCGGTCACGACAGCGGCTCGGCCTGGGACTTCGGACCCTGGTCACCGCCCACCAGCACCGCACCACCGCCAGACACCAGATCGCCCGGATCCGCAGCCGGACGATTGCACGAGGAGGACGCATGGCCGAGATCTCGAGGTTGCGGTGATGGACCTGTGGGAGTGGCAGTTCGAAGGCGCCTGCCGCCAGGCCGACCCCGACCTGTTCTTCCACCCCGAGGGCGAGCGTGGTTCAGCCCGCCGTCGCCGCGCCGAGGCCGCCAAGGCCGTGTGCGCCACGTGCCCCGTGCTCGAGCAGTGCCGTGAGCAGTCGCTCGCGGTCCGTGAGCCGTACGGCGTCTGGGGCGGGCTCTCCGAGGACGAGCGCGCAGCGCTGCTCGCCCAGCGTGCCCGCACGGTCGTCGCCCGCACCAGCGCCTGACTCCCGCTGCTGCCACCGCCCGGACCGCCGCGAGGCGCCTCGGGCACCGAGAGACCACCGGGACCCACCGGGAACGACGAGGGCCCCCGTCCACCAGGACGGGGGCCCTCGTCGTCGCCGACCGCGGTCACCGTCACACGGACGGCGGCGCGAGCCGGCGGGCGATCACTTGGCGACGACCGCCAGCACGTCGCGCGCCGAGAGGATCAGGAACTCCTCGCCGGCGTACTTGACCTCGGTGCCGCCGTACTTCGAGTAGATGACCTTGTCACCCACGGCGACGTCGAGCGGGACACGGTTGCCCTTGTCGTCGATCCGGCCCGGACCGATCGCGAGGACCTCGCCCTCCTGGGGCTTCTCCTTGGCGGAGTCCGGGATGACCAGGCCCGAGGCCGTCGTCGTCTCCGCCTCCAGCGGCTTCACGACGATCCGGTCCTCGAGCGGCTTGATGGAGACCGACACAGCGGACCTCCCCTTCGCGTGTTGAGTGGTTCAGCGGGTCGCGCCCAGCCACCGTCGTCGCGGGTGCCGGAAGGCCTGGCGCATTGGCACACTCACACCGAGAGTGCCAGTTCCCTCACTCTAGGAACGCCTTGGCACTCGGTCAAGGCGAGTGCTAACCGTGTCCACCCGCCGCCCGGTGCGGTGCACCGCGGCGCGCGACAGGTGGAAGGATCGCCGCCATGGATGCCGACGGGCTCAGCCGGCTGCTCGCCCCCGAGGGGTGGGCGCTGCTGTCCGCCCTGCCGCCGTACGACGAGCGGCTGGCGATGCCGCTGGGCGAGCGGCTGCGCGCCGAGGGGCTGCACCCCTCGCTCGTCGCGGCCGCGCTCACCCAGTCCCGGCTGCGCGCCAAGGCCCACGCCAAGCTCGGCGACTTCGCCGACGGCATGCTGTTCACGTCCGCCGGGCTCGAGCAGGCCACCCGGCTCGAGGTCGCCGCGCACCACGCGCGCCGATACCGCGACGCGGGCCTGACGCACGTCGCGGACCTCACGTGCGGGATCGGGGCCGACGCGCTCGCGTTCGCGGGCGTCGGGCTGCGCGTCACCGCGGCCGAGCTCGACGAGATGACCGCCGCGATCGCCACGGTCAACCTGCGCCACTTCCCCGAGGTCGCGGTCCGGCACACCGACGGCCTCGCGCTCGACCTCGCGGACGTCGACGGCGTCTACGCCGACCCCGCCCGCCGCACGGGCGGCGGCTCACGCGTCCACGACCCGGCCGCGTACGCACCGCCGCTCGACGCGGTGCTCGCCGTACGCGAGCGCGTCCCCGCCCTCGGCCTCAAGCTCGGCCCGGGCGTCGCGCACCGCGACCTGCCCTCGGACGCGCGCGCGCAGTGGGTCTCGGTCGACGGTGACGTCGTCGAGCTGGGTCTGTGGTTCGGGCCCCTCGCACCCGAGGGCCCCGGGCGGTCCGCGCTCGTCCTCGCGGGCGGCACCGCGCACGTCCTCGCACCCGACGAGCCCGCGGCCGCGCACGTCGGCGAGCTCGGGGGCTACCTGTACGAGCCCGACGGGGCGGTGATCCGTGCCGGCCTCGTCGGGGACGTCGCGCTCGACGTGCGCGGACGCCTCGTCGACCCGACGATCGCGTACGTGACGTCCGACGAGCGCAGCGCGACCCCGTTCGCGACGGGCTACCGCGTCCTCGACCGCATGCCGTTCGGTCTCAAGCGCCTGCGCACCTACCTGCGCGAGCGCGGCGTCGGGCGGCTCACGATCAAGAAGCGCGGCACCGCCGTGGTGCCCGAGCAGCTGCGCCGCCAGCTCGACCTGCGGGGCGAGGCGACGGGCACGATCGTCCTGACGCGCATCGCCGGGCAGCAGAGCGTGCTCGTCGTCGAGCCGCTCGAGACCCGCACCAGCACCCCGGGGGACGCGTGATGGCCGCACCCGTGCACCTGCCGTTCGCCCGCAGCGAACGCTCGACCGTCGGCCTCGAGTGGGAGGTCGCCCTCGTCGACGCCGACTCGGGCGACCTGCGCCAGGCGGCCGACGCGATCTTCGACACCGTCGGGCACGACCACCCCAACATCACGCAGGAGCTCCTGCGGAACACGGTCGAGATCTCCTCGGGCAAGTGCCGCACGGTCGCCGAGGCGGGCCGGGACCTGCAGCGCGCGCTCGACGAGGTCGCCGCGGCCGCCGCTCCCTTGCGCATCGACCTGATGGGCGGCGGCACGCACCCGTTCGCGAACTGGGCGACGCAGAAGGTCAGCGACAAGCAGCGCTACGCGACGCTGATCGACCGCACGCAGTGGTGGGGCCGGCAGATGCTGATCTACGGCGTGCACGTGCACGTCGGCGTCGAGGACCGGGCCAAGGTGCTGCCGATCTCGCGCGCGATGCTCACGGTGTTCGCGCAGCTCCAGTCGCTGTCGGCGTCGTCGCCGTTCTGGAACGGCAAGGACACCGGCTACGCGTCCAACCGCGCGCTGCTGTTCCAGCAGCTGCCCACGGCGGGCCTGCCGTACCAGTTCGAGGAGTGGTCGCAGCTCGAGCAGTACGTGGGCGACATGATGCACACGGGCGTGATCGACCAGTTCGACGAGGTGCGCTGGGACATCCGCCCGTCGCCCCGGTTCGGGACGCTCGAGATGCGCATCGCCGACGGCGCGACGAACCTGCTCGAGGTCACCGCGATCTCGGCGCTGACGCACTGCCTCGTCGAGCACTTCTCGACGCTCCTCGACGCGGGCGAGCCGCTGCCGAGCATGCCGACCTGGTTCGTGCAGGAGAACAAGTGGCGCTCGGCGCGCTACGGGATGGACGCGATCGTCATCACCGACGCGGCCGGCGACGAGGAGCTGGTCACGGACTCGGTGTCCCGCTGGCTCGAGGTGCTCGCGCCCGTGGCCGAGCGGCTCGGCTGCGCCGACGAGCTCGACCAGGTGCGCGTGGTCCTGCGCCGGGGCGCGTCCTACCAGCGCCAGCGCGCGGTCGCGCGGCGCAACGCGGGCGAGCTCGACGCGGTGGTCGCGTCCCTCGTCGCCGAGCTCCGGGCGGGCAAGCCGCTCTGAGCCGGCCGGGACTCGCGCCTCGAGCCCGCCCGCGTGGTCAGCGCTGGGCGCGGTGGTAGGCGACCAGCGCGTTGGCGTGCCCGTGCCCGAGCCCGTGCTCGGCCTTGAGCCACGCGACGGTCGCGGCGTGCTTCTCGTCGGCCGGGCGCGCCGCGACGAGCGCGAGCCACTCCTCGACCGGACGTCCGTACGTCCGCTCGATCGACGGGAAGTACGAGGCGGGGCCGCTCACCGTCCCCTCAGGCATCGGCCAGCACCGCGTCGATCTGGCCCATGGCGGCCGTCATGCCGTCGGCCATCCCCATCGCGACGAGCTTCTCGAGGTCCTCGAGGGTGTCGAACCGCGACGTCACGGTCATCCGGGTGCCGCCCTCGAGCGGCTCGAACGTCACGCGCCCGTGGATGGTCGGCATCTCGTCGGACGGCTGTCCTGCGTCGTCGGCGAACCCGTCCTCGAACTCGATGGACCTGTGCTCGTCGATCGCCAGGAACGTCCACCAGCCGTGCGCCTTCTCGCCGTCCGGGCCCGTCATGAAGTACGAGACGTGGCCGCCGACGCGGAAGTCGTGGTCCGGGAACGTCGCGGGCCACTCGGGCGGGCCCCACCAGCGCTCGAGCTTGCGCGGGTCGGCCCAGATCTGCCACACCTTCTCGGGCGGTGCGGCGAGCTCCGCGACGATCACGAGGCTGAGCGCCTGCGTGTCCTTGGTCGTGCTGACGACTGTCATGACGGGTCCCTCTCGTCCTGGGTGGGCGGGTGCTGCTGGTGGTCGTCGTCCTGGGCGAGGAGGTCCGCGATCCGGTCCACCCGGCCGCGCCAGACCGCCTCGTACGCGTCGAGCAGCCGGGCTGCCGCCCGGACCGTCTCGACGTCGCCGCTCACGATCTGCTCACGTCCCTGCCGACGCTTGTGCACGAGCGCCGCCCGTTCGAGCACCGCGACGTGCTTCTGGACCGCCGCGAAGCTCATCGAGTACCGCCGGGCGAGCGCCGAGACCGACTGCTCGTCCCGCAGCACGCGCACGACGATGTCGCGCCGGGTCGCGTCGGCGAGCGCGCCGAAGATCCGGTCGACCTCGTCCTGGTCGAGCTGGGCGACGCCTGTTCCTACAACCATGTGGTTGTACGTTACGCGCGGACCGGCTCCGCCACAACCCCCGGGACCTCAGTCCGTGCGCATCGCCTCGGCGACGGCCCGGGCACCCGCCGCCGCCTCGCCGCGCAGCCCGGCGACGACGCCCGCACGGTCGGCCGCGGACCGGTTCTGGCTCAGCTTCGCCTTGCCCTCCACGCGCTCCACCACGAGCTCGACCCCGACGACCGCGCGCAGCTGCTTGGTCACGAACACCTCGGGCGCGTCGGTCACGCGCCACGGCTGCGACCGGTGCGCCTCGTGCGCGTCCGTGAGCCGCGTGACCGCGTCCCGCACCCACCGCGGGTCGTCGTGCACCGTGACGCGGCCCGTGAGGTGCACCGCGGAGTAGTTCCACGTCGGCACCACGCGTCCGTGCTCGGCCTTCGACGCGTACCAGGACGGCGACACGTACGCCTGGTCCCCCGCCACGATCGCGAGCGCCGGCGAGCCGGGCTCGATCCCCCGCCACTGCCCGTTGCCCCGCGCCATGTGCGCGACCAGCCGGTCCTCGTCCCACAGCACGGGCAGCAGCGTCGCGACCGGGAACCCGTCCGGACCCACGGTCACGAGCTCGGCGGACCCGACGGCACGCACGAGCGCACGCGCGTCGTCGTCGTCGATGGCGTTGAACACCGGGACGTACATGCGCGTGAGGCTACCGACCGCCGTCCAGCGCATTCTGCGGCGGCCACGGCCCGGCGTCGGCCGGCACGAGCGGCAGCTCGGTCGCCGCGAAGAACGCGACGTCACCCGGGTCGTGGGTCACGAGCACGACGGTGCGCCCCTCGAGCCGCTCGCGCGTCCACGCGAGGACCGCGTCCCGCCCGGCGGCGTCGAGCCCGGTGAACGGCTCGTCGAGCACGACGAGGTCCGCGTCGCCCGCGAGCGCGCGCACGAGCGCGACGCGGCGGCGCTGACCGCCGGACAGCGTGCGCACGGGGACGTGCCACGCGCGCCCGTCGAGACCGACGCAATCCAGCGCGTCGGTGACGGCCACCGCGCGCACCGACCGCGGCAGCACCAGCCGGACGTTCGCGACCGCCGACAGGTGCTCGCACAGCCGCAGGTCCTGGAACGCCGCCGCGCGGCGCAGCCCGTCGAGCCCGGTCACGCGGCCCGACGACGGCGGCACGAGCCCGAGCAGCACCCGGCCGAGCGTCGTCTTGCCCGCACCGTTCGGCCCGGTCACCGCGGTCACACCGGACCGCGGCAGCACGGCCGACAGGCCGGCGAGCGCGGTGCGTCCGCCGTACCGGACCGTGACGTCGTGCAGCGCGATCACGCGACGCCCCCCGCCTCGAGGCCCGACGGGCGGCGACGGACCGGCTCGCCGCCCCGACCGCCAGCACGGTCGAGGGCCGCGACCACGACGCGCTCGGTGAGCGCCGCGAGCACGACGACGACGACCGTCCACGCGAGCACGTCCGCCGTCGCCAGGAACATCCTCGCCTGGTAGAGCTGCTCACCGATCGTCCCGGCGGGCAGGCCGATGACCTCGGCCGCGATGCCCGCCTTCCACGCCAGACCGACACCCGTGCGACACCCCGCGACGAGGAACGGCAGCACCTGCGGGACGTCGACCGCGGTGACCCGCCGCGGCCACGGGACCGCGAACACGCGCGCCATCTCCAGCAGCCGCACGTCCCGCGCCCGGATGCCCTCGAGCACGGTCGCGTGCAGGACCGGGAGCGCCATGAGGAACGCGACCACGAGCGCGAGGCGGGACGCGTCGGTCCACACGAGCACCAGGATGATGAAGCTGACCACCGGCGTGGCGCGCACCGTCACGACGACGGGCGCGACGACCGCGTCCGCCCACCGCGACGCGGCGCACGCCGCCGCGAGCGCGACACCGACGACGACCGCGAGGACGAAGCCCGCGGCGATGCTCACGAGCGTGCGGGTCACCGCCGCCCAGAACGCGCTCGTCGGCACCAGCTCGGTGAGCCGCACCGCCACGTCCCACGGTCCGACGAGCAGGACGTGCTGGTCGACCGCCGCGGCGGCGAGCTGCCACACGACGAGCCAGCCGACGACCGCCACGGCCACCCGCGCCCGCTGCGTCGTCGCCCGTCGGCGGCCCCTCACCTGGCGGCCCGTCATCCTGCGCCGCCTACGTCGCACCCAGGTAGAAGTCGTCCCCCGGCAGCGCCCCGCCGACCGACCGCGGCTCCGCGGCGTGCAGCACCGCCAGGTAGCCCTCGAGCGCGGCACGCATCTCGTCGCCCGTGAGCAGCACCAGGTGGCACGCGGGGATCGCGGCCTGCGCGACGGGCGCGGACCGCACGAGCCCCGCCTCGACGACGAGCGGTGCGGCGTCCTGCGGCGAGCCGGTCACGAACGCGACGGAGCGCGCGTCGTCGGCGAGGAAGTCGGCGAGCGCGCCGGGGTGCTCGCGCGCGAACGCGGTCCGCACGACCGTGACTCCCGTGACGAGCTGCGACGACGGCTCGACGTCCGCCCACGCCTGCGTGAGGTCGACCGCGACGCGCACGTCCGGCTCCTGCACGGTGACCGCGGTCGCGTACGGCTGCGGCAGGACACCCACCGTGCCGGGCGTGGCGGCGAGGGCCGCGGCGACCTGCGTGGGCTCGGGCACGTACTCGACGGTGACGTCCGTGCCGGGCGTCAGGCCCGCGCGCCGCAGGAGGTGCTCGAGCACGTACTGCGGGCTCGCACCCTTGCCGGTGGAGAGCACCGTGCGGCCGCGCAGGTCGGCGAGCGAGCGGACGTCGGTCCCGTGCTCGAGCACCGAGAGCACGCCGAGCGTGTTGACGGCCAGCGCCTGCACGGCCGGGCCCGCGTCCGTGCGGGTCTGCCGGTGCACGACCGCGGCGAGGTTCGCCGGGAGCAGCGCGATGTCGACGTCGCCGCGCACGAGCTGCGGGACCACCTCGTCGGGCGTGCCGTACGTGGTGACCCGGTAGTCCTGGCGCGCGGTGCCCGCGGCTGCGTCCCGCATCAGGCCGAGCAGACCGATCGTCGTCGGGCCCGCGAGCGCGGCGACCCGTACGGTGACGCGCTCCGCGGACGGCGAGGGGCGGGGCCCGGGCGTGGTGGTGGTGACGGCGGCCGGGTCCGTGGGGGGCGTGCTCGGGCCGCACGCGGCGAGCAGCGCGAGCACGCACGCGCCGAGCAGGGCGACGGTCCGCCTCATCGCGGCCTCCTTCCCGGTCGTCGTCACGCGCGGAACGGCGCGTACGTCGTGTGCAGCAGCTCGTGCGCTAGCGGCGAGGCCGGTGCGCCGTAGAACTCGTCGTAGAGCCGCAGGACGTCCGGGTTCTCCTGGGACTTGCGGATCGGCGAGAGCTGGTCGATGTCGACGAGCACCTGCTGGCGGCCGGGCGTCTCGGCGGCGCACGTCGGCACGGGGTGACCCGCGCCGCTCACACACCCGCCCGGGCACGCCATGATCTCGACGAGGTCGTACCCGACGTCCTCGCCCGCGATCACCCGGCGGATGAGCGGTTCGGCGTTGCCCAGCCCCGAGACCACGGCGACCCGCACGTCGACGCCCCCGGCGGTGACGTGCGCCTCCTTGAACCCGTCGGTCCCCCGCAGCTCGGTGAAGTCGAGGTTGTCGACGAGCGGCTCACCGGTGAGCTGCTCGACCGCCATGCGCAGCGTGGCCTCGGCCACACCGCCCGACGCGCCGAACAGGACACCCGCGCCGGACACGCGCGCGTACGGCTCGTCGAACTCGCCCGGCTCGACGTCCGCGGCCTCGAGCCGCAGCATCTGCACCATCTCGAGGAGCTCGGTCGTGGTCAGGACCGCGTCGACGTCCCGGACCCCGTCGGTCGTGTGCTCGGGCCGCGCGGCCTCGTCCTTCTTGGCGATGCAGGGCACGACGGACACGACGTACAGGTCGTCGAGCGTGATGCCGGCCTGCGCGGCGAAGTGGTGCTTCACGGTCGTGCCCATCATCTGCTGCGGGCTCTTGCAGCTCGACAGGTGGTCGATCAGCTCGGGGTAGCGCCGCTCGACGAGGTTCACCCAGCCGGGGCAGCACGACGTGAACTGCGGCAGCACGCCCCCGGTCGCGACCCGCTCGAGGAACTCGGTGGTCTCCTCGAGGATCGTCAGGTCCGCGGCGAACGAGAAGTCGAACACCTTGTCGAACCCGACCTGGCGCATGAGCCCGGCGATGAACGGGCTCGCCGCGGCCGGCTCGATGCCGTACTCCGCGGCGATCACCGACCGCACGGCGGGCGCGACGAACCCGACGACGACCGTGTGCGGGTCGTTGATCGCGGTGAACACGTCCCCGCGCTCGCGCACGTAGTCGAGCGCACCGCACGGGCACGCGCGCACGCACTGGCCGCACGAGACGCAGTCGGTCTGCGACAGCGGGAGCCCGTTGTGCGTTCCGACGACGAGCCGGCCCTCGTGGTACTGGAACGCCAGCACCCCGGGCCCCTCGATCTCGGCGCACGCGGTGACGCATCGCCCGCACGCGATGCACTTGTTGTTGTCGCGCACGATGAACGGGTGGTCCGCGACCACGGGCTCGTACGGCCGCACGTGCAGCGGCAGCTCGAACACGACCCCGTGCGCGGTCGCCTCGTCGCGCAGCTGGCAGCAGTCCTGCTTGGCGCACCCGCAGGACAGGCAGCGCGCGGCCTCGGTGCGTGCCTGCTGCTCGGTCAGCCCGGTCTCGACCTCGGCGAACCCCGCGAGGCGCTCCTCGACGGGCAGCGACGGCATCGTCGCGCGTGGGACGCGCACGACGTCCTCGAGCTCGTGCCGCGGCAGGTCCTCGAGCGTGCCGCGCGAGCAGGAGTAGTCCTCGTGGCTCGGCCGGACGTAGCCGCGCAGGACGAAGTCCGACATCGCGGCCGCCGCACGGCGTCCGGCGGCGACCGCCTGGATCACGGTCGCGGGACCGGTGACGCAGTCGCCGCCCGCGAAGATCTTGTCCTCCGACGACTGCATGGTCCGGCCGTCGACCTCGACGTCGCCCCACTGGTTGAGCCGCACGGGCAGGTCCGCGTACGCGGCCTCCTCGGCGCCGTGCGCGGGACGACCGCGCACCCACGAGCTGATGTGCACGGGCATCTCGTAGTAGAGGAACGCCGTGTCGGTGCTCTGGCCGATGGCCCCGATGATCGTGTCGGCCTCGATCTCGAGCTCGCTGCCCTCGACGGGCACGGGGCGACGCCGCCCGGTGCGGTCCGCCTCGCCCAGCTCCATGCGCAGGCAGACGAGGCGCTTGGTGCCGTCGGCACCGACCGTGATCCGCGCGGGCGCCGTCAGGTAGAGCATCTCGACGCCCTCCGCGACGGCCTCCTCGACCTCGAACGGCTCCGCGGGCATCTCCTGGCGCGTGCGCCGGTACACGAGCTGCACGCGCGACGCCCCGGAGCGCAGCGCGGTGCGCGCGCAGTCGATCGCGGTGTTGCCGCCGCCGACGACGACCGTGCGGCCCAGCGGGATCTCGTCGCCCTTCGCCACGCGCTCGAGGTACTGGATGCCCAGCCACACGCCGTCGAGGTTCTCCCCGTCGATGCGCAGCGGTGTCGCCCGCCACGAGCCGATCGCGAGGTACACGGCGTCGAAGTCGCGGCGCAGGTCCTCCAGGCTCAGGTGCGTGCCGAGCGCCTTGCCGGTCACGACGCGCACGCCCAGCGCGCGGATGATGTCGATCTCGTGCTCGAGCGTGGACTTGGGCAGGCGGTACTCGGGGATGCCGTAGCGCATCATGCCGCCCGCGTGGTCCTGCTTCTCGAACACCGTGACCGCGTGGCCGGCGAGCGCGCTGTAGTACGCCGCGGACAGCCCGGACGGCCCGGCGCCGACGACGGCGATCCGCTTGCCCGTCGCGGGCGCGGTCCGCGGGACCCACGGTGTCTCGCGCGCCATGTCCCAGTCGGTCGCGAACCGCTTGACGTAGTTGATCGCCACGGGCTCGTCGACGAGGTTGCGCCGGCACGCCGACTCGCACAGGTGCGGGCACACCCGCCCGCAGACCGACGGGAACGGGTTGCGGTCCTTGATCACCCGCACCGCGGCCTCGTAGTTGCCGTCCGCGACGTGCTGCAGGTAGGTCTGCACGTCGACGCCCGCGGGGCAGGTCTGGACGCACGGCGCGACGCAGTCGGCGTTGTGGTCCGTGAGCAGCTGCTCGAGGCGCACCTTGCGGTAGGCCTCCAGGCGCGGCGACCGCGTCGTGACGACCATGCCCGCGGTCAGCGGCGTCAGGCACGCCTTGACGTCACGCGGCGCGCCCTCGCCGACCTCCACCACGCACAGCCCGCAGCTCGCGTTGGAGCGCTCGAGGCGTACGTCGTGGCACAGCGACGGGATCGCGATCCCCTCGGCGGCCAGCGCCCGCAGGATCGTCGTGCCCGCGTCGACCTCCACCTCGCGGCCGTCGACCGTCACGGTCACGCGCTCGTCGTGCACGCTCACGCGGCGCCCTCCTCGCAGGGCTCACGCGCCGGGCCTCGTCGCCCGCACGCTGCGCGGCGTGCCCACGCCGCGTCACGTCCACGCTAGGGACGCCACCCCGGCGCGCGCGCGTGACTTCCGACCCAGATGCGCAGGCCGGGGCCCTAGACGAGGACCTGCGTGAGGGGCATCGAGGAGTCGACGGGGATGTCGAGCGACGAGGGCCGCATGCCGCGGCGGACGACCGCCGAGCCGAGCGCGGCGATCATCGCGCCGTTGTCTGTGCAGTAGCGGATGGGCGGGATGCGCAGCTCGATGCCGGCCTCGGCGCACCGCTGGGCGGCCAGGTCCCGCAGCTGGGAGTTGGCGGAGAACCCGCCGCCGACGACGAGCGTCGACACCCCGTGCGCGCGGCACGCCGCGATCGTCTTGGCGGTCAGCACGTCCGCGACCGCGGCGGCGAACGACGCGGACACGTCCGCGAGCGGCAGCTCCTCGCCCGCGTCCTGGCGTGCCTCGACCCAGCGCGCCACCGCCGTCTTCAGCCCGGAGAACGAGAAGTCCGTCGCGTGCTTCGCCTGGTCCTTGGCGGCGGTCAGACCCCGCGGGAAGCGGATCGCCTCGGGGTTCCCCTCACGCGCGAGGCGGTCGATGTGCGGGCCGCCCGGGTAGGGCAGGCCGAGCAGGCGGCCCACCTTGTCGAACGCCTCCCCTGCGGCGTCGTCGAGCGTCGAGCCGAGCTCGGTGACGTGCACGGTGTCGTCGAGCATGAGGAGCGAGGAGTGCCCGCCGGAGACGACGAGCGCCATGACGCGCTCCGGGAACGGGCCGTCGACGAGCTCGTCGACGACGGCGTGGCCGATGACGTGGTTGACGCCGTACAGCGGCTTGTCGAGACCGATCGCGAGGGCCTTCGCCGCGGCGGCGCCGACGGTGAGCGGCCCGACCAGGCCCGGTCCCGCGGTCACGGCGATCGCGTCGACCTGGTCGAGCGTGACGTCGGCGGTGGCGAGCGCACGCTCGATCGTCGGGACCATCGCCTCCAGGTGGGCGCGCGACGCGATCTCGGGGATGATCCCGCCGAACCGCGCGTGCTCGTCGACCGAGGACGCCACGGCGTCGACGAGCAGGTCGTACCCGCGCACGAGCGCGACGCCGGTCTCGTCGCACGACGTCTCGATCCCGAGGACGAGGGGCTCGCTGTTCGGCATGGCGACAACCTTAGGCCGCTCGCGCGCCGGGCTCGCACCGGCCGCGTCGCCGGGTGGGCCCCCGTGCGAGGCGAGCGCGAGACGTGCCCGACGCACTGTGATGACGGTCACACGCCGCCGGGGGAAGTGTCGAGGTTGGTTGAGACTTCAAGTGAACTATGACGACCGAGACCTCGACGATCGACTCCCTCGACTTCCCGACGCCCACGTACGCGATCGGCGACGACGCCGCCGACCTGCTGTTCCGCGGCGCCCGGACCGTCGGCGCGTTCACGGACCAGCCCGTGACCGACGCCGACCTGCAGGCCGCGTACGACCTGCTCAAGTGGGGCCCGACCGCGATGAACATCACGCCGCTGCGCCTGCTCGTCGTGCGTTCCGACGAGGCGAAGGCCCGGCTCGCCGCGCTCGCCGCCGAGGGCAACCGCGAGCGCGTCCTGGCCGCGCCCGTCACGCTCGTCGTCGCCGCCGACCCGGCGTTCCACCACCACCTGCCGGTGCTCGCCCCGCACCGCGCCGCGATGGTCGACGCGCTCGACGCCCAGCCCGAGACGCGCGCGGGCATGGCGCGCACCAACACGCTCATCCAGACCGGCTACCTGCTCACCGCGCTGCGCGCCACCGGCCTCGACGTGGGCCCGATCGGCGGGTTCGACGCCGCGGGCGTCGACGAGCAGCTGCTCGCCGGGACGGGCTGGCAGTCGCAGCTGATCGTCCTCGTCGGCCACCGTGACGGCGTGGGCACCGCGCACCCCCGGGCCGCGCGGCTCACCTGGGACCAGGTCTCCACGACCGTCTGAGGCGTCGGTCAGGACCCGGTCGCGACCGGGCGGTCCGGGTCCGACGACCACTGCGACCACGAACCCGGGTACAGCGCCGCCTCCACCCCGATGCTCGCGAGCGCCGCGACCTGGTGCGCCGCCGTGACCCCCGAGCCGCAGTACACCGCGACCGGCGCACCCGCCGCGGCCCGCAGCGCGCGGAACCGCTCCGTCAGCGCGTCCGCGGGCAGGAACGTGCCGTCGTCCGCGAGGTTCTGCGCGGTCGGCGCGCTCACCGCGCCCGGGATGTGGCCCGCACGCGGGTCCACCGGCTCGACCTCGCCCGCGTAGCGCTCCGCCGCGCGAGCGTCGAGCAGCGTGCCCTCGTGCGGCCACGCGGCCGCGTCGTCGGCGTCGATCGTCGGCAGCGCGCCGGGCGCGAGCACCACGTCGCCTCGCTCGGGCGTCACCTCGCCCGGCTCGAGCGACAGGCCGGCCGCCGACCAGGCCGCGAGCCCACCGTCGAGCAGCCGCACGTCCGCGACGCCCGCCCAGCGCAGCAGCCACCACGCGCGCGCCGCGGAGGTGCCGCCGCTCGCGTCGTACGCCACGACCGGCGCCCCCTCCCGCACGCCCCAGCGCCGCGCGGCGGCCTCGAGCGCCGCGACGTCCGGCAGCGGGTGCCGACCGGCGGCGACGCTCGGCGGCGCCGCGAGCTCGGAGTCGAGGTCCACGTACACGGCGCCGGGCAGGTGCCCCGCGAGGTACTGCTCGTGGCCGTCGGAGCGGCCCAGCGCCCAGCGCACGTCCAGCAGGACGGGCGGCTCGTCGCCCGCCAGCTCCGCCGCGAGCGCCACCGCGTCCACCAGCACCGCGGCGCGCGTCGTGTCCGTCGTCCCGTTCGTCATGCCCGCTCCCCCGTCTCGTCGGCACCGGACCCCGCGGTCGCGCGGGACCCTCCACCCGGAGCCTGCGCCAGGTCGAGGCGCATCGTCCAGGCGTCCTTGTTCTCCGGCTGGTAGTACCCGCGGCGCAGGCCGAGCTTCTCGAACCCGGCCCGCTGGTACAGCCGCAGCGCGGGCTCGTTGTCGACCCGCACCTCGAGGAGCACCGACGGTGCGCCGACCTCGCGCGCACGCGCGACGAGCGCGTCGAGCAGGACCCGGCCGATGCCGCGGCCCTGGTGCCCCACCGCCGTGCCGATCGTCATCACCTGCGCGTCGTAGCCGTCGAACCACAGCCCGGCGTACCCGACGAGCGGTCCGTTGCCGTACTGCGCGCCGACGTACCAGCGCCCCGGGCCGACGACCTCGTCGGCGAGGCTCGCGGGCGACCAGGCGGCGGCGCCGAACAGCGTGCGCTCCAGGACGTCCAGCGCCGGGACGTCGTCGGGCGTCAGCGGCCGCAGCCGCAGCGGCGTGCGGTCGGGGCTCATCCGCCCAGGACGCGCTTGCTGCCCGCCGACGGCACCGCGTCGGGGCGGCGCAGGTACAGCGGGTCGGTGCCGAGCGCCTCGCCCGCCGCGCGACGCGCGAGCGCGAGCGGCACGAGCTCGGCCGCGTCGAGGTCGTCGGCGCCCGCCACGTGCGTCAGGCCCGCGAACGCGTCGGGGTACAGGTGCGTGCCGGCGCCGACGACGAAGCCGCCCGCCACCGCGGGCTCGTCGGCCACCTCGTGCGCCGGCCCGACGCGCGGCTCGACGAGCGTGCCCAGGGCGCCCTGCTCGTCACGCCGGTACGCGGCCCAGTAGACCTCGCGGCGGCGCGCGTCGGTCGCGACGACGAGCGGCGCGCCCGTCGGGACCGCACGGGTCGCGGCCGCGGCGAGCGCGTCGAGGCTCGGCACGCCGAGCGCGGGCACGCCGAGTGCGAGCGCGAGGGTCCGCGCGCTCACCAGGCCGACGCGCAGGCCGGTGAACGGCGCCGGACCGGTGCCGACGACGACCGCGGACAGGTCGCGGCGGTCGACGCCGGCATCCGCGAGCGCCTCGGCGACGAGCGGGGCGAGCAGCTCCGCGTGATGACGGGGCAGGTCCGCGCGGTGGCGGACGAGCGCGCTGCCGGCGTCGTCCGTGACGGCGACGGAGACGGACGCGGACGTGTCGAGGGCGAGCAGGGGCACGACGCTCAGCCTGCCACGTCGTCCGCGCCGACCGTGCGGTCGGCGGCGTCGTCCGCCGCGCGCGCGAGCGCCGCCAGGTCGACCCCGGCCCATCGCTCGCCGACCGCGCGCAGCGTCACGACACGCTCCCCCGCACCCCCGTCGTCGTCGGCGACCTCCGCGGCGTCCGCCGCCGTCGCCGCACCGCGCGGTCGCGTCAGGGCGATCTCCAGCCGGTCGGTGGCGATCGCCTCCACCCAGCCCCGACCCCACTCGACGACCGTGACCGCGTCCTCGAGGCTCGAGTCGAGGTCGAGGGCCTCGACCTCGTCGAGCGAGGACAGCCGGTACGCGTCGACGTGCACGAGGTCGGGGCCCTGCGTGCCGTCCTCGCGCACGAGCCCGGGGTGCACCCGGGCGATGATGAACGTCGGCGAGGCGACCTGTCCGCGCACGCCGAGGCCCGCGCCGATGCCCTGCGTGAGCGTGGTCTTGCCGGCGCCGAGGTCACCGGTGAGGACCAGGAGGTCACCCGCGCGCAGCACGCCCGCGAGCGCACGGCCGAACGCGCGGGTGGCCTGCGCGTCGGGCAGCCGGACGACGACGTCGCTCATCGCGCACCTCCCGTGACCGCGGCCGCACCGGTCGCCGCCGCGGCCCCGCCGGCGGAGCCGGCGAGCACCTCGACGCCGACGTACTCGCGCGGCACCGAGCCGGACAGCCGCGTGACGATCTCGTACGAGATGGTCCCGGCGGCGACGGCCCAGTCCTGCGCGGTCGGCCCGCCGTCCGCACCCGTGCCGAACAGCTCGACGCGGTCGCCGGCCTGCTCGGTCGCGTCCGGGCCGAGGTCGACGACGACCTGGTCCATGCAGACCCGCCCCGCGACGCCGAGCGTGCGGTCCCCCACGCGGATCGGCCCGCCGGACCGCTCGCGCGAGCCCGAGGCGTGCCGCGGTATGCCGTCGGCGTACCCGAGCGGCACCACCCCGAGCCGCGTCTCGTGCGGCGTGACGTACTGGTGCGCGTAGGACACCCCGTGGCCCGCGGGCACACGCTTGACGGTCGCGAGCTCGGCCTCGAGCGTCATCGCGGGCACGAGCCCGTAGTCGCCCGGACCGCCGAGCTGCGGCACGGGCGACAGCCCGTAGACCGCGATGCCGGGCCGCACCAGGTCGTAGTGCACCTGCGGCGACGTGAGGGTCGCGGCGGAGTTCGCGATGTGCCGGACCTCGATCGCCGCGCCGGCGGCCTCCGCGAGCCGGACGGCATCGGCGAACACGTCGTGCTGCGCGCGCACGGTCGCGTGATCGGGCTCGTCGGCGAACGCGAGGTGGGACCAGATCCCGACGAGGGCGACCGCGCCCTCCGCCTGGGCCCGCAGCGCGGCGGGGAGCAGGTCCGCGAGGCCGTCGGGGGTCAGGCCGTTGCGGCCGAGGCCCGTGTCGACCTTGAGGTGCACGCGCGCGGTCCGGCCGACGAGCCGCGCGGCGGCGACGACCTCGTCGAGCGCGGGGGCGGACGAGACGGAGACGTCGACGTCCGCCTCGATCGCGCGGGCGATCGGCGCGCCCGGCGCGTACAGCCACGTGAGCACGCGCGGCGCGGTGACGCCCGCGTCGCGCAGCGCGATCGCCTCGTCCATCTGCGCGGTGCCCAGCCACGTCGCACCGCCCGCGACCGCCGCGCGCGCCGACGGCACGAGCCCGTGCCCGTACGCGTCGGCCTTCACCACGGCCATGAGCTGCGCGGTGGGCGCGTGGGCGCGCAGGGAGCGGACGTTGGACGCGATGACGGACAGGTCGACGACGGCTCGGGCGGGGAAGCTCACCGGCCCATCCTCCCACCGCGACCCGGCCCGTCCGCCGACCTCGTCGTCGGCCCTGTCGTCGGTGCTGTCGCCGTCGGCCCTGTCGTCGCGCGGGCCGTCGAGCCGGCGGTCCAGCCGACCGTCGGCCGGGACGCGTCCGCGCCGAGCAGCGCGGCCACCGTCTCGGGCAGCGCGAGCGCGACCGCGCGCGCCGTGACGGGCCCGCCGGGGTTCGCGGTGCGCGCCGCCCGGCCGTGCACGAGCGCGGCGGCCGCCGCGAGCGCGGCCGCGAGCGACGGGTCGTCGGCGACGTCCGCCGCGCGTCCCGCGAGCATCGCCCCCAGCAGGCCCGCGAGCACGTCGCCGGCCCCCGCGGTGGCGAGCCACGCGGGCGCGTCGGACTGCGCGTACGCGGCGCCGTCCGGCCCGACGACGAGCGTGACGTGCCCCTTGACCAGCACGGTCGCGCCCGTGAGCTCGTGCGCGAGGCGCGCGTGCCGCAACGGGTGCGCCTCCACGTGCTCGCGGTCGACGCGGTGCCCGCGCGCCGTCAGCAGCCGCGCGAGCTCGCCCGCGTGCGGCGTGAGCACGACGTGCGCGGGCACGCGCGGCGGCAGCAGCTCGAGCGCACCCGCGTCGACGACCGCGGGCTCGGCGCGGTGCAGCACACCGTCGAAGGCGTGCTCGATGCGCCGCCGCTGCGCGGCGTCCTCGGGCGAGACCCCCGGCCCGAACACCCACGCCTGCACGTGCCCCGGCCCGGCCACCACCTCGGGCCGTCGCGCGACGACGAGGTCCGCCACGTCACCCAGGTACCGGACCATCCCCACGCCCGCGAGCACGGCGGCCGACGTCGCGAGCACCGCCGCGCCGGGGTAGCGCCGCGCGCCCGCGACCACCCCGACGACCCCGCGCGAGTACTTGTGCGCCGCCGGCCCGGGGACGGGCCACAGCGCGGCGGCGTCGTGGCCCTCGAGCCGCGCGATCGCGGGCCGCCCCGGCAGGTCGAGACCGATGTCGACGACCTCGAGCTCACCTGCGAGCCGGGCCGCCGGCGGCAGCAGCAGCCCCGGCTTGGCGGCACCGAACGTCACGGTCCGGTCGGCGCGCAGCACCGTCCCGGTCGCCGAGCCGTCGTCGACGCCGATGCCCGACGGCGTGTCGACCGCGACGACCACGGGCCCGCGCTCGTCGTCGCGCGCCGACAGCCGTGCCACGAGCGCGCCCGCGACGCCCGTCAGCCCCCCGGGCCGGGCCCCGATCCCCAGGATCCCGTCGAGCACGACGTCCGCACCGGCCGCACGCGCCGCGGCGGCCGCGACGCCGTCCTCGTCGACCACGACCACGCGACTGCCCGCCGCCTCGAGCGCCGCGCGGCCCTCGTCGTGCACGCGCGGTGCGACCGCGAGCGCCACCACGTCCGCACCCCGTGCCCGCAGGTACGCGCCCGCGTGCAGGGCGTCACCGCCGTTGTTCCCCGGCCCGACCAGCAGCACGACGGACCCGCCGACGACGCGACCACGTCGCTCACGCAGCACGCGCGCGACCGCGCCCGCGAGCGCGAACGACGCGCGCTGCATGAGCGGGACACCGTCGGCGAGGAGCGGGGCCTCTGCGGCGCGGACCTGCGCGGACGTCCAGGACAGCAGCACGTGCCCATCCTCGCGCCGGATCCGCGACGAGGCCAACGAGAGCGGTTTGCTACGTTTCCCGCCGGTCCAGTCGTCCCGCCCCGTCGCGTCATCCAGGAGGAACCGTGCACGCCACCGCGAGCGACCCGTCCCCCGCCGCGGTGCTGTGGCTCGTGTGCGCGGTGTGCGCTCTGCTCACCGCCGTCCTGGCGACCCTCGGCGGGCGCTGGCTGGCCGCCGCACGGCGCGTGCACCGCGTGCAGGTGCCGGCACGCGCCCTGTCGTCCGCGTACGTCGGGCCGGGGACGTTCGTCGACGTCGAGTACCCCGGGCCCGACGGCCGCCCGCTGCGGGCCCAGCTGTTCGTCTGGCTCGTGCGCGCGCCCGGCGTGCCGTACACGTTCGACGGCACGGTCTGGGTCGACCCGCACCACCCCGCCGACGTGACCCCGCGCCGCCAGGGACGCACCACGCGTGCGACGCTCACGCTGATCCTCGCCGCGGTCACGCTCGCCGGCACCGTCGGGACGGGCTTCGCCGCGCTCGTCGTCCGGTTCGGTGAGACGTTCCCCGCCTGACCCTGCCGTCCCGCGCCCGCGGGGGTAGCGTGCGCCGCATGCGCTTCGGACTCTTCATCCCCCAGGGCTGGCGGCAGGACCTCACGGGCATCGACGCCTCGCAGCACTGGGCGGTGATGAGCGGGCTCGCGCGGTACGCCGACGAGGGCGACGCGTTCGAGTCGATCTGGGTCTACGACCACTTCCACGCGGTGCCGGAGCCGAACGGTGAGGCGACGCACGAGGCGTGGAGCCTCATCAACGCGTTCGCGGCGAGCACGTCGCGCGTGCGGCTCGGGCAGATGTGCACGTGCATGGCGTACCGGAACCCCGCCTACCTGGCGAAGGTCGCGACGACCGCCGACGTGATCTCGGGCGGACGCGTCGAGATGGGCATCGGTGCGGGCTGGTACGAGCACGAGTGGCGCGCGTACGGGTACGGGTTCCCCAGCGCCGGCGAGCGGATCGCGATGCTCGACGAGGGCGTGCAGATCTTCAAGCAGATGTGGACCAACGGGGTCGCGACGTTCGCCGGCCGGCACTACCAGGTGGACGGCGCCCAGCTGTCGCCGCTGCCGCTGCAGGTCGACGGTCCCCCGCTGTGGATCGCGGGCGGCGGCGAGCGCAAGACGCTGCGGATCGCGGCCGAGCACGCGCAGTACACCAACTTCGACGGCAGCCCCGAGGGCTTCGCGCACAAGTCGCAGGTCCTCGCGGAGCACTGCGCCGCGATCGGCCGTGACCCAGCCGAGATCACGCGCTCGGCCAACTACAACGTCGTCATCGGCGAGACCGAGGCGGACGTCGACGACAAGGTCGCGTGGCTCGAGGAGCACTACGCGCTGACCGTGCCGGACAAGGCGCCCGGGCTCGCCGAGGACCTCCGCAAGGGGCCGCTGGTCGGCACGCCGGAGCAGGTCGTCGAGAAGCTGACGGCGCTGCGCGAGCTGGGCCTCGGGTACGCGATCACCTACTTCGCCGACGCGGCGTACGACCGCTCGAGCATCGAGCTGTTCGCCGACCAGGTGGTCCCCGCACTGCGCTGACGTACCCGACCGGGCGCCGCCCGGGGCGACCGGCGGGCCGTCACCCGCC
>NZ_BJLP01000057.1 GCF_006538705.1 Cellulomonas uda
GGGGCGGCGGCGTGGCGGTTGGGGCGGGCGCGGGGTGGTGCGGGGCGGTTGGGGCGGGCGCGGGGTGGTGCGGGGCGGTTGGGGCGGGCGTGGGGCGGTGCGGGGATGGGTGAGGCCGGTCGCCCTTGGGGGCGACCGGCCTCGGGTGGTCGGTGGTGACCGACCGGTTCAGGCTGAGGTGATCAGGCCTGGAAGCGCGGGAAGGCCGAGCGGCCGGCGTAGCGACCGGCGTCGTCCAGCTCCTCCTCGATGCGCAGCAGCTGGTTGTACTTGTTGATGCGCTCGCCACGGGCGGGGGCACCGGTCTTGATCTGGCCGGCGTTCGTCGCGACCGACAGGTCGGCGATCGTCGTGTCCTCGGTCTCGCCGGAGCGGTGCGAGGTCATCGTCGTGAAGCCGTTGCGCTGCGCGAGCGTCACCGCGTCGAGCGTCTCGGTGAGCGTGCCGATCTGGTTGAGCTTGACCAGCAGCGAGTTCGCCGACTTGAGCTGGATGCCCTTGGCAAGACGCTCCGGGTTCGTCACGAACAGGTCGTCGCCGACGATCTGCACGCGGCCACCGACCTCGGCGACGAGCTGCGACCAGGAGTCCCACTCGTCCTCGGACAGCGGGTCCTCGATGGACACCAGCGGGTAGTCCGTCACGAGCTGCTCGTAGTACGCGATCATCTCGGCGGGCGTCTTGGCGCCACCCTCGAACTGGTACGCGCCGTCCTTGAAGAACTCGGTCGACGCGACGTCGAGCGCGAGCGCCACGTCGGTGCCCGGCGTGAAGCCGGCCTTCTCGATCGCGGTGAGGATCAGGTCGAGCGCCGCGCGGTTGCTCGACAGGTTCGGCGCGAAGCCACCCTCGTCGCCCAGGCCCGTGCTGAGGCCCTGGGCCTTCAGGACGGACTTCAGCGAGTGGTAGACCTCGGTGCCGGTGCGCAGCGCCTCGCGGAAGGTCGTGGCGCCGATCGGGGCGACCATGAACTCCTGGATGTCGACGTTCGAGTCGGCGTGCGAACCACCGTTGAGGATGTTCATCATCGGCACGGGCAGGACGTGCGCGTTGGGGCCGCCGACGTAGCGGAACAGCGGCAGGTCGGCCGAGTCGGCCGCGGCCTTGGCGACCGCGAGCGAGACGCCCAGGATCGCGTTCGCGCCGAGCTTGCCCTTGTTGGGCGTGCCGTCGAGCTCGATGAGCGCGGCGTCGACGAGACGCTGCTCGCTCGCCTCGAACCCGATGATCTCGGGGGCGATCTCGTCGATGACCGCGTTCACGGCCTGCTCGACGCCCTTGCCCAGGTAGCGCGACTTGTCGCCGTCACGACGCTCGACGGCCTCGAAGGCGCCGGTCGACGCGCCGGACGGGACCGCCGCGCGGGCGATCGTGCCGTCGTCGAGCGCGACCTCGACCTCGACAGTGGGGTTGCCGCGCGAGTCCAGGATCTCGCGGGCGCCGACGGCCTCGATGCTGGCCATGGGAGCTCCTTCGACATGCAGGTGGGGTCCGTGCAAGGTGGGTTTACGACCTCACCCTAGTGGCGTCCGACGACGGGTGCGCCGGGACCTCCGTCCGCTGGACACGCGTGTGCATGTCCTACGCACGGCTCCCGGCGCACCCCGCCGCGGCTACGCCGCCGTGCAGGCGGACCCGTTGAGCGCGAACGCCGTGCCCGGCGTGGGCGTGCCCGGGTGCGACGCGTTGAACCCGATCTCGACGCTCGCGCCGGGTGCCAGCCGCCCGTTCCACGGGGCGTTCTGCGCGGTGACGCGCGTGCCGCTCTGCGACCACTGGGCGCTCCAGCCCTGCGTGACCTGCTGCCCCCCGCCGAACGTGAACGTGAGGGTCCACGCGTCGAGCGCGGTCGAGCCGGTGTTCGTCACCCGGACGTTCGCGGTCAGGCCGGTGTTCCACGCGCTGGCCGACCAGCGGACCGTGCAGGCGCCCACGGGCGGGGGCGTCGGGGTCGGCGTGGGCGTCGGGGTCGGCGTGGGCGTCGGCGTCGAGGTGGGCGTCGGCGTCGAGGTGGGCGTCGGGGTCGGCGTGGGCGTCGGGGTCGGCGTGGGCGTGGGGGTCGGGGTGCTCGTCGTCCCGATCCGCGACGGGTCGACCACGCCCCAGAACGCGTCCTTCGCCTGGAGCTGCCCGTCGAACAGCAGCGGCGCGGCACCCGCGCGCAGCCACGTGCGCGAGTCGTCGACACCCCAGATCGTCACGGACTCGAACGACGACGCGTGCTTCTTGAGGACCGCGAGCAGGTCGCGGTAGTAGTACGCCTGCTGCCGCAGCCGGTCCGCGGGCGGCGTGGTCCACGACTCGCCACCGTGCTGGTACGTCGAGACGTCGAGCTCGGTGACGGCCTGCCGGACCGGGAGCGCCTCGAACGCGGCGATGGTGCCCTCGACGTACTCGAGCGAGCGTCCGACCTCGACGTGCAGCTGGTGGCCCACGCCGTCGACGGGCACACCCTGCGCGAGCAGGGACTTCACGAGCGCGAGGTAGGGGGCGCGCTTGTTCGGGTACTCGCTGTTGTAGTCGTTGATGAACAGCAGCACATCGGGACCGAACGCGTCGCGCGCGTAGCGGAACGCGTCGGCGATGTAGGACGGCCCGAGGATGCGGTACCACTCGCTGCGGCGCAGGCCGTCGCTCTGGTTCTCGTCGATGACCTCGTTGACCACGTCGAACGCGAAGATCGGGTTGCCCGGTGTGCCGAACTCGCCGTACGTGGTGCGGTAGTGGTCCGCGACGGCCTCGATGTGCGTCTTGAGCCGCGAGCGCAGCAGCGCCTGGTCGGCGGTGCTCGTCGTGAGCGCGGCGCCGTCCCGCTGGAAGAACCACTCGGGCGTCTGCTGGTGCCACACCAGCGTGTGGCCGTAGACGCGCTGGCCGTGCTCGAGCGCGAAGTCGACGAGCTGGTCGGCGGGGCCGAACCGGAACGTCCCCTCGGTCGGCTGGATCGCGTCGGGCTTCATCTGGTTGCCCGGCGTGATCTGTGCGGCGTGGTGCGCGACGAGCTCGCCGCGGCCCGCGAGCACGTCGGCCGGCTCGACCGCGAGGCCGAACGTGAACCACGGCGCGAGCGTCTCGTCGATCTGCGGGAGCGACAGGTCGGGGCTCACCTTCTCGCTCGTGACCGTGACGTCGTCGACGAGGAAGTCCGTCAGGGACGAGGTGGACTCCACGTACAGCGACGCGGTGTCGAACAGCCCCGGGGTGTAGCTCGCGCTGACGTGCGTCCACGCGCCGCTCGTGACGCCCGTGGCCGTCGCGATCGTCTCGTACGCCGACGTGCCGTCGACGTCCCGCTGCGCGGACACCCGCAGGTCCGCGTAGCCGCTGCCCGTCGCGGGCAGCCGCAGCCACAGCGACACCTGGTGCGTCACGCCCGGCTCGAACGTATCGGTCACGTCGACGACCGCGCCGTTCCAGGACTGCGTGCGCCCGGTCGCGAGGAGGCTCTGCGTGCCGCGCGCATCCTGCGTGGTCAGCGCGACGGTCGCGTCGCCGCGGCCGGTCCAGCCGTCGAGGCCGTCCTCGAAGTCGGCCCGCAGGACGGTCGTCGCCGCGTGCGCCGGCGTCGCGGACTGCGCGACGAGGGCGAGCACGGCGACGAGGGCCGCGACGACGAGCGCCGCGAGGCCGCTCACGGGCAGCGCGGTCGCCCGGCGCGTCGGGGTCCCGGCGCGGGGGTCGAGGTGGACGAGGGCACGGCGAGGCATCGCATCGCTCCTGACGGCATGCCGACGGCACCGTCCGCCGGTCAGCCCGGAGGCTAGGGACCGCTCGGACCCCGGGACGACGGGTGAACCGTTTCGTCCCGGTGGCCGCGGTCAGCCTGCGGCGAGCGCCGCGACGATCTTCTCGGTCTGGTCCCGCGCGTCGCCGAACAGCATCGCGGTGTTGTCCCGGAAGAACAGCGGGTTCTGCACGCCCGCGTACCCGGTGGCCATCGAACGCTTGAACACGACGACCTGCTTGGCGTTCCAGACCTCGAGCACCGGCATGCCCGCGATGGGCGACGACGGGTCGTCGAGCGCCGCGGGGTTGACCGTGTCGTTCGCGCCGATCACGAGCACGACGTCGGTCTCGTCGAAGTCGCCGTTGATCTCGTCCATCTCGAGGACGATGTCGTACGGCACCTTCGCCTCGGCGAGGAGCACGTTCATGTGCCCGGGCAGGCGGCCCGCGACGGGGTGCACGCCGAAGCGCACCTCCACCCCGCGTGCGCGCAGCTTCTCGACGAGGTCCGCGACCGGGTACTGCGCCTTGGCGACCGCCATGCCGTAGCCGGGCGTGATGACGACGGACCGCGCTCCCGCGAGGGCCTCGGCGACGTCCGCCGCGGACATCTCGTGGTGCTCCCCGACGGGTCCGCCACCGGCGGGCGCCGCGGCACCCTCCTCGGCCCCGAAGCCGCCGAGGATCACCGAGACGAACGACCGGTTCATGGCCCGGCACATGATGTAGGACAGGATCGCACCGGACGCGCCGACGAGGGCGCCGGTGACGATCAGCAGGTCGTTGCTGAGCATGAAGCCCGCGGCCGCGGCGGCCCACCCGGAGTACGAGTTGAGCATCGACACGACGACGGGCATGTCGCCGCCGCCGATGGCCGCGACGAGGTGCCAGCCGAGCGCGAGCGCGATGAGCGTCATCAGCGCGAGCGGCCAGACGGACGGCTCCGCGAGGAACCACGCCAGCAGGCCGCACGAGACGAGCACGGCCGCGAGGTTGAGCAGGTTGCGGCCGGGCAGCGTCAGCGGCGCGCTCTTCATCCGCGCCGAGAGCTTGAGGAACGCGACGACCGACCCGGTGAACGTCACGGCACCGATGAGCACGCCGAGGAACACCTCGACGAGGTGCACGCCGTCGTGCGTGCCGGTCAGGTAGGAGTTGTAGCCGACGAGCACGGCCGCGATGCCGACGAACGAGTGCAGGATCGCGATCAGCTCGGGCATCTGCGTCATCTCGACGCGGCGCGCGCGCCACGTCCCGACGACCACCCCGATGCCCAGCACGAGCGCGATGAGCAGCGCGGTCACGCCGACGGCCCGCTGGGACTCGTTCAGGGCGCGCGCGACGACGGCGGCCAGCGCCAGCCCCATGCCGACCATCCCGAGCACGTTGCCGCGTCGGGCCGTCTCCTGCTTGGACAGGCCGGCGAGCGACAGCACGAACAGCACCGCGGCGAGCAGGTAGATGGCGTTCGTGAGCGACACGAGCGTCATGTCAGGCCCCCCGTCGGAACATGCGGAGCATCCGGTTCGCGACCAGGAACCCGCCGAAGATGTTGATGGACGCGACCGCGGCGGCGACGCACGCGAGCACGGTGACCACGGGGTCGTCGGACCCGATCTGCAGGAGCGCGCCGACGAGGATGATCCCGGAGATCGCGTTGGTCTGGGCCATGAGCGGCGTGTGCAGCGAGTGCGACACGTTCGAGATCACGTAGTACCCGACGAACACCGCGAGCACGAACACCGAGAAGTGCGCGAGGAACTCGCTCGGCGCGTACGAGATGCCGAGCGTGAGCAGCAGGGCACCGAGCGCGTACGCGACCGTGCGCCGCTGGGCGCGCACCTTGGCACGCTCCGCCTGCTCGGCCTGCCGCGCCGCGACCTCCTGCGGGCTGGGCGGCGGCGGGCCGGTCGTCGGTGGCGGCGCGGCCGAGACCGCGACGGGCGGCGGCGGCCACGTGACGTCGCCGGCGTGCGCGACCGTCATGCCGCGCTGCACCGGGTCCTCGAGGTCGAGCACGAGCTCGCCGCCCTTGCCGGGCGTGAGCAGCTGCATCAGGTGCACGACGTTCGTGCCGAGCAGCTGCGACGAGTGCTGCGGCATGCGCCCGGGCAGGTCCGTGAAGCCGAGGACGACCACGCCCCCGTCGGTCACGACGCGCTCGCCCGGCACGGTGAGCTCGCAGTTGCCGCCGCCCGTGGCGGCGAGGTCGACGACGACCGAGCCGGGCCGCATGCCCGCGACGGCGGCGGCCGTGATGGTCGTGGGTGCGGTGCCGCGCACGAGCGCGGTCGTCACGACGATGTCCGCGTCGGCGCACTCGCGCGCGTAGACCTCGAGCGCCGCGGCGGCCTGCTCCTGCGTCAGCGGCTTCGCGTAGCCGTCGGCGCTGATCTCCTGCTGCGCCTCCGGGGCGCGCACGAACGTCGCGCCCATCGACTCGATCTGCTCCCCGACCTCGGGTCGCACGTCGAACGCGCGCACCTGCGCACCGAGCGAGTCGGCGGTGCCGATCGCGGCGAGGCCCGCGACGCCCGCACCGATGACGAACACCTTGGCCGGCGGGGTCTTGCCCGCGGCCGTGACCTGCCCGGCGAACATCCCGCCGAACTCGCCCGCGGCCTCGACGACCGCGCGGTAGCCGGCGACGTTCGCCATGCTCGAGAGCACGTCGAGCGCCTGCGCGCGGGAGATGCGCGGGACGGCGTCGAGCGCGAGCGCGGTGACGCCGCGGGCGGCGAGGGTCGCGACGAGCTCGGGCCGCTGCGCGGGCTGGAGCTGGGCGACGAGGACCGCTCCCTCGCGCAGCAGCGCGACCCGCTCGTCGGACGGGGCGTCCACGGCGGTGACGACGTCGGCACCCCACGCGCGCGCCGTGTCGACGACCTGCGCCCCGGCGGCGGCGTACGCGTCGTCGGCGAACGTCGCCGCCTCGCCCGCACCGGCCTCGACGAGCACGTCGTACCCGAGCCCGACGAGCTTCGTCACGGTGGCCGGGGTCGCGGCCACCAGGCGTTGCCCGGCCGCCTCCCGCGGGATACCGATCGTCGTCACGCAACGCCTCCTGACCTGCGCGCACCCGCCTGACGCGGGGTGGACGCACGGTGACCGAATCGTGGCCGGGTGACCGTCTCACCGGCTCGCCGCCGACCCTACCGACGTGCGGCGACCTGCCACGGGACCACGGTCCCTCGTGGACATCCGCGACCCCTCGCGGCCGCCGTCAGCCCGATTCGGCGGCGCGCACGCGGTCCTCCCAGCCCGCCGTCGTCCGCCGCAGCTCGCCCTCGGCGTCCAGGCCCGCCGCACGCGCCTCACGCACGAGCGCGAACAGCCGCGCGCCGAGGTCGTCGCCCGCGGGCGCGTCGACCGCGAGCCCCGCGCGCTCCGCACGCGCGACGAGCTTCTGCGTGCGGGCCAGCGCACCGAGCGCCAGCGGCACGCCGTCGAGCGCGGACCCGCGGTCCTTCTCGGCGCGCTTGATGCGGTCCCACGCGACGTGGCGCCCCTCGTCGTCGGGGGCGGACTGCTCGTCGGTGAACACGTGCGGGTGCCGGCGGACGAGCTTCGCGACGAGGTCCGCGGCCACGTCCTGCACGTCGAACGGGTCGTCGGCGTCCTCCTGCGCGACGCGGGCGTGGAACACGACCTGCAGCAGCAGGTCGCCCAGCTCCTCGCGCAGCCCCGCGCGGTCGTCGTGCTCGATCGCCTCGACGAGCTCGTACGCCTCCTCGAGCGCGTACGGCGCGAGCGAGGCGTGCGTCTGCTCCGCGTCCCACGGGCACCCGCCCGGCGAGCGCAGCCGGTCCATGACGGCGACGAGCTCGTCCAGCGCGCTCGTCGTGCCGCCCGCCGGGGGCCGGTCGGCCGGGGCCGGGCTCAGGGCGCGTCCGCCCGGGGCGTCACGATCCACGGCCGCGCGGACGCACCCTCGACCGCCGCGCTCTCGCCGAGGGTGCCGAACCGGGGGTTGACCTCGACGTCCAGCGCGTCGAGCCGCTCGGCCACCTGCTGCCCGAGCGCCTCGAGGTCGCCCGCGTCCTGCAGGTTGCCGGACGCGAGCGAGTAGCGCGCGATCGCGAGCGTCGCGTCGCTGTACTCGCCGACGTCGATGCCCACGGACTGCGAGACCTGGTCGAGCAGGCCGGCCGCGTCCTCGTCGGACACCGCCACGCCCTCGTCGGCCGCGAACCGCGTCATGGTCGGCTCCTGGATGAGGATCGACAGCACGGTCGGCACGTCGAACTGCTGCCCGAGCTCGGTGAGCTGGTCCGTCGCGGACCGCACCTCCTGCGCGGTGATGACGTGCCCGTCGACCACGGCGGCCGCGCCGGGCGTGCCCGAGCACGCCCCCAGGGTGGCGGCGGCGAGCACCGCGCCTCCCGCGAGCAGCACCGCCCGCGCGCGCGTCATCCGGTTCGTAGGCGTGCTGGTGTGCACCTGACCTCCCGCGTCCTCGCGACGACCTCGTCGACGGGCGCCATAGTAGGCCCACCGGCGCAGCGTTCAGGCACCGCCCGACGACGGCGCGTGCCGGTCGAGGAACGCGTACATCTCCGCGGCGTCCACGCCGGGGAACCGACCGGCGGGCAGCGGTGCGAAGACGTGCTGGTGGATGCGCGCGCTCGGCCAGGACGCCTGCTCCCACCGTGCGGCCGACCCCTCGTCGGGCCGGCGGCAGCACGCGGCGTCGGGGCACGTGCTCGTGCGGCGTACCTGCGTGTCCCGCCCGCGGAACCACCGCGCGGCCGAGAACGGCACGCCCACCGCGAGCGCGAACCGTCCGGTGGGCGCGACGCCGGGCTGCGTGGAGCACCAGAACGTGCCCACGGGCGTGTCCGTGTACTGGTACGACTCGGTCGCGTGGTCGCGGCGGGACAGCGCCTCGCGCACGCCCCAGCGCCGGCACACGACCTGCCCCTCGATCGCGCCGGTCACGTCCGCGGGCAGCGGCAGACCGTCGTTCGCGTAGGCGCGGTAGATCGAGCCGTCCTCGTTGATGCGCAGGAAGTGCACGCGGATGTCGAGGTGGTGGGTGGCGAGCGACGTGAAGCGCTGCGCGGCGGCCTCGTGCGTCACCCCGAACGCGTCCCGGAAGTCCTCGATCGCGAGCTCGCGCGAACGCTTGCGGGCCGCGAGGAACTCGACCGACGCGGACTGCGGCATGAGGCACGACGACGCGAAGTACGTGATCTCCATGCGCTGGCGGAGGAACTCCTCGTACGTGGCGGGCCGGTCGTGGTCGAGCACGCGGTGGGCCATGGCCTGCAGCGCGAGCGACCGCAGGCCGTGCCCGCCGGGGGTCGAGGCGGGTGGCAGGTAGATGCGCCCGTTCGCCAGGTCGGTGACCGTGCGGGTGGAGCGCGGCAGGTCGTCGACGTGGCGGATCTCGAAGCCGAGCCGCTCGGCCATGCGCCACACGGTGCGGTGCGTGAGCGGCCCCGAGGTGTAGCCGGCGTCGCGGACCATGCGCTCGGCGACGACCTCGAGCTCGGGGAAGTGGTTGTCGCGCTCCTGGCGCGCGAGGCGCAGCGCGGTGTTGGCGCGGCGGGCCTCCTCGGGCGTGGCGACGGCCTCACGGTCGCGCCGCGCGAGCTCGGCGTGCAGGCCGACGAGCTGCTCGAGCACCGGGGTGGGCAGCGTGCGGCCCGGGCGGACCTGCGGCAGCCCGAGGCGCTGGAACGAGGGCGTGCGCTGCGCCCTGTCGAGCTCGATCTCCAGGGCGGCCCGGCGCGTGGGCGGCTCGGGGTCGACGAGGTCGTTGACGGTGACGCCGAGCGTCGCGGCGAGGTCGCGCAGCAGCGACAGGCGAGGCTCGCGCCGCCCGTTCTCGACGAGCGAGAGCATGCTCGCGGTGACGCCCACCCGCGCGCCGAGCGCGTCGAGGGTCAGGCCCCGCGCGGTGCGCAGGTGCCGGATGCGGCGGCCGGTCGTGAGCACGTCGTCGGAAGGCACGGACCTCACGATACGTCAAGAACGCCGAAACTTGACGGCGGTTCGAGTTGGCAGCGCACGTCCAGATTGACAGACGATCGAGAGGCAGGACCACCCGCCCGGACTCGCACAGGAGCCGTCCATGACCGCCACGTCCGTCCGCATCCCCCGGCTGCCGACCGTCGACGCCCACCGCCCGCTCTCGCTGCTCGCCTGGGTGGACGCCGTCGCCCGGCTCACGGAGCCCGACGCGGTCGTGTGGTGCGACGGCTCCGCCGCCGAGCGCGAAGGGCTGCTCGCGCAGATGGTCGACTCCGGCACGCTGACCGCCCTCGACCCCGAGCGCCGCCCCGGCTCCTACCTGGCGCGGTCCGACCCCGACGACGTCGCGCGCGTCGAGTCCCGCACGTTCATCTGCAGCGAGGACGCCGCCGACGCGGGCCCCACCAACAACTGGCGCGAACCCGCGCTCATGCGCGCCGAGCTCGCGGGCGTGTTCGCCGGCGCCATGCGCGGCCGCACGCTCTACGTCGTCCCGTTCTCGATGGGTCCGGTCGACAGCCCGCTCGCCCGGTTCGGCGTGCAGCTCACCGACTCGCCGTACGTCGTCGTCAGCATGGGCGTCATGACGCGGGTGACCGGCGACGTCGTCGACCGCATTCGTGCGGGCGCCGCCTGGGTCCCGGCCGTGCACAGCGTCGGTGCCCCGCTCGTCTCGTCGGACGGCACGCGCGTCGCGGACGTCCCGTGGCCGTGCAACCCGCGCAAGTACGTCGCGCACTTCCCCGAGTCGCGCGAGATCTGGTCGTTCGGGTCCGGGTACGGCGGCAACGCGCTGCTCGGCAAGAAGTGCTTCGCGCTGCGCATCGCGTCCGTGATCGGGCGCGACGAGGGCTGGCTCGCCGAGCACATGCTGCTCGTGCGCGTCACCTCCCCCGAGGGCAAGCGGTACCACGTGGCCGCCGCGTTCCCCTCGGCGTGCGGCAAGACGAACTTCGCGATGCTCCAGCCCACCCTGCCCGGGTGGCGGGTCGAGACGCTCGGCGACGACATCGCGTGGCTGCGCCCGGGCGACGACGGCCGGCTGTACGCCATCAACCCCGAGGCCGGCTTCTTCGGCGTCGCGCCCGGCACGGGCGTCGAGACCAACCCCACCGCGGTGCGGATGCTCGAGCGGGACGTCATCTTCACCAACGTCGCCCTGACCGACGACGGCGACGTGTGGTGGGAGGGCCTGACCCCCGAGCCGCCCGCGCACCTCACCGACTGGACCGGCCGGTCGTGGACCCCGGACTCGGGCCGCCCCGCCGCGCACCCGAACTCGCGGTTCACCGTGGCCGCCGCGCAGTGCCCGAGCATCGCCGACACGTGGCAGGACCCCGCCGGCGTGCCGGTCGACGCGATCGTGTTCGGCGGTCGCCGCGCGACGAACGTGCCGCTCGTGACCCGGGCGTTCGACTGGCAGCACGGGGTGTTCCTGGGCGCGACCGTCGCGTCGGAGCAGACCGCCGCCGCCGAGGGCACCGTGGGCACGCTGCGCCGCGACCCGTTCGCGATGCTCCCGTTCTGCGGCTACGACATGGCCGACCACTGGGGGCACTGGCTGTCCGTCGGCGCCGGACTGTCCGAGCAAGGGCGCCCGCTGCTGTTCGGCGTCAACTGGTTCCGCAAGGCCGCGGACGGCTCGTGGCTGTGGCCCGGGTTCGGCGAGAACTCCCGGGTGCTCGCGTGGATCGTCGGCCAGGTCGACGCCGCACGGGCCGGGTCCGACGAGGGCGCCGTGGCCGGTCCGGTCGGGCTGCGGCCCGCACCGGGTGCGCTCGACCTCGACGGCCTGGACCTGACGGACGAGCAGGTGGCCGAGCTGTTCGCGGTCGACCCGCAGGCGTGGCTCGCCGAGGCGGAGCTGACCGAGGTCTTCTTCGCGCAGTTCGGCGACCGCCTCCCGGCCCCGCTGCGCACCCAGCTGGCAGCCCTCCGCCACCGCCTGTCCCAGCCCTGACCCCGGCTGGACCACGCGCGTCAGGCGGGCGCGTGGCGCTCGAGGAACTCGTAGACCTCGGTCGTGTCGACGCCCGGGAACACGCCCACGGGCAGCGCCGCGAGCAGCGACGCGTGCGGTCGCGCCGACGGCCACGCCGCGCCCTCCCAGCGCTGCGCGAGCGGCTCGGGGGGTGTGCGGCAGCACGACGGGTCGGGGCACGTCGACGACGAGCGCAGGGTCGTCTCGCGGCCGCGGAACCACCGCACGTGCGCGAACGGCACCCCCACCGAGACCGAGAACGCGCCCTGCGACGACGGCTGCACGCGCGACGTGCACCAGTAGGTGCCCGACGAGGTGTCCGTGTACTGGTAGTACGGCGAGAACCGGTCCTCGCACGTGAACACGGTCCGCGCGGTCCACTGCCGGCACACCGGCTGGCCCTCGATCGCACCGAGCGGGTCCGACGGGAACGCGACGCCGTCGTTCTCGTACGCCTTGTGCAGCGTGCCGCCCTCGTGGACCTTCATGAAGTGCACCGGCAGGCCCAGGTGCCGCGTCGCGAGGTTCGTGAAGCGGTGCGCGGCGGTCTCGTAGGGCACCGCGAACGCGTCGCGCAGGTCCTCGACCGACAGGCGGCGCTCGTCCTTCGCCGCCGCGAGGAACCGCACCGCACCGTCCTCCGGGAGCATGAGGGCCGCGGCCAGGTAGTTCGCCTCGACGCGTTGGCGCAGGAAGTCGCGGTAGTCGCGCGGCTCGGTGTGGCCCAGCACGTGGCTGCCGAGCGCCTGGAGCACCGGCGAGCGCGAGTCCGAGAAGCCGCCGCCGATCTGCGGCAGGTAGATCCGGCCGTGCGCGTGGTCGGTCACCGAGCGCACCGAGCGGGGCAGGTCCGGCACGTGGTGCAGCGTGAAGCCCAGGTGCGCAGCGATGTCGGACGTCGCGCGCTGCGACAGCGGGCCGCCGTCGTGCCCGATCGCGGTCAGCAGCGTGCGCGCGTGCTCCTCGAGCTCGGGGAAGTAGTTGTCGCGCTCGCGCATCTGCGCGCGCAGCTCGGCGTTCGCCCGGCGCGCCTCCTCCGGCGTCGCCGCGTGCTCGGTGAGCAGCCGCTCCACCTCGTGCTGCATCGCGACGAGGGCCTCGAGCGCGTCGGTCGGCAGCGACTTCGCGACCTTGACCGTGGGCAGGCCGAGCTGCGCGAACAGCGGCCCGCGCTGCGCGCGCTCGAGCTCGACCTCGAGCGCGGCACGGCGGCTCGGCGCCTCGGTACGCAGGAGCTCGGCGAGCGGGACGCCGAGCGCCTCCGCGATCTGGCCCAGCAGGCTCAGGCGCGGCTCGCGGTGCCCGTTCTCGAGCATGGACACCTGCGAGGGCGCGCGCCCGACCGCGCTGCCGAGGTCCTCGAGGGTCATGCCGCGCTGCGTGCGCAGGTGCCGGATGCGGCGTCCGAGGACGAGCGTGTCGATGCCGCCCGAGCCGGCGGACACGTCGGCGCGCTCGTCGGCACGCGGGGAGGTGCGCGGGGAGGTGCGCGTGGGTGCGCTCGGGCGGTGCGGTGCTGTCGTCGTCACGTGACCAGCGTCACACCCGGCGCGGATTCTGTCACGCAGAAGTTTCACTGATCTTCTCGTCCATCAGCCGGTGAAGAACCCTTGCCCATGCCCCAACGTGGTGTCCACGGCCAGCCCGGCCGGAAGAACCGACGGACCCCCGGAGGAGCCATGACCACGCAGACGGACCCGACCGTCGCCCCCACGGGCACGGCGGGCCACCGCCCCGGTGACCAGACGACCACCGCCGAGCAGCTCGAGGCCGCCTGGCAGCTCGACCCGCGGTGGGCCGGCATCCGCCGCACCCACACGGCGGCCGACGTCGTCGCGCTGCGCGGGTCCGTCCGTGAGGAGCACACGCTCGCCCGCCGCGGCGCCGAGCGCCTGTGGGAGCTGCTGCACACACGCACCCACGTCCCCGCCCTCGGTGCGCTCACCGGCAACCAGGCCGTCCAGCAGGTCAAGGCAGGGCTCGAGGCCATCTACCTGTCCGGCTGGCAGGTCGCCGCCGACGCGAACCTGTCCGGGCAGACCTACCCCGACCAGTCCCTCTACCCCGTCAACTCCGTGCCCGCGGTGGTCCGGCGCATCAACAACGCACTCCTGCGCGCCGACCAGATCGACGTCCAGGAGCACGGTCGCCGCACCCGCGAGTGGCTCGCCCCGATCGTCGCGGACGCCGAGGCCGGGTTCGGCGGACCGCTCAACGCGTACGAGCTCATGCACGCGATGATCGCCGCCGGCGCCGCAGGCGTGCACTGGGAGGACCAGCTCGCCGCCGAGAAGAAGTGCGGCCACCTGGGCGGCAAGGTCCTCGTCCCGACGAACCAGCACGTGCGCACGCTCAGCGCCGCGCGGCTCGCCGCGGACGTCGCCGGGGTCCCGTCCGTCCTCGTCGCCCGCACCGACGCGCTCGGCGCGGACCTGCTCACCAGCGACGCCGACGAGCGCGACCACGAGTTCCTCACCGGGGAGCGCACCGCCGAGGGCTACCACCGGGTCCGCCCGGGCCTCGACGCGGTCGTCGCGCGCCAGAAGGCGTACGCGCCGTACGCCGACCTGCTGTGGGTCGAGACGTCGACGCCCGACATCGGGCTCGCGATCGAGTTCGCCGAGCGGATCCACGACGCCTACCCCGGCAAGCTGCTCGCGTACAACTGCTCGCCGTCGTTCAACTGGCGTCAGCACCTGTCCGACGACGACATCGCGCGGTTCCAGCGCGAGCTCGCCGGCCACGGGTACGCGTTCCAGTTCATCACCCTCGCCGGCTTCCACGCCCTCAACCACTCGATGTTCACGCTCGCCCGCGGCTACGCGGAGCGCGGCATGAGCGCGTACGTCGAGCTGCAGGAGGCCGAGTTCGCGTCCGAGGTCGACGGTTACACCGCCACGCGCCACCAGCGCGAGGTCGGTACCGGCTACTTCGACCGCGTCGCGACCGCGATCACCCCCGACAGCGCCACCCTCGCGCTGGCCGGGTCCACCGAGGCGGCCCAGTTCACGCACTGACCCCGCCGACGACCCGCGCGGGGCCCGGACCGGCCCCACCCGGCCACCGGCGCACCGCCGCGCCACCCCGGGCCCCGCGCGCACCCCGTCGTCCCACCTGCCTCACCCTCGGAGACCGCCATGACCGTGATCACGCCCCTGGCCAGCCGCGCGCTGCTGACCGACCCCCTGTCCCGCCCGCATCTCGAGGTCACCGGACCTCGCACCACCGGCACCGACGAGATCCTCACGCCCGAGGCGCTCGACTTCCTCACCGACCTGCACGCCCGGTTCGCCGGCCGCCGCCACGACCTGCTGCTCGCGCGCCAGCACCGCCGCGACCGCTGGTCCAACGGCGCCGACCCCGGCTTCCTGCCGCTGACCGCCGGCATCCGCGCCGACCCGACGTGGCGCGTCGCCGGCCCCGGCCCGGGCCTCGAGGACCGACGCGTCGAGATCACCGGTCCCACCGACCGCAAGATGACCGTCAACGCCCTCAACTCCGGCGCGAAGGTCTGGCTCGCGGACCACGAGGACGCCATGAGCCCCACGTGGTCCAACGTCGTCGGCGGACAGCTCAACCTGTTCGACGCGATCCGTGGGCAGGTCGACTTCACCTCGCCCGAGGGCAAGGAGTACCGCGTCGGCGAGCAGACCCCGACGATCGTGTTCCGCCCCCGCGGGTGGCACCTCACCGAGAAGCACGTCGCCTACGTCGACCGGGCCGGCATGCGCTCGTCGTCGTCCGCCTCGCTCGTCGACGCCGGGCTCTACCTGTTCCACAACGCGCAGGCGCTGATCGACGCCGGCCGCGGCCCGTACCTGTACCTGCCGAAGCTCGAAGGTCACCTCGAGGCGCGGCTGTGGGACGAGGTGTTCCGGTTCACCGAGACGTACCTGGGCCTGCGCCACGGCACGATCCGCGCGACCGTGCTCATCGAGACCATCACCGCCGCGTTCGAGATGGAGGAGATCCTCTACGAGCTGCGCGACCACTGCGCGGGCCTCAACGCCGGGCGCTGGGACTACATCTTCAGCGTCATCAAGAGCTTCCGGAACCGCGGCCCGCGGTTCGTCCTGCCCGACCGGTCACGCGTCACCATGACCGTGCCGTTCATGCACGCGTACACCGAGCTGCTCGTGGCCACGTGCCACCGGCGCGGGGCGCAGGCGATCGGCGGGATGAGCGCGTTCATCCCCAACCGGCGCTCGCCCGAGGTCACCGCGCGCGCCCTCGAGCAGGTCCGCGCCGACAAGCAGCGCGAGGCCGGCCAGGGGTTCGACGGCACGTGGGTCGCGCACCCCGACCTGGTGCCCGTGGCGCGCGAGGTGTTCGACGAGGCGCTCGGCGACCGGGTCGACCAGCGGCACCGCCTGCGCGAGGACGTGCACGTCACCGCGGCCCAGCTGCTCGACATCCCGTCCGCGGGTGGCGCGTCGCCCGGCGCGGTGACCGACGAGGGCCTGCGCGGCAACGTGTCCGTGGCCGTGCGCTACCTCGAGTCGTGGCTGCGGGGCGTCGGCGCCGCGGCGATCGACAACCTCATGGAGGACGCGGCCACCGCCGAGATCTCCCGGTCGCAGGTCTGGCAGTGGGTCCACCAGGAGGTGATGACCGCGTCCGGCACGCGCATCACCGCGGACCACGTCCGGTCGGTGCTCGCGTCGGTCCTGGCGCAGCTGCCTCGCTCGTCGGACGACCGGTTCGACGACGCGGCCGCGCTGTTCGAACAGGTCGCGCTGGCCGAGGACTTCCCGACGTTCCTGACGGTCCCCGCCTACACCCAGCACCTGGTCACGCCGCACTGACCAGCCCGACCCCGTCCCGTCCCCACACCGCGACCCCGCGGTTGCTCCGGCTTCCAGCCCCCATTCCCGGAGCAACCGCCGGGTCGTCGGTCTGCCCGACGACGAGCCCGTGGTTGCTCCGGCTTCGGCTCCTCTTGGCCGGAGCAACCGCGGGGTCGTCGTGGCCGGGCGTCGGTCAGAGGAGCTGGCCGCCCGAGGCCTCGATGCGCTGGCCCGTGACCCAGGACAGCGACGACGAGACGATCGCCGCGGCAGCGCGACCGATGTCGTCGGGCTCCCCGACCCGGCCCATCGCGCTCCCGCCCGCGATCATCGCGCGGTACCGCTCGTCGTCGCGGATGACGCCACCGCCGAAGTCCGTGGCCGTCGCGCCCGGGGCGATCGCGTTGACCGCGATGCGCCGCGGACCGAGCTCCTTGGCGAGGTACCGGGTCCACACCTCGACCGCGCCCTTCATCGCCGCGTAAACGCTGTAGCCGGGTGCGCCGACGAAGCGCGTCAGCCCGATCGACACGTTGAGCACGTGCCCACCGTCGGCGAGCAGCGGCGCGACCTCCTGCGTGAGCAGCACAGGCCCGCGCACGTGGATCGCGTAGAGCTCGTCGACCGCCGCGGCCGTGGTCCCGCCGAGCGGGGTGTGCGCGGCGACGCCGGCGTTGTTGACGAGCACGTGCAGCCCCGGCGCGCCCCACCCGGCGAGCACGCCGCGCAGCGCGTCGACGAACGCGGCGAACGTCTCCGGCGCGGACGTGTCGAGCGCGAGCGCGGCGGCCCGGCCACCGGCCGCGTGGATCTTCGCGACGACCTCGTCGGCCGCGGCGGCGCCGTGCACGTACGTCACGACGACGTCCGTGCCGTCGGCCGCGAGCGCGAGCGCGGTCGCGCGGCCGAGCCCGCGTGAACCACCCGTGACGAGTGCGGTGCGAGTCATGTGCGTTCCTTCCCTGGTGGTGGCGCCCCGGATCCGGGTGCCTCCCCACCGTGCGGCGCGGCACGCGGCGCATCCAGGCCGAGGTCATCCAGGGACCGGCGATCCCTGGCTGCCGCTCGTGGTCCGCGCGACGATGCACGCATGGATCGACCCCAGCTCGCCGACTTCCTGCGCGCACGACGCACCGCGCTGCAGCCCGAGGACGTGGGCCTGCCCCGCGGACCGCGGCGCCGCACCGCCGGGCTGCGCCGCGAGGAGGTCGCCGCGCTGTGCGGCATGTCCGCCGACTACTACGGACGGCTCGAGCAGGGCCGTGGACCGCAGCCGTCCGAGCCGATGCTCGCCGCGATCGCCCGAGGTCTGCACCTCACGCTCGCGGAGCGCGACCACCTCTTCCGCCTCGCAGGCCACCACGCACCGGACCGCGCGAGCCGCGCCGACCACGTCGCCCCGGCCGTGCAGCGCATCCTCGACCGGCTGCAGGACACCCCCGCGATGGTGGTCACCGAGACCGGCGAGACCCTGGTGCAGACACCCGCCGCGATGGCGCTGCTCGGCGACCAGACCCACTACACCGGGCTCGAGCGCTCCACCCCGTTCCGCTGGTTCACCGACCCCGCGTCACGCGACGTCTACCCGGCCGAGGACCACGACGAGCGCGCCGCGACGTTCGTCGCCGAGCTCCGCGCCGCCTACGCACGCGGCGGCGCAGGGTCCCGGGCCGCGCGCCTGGTCGACGCGCTGCTCCCCCGCAGCGAGGAGTTCGCGACGATGTGGGCCCGCCACGAGGTCGCCGACAAGCGCAGCCGCACCAAGCGCATGCAGCACCCCGACCTCGGCGTGCTGACCCTCGACTGCCAGACCCTCCTCGACACCGACACCGGTCAGCGCCTGCTCGTCTTCACCGCGAGTCCCGGCACCCCCGACGCCGACAAGCTCGCCCTCCTCACGGTCCTCGGTCCCCGCCAGACGACCGCCGCCCCCTGACGCTCGTCTGCCCTCAGCGACGAGCGCGCCGGAGGTAGCCGGGGCTGCGCGGGTCCCCGACGGCGAGCGCCAAGCCGACCACCGCGACGACCGCCGCGACGACGAGCTGCTCGGTCGACGCGGTCTCGCGGAACGACATCGACCACGGCGCCCACTCCGAGCTCTCACCCGGCGTGACCATCGCCGCCGCGAGCGCCACGACCGCGGGGATGAACACGTACACCGGTCCGGCGAGCGCACCGACCGCCGCGCAGATCCCGCTCAGCAGCAGCAGGTTGCGCAGGCACGCCGCCAACGGCAGTCCCGTGCCGAGCCGCGACCCGAGCAGCACGATCCCCCAGCTCAGCACCAACGTCAGCGCGTAGCACGCCGCCCGCACCGCGAGGACCCGCCCGTTGCGGAACACGATCGGGGTCGGAGCGATCCCCTGCGAGATCCCGACGGCCACCGCCATGAGCAACGGCACGGCGACGAGCACCCGCAGCTGCGGGTTGAGCTCGAGCGGCCCGAAGTGCGAGATCCGCCCATCCGGGAACGCCACGGTCAGCACGACCGCGAGCCCAAGCACCGGCACGGTCGAGTACCACCCGGTCGACGCAAGCACCGCCCGCACCAACCGCAGCGGGCGGACAGCGCTGCTCGCGGCCGTCATCGGAACGGATACGTGCACGTCCGGAACTCCCTCATCAGTCGATCCACCTCGTCGGAATCCAGGCTCCTGTACGGCGCCTGCTCGGCCACGAGCGAGGGGTCGACGAGCTCGAGCCACGTGCTCTCCACGTTGTGCGACTCGGCCGAGAAGGCGTCCGAGGTCGGCACTTCGCCGCCTCGTTCGTCGCAGTACCACGGGTCGACGAGATCCAGGACAAGACTGCGCGGTGTAACGGGCTCACCGATGAGCGGTTCGTCGAGGAGCAGCGACGCCCCGTGCCACTCGATCTCACCACCGGTCACCTCACGCACCTCGCGTGGCACGAGCGAGTGGTACCCCGCCTGCCGCGCAGCCTCGAACATCCGGGCGAGCTGCGTGTTGACCTCAGCCTGTACGCGCGCATGCTCGGGGTACATGCAGACCGGGACGCCCGAGACGTCCTCGCACAGCGACGGGGGCTTCCCCGTGTAGACCAGGCGGCTGCTCGGTCCGACCGAGCCCGCGACGACGACGAGACCGACGGCCACGACGGCGACCGCGCCCTCACCGACCCTCCGCCACCCGCTCCTGGCCACACCCCGACGCATCATCAGGCACGCCAGGATCAGCAGGGAGAGCATGACGACCTGACTGCCGAGGTAGACGACACTGTACGAACGCCCCACACGCGGGTTGAGCGAGGCGCCGGCGTACAGCAACGAGATGTGCTCGGTCCGCGCGGAGAACATGGACACGCCGACCAGCGCGATGACCGCCGCGAGGACGCCACCCAGGATCGGTCCCAGCGCCCTCCCCACCAACGCGCCCAGGGCAGCGAACAACGTCAGCATCAGCAGGTGGACGCCCACCCCGAGGAGCGCCCGCGGGTCCACGGACGGGGGCACCTCGACGAGCGCCGCGACGACGATCGCCGCCACGTTCGTCCCGCCGACGCCGACCGCGTATGCCCATGTCACGGCCGCAGCCGGTGAGCGCCACCACCTGTGGTCCTCGAGATGACGCGTGCCGACCGACAACCGGGCCAAGTCGATCGCAGCAGCACCGGCGACGACCGGTGCCACCGCGACGTGGCCGATCGGGATCCAGTCGATGATCCACAGCAGATCCGCACGCCATGGGGCGCCCCGCATCGCAAGCACGCTCGCGTTCACCCCAGCGACGATGAGCATCGCCCAGGGGAGCACCCCGTTGCGCATCACGAACCAGACCGGGACTGAGAGTCGTCCCGGCGGTCGACGCCTGGCACGCTCGTCGTCGGTCGGAACCTCCTGAGGCCGTTCGGCGAGTGTCGCGGCGCTCATCGGGAGGACTCCCCGCACGCGCGGAGGTCCGCCATGACTCGAGCTGCGTCCTGCGGCGTCAGCCGCGGGCCAGCGGGTCCGGACACCGAGGGCTGCTCCGACTCGATGAGCGCGAGCCACGTGCTCTGGAGCGCCAGCGCGTCGGCGGCGAACCGCTCGTAGTCCGACGTCTCACCGCTCCCGTCCATGCAGTGATAAGGGATGACGACGTCCTGGACGAGCGTCTCGACGTCCACAGCCCCGCCACCCAGCGGCCCGTCGAGCAGGATCTGAGGTCCCTTCCACGACGTGACGCCGCTGCTCGGGACCTCTCGCACCTCCCGGGGCACGAGGTCGTCGTACCCGGCGGCGCGCGCGCCGTCGAAGATCCGAGACAGCTGCGCGGCGACCTCGCCCTGCAGGCGCGCGTGCTCGGCGTAGAGACACACCTTGACGCCCACGACGTCGGAGCAGAGGTCCGGTGGCGTGTCCGTATGGGTCAGCCTGCTGCTGGGTCCGACGAACGCCGCGACCACGACCGCCCCGACCGCGATCGCAGCGACCGAGCGCTCCCCCGCTCGACGCCAGCGTCCACGAACGACCCCGGGGCGCATCAGCACCAGTGCCACCACCAGTCCCGACAGGAGCCCGGCCTGGCTGCCGAGGTACGCGACGTCATAGCTGCGTCCGACGCGTGACACGACCGAGGCGCCCGCGTACAGGAGAGCGATGTGCTCGGTCCGCGCCGACAACAGGTAGATGGCGGTCAGCGCGAGGATCGCGGCGAGGACCCCACCGAGAACGGGTCCGAGCACCCGGCCGACGAGCGTGCCCAGCGCCGCGAACAACGCCAGCATGAGTAGCTGAACCCCTACCCCCAGCAGTGCCCGTGGGTCGAGCCTCGGCGGCAGGTCGATCACTGCTGCGACGAGCATCGCCGTCACGTACGTCCCACCGACTCCGGTCGCGTACGCGAGCGTGATCACTGATCCCGGAGACCGCCACCAGCGGATGTCCTCGAGGTGCCGCGTGCCCACGCTCAGACGGGCAATGTCGATCGCTGCGCCACCGGCCACCACCGGCGCGATGGCGAGGTGACCGATGGGAAGCCAGTCGACGATCCACAACAGGTCCCCACGCCACGGAGCACCGCGCATTCCCAGCACTGCTGCGCACACCACGGTGACGATCAGCATGACCCAGGGCAGGACACCGTGGCGGGCGACGAACCACACCGCGTCGGCGGTCCGCGCGGCCGGGGCCGGGTGCGGGCTCGCCCGCGAGCCCGGAATCTGCCGAACCGAGCCAGGAGTCGTCGCCTGGCCCGCGAAGACGCTCACGCCGACACCCTGTCTCGGACGACTGACAGGAAGCCTCGTTCCACGGATTCGGAGGACACAGCCGTCCCGCCTCCGCGCTCGGCGAGCTCGTCTACGCTCCCTTGGAACGCGTCGGAGCCGTCGGCAAGTATCAGGACCCGCTCCGCTACCGCTGCGACGTCCTCGGCGAGATGGGTCGACACCAGGACCGCGTGTTCTCGTCCGAGCGTCGCGATCAGCTCTCGCAGCTCGGTGCGCTGCACCGGGTCGAGTCCCACCGTGGGTTCGTCCAGCACCACCACGCCTGCCGAGCCGATCAGCGCCTGTGCGACCCCCACTCGACGACGCATGCCACCCGAGAGCGCTCCGAACCGCCAACCGGCACGGTCTTCGAGACCGACCGCCCGGAGCGCCTCGCTGATCTCGTGGTCCGTGATCGGAGTCCGCCTGCTGCTCCGGCACCACGCCACGAACCGTAGGTAGTCCGTGACACGCACCCGGCGCGGCGCATCGAAATCCTGAGGCAGGTAGCCGGGCGGCATCGGCCGACCACCGGAGCGTTCGATCTCCACCCGTCCGCGAGTCGGTGCGAGCACGCCCACCACCGCGCCCATGAGCGTCGACTTCCCCGCACCGTTCGCGCCCAACAGCGCCGTCACACCCACGTCGAAGCGAGTGCTCACCGGTCCGAGCTCGAACCTGCCGCGACGGACGACCATGTCCTCGAGCAGCACCATCATCGATCCCCCCCGCCGGCGCGGCGGCCCGTCACAGGCC
>NZ_BJLP01000058.1 GCF_006538705.1 Cellulomonas uda
TCCGTCCCGCCAAGCGCTCGAAGACAGCCGCCGGCGACCGTGGCTCGAAAGGGGCGGGCCGTCTAGGTATCTCCCTGCCGCCACGGAATGGATCCGGCGAGCGCGAACCACGGCTGCCAGCCGTCAATCAGCCGAACGAGTTCCGCGATGTCTGCGTGCAACTCGTCCAAGGTTGTGGTGGCGCTGGCACGTTTCGGGGTGCGATCGAGTCGGTGACCGTAGAAGTGGCCGTCTTTCGACTGCCACAGGTTGTGCACGAGCACGTTGCGGCGTTCGAGCGCAGCATCGACGTCGTCAAGATAACCGGCGAGTCTGGCCCAGTCCGGCCCGAGCTTGGCCGCCTGCCTGCGGAGCTCCGGGATGAAGCGGCCGGGAGCATCCTTCGCATGTGCCGTCTGCGGTGCATGGCGTACTGCCTGCAAGAGCGCTCGGAGGCGGTCTTCCAGAAGGGCGCTGAGCGTCACGACCCGACCCACGGCGCCGTAGAAGCCGTCCGGGATCGGGCCAAGCATCCGGTCCGGCACGCCCCACGGGTCGACGTCCTGCGCCGCTTCGGCGTGGTGCGCGGCGATGAGCGGGAACGAGATCGCCAGCACGGGGTCGTCGCTCGCCTCGACTCCGGGCCCTTAGCCCGCGCCGACGATGGGCAGGATCGCGGCGATCGACGACTGCGCGCGGTCCGGCACCGTGATAGTCAGGGGCGCGTCATCCGGCCAACCGACGAGTTCGGCGCGAAGCGCGCTGACCGTGACAGGCGTCGTCTGGTCGTCGTTCATGAGGGGTAGGTCGTGCCGGTCACGGCTGGGTCGCGCGCTGGAAGATGCGAACGAGCGCCACGGTTGCCTGGATCGTCGCGAACGCGTCAACGTCCCCGATGCCCCCGTGCACCACCTTGTTCGCTAGATCCCACGTCGTCTTGGCGACGGCGCGCAGCTCAGCGTGCTGCCTTCCAGCGAACAGGTAGTCCGACGCGTACCCCAACTTCGCCTTCGCATCCGATCCCTTCGGCTCCTCGGCGCCGACCGGCAGCATCGTGGCGTCGAACGCGAGGTTCGCCAGGTCGATCAGCAGCTCGCGACAACGACGCCCGACGTCCTGGAAGTCGTCCAGCGTGGACGACTTCGCGAACCTGTCCTTCGCCTCCCGCAACCGCGTCTCAAGCAGCGGCCAGTCCAAGTGTTCGGGTCCGCCGTCCTCGACAGCGATGCCAAGCATCAGCTCGCGAAGCCTGGCCCGGATCGGTGCGGCGAGTTCAGCGATGTACTCCCTGCGGGAGGCGTACGTACCCATGCCGTTCGCGGAGTAGTAGGCGTACCAGCGGGAAGGCTCTTCCCACGGGAACGGGTCCGACAGTCCAACCTTGCGCAGAGCGATCTCGAGATCGTCCCGTCGCTCGCGGTACTCCCACTTCACCGAGTCCATCCGGGAGCCACCCGTCGCAACCGCGACGAGGAGCTCCGCCTGGCGCTCAAGAAGGTCGCTGGCGGCGCGGGCGTCGTTGGCGGTCGTCACCCGAGGACCGTACCGAACCCGTCCCGCGCTCGGGAGCTGCGGTCCGCATGGGCATCGGGACTCACGTCAATCAACTCTGACGCAGGTCTGGAGGTGGCGTCGTCGGCGCGAGAACGACGACCTCGAGGCCTCGTCGCGTTGCCTTCACGATGCGGTCGCGCTCCGCGTTCGATGCAGCAAAGACCACGAGGTTCGCAAGCCTGCCTGCCACCTCGTCGACGCGGCTCGCGACGGGGCAGACCACTCCGATCACCTGTTGGCCGAAGTACACCGGAACGCCCATCGCCCAACGCGGCGCACGTTCGCCGTCTGCGATGACGACCTGCTTGCCACGTTCGCGGAGCATCCACTCCATGACCGGCCGCCGCAGATCCTCTTGCCGCTTCAGAAGCGCGCGGATCCGCTGCTCGTGGTCCGCGCGTAGCTCGTCCTGTCTGCGGAGCCACTCGTCGCGTTGGCGCTCCGCCTCAGTGAGTTCCTCTGAGAGGTGCACGTACGCGGGTGCCGTCCAGACCCAAGGTCCGATCTGCTCCCACGGCTCGACCTCGACGTGGTGCGGGCGCACGCGCCCGGTTAGGACGAAGCCAACGAATGCGCTGAGCGTGACGGGGTCCGGCGTCGACCACTTTCTGTGGCCGTCGCAGGGACCGCCTCGTTCGCTCAAGATGGCGCCTTCGCACCGGTGTCGGGGCTGGCACCAGCCCGCAGTCAGGCGAGCGTGTCCGTGGACGACTTGTAGGGCGGCGTCCCCGCGTGCGACGCGAACGCTCGGTGCGCTACCGAGCCACGGCGCTCGCTTGTCGGTGACCCAACAGACCCCGACGCCAGATCGGCGCAGGTTCTCGGTGCGTTCGGCTGTCTCGTCGGCTGTCTGTGGCGACAGCTGCGCCTCCCATGCCGCTCGCCGCGACGTTGTCGGGTCGGTTGCCAGGACGTCGGCGCGCCAGCCGTCGCCCGCCACCTCGAGGCGAGCCTCCCACCCCGCGTCGCGGATGGCGTTGGCGAGCTCAACCTTCAGTAGCCGGTGCGCGAGGGACTCACCGCTCAGCGGGCACTCGCTGCCAAGGGCATCGTGCGCGAAGTAGCGAAGCCGCCTCGGGGCTGGTGAGACCTTCGCGTGGAGGCCCGCGCCACAGGCCGGACAGGTTAGTTCGGGGCGCGGACGAACTCGGTGGATGATCTCCCAGGTGACACCAGGTGCGAGTTCTTCGAGGGTCGCGTCGATGGCGACACCCTCGAGAATGGCGCTCAGCGGCATGTGGGTTGCATCGGCTGCCGCGTCCCGCTTCGTGAGCGAGCGGTGGGCCGTGGCTTCCGCGGCCCACCGCTGCGGTCAGCCCTTGCCGAGAGTGGAACCGGCCTTGGACTTCGCGCCCTTGCTCGAGCCGTTCGACGCGAGCGTCGACCCGGCCTTCGACATTGCGGCCTTCGACGGCTTCCCCATGATCATCACCCCCTTCCGGCTGGGGTCCGATGTCTTCGAAGGTAGCCAGAGGGTCTGACACGCAAGTCCTCAACTGTCGCCCGCAACTCGCGTAGATGCCCTTTTTCGTCCGTATCGCGTGGTCGGACCTTCGCGCGCTTCGCGGTCGGGCACTCTCCGGTGAGGCCGTTCAGGAGGTGCTTCGCGCACGTGCCGCTCAGGCGGGCATCGACGACTTGGACCTGCCCGGTCACTCCCTGCGCGCCGGGCACGCCACCACCGCCGCTGAGGCCGGCGTCCCGGCGGACCGTCTTGCTCGGACGACCCGGCATGCACGGCTCGAGACGCTCGCGCGGTATGTGCGTCCGAGCGAGGCGCTCCGCGACACGAGTAGTGCGGCGTTGGGCCTGTGAGCGCCGCCGACGACCGTCAGCGACAGGCGGCGTTTGGCCGGTGGAGAAGGGACCAGAACCGGCTGTGGCGGGAGCGCGTCGCAACGGAGGCGCAGGTGTCCGCTGCGCTGGCCGGCCACCAGCCCGACCCGTGGCTGGACGACCTCACCGAACGGTGGGTCGCCGGCGACCTCACGCTCGAGCAGATGTGCGCGCCCGTCGAAGCCCGGTACGTGTCCCCCCACCCTGACCAGGAGGAACAGTGACCAGTACCAACATTGCCGACGCCGAGCTCGCAGCGGCCGTCGCTTCGTCGCTTTGCGCGTCCGGTATTGGCGCGCTGCCGGACGTCGATGACGACGGGACGGTTTGGCTCGCCCTGGGCCTCGACGAGCACACCGTCGCCTGGCTCGACGTCGCCGACCTTTCCTACGCGGTGCTCGTCAGGCGGGACGGAACGAAGCGGCTCATCCCGGACGGCCCGCTGGCCGGTCTCGAGCGATGCTCGGACCCTCGTTGTGTCAGCTCGCACGTGCTGAGCTTCGTGCTCTCGATCCGGTGCGGAGCGCACCGATGAGCGAGGTTTCCGTGTCTCCTGACGACGACTACCCGGCGCGGCCCGCGCCCGCGGACTGCCCGTACGGCCTGCGCGCGATCAGGATCTCCGAGCACGCATCGGAGGAGACGCTGCGGTTCGAAGCGATCCTCGTCGCGCACGGGCAGGACCTCGCGGTGGTGACCAACGACGGCCGTGGCGGGTGCCACCTGATCCGGGCAGGCGGCGGCGCGACCCGTGCAGACCTGCACGACTTCGAGCAGTACGCCGAGCAGTGGGGCGCCGACCAGACCCCGCCCGTGCGATTCGAGCCGGCAGACGCACTCGTCGACGAACTGCTCTGGCGGAGCCTGACCGTCTACGAGTGAGCGCGGGCAGTGCGCGCCGGTAACGCAGCCTCGACCGCCGCGCGGATAGCGATGGCACAGGATGCGGCGTCGTCGTGTTCCCAGAAGCGCAGGACGGTCCACCCGGCATCGCGAAGTGCACGCGTCGTCTCAGCGTCGCGAGCTCGGTTGCGTTCGATCTTCGGCCCCCAATAGTCAGAATGGGTGGCTGGAGCCTTGAAGTGCGCCGGGCATCCGTGCCAGTAGCAGCCGTCGACGAACACGGCGACGCGCGCGCGAGGGAAGACCATGTCGGCCGTCCGTCTCAGAGTCGGGATCGGACGGGCAGCGACGAAGTAGCGCAGCCCGAGCGCGTGGGCGGCGTGGCGGACGGCGAGTTCCGGGGTCGTATCTCGTGAGCGGTTCCCGAGCATCGAGCGGCGCGCCCCAGGGCTGCTCGCCCAAGAGGACTCAGACACCACCAGAAGAGCGTACGGCGCGCTATGCGTCGGCTCCCGCGGCGCGGCTGGCGCGCGGACGTCGTCGTCTCGCTAGGGTCCCGATCATGACCACGGTCGACGACGGCGACACACTCTCGATCCACAAGCGTCCAAGCGGCGGTCGAGGAGAGTACGAGCTCGTTGGTCGTCAAGGCCCTCGCGTGGCGTCGGAGTTTGAAGGGGTGTCGTTCCAGCTGGAGACGCCCTGGGGTGTGAAGCCGTCCAACCTGCGTGTGGACAAGCAGGGAGGGAAGCTGCGGCTTCGGCTGGAGGAGAGCCGCCGAGACGGTCACCTCGCGCCGCAGGTGGCGTCGCTGCTGCTGATGCCGCCGCCGACACGGGAGGAGGACCGGATCTCGCGCGCCTTGCCGATCGTCATTGACCAGCGGTACATCCTCGACATCGACATTGCGGTCGTGGAGCAGGTTGGCAACACCGCCGTTATCCGCCCAACCTCGCTGGTGACCAGGTCCGGTGACATTGACGACGACCGGCTCAGCGAGCGCATCGCCTTCGCAACACGTGCCGCGCAGGTCCGCCAACTTCACGACGCGGCAGGAAGCCTCCCCGACGGTCTCGCGAGCTTGATGCGGCAACACGCGGAGCTGGTCGACGGCCCAGCCGAGATCGGCGCAGCTCTGCGGACGGTCGTCGACAACATCATCAGTGCGCTCGACTGGTACGACGCGTACTACCTCCCGGGAACCGATCCGTTGCCCGCACTGCGCGTCCTGGCCGGCGTGAGCGGACTCGACGAGATCGCGGTCCCGACTCCGCCGGAGACACCGGAGGACGCCCCCGACGTCCGACTGCGAGCCGAGCACATCTATCGGCTACAGCGTGCCCGTGGGGCAGCAGCCTCGGCGTTCCGGCTCAAGGTCCAGACCGCGTACGACTACCGATGTGTGTTCTGTGGGCTGCGCGCGCCCCGGCAGCCGGGGCGGATGAACAGCGGAGTAGACGCGGCTCACATCTTGCCGTGGGGTGCGTATGACCTCGACGTCGTGCCGAACGGCCTGATGCTGTGCAAGCAACACCACTGGGCGTTCGACAACCGCGTGCTCCGCCTCGATCTTGGCGGCGGGGTGTACCGAATCTCGATGATCGAAGATGCGCGGGCACTACTCGCGGCCGACGCACGGACTGTCGAGTTGCTCGACGCGGTGTGCGGTGAGGTTCCCAGCGCACGTCTGCCGCACAAACTTGCGGACCGGCCAGCGAAGAAGTTCCTCGACGAGTACAACGAACTCGTGGTCCACGCCTAAGCGACAGCCTCGCTATCTGTCGCGGGGAGGCTGAGCACGGAGGCCATGAGGCGTTCTCCGAGCCACTCGATGACGTTGACCGTTACCGCATTGCCGCAGGCGTGGTACCTGGCCGAGTCGAGCTTGTCGGGGTCGTCCGCGTACTTCGGCAGGTAGGTCCAGCCGTCGGGGAATCCCTGCAGGCGCTCCGCTTCGAGCGGGGTGAGCCTGCGGACGCGGCCGTCCGGGTACGAGACGTAGTTGCGCGACCAGTCGGTGCCGGTGTGGCGGGCCGACTCGGCGTACAGGCAGTGCGCTAGCTTCTTGACGAAGCCCCGCTTAGGATCTCCAACGCTGATCGCAAAGGGGGAAACAGATTTCTCCCCATTCGGTCGGCTCTTCTCAGAATCCCGGTCGCCGCATTCGGGCTCAAAAAGTACCGCTGCGGCGGCGTCCGGACCTCCAAGAGATCCGACAATGAAGACTCGCGTTCGGCTCTGGGGGACGCCGAAGTGTCGACTGTCAAGAACTCGCCACGCCACGCCATACCCGAGGTCGGCCAGCGTCCGAACGACGAGTCCGAAATCTCTTCCTTCGTTGGAAGAGAGGAGACCTGCAACGTTCTCGAGGACGACAACCTGGGGGCGACGCGCTGCAAGGAGGCGAGCAAACTCAAAGAAGAGGCCCGACTGCGATCCGTGAAGTCCACTGCGTGGCCCCATTCGTGCTAGTGAGATGTCCTGGCAGGGGAACCCTCCGGCCCAGATATCGGCGTCGGGGATGTCCATTGGTTCAACGCTGCGGATGTCCGTGGCTTTCGGCACATCCGGCCAATGGTGAGCAAGCACGTCCTGACAGAACGGCTTGATCTCGCACTGCCAGACGGTCTCCATGCCAGCGCGTTCGAAGCCCAGATCGAAGCCACCGATCCCGGCGAAGAATGAAGCGACCCGGGGTCGCGTCACCCCTTCGGGCAGCAGGTCTGTCATCGGTGGTCCCTCCATCTGGCGTCGCGCATGTAGCCGCAACTGTCTCGACCATAGCCAAGCGGGAGCCTCGATCTGGGGAGGGTCCATGGTGCGTTAGTCACGTGTCGCGACCCTAGACAAGGGGTCTGACAGCCGAGCAGCACGAGCGAGTTCCGGAGTCTAGCTGCCGCGTCTCGCCAGGGCGGACGGGCTGTGGACGACCCGTCGCCATCGAAGGTCACCAGGCGGGCCGCTCGACGCCCGCGCCGACTTGCCGCGCCCAGCACGCTGGCGTGCGGACAGCTCGACGTCCCTGACATGTCACTGATGTGCGGCATGTTGTTGCATGGGGTTGCCCCACCGTCGGATGTGGCGTATCTGCAGGTCCGGGCGACATTCGATGGTCTTGAGTGGTCCCTAGTGTTGCTAGAGCCTTTACTCCGCGGGTTGTGGGTTCGATCCCCACGGGGCCCACCTGACCTTGGGTGTACCTGTCCTTCATCGTCGAGCCAGGCTCAGAGTCGCTCACCGCGTCAGTGACGAGCGAGCGGAGGAACGTGTGCGAATGACAGCCAGGACGTCCTCGTCCCCTGCGTCCACCGCTACGGCACCTGCGAAGGCACCGGGTCGTGCTGCACAACCTCGGTCGAGCTACCACGAGCGAACACGAACCAGTACACGGACGCCGCCACGGCCAAGACAGCCACGATCGTCGCGAAACCCAACCAGTGGCTGCCACGCACCTGGGGGCTCTTGATCAGCAACGCGACGCACACAGCGACCGCGAGCAGCGAGATGAGCGCGCCAGCCGGCGGCAGCAGCACCAACAGCACCGCACCGATGACAGCAGTGCCGACAGCGCCCCTCACCGCGCGCCTGTCCTGCGAATCCAAGCCCGCTGGACGCTCCACGGTCTCCCCGCCACACCTTCCGGCGGACCAAGCTCCGCAATCGCCGCATCCACATCCTCAAGCGTCGAGTCGGAACCCAGACGCTGCTCGAAATGCGCTCGCACCGCAGCCAGGACCTCAGCCTCCTCAGGGCTGCCGTGCAGGATGCGGCTCAGATCCGCCAGGTAGTGCCGACCCGCTCGTTCACATCCGGTCGTCCTGCTCGCTGCACTGGTGAAGTCCCCCTCAAGAGCACGGTCGACCTCGCGAACGAACTCCCGCCAGGTCAACGTGAGAGCCAGCAACGCGGACTGATGCGCCCCGGGTTTCATGGCGACTCTCTGTCATCTGGTCCCAGCTCGGGCGAGGCTGGCGTGGTCAGCGTAGGGCTGGCCGTCTCGTGGCGACCAGTGGTTGGTCTCGAACTCGGCTGGTGGGACCTCCACGTTCGCCGTGCGGGCGCCGGTGGTTGAACCAGTCCATGTACTCAGCGGTGGCGATTCGACGTCCCGGATCGACTTCCAGCCGCCGTTCGAGCGCATCGTGGGGATGCGGATGCACTCGGCCTCGAACAGCGAGTCGAACGCCACGGCCATCGCCAGACACGTCCTCACCGGCCCGCTGGCGTGCCCACGGGACCATGTCCAAGGGGTGAGTGCCTGCCCCATGCCGGACGGCCCGACCCGCGTCGCGTGTGGCCACACGACGCGGTGTGGTTGCAGCACGGCCCGCTCTCACGGCGGGTGCGGGGGCTCTACATCCGAGACGCTGGTGCGCTGGACTCAGCGCTCGCGCGTCCGGCCTCCGTCGTGTGGGGAGACGAGGCGTACGAGGGTATCCACATGAAGGGCGCCGCACTCCTCGACGGCATCAATCGGTCACGTCCGCTCCTGGACGGCAACAGGCGGCTGTCGTGGACGATGGTCGACGCGTTCTACAGCCTGAACGACTTGAGGCTGACCGTCGAGCCGGACCAGGGTGACGAGTTTGTTCGCGCCGTCGGCGGCGAGAACATCGACCTCGAGAAGATCGCGACGTGGCTGGAGGCGCACAGCAGCCCTTCCTCGGAAGCGACGGGATAGCGGAGGCTTCGGCTCTCGCGAGCCGTCTCCACGACGAGACGACCACGCGGACCGGAGCTGCAGACGGGAGATTGGCGAGGGCGAGACTCGCGCTGGGGGCGTCCGTGAACGAGGGAGCGACCGTCGTCCAGTCGACCCCGTCGATCACGCGTGGCGCAAGCGCAGGGTGAGCGTGCGGGCCTGCGGCCGCAGCAGGTGGTCGGGCCACGCGTCGGGACCACAGGCCCGCGAGCCGAGCCCGTTCTGGGCGGCGTCGAGGTAGAGGTACGTGCGGCCGGTCTCGGGCAGCTCGTGCGGGTGACGCGCCGCGTCGAGCTGCTGCGCGGTGTGCCGGGTGAGCGTGAAGCCGGGCCTGCGGCCGCTCGTGTCGGCCGCGGCGTCCACCTGCAGCCACGCGGCTCCGCCACGCGTGAGCGTGAGTGTGCGCAGGTCGCTGCGGTGTCCGCTCTCCTGGGGTCTGGAGTAGCGCTCGGTGAGCTCGTCGATCGGCGCCGCGAACCGGCCGACCCGGGCGGCGTGGCGGCTGTCCGGGTAGGACTCGCGCGGCCCGGTGCCGAACCAGGACGCGCCGTCGACGTCGCCCGGCAGGTCCAGGCGCAGGCCGATCCGGGGCCAGACCATGTCCCAGCCCCGGCTGGGCTCGATCTCGGCGCGCAGCCACAGTTCGTCGTCCACCAGGTGCCATCGCTCGTCGGTGACGACCGTGGCTGCCTGGTCCGCGGCGGACCAGCGGCGCCGGAGGTGCACCGTCTCGCGCGTGGTGCGGACGAGCTCGACCCGGGCGGTGAGGCGGTCGAGGCCCGCCGCGCGCCAGATCTGGTCGTAGGGGGGCGCGGGCACGCCGTTGCCGTTGTTCTCCCAGGGGTCGGCCAGGTCGTACGAGCCGCCGCCCTGGCCGCGGTCGTTGTCGGTCGGGCCCCGCCACAGCTCGAGCCGCGGCCCGGACACCGGCTGGCCCGCGAGGCGCACCAGGCGACCGTGCGCGAACTCGGCGGGCCCGAGGGTGAGGAGCTCGGCGGGTTCGGCCGCCACCTGCGCGGGAATCGCGAGCCGTGGCGCGGTGAGGCCCGCACGCCGGGGGGTGAGGGCGTGCTGCGTGAACACGATGCCGTGCCCCGCGGGCGCCCAGGGTGTCGCCTCGCGCAGCTCGGCCTCGACGGTCAGCCAGACCTCGCCGGTGGTCGGCACGTCGAGCTCGGGGAGCGGGACGGTCGCGGTCGCACCGGCGGCGACGACGACGGCGTCGAGAACCCCGCTCGCGGTCGGGGTGCCGTCGGCCTCGACCCGCCAGCGCAGGACCAGGTCGCTCGTGTCGGCGCTGTGCCGGCGGTTAGTCACCGTCAGCGCCAGGCCGCTCGCGTCGTCGGAACGGCCGGTCACGGCCAGACGCACGGGCGCCACCACCTGCTTGTACTCGAACAGGCCCGGCGTCGGGGTCGAGTCGGGCAGGACCATGCCGTCCATCACGAAGTTGCCGTCGTGCACGACCTCGCCGAAGTCCCCGCCGTAGCCGAAGAACTCCGTGCCGTCGGTGTCGCGCGTGCGCACGCCGTGGTCCCGCCACTCCCAGACGAACCCGCCGTGCAGCCGCGGGTGCCGCCAGACGAGGTCCTCGTACTGGTCGATGCCCCCGGGACCGTTGCCCATCGCGTGCACGTACTCGCACAGCAGGAACGGCTTGGTGCGCTGGCGCGCCGACTCCGCGGCGGTGCACCCGAGCAGCAGCGAGCGCGAGCCGTCGGTGCCGATCGCGGCGGTCTCCGGCACCGAGGAGTACATGCGCGAGTAGACGTCGGTGTACGCACCGGTGTGGTCGCCCTCGTAGTGCACCGGGCGCTCGGGGTCGCGGTCGTGCACCCAGGAGGCCATCGCGGCCAGGTTCTGGCCCGTGCCGGACTCGTTGCCGAGCGACCAGATCACCACCGACGGGTGGTTCTTGTCCCGCTCGACGGTGCGTTCGATCCGGTCGAGGTACGCGTCTCGCCACGCCGGGTCGTCGCTCGGGTTGCCCGCCCAGCCGACGCGCTCGAAGCCGTGCGTCTCGAGGTCGCACTCGAGGATCACCCAGAAGCCGAGCTCGTCGGCGAGGTCGAGCAGTCGCGGGTGGGGCGGGGCGTGGCTGGTGCGGATCGCATTCACGTTGAACCGCTTCATCAGCGCGAGGTCCTCGCGCGCCCACTCCTCGTCGAAGACGCGTCCGCGGTCGGGGTGGGTCTCGTGCCGGTTGACCCCGTGGAACACGACCCGCTCGCCGTTCACGAGGAACCGGTCGCCGTCGATGCGCACGGTGCGGAAACCGAGACGCAACGAGAGGGTCTCGGCGGCGCTCGACACGGTCGCGGCGTACAGCCGGGGGACCTCGGCCGACCACGGTTCGACGGTGTCCACGCGCACCGGCGCGACGTCCGCGGGCGACGACCACTCGACGTCGACCCCGAGCTCGGGGACCCGCAGGGTGATCGGGTACGACCCATCGCCGGCGGTCAGGTCCGCCGTCACGAGACCCGAGCCGTCCGGCTCGACACCCGCGCGCAGCCACACGTCCTCGATGCCGCCGACCGGGCGTGCCTGCAGCGTGACGTCACGGAAGATCCCGGGCAGCCACCACTGGTCCTGGTCCTCGAGGTAGCTCGCGGCGGACCACTGGTGCACGCGCACGACGAGGACGTTGGTGCCCGGCCGCACGACGGCCGTCACGTCGAGCTCCTGGGCGAGACGGCTGCCGGACCCGACGCCGACCTCGGTGCCGTTGACCCACACCTTGTACCGGGACTCGACGCCCTCGAAGCGCAGCACCACCGCCTCGGCGTCGGACCACTCGCCCGGGACCTCGAAGCTGCGGCGGTAGTCACCAGTCGGGTTCTCGTCGGGCACGTGCGGCGGGTCGAGCGGGAACGGGTACTGCACGTTCGTGTAGATCGGCGCGCCGTGCGGCCCGCCCGCGGGCAGCACCCAGTGCGACGGCACGGGGATGGTGTCCCAGGCGCTGTCGTCGAACGCCTCGAGGGCGACGTCCTCGACGCCCTCGTCCGGAGGGAGGACGCCGTGCGCACCCGGCTGACCCGGTGCGCCGGGCAGCAGCCGGAAGCGCCAGTCGCCGTTCAGGGAGAGGGTCGGGGCGTCGGTGTGCAGCCAGGAGCGAGCGGGGCGCCGCGCGCCGGTGCCCGGTCCGCGATCGGTGAGATACCCGGTCATGCCGTGACCGATCCTTCCGTGGGGCCGCCGCGCCATGCGCGCTGCGGCACTGACCTGCGCGATCGCGAGCGGGCTTGACGAGCCCGGCGCGCCACTTCCCGACGATCCTCGTCGATCAGTCCCGGTCCCGCGAGGGGCTGACCGGACTGATCGCGTCATGAGAGACCGGTGCGCTGTGAGTCGCCGATCTCGTCAGTGCGCCGCGGGGGACGGCGCCAGCTGGGTCAGGGGCAGGTCTCGTCGAGCTTGACCGACGAGAGGGTCACGACCGTCTCCACCGGCACCACGCTGCCTGGCCCCGGGTCCTGCGCGCAGACCGTCCAGTTGGAGTCGTTGATCTGCATCCGGCCCAGGCCGGAGGCGTCCTCCTGGTCCATGAACCAGGAGCCGAGTGCCTGCAGGGTGTCCTGAGCGAGCTGCAGGTTGACACCGACGAGGGGCGGCATCGTGAACGTCTCCGCTGCGGGCTCTTCGGGAGCGTCGGCCGTGGGGTCGGCGGCGGGGTCGTTGATCGGCTCTGTGGTCGCTTCGGGGGTCGACGGGTCGTCTGCGGGCTCCTTCGAGGGTGCCACCGGCGCCGGCTCGACGGTGACGTAGACGGTCTCGGCGGGAGCGGGCTCGCCCGCGCAGGCGCTGACGAACGACATGGCAGCCGCGAACGCGGCGATGGTCAGGGCGCGGGACGGGGCGATTCTCATGTCCCCGCATCGGGACCGCGTGCGAGGCGCTTGACGTGGTCCGGCGTCGCCGCAGTCGGCGCCGGAATCCGCTCAGGCCCGGGTACCGGGCGCTGTCGTGAGTGTCCAGGGACCATCGTCCTGGGACCTGAGCACGGTCCGGCGGTGGAGGTGCGCGTCAGCCCCGGCCGGGACCGTGACGGGTGACGGCCGTGCGGCGGACGCGGTGCTGACACAGGCTGCGCGGGTGAGGGGGGTTCGACGTGAACGCGTGCGGGTCACGACGAGCACGACGGCGGCGCAGGCCACGACCGTCACCACGTCGCCCGGGTCGGGCTGGATGACGACCGGGACGGGGGAGTCGGTGCCGGTGAGGAGGGCGTCGGCCGGGTAGCGGAGCCAGCCGACGACGGTCGCGTACAGGTCGCGCGCGGGGTCCGAGAGCTTGACCGCGGCGAACGTGGACGCCGTGACGACCGCGGCGACCCAGGCCGACCGGGCCGTCGGCGGACGTCGCAGCAGGACGTCGCGCGCGGCGAGCAGGAGGAACGGGAAGAACGCCATCCCCGCGAGGTCCGAGAGCTTGCCCGTCACGAACCCGGGCGCGGCAGCCTTCAGGACGTGGTCGTTGAGCAGCAGCACGACGAGGCCCGCAAGGGCGACGGGGTGCAGGACGAGCTCGCCCCGCACGCGGTCGTCGGACCGCGCGGTGTTCGTCATGTGCCCGGTGCTCACGGCGTGCCCGGTGCTCACGGCGTGCCCGGTGCTCACGGCGTGCCCGGTGCTCACGGCGCGCCCGGTGCTGAGGCGGGCTCGTCGAGCGGGACGGTGCTGACATCCCCGCTCAGGTCGCCGAGGTGCAGCGTGACGGGCGGGGCGATGTCGACCGGAAGCGCGAACGTGAGGTTCGCGCGTGCGGGGACCGCGCGCCCGCCCTCGTACTCCTGCGCCTTCCACTCCTGGGAGTCGACCTGTACCGGTTCCCAGACGCGACCACGACCGTCGCTGACGGTGAGGGTGCGCAGCGCGCGCTCGGGCGCCGCCCCGATGCGCTCGCCCTCGAAGCTGAGCTCGACCGAGACCGTGACGTCACGGTCGTCGGCCGCGATGCAGCCGGGTGCGTAGACGCTCACGTGCGCGGGGACGGTGCGGCCGTCGACGTCGAACGACCACGAGCCTGCGGTCCAGCCCTTCCCGCCCTCGTGCTCCTGCGGCCCGTAGAACGCGCTGACCTCGCCGTCTGCCGGCGGGTCGGGGCAGCGCTCGGGTCCGGGCGTGGTCGCGAGGGTCGCCCCGGCACCGACGACGAGCGCCGCGACGACCGCGGACGCACGCCACCGCACCCCTGCCCGGTCCGCCGCCATGCCTGCACCGTAGGAGTCGTCGCGGCCGGTCGACGGCGATCGATGGCACTGTTGCTGTTCCGTCACCGTGTCGATGCACGTTCGACGTGCCGACCGGGACGAACCGGGCACGATACGTGCTGTCGTGGAGGTCGGACGTGGGAGATGGCGTGGACGCGCGCGAGTACTGGGACGGGCAGGCGGCGACGTACGACCGGGCGACCGCGTGGGTCGAGCCGCGCCTGCTCGCTCCCGCGCGGGAGTGGGTCGCGCAGCGCGTGCGCGGGCGGACGCTGGACGTCGCGGTCGGCACGGGCGCGAACCTTCCGTACCTGCGCGGACGGTCCGACGAGCTCGTCGTGACCGACCGGAGCGCGCCCATGCTGGCCCTTGCCCGGGACCGTGCGGCGGCCGAGCGGGTGGCGGTCACGGCGGTGCAGGCCGACGCGGCGCACCTGCCGTGGCCGGACGCGTCCTTCGACTCGGTGGTGTGCACGTTCGCGCTGTGCTGCGTGCCCGACGAGGTCGCGGTGCTGGCCGAGCTGCGCCGTGTGGTCCGGCCCGAGGGGCGGGTGCTCGTGGCGGACCACGTGGAGTCGTCGGCGTGGCTGGGGCGTATGGCGCAGCGCGGGCTGGACGTGGTCGGGCGGCGGCACGGTGAGCACCATCGTCGCCGACCGCTGCTCCGGCTCGCGGAGGCCGGGCTCGAGCCGGTCGAGCACGAGAGCAGCCGGTACCGGCTGGTGGAACGGGTGGCTGCGCGCGCCGTGTGAGCGGCCCGCCCGGCGGGCGTGCCTCGGGCGAGCCGCAGGCGTGTCACGCAGGTTCGGTGACGTCGACGTGCGGGAGCAGGCGGTCGAGCCAGCCCGGGAGCCACCAGTTCGCGTCGCCCAGGAGCTTCATGGTCGCGGGGACCAGGACGAGTCGGACCAGGGTCGCGTCGAGCAGGATCGCGGTGGCGAGCCCGACGCCGAACATCTTGGTCGCGGCGTCCTCGCCCAGCACGAACGCGAGGAAGACGCAGACCATGATCGCGGCGGCCGACGTGATGACGCGCCCGGTGCGGGCGGTCCCGCGGACCACGGCCTCGTCGTTCGAGCCCGTGCCCGCGTACGCGTCGCGCACGCGGGACAGCAGGAACACCTCGTAGTCCATGGACAGCCCGAACAGCAGCGCGAACATGAACATCGGGATGAACGACACGATCGGCACGGTCGACTCGAGCCCGATCAGGTCGGCGGCCCAGCCCCACTGGAACACCATGACCATGACGCCGTACGCGGCGCCGATGCTCAGCAGGTTCAGCAGCACGGCCTTGAGCGGCACGAGCACCGAGCGGAACACGAGCATGAGCAGCACGAACGACATCGCGAGGACCGCGCCGACGAGCAGGGGGAGCCGGTCGTTCACGCGTTGTCCGACGTCGGCGAAGCTCGCGGTCTGACCGCCGACGTGCGCCGCGGCGGGGGTCCCGGCCAGTGCGGCGGGGAACACCTGCGTCCGGAGCCGGTCGATCGTGCGGGCCGTGGCGACGTCCTGCGGGCCGGTGGTGGCGTGCGTGACGATCGTCGCGAGCCCGCCGCGCAGCACGGGCGGCTCGACCGCGGAGACGCCCGGGTCGGCGGCGACGGCCTGTGCCACCGCGTCGGCGGCCTGCGTGTCACCGGCGAGGTCGACGACGACGACGAGCGGGCCGTTGCGGCCGGGCCCGAACCCCTCGGCGACCAGGTCGTACGCCTGGCGCTCGGTGCGGCTGGGCGGCAGGGCGCCGTCGTCGGGGATGCCGACGCGGAGTGCGACGACGGGCGCCGCGAGCGCGAGCAGGACCACGGTCACGCCGACCCCGTACGCGGCGGGGTGCCGGGTGACGTGCCGGGTCCAACGCTCCCACCGCGGGCTCGTGGTCTCGAGCCGGTGGCGACCCACGACGCGTCGGCCCGCGACCGCGAGCAGCGCGGGCAGCAGGGTCACGGACGCGACGACCATGACGAGCACGACGAGGGAGATCGCGATGCCCCCGGCGGTCATGAACGGCACGCCCGCGACCGCGAGGCCCAGGATCGACACGACGACGATCCCGCCCGCGAACACCACGGGCCGCCCGGCCCCGGCGAGCGACCGCGCGACCGACTCGTCGACCGCCATGCCTTCCGCGAGGTGCTCACGGTGGCGCGTCACGACGAACAGCGCGTAGTCGATCCCGACGCCGAGCCCCACCATGGCGCCCAGCACGGGCGCGAAGCTCGGCACGGTCGTCACGCCGGCCAGCAGCGTCATCCCGCCGATCCCGACGCCCAGGCCGAGCACCGCCATGCCGACGGGCAGCGTCGCCGCGACGAACGAGCCGAACGCGAGCAGCAGCACGACGAGCGCGGCGACGATCCCGACGAGCTCGCCCACGTTGCTGTCCGCGCTCGAGTAGGCGAAGAACAGGTCGCCGCCCATCTCGACGCGCAGCGCGGGGTCGTGCGGCACCGCCTCGAGGGCCGTCAGGTCGGCGGCGGAGAGCTGGTCGAGCCCCGGGTACTGGACCCGGAGCTGCGCGACGCGTCCGTCGCGTGACAGGGCGCCGGCGGCCGCGGGGTCCTGCGCCCCGGCGAGGGCTCCCGTCGGGTCGGTGGTGCCCAGGACGTGGGGCAGTGCGCGCACGTCCGCCTGGAGCCGGGCCAGGGCCGCGCGCGCGGCCTCGTCGTCGTGGAACGTCCCGTCGCCCGCGGGGGTGACGACCACCTGCGCGGTGATGCCGGCCTGCCCGCCGCCGGACGCGGCGACGAGCTCGTTGGCGCGCTGGGAGTCGAGCCCGGGCGCGGTGAACCCGTCCTCGAGCTTCGCTCCCGACGCGGCGGCCGCACCGGCGACCACGACCGTGAGCGCGAGCCACGTGCCGATCACCGCCCAGCGGCGCCGGGTGGCGAACCAACCGATCCGGTACAGGATCTGGGCGAGCATCGGTTTCTCCTCGGGACGACGGGCGGCAGCTTCGGACCCGTCGATCGTCGTGACGGACCCCGGTGCGCCACATCGGCCGCGTGGTCCGTGCCCGGTGGCCGGACGTGCTGCCCGGGCCTGACCTTTCGGCCGATCCGGCCCGCGTCCCGCGTCCCTACGCTGGGCGCCGTGATCCTCGACGCCGCGCGACGACTGTGGGCGCTGCCGCCCGCCCCCGACCCGCCCGTGCGCGTGTGGCGTGACTGGGCGCTCGTCGTGCTGGTCACGGTGACCGCGGTCCTGGAGGTGACGCTCCGTACGGACGTCGCGTGGCCGTTCGCGGCTCTGCCGATGACGGTCCTGCTGGCCGGCACGCTGCTGTGGCGCCGCACCCACCCGTTGGCGGCCGTGCTCGTCGCGTTCGGCGCCGTGCTGGTCGTCGAGGTCGCGGTGCGCGTCTCGGGGACGACGAGGTCGGTCGGCCTGGGGTCGATGGGGTTCGTCCTGGTGCTCGGCTACGCGCTGTACCGGTGGGGCTCCGGTCGGCAGATCGTGCTCGGGTCGGCGGTGTTCGGCACGGCGTTCGTGTCGAGCATCACCCGTGACCCGACGTCGGTGACGGAGACGGTCGCGGGACTGTTCGTCGTCTCGCTGCCCGCCGCCGCGGGGCTCGTCGTGCGCCTGGGCTTCACGGCGCGCACGCGTGCGCTGCAGGACGCGCGCGTGCGCGAACGCGAGCAGCTCGCGCGCGAGCTGCACGACACCGTCGCGCACCACGTGTCCGCGATCGTGGTGCGTGCGCAGGCGGGCCGCGTCGTCGCGGCGACGGACCCGTCCGCGGCGCGTGAGGCGCTCGCCGTGATCGAGCGCGAGGGTGCGCGCACGCTCGCCGAGATGCGCACGCTCGTCGGTGCGTTGCGCGGGGCCGACGAGGCCGCGCTCGCCCCGGTGCGCGACGTCACGGACGTGCCCTCGCTCGCCGCGACCGACTCGCGCGTGGTCGTCGAGCAGTCGGGCCGCCTCGAGGACCTGGGCCCCGCGGTGGGCGGTGCCGTGTACCGGATCGCGCAGGAGTCCGTGACCAACGCGGTGCGGCACGCACGCGCGGCCACCAGCATCGTCGTCCGTGTCACGGGCGACGGCGACGCGGTCCGGTGCACGGTGACCGACGACGGTGAGACGGTGGGGACCGTGCGCGGCACGGGGTACGGGATCGTCGGGATGGCCGAGCGTGCGGCGCTGCTGGGCGGCACGCTCGTCGCGGGGCCCGTGGAGCCCCACGGCTGGGTCGTCTCGGCCGTCCTGCCGCGTCGGGGGGTGGGCGCATGACCTCCGACGACGCGCGTCGTGGCGAGCGTGCGCCCGGCGAGGACGTGCGCGTGCTCGTCGCCGACGACCAGGAGATCGTGCGCACCGGGCTGCGGATGATCCTCGACGCCCAGCCGGGCATCCGGGTGGTCGCCGAGGCCGCCGACGGTCGCGCGGCCGTCCGGTTGGCCCGTGAGCTGCGCCCCGACGTGTGCCTGCTCGACATCCGGATGCCGGGGACCGACGGCCTGGCCGCGACGCGCCTGCTCGCCGGACCCGACGTCACGGACCCGCTCGCCGTCGTCGTCATCACCACGTTCGACCTCGACGAGTACGTGCACGGTGCGCTGCGCGCGGGTGCGCGCGGGTTCCTGCTCAAGGACGCCGGCCCCGATCTGCTCGCGCAGGCCGTCCGCGCGGCCGCCGACGGCGAGGCGCTCATCTCCCCGGCCGTGACCGTCCGCCTGCTCGCGGACTTCGCGCAGACCCGCCCCGCCGCACGCCGCGACCCGCTCGAGCCGCTCACCGCGCGCGAGGAGCAGGTCCTGCTCGCCGTCGCGCGCGGCCTGACCAACGTCGAGATCGCGACGGAGCTGCACGTCTCCCTGAGCACCGTGAAGACCCACCTGACGGGCCTGACGGCCAAGCTCGGCGCCCGCAACCGCGTCCAGATCGCGATGTGGGCCTACGAGACGGGCCGCTTCCGCCCCTGAGCCCGGCGCGGGAGCCCCGCACGCTACGTTTCCTCGCAGGGTGCTCGACGAGACGCCGAACGGGGGCCGTGGATGGCATGGCTGGACGCTCCGCGAACGACGAGCGGCGGCGGGGGCGCAGCTGCCCGCAGTGCGCCGCCGGCGGTGGCGTGGGGTCCCGTGCTCGCGGTGGTCGGTGCGCTCGTCGTCGTGCTGCTCGTCTTCGCGGGGCGGTACGGGGCGCACCGGGACGAGCTGTACTTCGTCGCCGCGGGGCACCGGCTCGCGTGGGGCTACCCGGACCAGCCTCCGCTCACGCCGCTGCTCGCGCGCCTGGCCGACGAGGCCGCGCCCGGCAGCGTGTGGGCGCTGCACGTGGTGCCTGCGCTCGTCGTCGGGGCGCTCGTGCTGGTCGCGGCGCTGACGGCCCGCGAGCTGGGCGGGGCGCGCGTCGAGCAGACGGTGACGGCGGTGCTGGTCGCGACCGGTGTCGTGACGCTGGTCTCCGGGCACATGCTGTCGACGACGACGACGGACACGCTGTTCTGGGCGCTCGTCGTCTGGCTCACGCTCGCGACGTCGCGGCGCGACGACCCGCGCGGGTGGCTCGTCGTCGGCCTGGTGGCGGGGGCGGGGCTCGAGAACAAGCACCTGGTGGCGTTCCTGCTCCTCGCGCTCGCGGTCGCAGTGGTGGCGACGCGCGAGACCCGCCACCACGCGCGCTCGCCGTGGGCGTGGGCGGGCGCCGGGATCGCGCTCGTGCTGTGGCTGCCGAACCTGCTGTGGCAGGCGCAGCACGGCTGGCCGCAGCTCGAGCTCGCGGCGGACATCCGCGACGAGTACCTGACCCTCGGGGGACGGCTGGAGTTCGTCGGGCTCTCGCTCGTGCTGCTCAACCCCGTGGTGACGGTGGTCTGGGTGATCGGGCTCGTGCGCCTGCTGCGGGAGCGCGCGTGGCGGTGGGCGCGGCCCGCCGCGTGGGCGTACGTGCTGCTCGTCGTCGTCTTCCTCCTGACGGGCGGCAAGGCGTACTACCTCGCGGGCCTGTACCCGGCGCTCGTCGCCGCGGGCGTGTGCGCGCTCGCGGCCACACGGCCGGCCCGACGCACCGCGCGGCTGGGCGCGATCGCGGCGGCCGCGAGCCTTGTCGCGCTGCCCGCGGCGCTTCCCGTGCTGCCGGTGGGCACGTTCGCGGGCTCGCCGTGGGCGGCGCTGGGGGAGGACCAGGTCGAGATGATCGGCTGGGACGTGTTCACCGCGCGCGTCGCCGAGGTCGTCGACGAGCACGACGCCGGGCTGGTGCTGACCGCCAGCTACGGCGACGCGGGTGCGCTCGAGCACGCGCGCGTGCTGCCGTCCGACGTTCGGGTGGCCAGCGGCCACAACGGGTTCGCCGCCTGGGGCCCGCCGCCCGACGACGAGCGCACGGTCGTCCTGACGGGCTACCCGCGGGCGCCTTCGTGGATGCGCGGCTGCACCCGCGTGGCCCCGGTCGCCACGGGTGTCGACAACGAGGCGTCGCAGGCTCCGCTCTTCGTGTGCGACGGGCCGACGAGGCCATGGGACCAGGTCTGGCCGCAGGTCACCCACCTGTCCGCGTGAGCGCGGGCGCTCGTCGGGAATCCGGGCTGGATCCGGGTGAGACTGGGCGCACCGCATCAGCACAGGAGGAACGATGACGTCCGTCCCCACCATCGCCCTGAACAACGGCGTGAGCATCCCCCAGCTCGGCTACGGGACGTTCCAGATCCCGCCCGACGAGACCAAGGACGCGGTCCTGACCGCGCTCGAGGTCGGGTACCGGCACATCGACACCGCGCAGGGCTACGCCAACGAGAAGGGCGTGGGTGACGCGCTCGCGGCCAGCGGCCTCGCGCGCGACGAGGTGTTCGTGACGAGCAAGCTCAACAACTCCTACCTCACGCACGACGACGCGCTCGCGTCGTTCGACCGCACGCTCGAGGCGCTCGGCTCGGACCACGTCGACCTGTTCCTCATCCACTGGCCGCTGCCGACCGTGAGCGACTACGTCGCGCGGTGGCGCGCGCTGGAGGAGATCTACGCGTCGGGCCGCGCGCGGGCGATCGGGGTGTCGAACTTCCAGGTCAACCACCTCAACCGGCTGCTCGCCGAGGCGACGGTCGTGCCCGCGGTCAACCAGATCGAGGTGCACCCGTACCTGACGAACGAGGCCGTGCGCGCCGCGGACACCCAGCACGGCATCGCGACCGAGGCGTGGTCGCCCATCGCGAAGGGCGAGGTGCTCGAGGACCCGGTGGTGCAGCGCATCGCGGCCGAGACGGGACGCACGCCCGCGCAGGTGGTGCTGCGCTGGCACGTGCAGCGCGGCGACATCGTGTTCCCCAAGTCGGTCACGCGCTCGCGGATCGAGGAGAACCTGGCGATCTTCGACTTCGAGCTCGCGGCCGCGGACGTGGCCGCGCTGACCGCGCTCGACCGCGGCCACCGCACGGGCCCCGACCCCGACACATTCGCCTACGTGGGCTGACGCGTCCGCGCCTCGCCCCGGGCGGGCGGGGCGTCCCGGAGGCAGTGGCGACGACGTGCGTGGCGGGGTCCCTCGCGCGGGTGGTGGCGCGCTCTCGACGCGCGGACCGAGGCCGGGGCCCCTAGATTCCGGAGAACCGGACCCGAGAAGTCCGCGTTCATCTGGAGGTTGGCATGACCATTTCGGGGATCATCTCCGCGATCATCATCGGCCTGATCATCGGCGCGCTCGGACGGCTGTTCGCTCGGGGCAAGCAGAACATCCCCATCTGGCTGACGATCGTGGTCGGCATCGTCGCGGCGCTGCTCGGCTCGCTGCTCGCCGAGCTGCTCGGGGTCAAGGACACCGACGGCATCGACTGGATCGAGCTGATCATCCAGATCGTGCTCGCGGTGATCGGCGTCTCGCTGGTCGCCAACATGCGCGGCCGACGATGAGCAGACTGCTCTGACATGAACCTGCTCTGACATGAACGACGGGAGAGCCCCGGGGACCAGATGGTCCCCGGGGCTCTCCCGCGTCGCCCTGCTAGGTGGTCAGCTGCACTTGGCGCCGTTGAGCGAGAAGCTCACCGGGTTGGTGTTGGTGCCGGAGTGCGAGCCGTTGAAGCCGATGTCGGCCGTCTGGCCGGGGGCCAGCGAGCCGTTCCATGCGGCGTTCTTGGCGGTCACGGTCGAGCCGGACTGGCTCCAGTCGGCGCTCCAGCCCTGCTGGACC
>NZ_BJLP01000059.1 GCF_006538705.1 Cellulomonas uda
CGACGTCGCTCACGCGCGCGTTCGCGACCGCGCGCCACGAGTTCGCGGCCGGCATGGCGGAGCGTGAGACGCAGCTGCGCCGAGAGCTCGTCGGCGACGTGGACGTCGACGAGGTCCGCGCCGGGGCCGGCCGACGTGCCGCCGAGCTGCGCTCCGCGTGGGACGACGCGCGTGGCGGTGCCCGCCGTGGCCCGCAGCGCGAGCGGCGCGTGCCGCCCGGCTGGGCCGGACCGCTCGACGACCCGGACGACGACGCAGACGCGTCGTTCTTCTGACCGGACCAGACCCCACAGACCCCGGCCGCGCTCGTCGCGCGGCAGCACCCCCGGGCCGCCAGGCCCACCGTCACGACCCCGAGGACATCATGCGTACCGCCGAGATCCGCCAGCGTTGGCTCGACTTCTTCTCCGCCCGCGGCCACGCGGTCGTGCCGTCGGCCCCGCTCATCTCGCCCGACCCGTCGACGCTGTTCGTGATCGCGGGCATGGTGCCGTTCATCCCGTACATGCTCGGGGAGCAGACGCCGCCGTGGCCGCGCGCCACCAGCGTGCAGAAGTGCGTGCGCACCCTCGACATCGAGGAGGTCGGCAAGACCACCCGGCACGGCACGTTCTTCCAGATGAACGGGAACTTCTCCTTCGGGGACTACTTCAAGGAGGGCGCGATCACGTACGCCTGGGAGCTCGTCACGGGCAGCCAGGCGGACGGCGGGTACGGCTTCGACCCCGACTCGATCTGGGTGACGGTCTTCCACGACGACGACGAGGCCGCAGCGCTCTGGAAGCGGATCGCGGGCCTGCCCGACGAGCGCATCCAGCGCCGCGGGATGAAGGACAACTTCTGGTCGACGGGCGCACGTGGCCCGGCGGGCCCCTGCTCGGAGATCTACGTCGACCGCGGTCCGCAGTACGGCGCCGAGGGCGGCCCGGTCGTGGACGAGGACCGGTACCTCGAGATCTGGAACCTCGTGTTCATGCAGTACGAGCGCGACAACGGCGGCACCAAGGAGTCGTTCCCGATCCTGGGCGACCTCAAGCAGAAGAACATCGACACCGGCATGGGCCTGGAGCGCGTCGCGTACCTGCTGCAGGGCGTCGACAACCTCTACGAGATCGACCAGGTGCGCCCGGTGATCGACGGCGCGGTGCAGATGTCGGGCCGCCGCTACGGCGCGGACCACGACGACGACGTGCGCATGCGCGTCGTGGCCGACCACGTCCGCTCGGGCCTCATGCTGATGGGCGACGGCGTGACGCCGTCGAACGAGGGCCGGGGCTACGTGCTGCGCCGCCTGCTGCGCCGCTCGATCCGCGCGATGCGCCTGCTGGGCGTGGACGACCCGGCGCTGCCGGTCCTGCTCCCCATGAGCCGCGACGCGATGAAGGACTCCTACCCGGAGCTCGAGCGCGACTTCGACCGCATCAGCCAGGTCGCGTACGCGGAGGAGGAGGCGTTCCGCCGGACGCTCGCGGCGGGCACGACGATCCTCGACACCGCCGTCGCGGGCGCCAAGGCGAGCGCACCTGCCGAGACCGGCGCGCGTCCCGTGCTCTCGGGCGCCGACGCGTTCCAGCTGCACGACACGTACGGCTTCCCGATCGACCTCACGCTCGAGATGGCGGAGGAGCACGGCGTCGACGTCGATCGCGAGGCGTTCCGCACGCTCATGGCGGAGCAGCGCTCGCGCGCCCGCGCCGACGCGCTCGCCAAGCGCGCGGGGCACGCGAACCTCGCGGCGTACCAGGACCTGCACCAGACCCTCGCGTCGGAGACGGCCAAGCCCGTGACGTTCGTCGGGTACACCGACGCGCAGGCGCGCTCGACGGTCGTCGGGCTGCTCGTCGACGGCGTGCCCGCCCCCGCCGCGACGGCTCCCGCGGACGTCGAGGTGGTGCTGGACGTCACCCCGTTCTACGCGGAGGCCGGTGGCCAGCAGGCCGACCACGGCACGATCGTGCTGGACAACGGCGCGCGCATCGAGGTCGACGACGTGCAGGCACCGCTCAAGGGCCTGTCGGTGCACCACGGTCGGCTCGTGGACGGCACGGTGACGCTCGGCGAGCCGGGTACCGCGTCGATCGACACCGGCCGGCGGCAGGCGATCGCTCGTGCGCACACCGCGACGCACCTGGTGCACAAGGCGCTGCACGAGTCGCTCGGCGAGTCCGCGACGCAGGCCGGCTCGCTGAACGCGCCCAGCCGGCTGCGCTTCGACTTCCGCTCGCCGTCCGCGACCCCGGCCGACGTCGTCGCCGAGATCGAGGCGCGCGTCAACGAGCGCCTGCAGGACGACCTCGAGGTCACCGACTCGATCAAGCCGATCGACGAGGCACGCGCGATGGGTGCGATGGCGCTGTTCGGCGAGAAGTACGGCAACGAGGTGCGGGTCGTGTCGATCGGCGGCGACTGGTCGCTCGAGCTCTGCGCGGGCACGCACGTGCGCCGGTCGGGCGAGCTGGGCCTGGTCACGCTGCTGTCGGAGTCCGCGATCGGCTCGGGTGTGCGGCGTGTCGACGCGCTCGTCGGCGCGGGCGCGTACGGCTACCAGGCCAAGGAGCGCGCGCTCGTCGGCCAGCTCTCGGGTCTGCTGGGTGCGCGGCCGGACGAGCTCGCGGAGCGCGTCTCCGGGCTCATGACCAAGCTCAAGGAGTCGGAGAAGGAGCTCGCCGCGCTGCGTCAGGCACAGGTCCTCGCGCTGGCCGGCTCGCTCGCCTCGGGCGCCGAGCAGGTCGGCGTGACGCGCGTGGTCGCGTACGACGCGGGGGAGCAGTCGCCCGACGACCTGCGCACCCTGGTGCTCGACGTGCGGTCGCGGCTCGGGGACTCGGCACCGAGCGTCGTCGCGGTCGGTGGCGTCGCCAAGGGCCGCCCGGTCGTCGTCGTCGCGACGAACGCCGCGGCGCGTGAGGCCGGCCTCCGGGCGGGTGCGCTCGTCCGCACGGCCTCGCAGGTCCTCGGTGGTGGCGGCGGCGGCAAGGACGACCTCGCGCAGGGCGGCGGCTCGGACGCCGACCGGCTCACCGACGCGCTCGCCGCGGTGCGGACCGCGGTCGCGTCCTGATGGCGTACGCGCCGTCCGGCGCCCCCGGGCACGGGACTCCCGGCCCGGGGACGCCGGACGACGTCGCGCACGACGCGCTCGCGCGGGGTCCGCGGCTCGCGGTGGACGTGGGTACCGTCCGGGTCGGCCTCGCGGCCAGCGACCCCGACGGGATGCTCGCGACGCCCGTGGAGACGCTCGCCCGCGACGGTCGCACCCGTCCGGGGCGGCTGCCGAAGGACCTCGCCCGGGTCGTGCGAGAGGCGCGCGAACGTTGTGCGAGGTGTGTGTACGTCGGGTTGCCACGCCACCTTTCGGGGGCGGAAAGCTCGTCCTCACACTCCGCGCGCGCGTACGCTGGCACACTGGCGCAGGCCGTCGCACCGATCGAGGTGCGGTTGGTCGATGAGCGGATGAGCACGGTGTCCGCGCATCAGGCGCTGTGGGCGTCCGGCCGATCCGGGCGCCGCCACCGCGACGTGGTCGACCAGGCCGCCGCGGTGGTGATCCTGCAGTACGCGTTGGACGCCGAGCGTGCGACGGGACGTCGTCCCGGAGAACGGGTCGAGGTGGACCCGTCGCTCGGCCCGACGGGTCAGGGGGCTGTGGGCGACGCGACGGACGACGGTGGAGCGACGCGGACGTGACGGGCAGCCAGACGCAGTGGTGGACGACGGACGGGGCTCCGCCCCGGGTCGCCACTCCCGCGCCCGACCCCGCGGCCGGCCCCGCGTCCGACCGCGCGCCCGACCACGCGGCCCGGACGCAGCCGCCGTCGCGCCGGGACCGCCGCTCGGGCCGTGACCGGCAGGAGCGCGAGCGTCAGGAGGGGCGGCGCCGCACGCTCGTCGTGACGCTCGTCGTGCTCGCCCTGCTGGGCGGTGCCGGCTACGTCGTGGCCTCGCTGCTCGCGGGCGACGACGAGCCCGCCGGCACGCAGGCGGTGCGCAAGGTCTCCGACTTCTCGGGACCGGGCCACGGCTCGGTGCGGGTCACGATCGAGGCGGACTCCGGTGCGGCCGCGATCGGTGCGGCGCTCGTCGAGGCCGGTGTGGTCGCCGACGCGGACGTGTTCGCCGAGGTGTACACGTCGCAGGACGCGGGCGAGATCGCACCGGGTACCTACGAGCTCGCGCTCGAGATGAGCTCCGCCGACGCGGTCGCGGCGCTGCTCGACCCGGCGAGCAAGGCGTCCCTGACGGTGACGCTCCCCGAGGGGCTGGCGTCGTGGCAGATCCTGGCGAAGGTCTCCGAGAAGACGACCATCCCGCTCGCGGACCTGCAGGCGGCGGCCCAGGACCCGGAGGCCATCGGTCTGCCCCCGCAGGCGGGCGGCAAGGTCGAGGGGTGGCTCGCGGCCGGCACGTACGAGGTCCCGTCCGACGCCGGCGCGGCGAAGGTGCTCGGCCAGCTCGTCGCGCGCACCGTCAAGGACCTCACCGACCGCGGGGTCGACCCGGACGTGTGGCAGTCGGTGCTCACCAAGGCCTCGCTGGTCCAGCGGGAGATGACGGTGGACTCGACGCGTGCGACGTTCGCCCGGCTCATCGAGAACCGGCTCGAGAAGGAACGGCCGCTCGAGATCCCGGCGACGGTCTCCTACGGCGCGGGGACCACGTCCCCGCCGACCGAGGCGATGCGCGCCGACACCGGCAACCCTTACAACACGTACGTGAACCTCGGTCTGCCGCCGACGCCGATCGCGACGCCCGGCGCAGCCTCGCTCGACGCGGTGCTCGCGCCCGCCGACGGCGACTGGCTGTTCTGGACGATGGTCGACGCCGAGACGGGCGAGACGGTGTTCGCGGTGACGTACGACGAGTTCCAGGAGATGGTCGCGCAGATCGACGCCGCGAAGGACGAGTGAGACGACGAGCAGGACGACGGCCGGGACGTAGGCTCGCCCCCGTCCCGGACCGGCAGACCCGACCGTGCAGACGGCCGACGATGGGGAGAACCCGACGTGAGCGAGAGTCAGACCGAGTGGTGGGCCCCCGCACGCCCGGACGGCGGCGAGGCGCCGCAGGCTCGTGCCACGCGCCGCGACAGCCGTGACCGCCGCAAGCAGGCGCGCGTGCGCAAGGCGCGCCGGCGTCGCACGACATGGGTCGTGCTCGTCGTGCTCGTGCTCGTCGGCGGGGCGGGCTACCTCGTCTGGTCGATGCTCGGCGACATGCTGGGTGGCGACTCCAAGGTCGCGACGGCGACGGACTTCCCGGGCCCGGGGCACGGCTCCGTGGAGATCCAGGTCAACCCCGGCGACTCGGGGCAGGCCATCGGCCAGACCCTGAAGGACGCGGGCGTGGTCGCCTCCGTGGGGGCGTTCGTCGATGCCTACGACGCGACGCCCGGTGCGACCGGCATCCAGCCCGGCACGTACTCGATGCTGCTCGAGATCCCTGCGGCGGACGCCGTGACGGCCCTGCTGAACCCCGCGACGCGCGTCGAGGAGAAGCTGGTCGTGCCCGAGGGCAGGCGCGCCTCGCAGATCCTCGCGCTGGTGGCCGACGCGCTCGGCACGTCGGTGGAGTCCGTCGAGAAGGTCGTCGGCGACGGGTCCGCGATCGGCCTGCCCGCGCAGGCGGACGGCGAGCTCGAGGGGTGGCTGTACCCCGCGACGTACGCGATCCAGCCCGACGACGACGCGGCCGGCGTCCTGACGGCGATGGTCACCAAGACCGTGCAGGTGCTCACCGACCTCGGGGTGCCCGAGGACCAGTGGGAGACCACGCTCATCAAGGCGTCCCTGGTGGAGCGTGAGGGCAAGCTCGACGACGACCGCCCCAAGATCGCACGGACGATCGAGAACCGCCTCGCGCAGGACTGGCGCCTCGACATCGACGCGGCCGTCGCGTACGGCGCGGGCGTCAAGGGGACCGAGCTGACGAAGGCCATGCTCGAGGACACCTCCAACCCGTACAACCTGCGCCGGCTCAAGGGTCTGCCGCCGACGCCGATCGCGTCGCCGGGGAAGGCGTCCATCAGCGCCGTCATGCACCCGGCCGAGGGCGACTGGATGTACTGGTGCACGGTGAACCTCGAGACCGGCGAGACGTGGTTCAGCGTGACCGAGGCCGAGCACGGGCAGTGCGTCGCGGCGATGAACGAGTGGCTCGCCGAGAACCCGCAGTGAGCACGACGCCGGTCGTCCGACGCCGCGCCGCCGTCCTGGGGCACCCCGTCGGTCACTCGTTGTCGCCCACGCTGCACCGGGCCGCGTACGCGGCCCTCGGCCTCGACGACTGGACCTACGAGGCGTGCGACGTCACGGAGACGCAGCTCGAGGGGTTCGTCGCAGGGCTGTCCAACGAGTGGGCCGGACTCAGCCTGACGATGCCGCTCAAGCAGACGGTCATCCCGTTGCTCGACCACGTGGAGCCGCTCGCACAGGTCGTCGGGGCCGTGAACACCGTGCTGCTGCAAGGCACCGGTCCGGGCCGGTCGCTCGTCGGCGCGAACACCGACGTGCACGGGCTGGTCGCCGCGCTGCGCGAGGGGCTCGTCCCGGGGACCGCGGTGCGGGACGCCGTCGTGCTCGGTGCCGGCGCGACCGCCTCGTCGACCCTTGCCGCGTTCGCCGAGCTGGGCTGCACCACCCCGCGTGTGCTCGTCCGCTCGGTCGCGCGTGCCGGCGCGCTGCTGCGCGCGGCGCACCGCATGGGCGTCGAGCCGGTCCTGCGTCCGCTCGACGACGCGCCCGCCCTCGGGCTCGCCGCGGACGTCGTCGTCTCCACGCTCCCGCCGCGCGCGGCGGACGCGATCGCCGAGCGCCTCGACCGAGCGCCCCGCGGGGTGCTGCTCGACGTCGCGTACGACCCGCGACCCACGGCCCTGCACGCGCGGTGGGTGACGCTCGGTGGCGTCGCGGTGGGCGGCGAGCGGATGCTGCTGCACCAGGCCGCCGAGCAGGTCCGTCTCATGACCGGGCACCCGGGCCCCGTCGCGGCGATGGACCGCGCCCTGCGGTCCGCGTTGGAGATCACCCCCGCGGGGTGATGGCACGCCATGGGCCGCGCGCCGACGATGGCGACCGTCGGGGTTGGACCGACATGGACCGGCACGGAGGTCGCGATGACGACGTTCACGGCGTGGAAGTTCGAGACCGACGACGGCGCGGCCAAGGCCGTCGTCGCGCTCGAGGCGGCGCAGACCGACGGCCTGGTGACGCTCGTCGACCACGCCGTGATCAGCTGGCCGCAGGGTGAGCAGCGCCCCGAGCTGCACCACGCGCGGGACGACACGAAGCGCGGCACGGCGTGGGGTGCGTTCTGGGGTCTGCTGTTCGGCGGGCTGTTCTTCGCCCCGCTGCTCGGCGTCGCGGTCGGCGCGGGAGTGGGTGCCGTCGCGAAGTCGGTCGCGGGGATCGGCATCGCTGAGGAGGACCTGGAGAGCATCCGCTCGCAGCTCACCGAGGGGACGTCGTTGCTGGGCGCCGTGACCGAGGGCGCGGACATGGACCGCCTCGGCGAGCGGCTGCGGGACGTGGTCGTGGACGTGCTCTCGAGCGGTGCCCCGAGTGGGATTCGAACCCACACTGGATCGGGTTTGAGCCGAACGCCTCTGCCGGTTGGGCTATCGGGGCCGGTCGCCAGCATATCGGCGCACGTCCTCGACCCGGACGGCGCCCGGCCGCGCGTGAACGGTGTCACACGGCGCGCGCGCGGTGCGAGCGGACCGCGGGCCATTACGCTGTGTCCGTGACCAAGGACGCCAGCACCGACCCCGCCCAGGCGAGCTCCGACGCCGTGGACCTCCCCGACACGGGCTCCGCGAGCGCGCCGACGGGCGCGCGCCCGGCGCGGCGTGCCGTCGTCGCCGAGGACGAGGCGCTCATCCGCATGGACGTCGTCGAGACGCTGCGCGACGGTGGGTTCGACGTCGTGGGTGAGGCCGGGGACGGCGAGCAGGCGGTCGCGCTCGCGACCGAGCTGAAGCCGGACGTCGTCGTGATGGACGTCAAGATGCCGGTCCTCGACGGGATCTCCGCGGCCGAGCGGATCGCCAAGGAGCACGTGGCCCCCGTGGTGCTGCTCACGGCGTTCTCGCAGACGGAGCTCGTCGAGCGGGCGCGCGACGCCGGCGCGATGGCGTACGTGGTCAAGCCCTTCAGCCCGGCCGACCTGCTTCCCGCGGTCGAGATCGCGATCTCCCGGTACGCGCAGATCAGCGCGCTCGAGTCCGAGGTCGCCGACCTGGCGGAGCGGTTCGAGACCCGCAAGCGCGTGGACCGGGCCAAGGGCTTGCTCATGACGAAGATGGGGCTGACGGAGCCGGAGTCGTTCCGGTGGATCCAGAAGACCTCGATGGACCGGCGCCTGACGATGCGCGAGGTGGCCGACGCGGTCATCGAGCAGGTCGGCGGCGCCTGACTCCCCGCACTCCACGACGTCCCCGTCGCGACGGCTCCGGCCGGCCGCGGCGGGGACGTCGTCGTCAGGGGCCGTCGTCAGGGGTCGGGGGCCCGAGGCGCACGTCGACGACGAGCGCGCGGTGGTCGGACAGGCCGGTGTCCACGCTGCGGCCGGGGCCGGTCGGGTGGACGTCGCCCTCGGCGAGGACGTGGTCGATCTGTGCGGTGGGGGCGTGCACCGGGTAGGTCGGTGCGTCCGCGAGCGAGCGCAGGCCGGTCGCGGCCCGCGCGGTCGCGGGGCCGACGTTGAGGTCGCCCAGGACGACGAGCGGGCGCGGCAGGTCCGCGAGCTCACGCGCGAGGTGCCGCGCCTGGACCGTGTTCTGCCCCGCGAGGAACGACAGGTGCACGCACGCGACGGTCAGCGGCCCGTCCGGCGTGTCCAGCACCCCGACGAGCGCGGCGCGCGGGTGGTCGTGGTGCGGGCGCGGAAGCCTGCCGGGGCGTCGGGTCCAGGTCACGCCCGGGCGCCGGGGGAGCCGCACCGTGCGCCAGTCGAGCACGGGGAAGCGGGACACCAACGCCACCCCGTACGCGGCACCCCGCGGCGCCGCCTCGTCGCGCGGCTCACGCCACAGACCCACCGGGCCACGCAGGGTGACGGCCAGTCGCGCGTCGCGGGCGCCGCCGGCCTGCGCGGCGACAGCGGTGAGGTCCGCTCGGCCGGAACGCAGCTGACGGTGGTCGACCTCCTGGAGCGCCAGCACGTCGGCGTCGAGGTCGCGGACCGCGCGGGCGAACCGCGCGACGTCGACGCGGCGGTCGTCGGCCGTCCGGCCGTGCTGGACGTTGAAGGTCGCGAGTCGCACGGGTCGATTCTGCTCGGCGGCGGGCCGGCGCGCGCGGCACGCGGCGTCTTCCGTGGCGAGATCGGCCGTCTCGCCTCGCGGGCAGGGCCGTTCGAGTGATCCGTTTCATCACGACTTGGCAACGAAGCGGTGCGCGATCTTGGCGGACACATTCCGGATACAAACCATGGTTACCGTCGCGTCACGTTGTACGGGAACCGGACTCCACCGGCATCCCGGACGCACCCCTCACGGAGAGGTTGGAACGCCCATGGTTCGTTCTCATCACGCGATGAGGGCCGCGGCCCTCGCCGGCGCAGTCGCCCTGGCCCTGACCGCATGCGGGTCGGACGGCGGCTCGGACGACGAGACGCCCGGCGCCGCCGGCACGTCCGCCGCGCCGACCGGCGGTGGCGGCGACGGCGAGCTCGTCATCGGCACGCTGCTGCCGCAGACCGGTTCGCTCGCCTACCTCGGCCCGCCCGAGATCGCGGGTGTCGACCTCGCGGTGCAGGAGATCAACGAGAACGGCGGCGTCAACGGCAAGGACGTGGTCGTGCACCACGCCGACTCCTCGGACGCCGACCACGGTGACGTCGCTCCGCAGTCGTGGACCGACCTGCAGTCGAAGGGCGTGCAGGCCGTCATCGGCGCCGCGTCCTCGTCCGTCACGCAGCTCGTCGTCGACGACATCACCAACGCGAAGGTCGTCATGGTCTCGCCGGCGAACACGGCGACGAGCCTGTCGGGGTACAGCGACTTCTACTTCCGCACCGCGCCGCCGGACACGGTCCAGGGCTCGGCGCTCGGCAACCTCATCCTTGACGACGGCGTGACGAGCCTCGGGATCCTCGTCTTCAACGAGGAGTACGGCACGTCGCTGCGCGACGTGGTGAAGTCGACGGTGGAGGCCGCCGGCGCGACCGTCACGTACGGCAACAAGGACGAGGAGTTCGACCCGACGTCGTCCTCGTTCGCCGACCCGGTCGCGGGCGTCATGACGTCGAACAACGGCGGCGCGCCCGAGGCGATCGCGATCATCGCGTTCGAGCAGACCAAGTCGATCGTCCCCGAGCTCGTCGCGGCGGGCTACGAGGGTCGCATCTACATGGTCGACGGCAACACGGCCGACTACTCGAAGGACTTCGAGGCCGGCACGCTCGCCGCGTGGACGTCGCAGGGCACGATCCCCGGTTCGTACCCGAACGACGACTTCAAGGCGCGCATGCTCGAGGTCGACCCCGACCTGACGGACTACGCGTACGGCCCCGAGTCGTACGACGCGGCGATCCTCGTCGCCCTCGCGGCGCTCAAGGGCGGCGGCGTCGACGGCGCGACGATCCAGGAGAACATGGCGGCCGTGTCCGGCGCCGACGGCGGCACGAAGTGCACCGGTTGGAAGGAGTGCGCCGACCTGGTGACCGCGGGTGAGGACATCGACTACGAGGCGGTCTCGGGCGCCGGTCCGTTCAACGAGGACAACGACCCGTCGTCGGCGTTCATCGGGATCTACGGCTACAACGACGACAACACGATCACGTGGAAGAAGGCCGTGGAGGGCTCCGTCGAGGGCTGACCCTCGTCGAGCCGACCTGCGCCGGCCCCGGCGGTCACCGCGACCGTCGGGGCCGGCGCACGTCCGGCCCGCTCCGGGCGCGGCACGGGTCCGGAACCGGCCACGCCTCACGGGTGCTGGTGGGCGGCGCGCCAGGACGGCGAGGGCCCGACCCCTGGGGGATCGGGCCCTCGTCGTCAGGGCGTGCTCAGTCGGCGGGCTTGTCCTTGGCCGCGGCCTCGACGTCCGTCGCGAGCGTGCCCAGGTACAGCTCGATGACCTTCGGGTCGTGCATGAGCTCCCGCCCGGGTCCCGAGTAGGCGTTGCGGCCCTGGTCCAGCACGTACGCCCGGTCGCAGATCTGCAGGCAGCGCCGCGCGTTCTGCTCGACGATGACGATCGAGACGCCCGCCTTGTTGATCTTGCGGGTGCGCAGGAACGCCTCGTCCTGGCGCACGGGGGAGAGCCCGGCCGAGGGCTCGTCGAGAAGCAGCACGGACGGCTCCATCATGAGCGCGCGGCCCATCGCGACCATCTGGCGCTCACCCCCGGACAGCGAGCCCGCACGCTGCCGTCGGCGCTCGCCGAGCGCGGGGAAGATGTCGGTGACGAACGCGAACCGCTCGGCGAACCGCTTGTGGTCCTGGAAGATGCCCATCTGCAGGTTCTCCTCGATCGTCAGCGAGGGGAACACGTTGTTGGTCTGCGGCACGAACCCGACGCCGCGTCGCACGAGCTTGTCGGCCCGCAGGTTCGTGATCGTGTCGCCGCCCAGCGTCACGCTGCCCTGGCGGATCGGCACGAGGCCGAACAGGGCCTTGAGCAGCGTCGACTTGCCGGCGCCGTTCGGCCCGATGATGCCGACGAGCTCGCCCGGGTGCAGGACGAGGTTGCAGCCGTTGAGGATGTCGACGCCCGGCAGGTACCCCGCGTACAGGTCGCGTGCGTCGAGCAGCGGCTCGCCGTCGGGTGCACCGCGGTGCACGTCCCGTGCCGTGGTCTGGGTGGTCACTGCGTCGCCTCCTCGGCCTCGGCCTCTGCCTCGTACTGCTCGACGACGTCGTCCGCGAGCAGCGAGTCGTCACCCAGGTCCGTGTCGTGGTGCGCCCCGAGGTAGGCGTCGACGACGGCCTGGTCCTGCATGATCGTCTCGGGCGGGCCCTCGGCGACGGTGCGCCCCTCGGCCATGACGACGACCCAGTCCGAGATGTGCCGCACCATGTGCATGTCGTGCTCGACGAACAGGACGGTCATGCCCTCGTCGCGCAGCGCCTGGATGTGGCCCAGCAGGGACTGCGTGAGCGCGGGGTTCACGCCGGCCATCGGCTCGTCGAGCATGACCATCGTGGGACGCGTCATGAGAGCGCGCGCCATCTCGAGGAGCTTGCGCTGCCCACCCGAGAGGCTCCCGGCGAAGTCGTCGGCCTTGCCGTCGAGCTTGAACCGCTCGAGCAGCTCGCGCGCCCGCTCGGTGACCTCCGCCTCCTGCGCCCGCCACAGCCACGGCAGCAGCGACCCGAAGAGGTTCTCGCCCCGCTGACCGGTCGCGCCGAGCCGCATGTTGTCCATGACGGTCATGCGGGACAGCGCCTTGGTGAGCTGGAACGTGCGCACCATGCCCGCGCCGGCCATCCGGGCGGCAGGCTTGCCCTGCGCCGGGCGCCCCTCGAACGTCCACTGGCCGGCGTCGGCGCGGTCGAACCCGGTCAGCAGGTTGAACAGCGTCGTCTTGCCCGCACCGTTCGGACCGATGAGCGCGGTGATGGCGCCGCGCTGGACCTCCAGGTGCTCGACGTCGACGGCGTTGATGCCGCCGAACGTCCGGCGCACGTCCGACGCGACGATGATCGGGTCGGGCTTGGGGGCGCCGGGGACGCGGGGGACCGAGGCGAGCTCGCGGGCGATGCGCTCGCGCGGGACGACCGCGCGGGCCTCGGCGCCGGGGGTGTCGGGAGTCTCAGCGGACATCGATCGCCAGCTCCTTCTTGTCGCCGAGGATGCCTTGCGGCCGGAAGATCACGAGCAGCATCAGCGTGAGCCCGACGAGCATCCAGGAGAAGGCCTCGGACTGCGTGCTCGAGATGAACGACAGGTCCAGGTCGCGCAGCACGCTCTTGACCAGCATGAACACGGTCCACATGAGGACCGACCCGAGCACGGGGCCGAACACCGTCGCGGCGCCGCCCAGCAGCAGGATCGTCCAGATGTTGAAGGTCATGGTGCGGCCCATCGAGTCGGCCTGCACGGCCGTGGGCAGCGTGTAGAAGATGCCCGCGATCGCGCCGCCGACGCCGCCCAGCACGAGCGCCTGCATCTTGTAGCCGTAGACGTTCTTGCCCAGCGCGCGCACCGCGTCCTCGTCCTCGCGCACGCCCTTGAGCACGCGGCCCCAGGGCGAGCGCATCCACCGCCAGACGAGCAGGCAGCCGATCGCGACCGCGGCCCATGCCGCGACGCGCAGCCACCACGACCCCGAGGTGCAGTTGGGGTAGGTCCACAGCCAGACCGTCGTCGTCCCGTCGGGGAACGGGCACAGCGCCTCGAAGGACTTCTTGAAGCCGTCCCCGCCCGAGAGGCCGGAGTTGCCGCCGGTGAGCTCGGTCAGCGAGGTCGAGCGGCTGACGATGCGGACGATCTCCGCGGCGGCGATGGTGACGATCGACAGGTAGTCGCCGCGCAGCTTGAGCGTCGGGATGCCGAGCACGATGCCGAACACGACCGCGGACGCGATCGCGGCGAGCACCGACGCCCAGAACGGCCACCCGGCGATCGCGGTGATGGCGTAGGAGTACGCACCGAGCAGCACGAACCCGGCCTGCCCGAAGTTGAGCAGTCCCGTCATGCCGAAGTGCACGTTGAGGCCGATCGCGGCGAGCGCGTAGGCCGCGGTCGCGGGGGCGAACGCCTCGCCCGCGACGTTGGTGAGGATCCGGGTCCAGTCCATGGTGTCCCTCCTGGCCTCAGCCGATCCGGTCCCGGCGGCCCAGGATGCCCTGGGGCCGCACGAGCAGGACGAGGATGAGGATGAGCAGCGCTCCTGCGTACTTCATGTCGGACGGGATGACGAGGCTCGACATCTCGGCGACGACGCCGATGACGATCGACCCGGCGAGCGCACCCCACGCCGTGCCGAGCCCGCCGAGGGTGACCGCGGCGAACATCAGGAGCAGGACGGTGCCGCCCATGTTCCAGGCGGTCGACTGGAAGTACAGACCGGTCAGCACGCCACCGAGGGCCGCGAGGCCCGCGGCGCCGGTCCAGACGATCCGGATGACGCGCTCGACACCGATGCCCGACGCGGCGGCCAGCGCCGGGTTGTCGGACACCGCGCGCGTCGCACGGCCGGTGCGGCTGTACAGGAGGAACGCGGCGACGGCGGCGAGGACGACGACCGCGATCCCGGCGGACACGATCGCCTGCTGCGTGAGGGACACGGGTCCGATCGAGACCCGCGTGGGGTTCGTGGTGTCGATGCGCAGCCGGCCGCCACCGAGCAGGAACTGGAACAGGTACTGCAGCACCATCGACAGGCCGATCGTGACGATCATCTGCTGCGTCAGGCCGATGCGCTTGCGCCGCAGCGGTCGCCAGATCCCGGCGTCCTGCAGCCAGCCCGACGCGGCGCCGAGCAGGGTCGCGAGCACCGCCGCGAGCCACAGGTCGAGCCCGACCGTCTGGACGAAGAAGTAGGCGAGGATCGCCCCGAGCGTGACCTGCTCGCCGTGCGCGAAGCTGCTCAGCCCGGTGGTGCCGTAGATGAGGGAGAGCCCGACCGACGCGAGCGCGAGCAGCAGACCGAACACGAGACCGTTCGCGAGCTGCTGGGCGACGCGCTTGCCCGTCACGCCGCCGCCGGAGGTGCTGCTGCCGCTCGTCGGACCGGGACCGTCGTCCGGAGCGGCGCTCGCGCCGGACGTGGGCGAGGTCGTCGCGCCGCCGGTGGGCTCACCGAGCGCGAACAGCGCCCGCGACTGCGAGTTGAGCAGCACCTTGACGGTCCGGGAGGTCACCGACGGGTCGCGCAGCGTCTCGCCCTCGGGCAGGGTCGCGGGGTCGATCGAGACGGTGTAGTCCCCGGCGGTCGTGACGGGCACGGACCACGTGCCGTCCGCCCCGGTGGTCACCTCCACGCTCTCGCCGCCGCCCTCGACCGTGAGGACCACGCCGACCGCCGGCTCCCCGGCCGCGGTCTTGATCGTCCCCAGGACACAGCCTGTGGTCGCGTCGGGCGTGCAGGGCGCCGCGGTGGCCGCGGACGCCGGACCGGCGTGCACGACCAGGGCCAGGAGGGCCACCAGCGCGAGCACGAGCGTGCCTGCCGCGCGTCTGGTGCGCCTCGAGATCGCGTGCCGTGCCGTGCCCGGTGCTCGTCCTGGATGGGCGAGAGCGCTCACCTAGGACCTCCGTCCTGTACTCGCAACACCGCCCGGGGGGTCAGGCGGTCGTCCTACGTGGTGCAAGGTGCTGGTGGTACGGGGTGGTACTGCAAAGTGGTTCTGCAGGGTGGTTCTGCAGGGTGCAGCTGGTGCCTCGAGCCGCGCCGGGCGCGAGGCGCGGCCGACGTTAGGCACTGATTGTGTCGATCTCGTTTCGCGTTGCCCAGAGGACGGGCGCGTGTCGCACGATCGGAGGCGTCCGATGCGCGCAGAACCTCCTGCGGGAGCGGGCGACCGGACGTCCGGAACGTCCCGGAGCCCCGGCTCGGAACGGTCACAGCGCCGGGTCCGGGACTAGGCACGGCGGCCCGATGTGGTCCATGATCGACGTCGGCGCCGTCGTGGGCAGCGGGGCGTGCCGGAGTCCGGATCCCCCTCGTCCGCCGGAGGTGCTCGAAACCGTGCGTCCTGGAGTGCAAGCGCGCGCTGCCCGGCCCGCCGACCTCGACGACCTCGTGCACCTGTGCCTCGAGGCCCGCAAGGAGGCGGGGACCGGCGCCCAGCTCTGCACCGACGACACCGAGCGCCTGCGCCGCCAGCTCGGCGCGCTCCTCGGGGTCGAGGGCGGGATGGTCCTCGTCGGGACGATCGACGAGCAGCCCGCGGGGCTCCTGCTCGGGCGGCTCGTCGGACCGAGCCTGTTCCAGGACGGCACGTCGCTGGCGCTCGAGGCGATCTACGTGGTCGGCACGGCGCGCCGGCGCGGGCTCGGCCACGCGATGCTCGCGCACGCGGTCTCGCTCGCGGACCAGAACGGCGCCGCCGAGGTCTACGCGGCGCCGCTGCCCGGCGCGCGCGGCATGCAGCGCTTCCTGGCCCGGCTGGGGTTCGCCCCTGCCGCGGCGTTCCGGGTCGCCGGTACGGCCGCGCTCCAGCGCCGCCTGCAGCACGACGGCGCGGCGGCGGTGCCCGCGCGCCGGCCGGCTCCCCGAGGGCTCGAGGACCTCATCGCGCGGCGCCGGCAGGCACGCGCCGCCCGGCAGCCGGCCGAGGCCGAGCAGTCCGCGGCGCTGGGCCTGCGCATCGACCGCTCCGCCGCGTTGCGCCGACCCTCGGCGACGCCCGGCCGGGGCTGGTGACCCGAGCGGCACCGCGTCAGCCGCTCCGGTGCCGCACCGGCGCGAGGCCGGCCCGCGCAGTGCTCAGCGCGCGTCGAGGACCATGCACGTGAGGCGCGCGGTGCACAGCCGTCGCCCCTCGTCGTCGTCGACCACGACCTCGTAGGTCGCCAGCGTCCGGCCCAGGTGCACCGCACGGGCCGTGCCCGTGACGGTCCCGCTCCGGGCCGAGCGGTGGTGCGTCGCGTTCAGCTCGATGCCCACCGCGACCCGCCCCGGTCCGGCGTGCGCGACCGCGGCGTACGAGCCGAGCGTCTCGGCGAGCGCGGCGGTCGCCCCACCGTGCAGCAGGCCGAACGGCTGCGTGTTGCCGGCGACGGGCATCGTCGCGACCGCGTGCTCGGCGCTGACCTCGCGCACCACGATCCCGAGCCGCTCGATCAGGGTCCCGCGTTCGTCGACCAGCGCCTCGGGGACACCGCTGCGGCCGCTGCCGGGGACGGGGTACGCGTGGGGGCCTGCGGCGGGCGCGGGCTCGGGCGTGTCGGTCATGGCAGATAGGTTGGCACCCGTGAGCGAGGGACAGCGGGACGTGGACCGGGAAGTCGGACCGGGAGTCGGGCGGGACGTGGACCAGGACGGTCGTGGCGGGCAGCGGCAGGAGCCTGCGCGGCTCCTGCTGATCGACGGCCACTCGATGGCGTACCGCGCGTTCTTCGCGCTCCCGGTCGAGAACTTCGCGACGTCGTCGGGCCAGCCGACGAACGCGGTGTTCGGCTTCACCTCGATGCTCGCCAACCTCCTGCGCGACGAGCAGCCGACGCACGTCGCGGTCGCGTTCGACCTCGGGCGCACGACCTTCCGCACCGAGCAGTACGAGGCGTACAAGGGGACGCGGGACGCGACGCCCGAGCCGTTCCGGGGCCAGGTGGACGTGATCCGCCGCGTGCTGGAGCCGCTGCACATCCCCGTGCTCACCAAGGAGCGGTTCGAGGCCGACGACGTGCTCGCGACCCTCGCGACGCAGGCGACGGCGCAGGGCATGCACGTGCTCATCTGCACGGGCGACCGCGACGCGTTCCAGCTGGTGCGCGACGACGTGACCGTGCTCTACCCGGTGCGTGGGGTCTCCGAGCTCACCCGGATGACGCCGGAGGCCGTCGCCGCCAAGTACGGCGTGCCGCCGGAGCGGTACAGCGACCTCGCGGCGCTCGTCGGCGAGACGTCCGACAACCTGCCGGGCGTGCCGGGCGTCGGTCCCAAGACGGCCGCGAAGTGGCTCACGCAGTACGACGGGCTCGAGGGCGTCGTCGCCGCGGCGGACCGGATCACGGGCAAGGCGGGGGAGTCGCTGCGCGCGAACCTCGCGCAGGTCCAGCTGAACCGGCAGCTCAACCAGCTCGTCACCGACCTCGAGCTGCCGATGGGCCCGGAGGACCTCGAGGCGCGGCCCTGGGACCGGCAGGCGCTGCACTCGATCCTGGACGAGCTCGAGTTCCGCACGCTGCGCGACCGCCTGTTCGCGATGCTGCCCGACGAGTCGAGCACGTCCGCGGTGGCCGTGGCGGCGGCGGCGCTCGAGCTGGCCGAGCTCGCCGACGGTGCGCTCGAGGGCTGGCTCGCAGAGCGTTCGGACGCGGTGCTGGGCCTGGACGTGCGCGGCTCGGGCGCACCCGCGGGTGGGGACGCATGGGGTGTGGCGATCGCCGACGCCGAGGGTCGCGCGGCCGTCGTGGACCTGGCCGAGGTGTCGCCCGCCGACGAGCACGCGCTCGCCGCGTGGCTGGCCGACGAGGCGCGCGGCAAGGCGGTGCACGGCGCGAAGGTCGCGGCGCACGCGCTGCGCGGCCGCGGCCTGACGCTCGCGGGCGTGCGCTCGGACACCGAGCTCGCGGCGTACCTGTGCCAGCCCGACCGCCGCGCGTACGACCTGCCCGACCTCGCGATCGGCTACCTGCACCGCGAGCTCGGCGAGGACGACGCCGCGACGGGCGGCCAGGGAGCGCTCGACCTCGAGCTCGACGGCACGGGGGAGGACCGCCGGGCCGCGGTCCGGGCCGCGGCGGTCCGGGACCTGGCCGACGTGCTCGAGTCGGAGGTCGAGGACCGCGGCGCGGCGCACCTGCTGCGGGACGTCGAGCTGCCGCTGCAGGCCGTGCTCGTGCGGATGGAGGGCACGGGCATCGCGGTCGACGCGGACTGGCTGCACCACCTGGAGCGCGAGTTCGACGGCCAGGTGACGCGCGCCGCGCAGGAGGCCTATGCGGTGATCGGGCGCGAGGTGAACCTCGGCTCGCCGAAGCAGCTGCAGGAGGTGCTGTTCGACCAGCTGCAGATGCCGAAGACCAAGCGCATCAAGACCGGCTACACGACGGACGCCGCGGCGCTCACGGACCTGTTCGCGCGCACGCAGCACCCGTTCCTCGAGCACCTGCTCGCGCACCGTGACGCGATCCGCCTGCGTCAGACGGTCGAGGGTCTGCAGCGCTCGGTCGCTCCCGACGGCCGCATCCACACGACGTTCCAGCAGACGATCGCGGCGACGGGGCGGCTGTCCTCGACGGACCCCAACCTGCAGAACATCCCGATCCGCACCGAGGCCGGCCGGCAGATCCGCCGGGCGTTCGTCGTCGGGGACGGGTTCGAGACGCTCCTCACCGCGGACTACTCGCAGATCGAGATGCGGATCATGGCGCACCTGTCGGGCGACGAGGGCCTGATCGAGGCGTTCCGCTCGGGGGAGGACCTGCACAGCTACGTCGGCTCGCGCGTGTTCGGCGTGCCCACCGACGAGGTCACGGCCGCGCAGCGCTCGAAGATCAAGGCGATGTCCTACGGGCTCGCGTACGGGCTCTCGTCGTACGGCCTGTCGCAGCAGCTCTCGATCGAGGTGTCCGAGGCCGCCGAGCTCATGAAGGACTACTTCGCGCGGTTCGGCGGTGTGCGCGAGTACCTCACGGGCGTGGTGGACACGGCACGGGCGACGGGGTACACGGCGACGGTCCTCGACCGGCGGCGGTACCTGCCGGACCTCACGAGCGACAACCGACAGCGCCGCGAGGCGGCCGAGCGGATGGCGCTCAACGCCCCGATCCAGGGCAGCGCCGCGGACCTCATCAAGCTCGCGATGCTCGGGGTCGACGCCGAGCTGCGACGTCGGCGGCTGGACTCGCGCATGCTCCTGCAGGTGCACGACGAGCTGGTCCTGGAGGTCGCCGCCGGCGAGCAGGACGAGGTCGAGGCGCTCGTGCGGGAGCAGATGGCGGCAGCCGACTCGGCCCTCCCCGACGGCCGGCTCGACGTTCCCCTGGACGTGAGCGTCGGCGTGGGGTCGAGCTGGCACGAGGCAGGCCACTGACGCACGTCAGGCGGCGGGGCCGGCACGCACCAGGACGACTGTTTCGACCGGCTGGTGTTGCATTTCGGTGAATTGTCGGGTGTGTCTCTCGATGTGACGCCGTGTCGTGGGTCACACTCATGGCCGGCGGCAATGGTGCCGTTCGCCCGTTCGGGAGGAGACGCGCGTGTCAGAGATGATCGACGAACCACCCCAGACCCCGTACCAGGTGGTCCAGGACAGCCCCGACTTCCAGGCGTTGCGCAGCCGGTTCCGGCGCTTCGTCTTCCCCATGACCGCACTGTTCCTGGTCTGGTACTTCGTGTACGTCCTGCTCGCGGACTACGCGCACGACTTCATGGCCACCAAGGTGTGGGGGAACATCACCGTCGGGCTGCTGTTCGGCCTCGGGCAGTTCGTGTCCACGTTCGCGATCACCATGATCTACGCGCGGTGGGCCAACGACCGGCAGGACCCGGTCGCCGAGGAGCTGCGCGCGAAGATCGAGGACGGCGAGCTCGGGTCGGGTGAGGTGGCATGAGCGCGCTCGTCGGATCGGCGACCCTGGCGGCGGAGTCGAAGACGGTCGGTGAGCCGGTCGTCAACATCGGGATCTTCGCGCTGTTCGTGCTCGTGACGCTCGTCATCGTGTTCCGGGCGTCGCGCAACAACAAGACCGCCGCGGACTACTACGCGGCGGGGCGGTCCTTCACCGGCCCGCAGAACGGGACCGCGATCGCGGGCGACTACCTGTCCGCGGCGTCCTTCCTCGGCATCTGCGGCGCGATCGCCCTCAACGGGTACGACGGCTTCCTGTACTCGATCGGGTTCCTCGTCGCGTGGCTCGTGGCGCTCCTGCTCGTCGCCGAGCTGCTGCGCAACACCGGCCGCTTCACGATGGCGGACGTCCTGTCCTTCCGGCTGAAGCAGCGGCCCGTGCGCATGGCGGCGGCGCTCTCGACGCTCGCGGTGGTGTTCTTCTACCTGCTCGCGCAGATGGCGGGCGCCGGCGGCCTCGTGGCGCTCCTGCTGGGCATCGAGGGAGTGGCCGCGCAGGGCGTCGTCATCGCGGTCGTCGGCGCGCTCATGATCCTGTACGTCCTGGTCGGCGGGATGAAGGGCACCACGTGGGTGCAGATCATCAAGGCCGTCCTGCTGATCGTCGGCGCGGGCGTGATGACGCTGTGGGTGCTCGCGCGGTTCGGGTTCAGCCTGTCGGAGGTCATGCAGGGCGCGGTCGACGCGGCGGGCGAGGGCGGTGAGGCGCTGCTCGGCCCGGGCAAGCAGTACGGCGCGAGCGCGACCAGCCAGCTCAACTTCCTGTCGCTCGCCCTGGCCCTCGTGCTGGGCACCGCGGGTCTGCCGCACGTGCTGATGCGCTTCTACACGGTGCCCTCCGCCAAGGAGGCCCGGCGCTCGGTGGTGTGGGCCATCTGGCTGATCGGCATCTTCTACCTGTTCACGCTGGTGCTCGGCTACGGCGCGGGTGCGCTCGTCGGCCCGGAGGCGATCAAGGCGGCGCCGGGCGGCGTGAACTCGGCCGCGCCGCTGCTCGCGTTCGAGCTGGGCGGGACCGTCCTCCTGGGCGTGATCTCGGCGGTCGCGTTCGCGACGATCCTCGCGGTCGTCGCGGGCCTCACGATCACCGCCGCGACCTCGTTCGCGCACGACATCTACGCGAACGTCATCAAGCGCGGTCAGGTGCGTCCGGACGGCGAGGTGCGCGTCGCGCGCATGACGGTCGTCGCGATCGGGATCCTGGCGATCGTCGGCGGGATCTTCGCCAACGGTCAGAACGTCGCGTTCCTCGTCGCGCTCGCGTTCGCGGTCGCGGCGAGCGCGAACCTCCCGACGATCCTGTACTCGCTGTTCTGGAAGCGGTTCAACACGTCGGGTGCGCTGTGGAGCATGTACGGGGGTCTGATCTCGTGCATCGTGCTCATCACGTTCTCGCCCGTCGTCTCGGGCAAGGTCGACCCGGTGACGGGCGACAGCCTGTCGATGATCAAGGACACGTCGGTCGACTTCCACGTGATCCCGCTCGAGAACCCCGGGCTCATCTCGATCCCGCTCGCGTTCGTGCTCGGCGTCGTCGGCACGTACCTGTCGAAGGAGAAGCCGCACCCCGAGAAGTTCGCGGAGATGGAGGTGCGCTCGCTCACCGGTGCCGGCGCCGAGAAGGCCACCGTGCACTGAGCTGTGCCACGTGACGGCGGGCGGCCCGCGGGCCGGGCC
>NZ_BJLP01000060.1 GCF_006538705.1 Cellulomonas uda
CCGGGTCACCACCCGGGACGCGCCCGTCGTCGTCCCCGCCGCCGCGCGCGAGCCGGCCCGCGCGGAGCGGTCAGTCCGTGAGCCGGTAGCCGGCAGCGCGCAGCGCGTGCTGCACCGCCGCGCAGTGGTCCGGTCCCTTCGTCTCGACCTGCACCTCGACCGCGACCTCGTCGACCGCCAGCTCGGTCTGCGTGCGCACGTGCGAGACGTGCATGACGTTCGCCCCCGTGGCGGCCAGGTCGTTGAGCAGCCGCGCGAGCGAGCCCGGACGGTCGTCGATCCGCACGTGCAGCCACAGGAACCGGCCCGCCGACGCGAGACCGTGCCGCACCACGCGCAGCAGCACCTGCGGGTCGATGTTGCCGCCCGACAGGATCGCGACCACGGGCCCGGCCAGGTCACCGGGCGGTGCGGCCATGAGCGCGGCGACCGCGGCCGCACCCGACGGCTCGACGAGCAGCTTCGCGCGCTCCGCGACGAGCAGGAGCGCGCGGGACAGGTCCTCCTCGGACACCGTGCGGATCTCGGTGCGGGTGCGGGCGAGCACCTCGAACGGCACGTCGCCGGGCAGGCCGACCGCGATGCCGTCCGCCATGGTGCGCAGCTCGGGCGCCCTGGTCGGGACGCCTGCGGCGAGCGACGCGGGGTACGCGGCCGCGTGCGCCGCCTGCACGCCGACCACGCGCACGTCGGGGCGCAGCTCGGCGAGCGTCGCGACGACGCCCGCCGCGAGCCCCCCACCGCCCACCGGCACGACGACGGTCGCGACGTCCGGCACCTGCTCCACGATCTCGAGCGCGATCGTCCCCTGGCCGACGACGACGTCGCGGTGGTCGAACGGGTGGATCAGCGCCGCTCCCGTGACCCGTGCGTGCTCGCGCGCGTGCACCAGCGCGTCGTCGACGCTCGACCCGACGAGCTCCACGCGGGCGCCGTACTCGCGCGTCGCCGCGATCTTCGGCAGCGCCGCGTCGGTCGGCATGAACACCACGGCGTCGATGCCCAGCAGCCGCGCGGCGAGCGCGACGCCCTGCGCGTGGTTGCCCGCCGACGCCGCGACCACGCCCCGCCGGCGCTCCTCGTCGGACAGGCCCGCCATCCGCACGTACGCCCCGCGGATCTTGAAGGAGCCGGCGCGCTGCAGGTTCTCGCACTTGAGCAGCACGGGCGTGCCCGCGAGCTCGGACAGCGCCCGGCTCGTCTCGACCGGGGTGCGCTCCGCGACCCCGTCGAGCAGCGCGGCCGCCTGCCGGACGTCCTCGAGCCAGGTCATCGCCCGCCGTCCCCGGACGGACCCTCGTGCGCGGCATCGCCCTGCGCGGCATCGTCGTGCGACGGCTCGTCTCGCGCCGGGTCGCCGGACGCGTCCTCGAGGTCCGTCGCCGCACCCTCGTCGGGCCCGACGGCCGCCTCGCCACCCAGCTCCTCCTCGTGGGCGAGCTGCGCGACGGCTCGGTCGATCGCCGGGTGGCCCACAGGTCTGAGGAGCACGTGGTCGTCGTGCCCCAGCTGCGGGAACTTGTCGTGCCCGTGCAGGTACAGCACGACGGTGTTCAGCACCGCGACGATCGGCACGGCGAACAGCGCGCCGAGGATGCCCGCCATGAACGAGCCCGCGGCCACCGCGAGCAGCACCGCGACGGGGTGCAGCGACACCGCGTGACCCATGAGGAAGGGCTGCAGGACGTGGCCCTCGAGCTGCTGCACGGCGAGCACGATCGCGAGCATGATCAGCGCGACCACGGGCCCCTGGGTGACGAGCGCGACGAGCACCGCGACCGCACCGGTGACCACGGCACCGACCACGGGGACGAACGACCCGAGGAACACGAGGATCGCGAGCGGGAACGCGAGCGGCAGCTGCAGGATCGCCGCACCGATCCCGATGCCGACCGCGTCGACGGCCGCGACGAGGATCTGCGTGCGCGTGTAGGCGCCGAGCGTCACGACCCCGCGCCGCCCTGCCTGGTGCACGTGCTCGCGCGTGCTGCGCGGCAGCAGCCCGACGAGCCACGACCAGATCTGACGGCCGTCGTGCAGGAAGAAGAACGTGCAGAACAGCGTGATGATCGCGCCCGCGAGCACGTGGCCGATCGTCACGGTCGCGTGCAGCGCTCCGGCGACGAGCGTGTCGCTGTTGTCCGCGGCCGCCTGCCGCGCCTGCTCGACCCACCCCTGCACGTTCTCGGTCGAGATCTGCAGCGGACCCGTGGCGAGCCAGTCGAGCAGCGTGTCGACACCCTCCTGCGCCTGCTGCCACAGCTCCGCGATCCCCAGCACCACCGAGCGCCCGGCGAGCACGAGCAGCCCCAGCACGAGCACGACGAGCGCGCCGAGCGACACGCCCGCCGCGGCGGCCCGGCTCATGCGCGCGCGCCGCTGCAGCCACGTGCTGAGCGGCTGGAGCAGCACGGTCAGCAGCAGCGCGACCGCGACGGGCACGACGACGAGCTTGAGGTACGCGATCGCGGCGACGCCCACCGCGAGCGCGGCCGCGATGAGCAGCAGCCGCCACGACCACGCGGCGGCGCGCTGCACGGACATCGGGACGGCGTCGGCGGCGCGCGGCGCCGCGGGCCCAGGAGCGTTCACCGCCCCAGGCTACGGTCGCGGGCGGGCCCGCATGCGCCAGGAACACTCCGGCCGACCGCGCGGTTGTGCCACCTGCGAGGGCGCGCCCCGCGCAGCACCCGGCGCGCGAGGCCGGCGCCCCGTCGAAGGAGACCCGCGATGGGATGGCTCTTCGGATCCGCGATCCGCACCACGATGGTCGAGCCCGAGCGCGCGCTCGTCGGCCGCGACCGGTACGCCTACACCGTGCCCGAGACCCACGTGGTCCTCGGGACGCCGCTGCAGGGCCCCTGGCCGCAGGGCACCGCGGTGATCCACCTGGCCCTCGGCTGTTTCTGGGGCGCCGAGAAGGAGCTGTGGCAGCTCCCCGGTGTCGTCACGACGGCCGCCGGCTACCAGGGCGGCTTCACGCCCTACCCCACGTACGACGAGGTCTGCACGGGCATGACCGGGCACACCGAGACCGTCCTGGTCGCGTACGACCCCGCGGTCCTGCCGCACGACGAGCTGCTGCGGCACTTCTGGGAGGCGCACGACCCGACGCAGGGCTTCCGCCAGGGCAACGACGTCGGCACCCAGTACCGCTCGGCGGTCTTCACGACGACGCCCGAGCAGGCGCAGGCCGCGCACGCCACGCGTGACGTCTTCGCGCCGAGGCTCGCGCGCGCGGGGTTCGGGGACATCACGACCGAGATCCGCTCCGCCGACGAGGCCGGCCCGTTCTACTACGCCGAGCCGTACCACCAGCAGTACCTGGTCAAGAACCCGAACGGCTACTGCCCGGTCCACTCGACGGGCGTGAAGTGCGACTGACCTGACCCCGGCCGGCGGCCCTCGGGCCGCGGTCCGACCGCAGGGTGGGCGGTGCTGTCTCCCCCCGGAACACCGCCCACCCGCGGCGCGCGCGTGGCTCCCCCTGAACCCGCGCTGCGACGAGGGCCTTGCGACGACCAGACGCACACCGTTGTGCGACCCAGCGAGCTGCTGCGGCCACGAGGCGATCGGTCGACCTGGTCAGAAGGTACGAGTCCGCGCGAACGGTGTGAACCCGGCGTCCACGTGGCGTCGGACCGCAGTCCAACTTCTCCTCAGGGCTCGACCGCCGTGGACCGGTCGTCCACGGCCGCGACATGGTCGCTGTGACCGAGCGGCTTGTCCGGCGCGACCACGTCCCGTACCCGGCGCTTGAGCTCGGTGATCTCCGGGAACCCGCCGTCGCGCCCGCGGTCCCACAGGACCACCGGGGCGTGCTCGTCGTCGGGCGCCGGGGCAGGACCCTGCCCCGGCCATGCCTCGACGACGAACACGCCACCGATCCCCGGACGCAGCGCGACCTCGTCCACCTCGCGGTGGAAGGTCGTCAGCAGCTCCTGGGCGTACCAGGCCGCACGCAGCAGCCAGCGGCACTGCGTGCAGTAGGTGATGACGACGCGGCTCAGCGCGACGTCCGCACGATGTCGACCACGAAGACGAGCGTGTCGCCGCCCTTGATGCCGGCCTGCGGCACGCCGCGGTCGCCGTAGCCGAGGTGCGACGGGATCGACAGCAGCACGCGGCTGCCGACCTGCTGGCCGACGAGGCCCTCGTCCCACCCTGCGATGACCGCGCCGACGCCGATCGGGAAGCCGATCGACGAGCCTCGGTCGTACGAGTTGTCGAACACCCCGCCCTGCCAGGACTGGCCGAGGTAGTGGACCTCGATGTCGTCGCCCGCCTCGACCAGCTCGCCGTCGCCCCGGCTGAGGACCTGGACCTCGAGCTCACCGGACGGAGCCGCGGCGGGGAACGTGAGGGTCGGCTTCTGGCCGAACGAACCCGAGACCTCGGGCAGGGCAGCAGTCATGGAGGAACCTCCGGTGGGATCAGGTGGGATCAGGTGGTGCGAGCGCCCGGTAGCGGACGCCCGCCCATCCTCGCGCATACCGCCGACACGGGCATCACGTCGTCCAGCCGCAGGCCGTGTCGTCTGCGAGGGTTGGACGCGTGACTGAGATCGCCGACGCCGCGCCGCCCGTCACACGCGCGCACGTGCCCCCGCTGCACGCGCTCGCGGCGCTGCTCGTGTGCGGGTCGGCCGTGCTGCTGTTCGCGGTGCACGTGCGGCCGCTGGCGTACGTGCCGCTCGTCGTCGGCGTCGCGCTCGGCCTCGCCGTCGACCGCGTGCTCGGCCGGGACCTGCTGCTCGTCGCGGTCGGCATGAGCATCGTCAGCGCGATCCCGCTGGCCGCGGACCTGTCCGACGCGGGCATCGCACGGTTCGCGGTGGCCCTGTCGCTCGCGGTCGTCGTCCCGTACGTCCTGTCCCACCGCGTGTTCGGCGACGACGTGATCCGCTTCCCGTGGCGCACCGGGCAGCGCTGGACGCGGTTCCAGTGGGGGTACCTGCTCGTCGTCGTCGCCGCGGGGTACCTGCTGCTGCCGTTCTACTTCCTGACCTCGGGCGCGTTCCGGAACTGGCCCACCGTCCAGGCGCCCGACGAGATCGCGCGGCTGTTCGTCGGCGTCAACGCGGTGGGCACGTGGGACGAGCTGTTCTTCATCTGCACCGTGTTCGCGCTGCTGCGCCGGCACTTCCCCGTGTGGCTCGCGAACCTGCTGCAGGCCACGGTGTTCGTGTCGTTCCTGTGGGAGCTCGGCTACCGGTCCTGGGGGCCGCTGCTGACGGTCCCGTTCGCGCTGATCCAGGGCTGGACGTTCAGCCGCACCAAGTCGCTGACGTACGTGCTCGTCGTGCACCTGCTGTTCGACGCCGTGGTGTTCATGGTGCTCGTGCACGCGCACTCGCCGCACCTGTTCGACATCTTCCTCACCGCCCCGTGATGCCCGCACCGGAGCGCTGACGGGCAGCCACGCGTTCCGCGGCGGGCCGCTGCTGCGCGCGACGAGCGTCGAGGAGGTCACCGCCGTGGTCGCCGCCGTCCTCGCACGACCGTGGGCACGTGCGGGTCCGTCAGTCGACGAGGTCGCGCAGCCAGCGCAGCTGGCGGTCCAGCTGGAAGCCCTGGCCGCCCTCGTGGCGGTTGAACTCATACACCTCGATCTCGGTGCGCGGCCGCTGCGCCGCGAGCCCCGCGTAGTGGTTGTACGCCGCGAAGACGGTCGAGGGCGGGCAGATGTCGTCGCGCAGCGCGACGCTGAACAGCGCGGGCGCCGTCGCACGGCGCGCGAGGTGCACGCCGTCGACGTATGACAGTGTGCGGAACACCCGCTCGGTGGAGCCGCGGTGCACCGCGAGGTACTGGACGAGCTCGCCGTACGGGAAGCCGTCCGTGATGTCGACCGCGCGGCGGATGTGGCACAGGAACGGGACGTCGGGCATCACCGCGACGAGCCCGTCCGACAGGCCCGCGGCGGCGAGCGCGAGGCCACCGCCCTGGCTGCCGCCCGTGACCGCGACGCGTGCCGGGTCGACGCCCGGCAACGCGCGCACCGCGTCGACCGCGCGGACCGCGTCCGTCATGATCCGGCGGTAGTAGTACCGCTCCGGGTCCTCGACGCCACGCGTCATGACGCCGGGCGCGGCCGGGCCCGAGCCCGCCTCGTCGGGCGTGTGCGCGCCGCTCCCCCATGTCGAGCCCTGGCCGCGCGAGTCCATGACCAGGTGCACGAACCCGGCCGCGGCCCACGCGAGGCGCTCGTGCGCGAACCCGCGGCCACCGCCGTAGCCGATGTACTCGACGACCGCGGGCAGCGCGTCGCCCTGCGACCCCGCGGGTCGCGTGACCCATGCCTTCACCGGCTGACCGTCGAAGCCCGCGAACGTCACGTCCGTCGTCTCGACCAGCCGCAGACCGGTGTCCTGCGGCCGGGCGTCGATCACGACGTCGTGCCGACGCGCCTGGGTGAGCGTGCGGGACCAGAAGTCGTCGAGGTCCGCGGGTTCGTCGAGCTCCGGCAGGTAGCGCTCGAGCTCGGGCAGGGGGAGGTCGAAGAGAGCCACCCGCCGACCCTAGCGAGGTCGACGGGTGGCTCCGTGTCAGGTGTGCGGCGCGCCGGGTCGCAGCCGGCGTCCCCGCGTCAGTTCCGGAAGATCGCGAGGATCCGCAGGATCTCGAGGTACAGCCAGACGAGGGTCACGATGAGGCCGAAGGCCGCGGCCCAGGCCATCTTGCGCGGGGCGCCGCCCTCGACGCCGCGCTTGATCGCGTCGAAGTCGACGATGAAGCTCGCGGCCGCGAGACCCACCGCGAACAGGCCGACGAGGATGCCCAGACCGCCGTTTCGCAGCGGGCCGAAGTCGCCGCCGCCCACGCCCGCGATCATGAGGACCACGTTGAGCAGCGAGAACACCAGGTAGCCGACCATCGCGAGGACGAGCCAGCGCGTGAACTTCGGCGTGACGCGGACCTTGCCGGACTTGAAGACGAACAGCGCGCTGGCCGCGACCGCGACGGTGCCGAGCACGGCCTGGCTCACGATGCCGCGGTACGCCGCCTCGTAGAACGCGCTGATGCCGCCCAGGAACACGCCCTGCGCGACCGTGTAGAGGGTGATGAGCACCGGGCTCGGCTCACGCTTGAACGCGTTGACGAGGCCCAGCACGAGGCCGACCACCGCACCCGCGATCCACAGGCCCGGGGCGAGCGCCCACGTCGCGGCGCCGACGACCACGAGGAGGGCGAGCAGGCCGCCCGTCTTCATGATCACGTCGTCGTACGTCAGGCGGCCCGTCTCGCGGGTCGTCGCTGCCGGTGCCGCGTACAGGTCGTCGAGCGTCGCGGCGTCCACGGTCGAGTACGTCGTGCTCGACTGCGCGTAGACGGTGCCACCGCCACGGCGCTTGTCCTCGCCGAAGACGGGGCTGTTGCTGAAGACGGGGTTCGCCACGTCGTCCTCCTGATCGGCCCGCGCCACCTCGGCGCAGGTCTGGTCCTCCAACGTACAAGGTGCACGGGCGGTTCCCGGGGCGGGACCGACCGTCCCTGGGGGCGGACGCGCGGCCGTCCGCGCGGGGCAGGGTCCACCCGCAGTCGGATGTCTCGGGCCGGGAACCTGGCCCTAGGGTCGGGGCGACACGTCACCGAACGGAAGAGCCTCCGCGATGATCGAGGCAACGAACCTCACCAAGCGATACGGCGAGAAGCTCGCCGTCGACTCCATCTCGTTCCGGGTCGAGCCCGGGACCGTCACCGGCTTCCTCGGCCCCAACGGGGCGGGCAAGTCGACAACGATGCGCATGATCGTCGGCCTCGACCGTCCGACGTCCGGGCACGTCACGGTCAACGGCAAGCCCTACGCCGAGCACGCCTCGCCCCTCACGCAGGTCGGCTCGCTGCTCGAGGCGAAGGCCGTGCACACCGGCCGCAGCGCCCGCAACCACCTGCGCGCGCTCGCCGCGACGCACGGCATCTCCGACGCACGCGTCACCGAGGTCATCGAGATGACGGGCCTCGAGTCGGTCGCCAAGCGCCGCGTCGGCGGCTTCTCGCTCGGCATGGGGCAGCGCCTCGGCATCGCCGCCGCGCTCCTGGGCGACCCGCGCACCCTCATCCTCGACGAGCCGGTCAACGGGCTCGACCCCGAGGGCGTGCTGTGGGTCCGCAACCTCGTCAAGTACCTGGCCGGCCAGGGCCGCACCGTGTTCCTCTCGTCGCACCTCATGAGCGAGATGGCCGTGACCGCGGACCACCTCATCGTCATCGGGCGCGGCCGGATCATCGCGGCGGGTCCGGTGCAGGACATCGTCGAGCGCGGTACCCGCACGTCCGTGCGCGTCGTCAGCCCGCAGGCCACGCAGCTCGCCGAGCTGCTCACGGGGCCCGAGGTCAGCGTCACGTCGACCGAGCCGGGCTCGCTCGTCGTGCACGGCGCGACCGCCCCGCAGATCGGTGAGGCCGCCGCGGCCGCGGGCGTGGTGCTGCACGAGCTCACGCCCGTGCAGGGCTCGCTCGAGGAGGCGTTCATGTCCCTCACGCAGGACACCGTCGAGTACCACTCCACGATGGGCCACGACGGGTCCGCACCCCTCGGCACGACCGGTCAGGAGGCCGCGCGATGACCGCCACGACCACCGACGCACCCACGGCCGGCGCCGACGTGCGTGTCACGTTCCCGCGGCTCGTGCGGTCCGAGTGGATCAAGCTCTGGTCGCTGCGCTCCACCGTGTGGACGCTCGCCATCACCGCCGTCGTGATCGTGGGCTTCGTCCTGCTCATCACGTGGGGCATGCTCGACGCGAACGAGATGTCCGGGAGCAGCGACGACGTCAATGCCCTCGACGCGTTCGGCGCCATCCGGTACCTCGGCCCGACGGCCGTCGCCGTGCTCGGCGCGCTGACGATCACCGGCGAGTACACCACCGGGATGATCCGCAGCAGCTTCGCCGCCGCGCCGCGCCGCCTGCCGGTGCTGTGGGCGAAGGGCCTCGTCCTCGCGCTCGTCGTGTTCGTCGTGACCGCTCTCGCGGTCGCCGTCGCGGCTTCGCTGCAGGCGCTGATCTTCGGCGGGCAGGGCGCGTCGGTCGACCTGGGCGACCCCCAGGTGGTGCGCGCCCTCGTCGGGAACGCGCTCTACGTGACGATGATCGGGGTGCTCGCGTTCGGGCTCGGCGTGCTCATGCGGCACTCCGCGGCCGCGATCACGACGACGCTCGGCATCCTGCTGGTGCTGCAGATCCTGTTCAGCCTGATCCCGTGGAAGCCGCTGCAGGACCTCACGCCGTACCTGCCGAACGTCGCGGGCTCCCAGATGACGCTCACCGACGCGATGATCGAGCAGCAGGCGGGCTTCACCGGCTCGGTGGTGCTCTCGGCGTGGGAGGGCTTCGGTGTGCTGCTCGCGTACCTCGTCGTCGTCCTCGCCGCCGGTGCGTGGCTCACCAAGCGCCGCGACGCCTGACCCGGCACCGACGACGCGGCCCCGTGACCTGCCCGGTCGCGGGGCCGCGTCGTCGGTGCGCGCGGTCCTGCGCCACGTCCGCGGCGCCTAGGGTGGTGCTCACCGGACACAGGAGAGCACCCATGGATCCCGCGATCGCCGACGTCGAGCGCCAGGTCGCCCTGCTGCTGCGCCTCGCGGACCGCAACCGGCGCCGCAGCCGCCGCCTGGAGGGCACGCTCGAACGCTCCGCGTACCTCGCGCTCGGCCGGCTCGCCGACGACGGGCCCGCAGGCATCAACGAGATCGCCGACCACCTGCGCCTCGACGCGTCCACGGTGACCCGCCAGGTGCTGCAAATGGAGGCCCTCGGCTACGTGAGCCGCTCGCGCGACGACAACGACGCGCGACGCTCGGTGATCGACGCGACCCCGGCCGGCCTGGCCGCGCTCGAGGCCACGCGACGCGCGCGCGCCGACGTGTACGCGCAGGTCCTGTCCGACTGGGCGCCCGACGACCTGCAGCACCTGGCCACGTCCCTCACGCGGCTCAACGCGTCCCTGAACGCCTCGCTCGACGCCTCGTCGGCGGCCGAGTCCCGCTCCTGACCCGGCCGTCCGGCCGAGCCGTACGCCCCGCCGAACGCCCACCGAACGCCCGGTCGCGTACCGCTCGGGCGGACGTAGGCTCACGACTCGTGACGACCCCCTCCCTCGCCGACGACCGCACGCCCGGCGGGACCAGGCGCCGACCGGCACCCGTCCTGGCGCACGTGCTGCGCACCGAGCGGCCGACCCCGCACCTCGTCCGCGTGGTCCTCGGCGGGCCGACCATGGCGCCGTTCGCCGCCGACGAGCACGCGGACTCCTACGTCAAGCTGATGTTCCTGCCGGCAGGTGAGCGCCCGCTGACCGACGACGGTCGCGTCGACCTGGACGCCGTGCGCGCCGCGCTGCCCGAGGGCGTCGCACCACGCCTGCGTGCGTACACCGTGCGGCACTTCGACGCCCACGCGCTCGAGCTGACCGTCGACGTCGTCGTGCACGGCGACCAAGGGCTGGCCGGCCCGTGGGCCGCGGGACTCGTCGGCGGCGAGGAGATCCTCGTCTCGGGCCCGGGCGGCGCGTGGTCGCCCGCGGTCGACGTCGACCACCACCTGCTCGTCGGCGACGCGAGCGCACTGCCCGCGATCGCGGTCGCGCTCGAGCGGATGCCCGACGACGCGCGCGGCGTCGCCGTGGTCGAGGTCGACGGCCCCCACGACGAGCTCCCGCTGACCGCTCCCGCGGGCGTCGGGGTCCGCTGGGTGCACGCCGACCGCGGGCACCCGGGGCGGCGGCTCGTCGAGACGACGCTCGCGCTGCCGTGGCCCGGCGGCCGCGTCGGCGCGTTCGTCCACGGCGAGGCCGGCGCGGTCAAGGAGGTGCGCCGGCACCTGCGGCTCGAGCGCGGCGTCGCGCGCGCGGACCTGTCCGCGTCGGGGTACTGGCGCATCGGCGTCGACGACGAGGGGTGGCGCCGCGCCAAGCGCGCCTGGGTGGCCCAGGTCGAGCAGACCGAGCAGGCCGCCGGGCTGGTCTGACGCGGGCGTCCGCCGCGGATGCTCCGGTGGGAGGATGCTCGCGTCCGCGCCCGTAGCCCAACCGGCAGAGGCGGCCGGCTTAAACCCGGCTCAGTGCGGGTTCGAGTCCCGCCGGGCGCACGACGACGAGAGCCCCGGTCCACCAGGACCGGGGCTCTCGTGCGCGCGACGGGCGGACCGTCAGGACGCGGACTTCTTCTTCGCGGCGGGCTTCACGGCGGGCTTCGCTGCGGCCGCGATCGCCGGGTCGGCCGGCTGCTCGTCGGACTTCTCCTCGACGACGCGCGGCTTCGGCGGGACCGACGCGGCGCGGAACTCGGCGCGCGGGTCGTGCAGCGCACCCAGCGGGACGACCTCGCGGCGTAGCAGGAGCGAGCCGGTCCAGCCGGCCATGATGCGCAGCTTGCGGTTCACGGTCGGCATGGCGAACACGTGGTACGTGCGGTGCAGCACCCACGCGAGGAACCCGCGGACCTTGATCTTGCCGAACATCTGGGCGACGCCCTTGTACATGCCGAGGGACGCGACCGCGCCGATGTTCTTGTGGGAGTAGTCCGTGACCTCGGCCGAGCGCAGCACGCGCGCGAGGTTGTCGCCGAGGTGGTTGCCCTGACGCAGCGCGTGCTGCGCGTTCGGCGGGCAGAACGACCCGGGGTTGTACAGGTCCGGCACGGCGGCGCAGTCGCCCGCCGCGTACGCGTCCGGCACGATCTCGCCGTGCTCGTCGACGACCTGCAGCGCGGCGTTGCACGTCACGCGGCCCATCGTGTCGAGCGGCAGGTCCGACTGCTGCAGGACCGGGTTGGCCTTGACGCCCGCGGTCCACACGATCGTGTCGGCGTCGAACTCGAGCTTGTTCGACAGGACCACGTGCCCGTCGACGCACGAGCTGAGGAACGTCGACAGGTGGATCTCGATGTGCCGCTTGCGCAGCTGCTCGAGCGTGTAGCCGCCGAGCTCCTCGCTCACCTCGGGGAGGATGCGCGGACTGCCCTCGACGAGCACGAACCGCAGCTCGTCCTGCTCGATCTGCTTGTAGTGCGCGATCGTGTAGCGCGCGATGTCCTCGAGCTCCGCGAGCGCCTCGATGCCCGCGAACCCGCCGCCGACGAACACGAACGTGAGCATCCGCTTGCGCAGCTCGGGGTCCCACGTCGAGGACGCGACCTCGATGCGGTTGAGCACGTGGTTGCGGACGGCGATGGCCTCCTCGACGTTCTTGAAGCCGATCGCCTGCTCCGCGAGGCCCGGGATGGGCAGCGTGCGGGCGACCGAGCCGAGGCCGACGATCAGGTGGTCGTACGTGACCCAGTACGGCTCGCCCTCCTCGGGCGTGATCTCGACCGTGCGCTCGGCGTGGTTGATCTGGGAGACCTTGCCCTGGAGCACGTCGACGCCCTTGAGGGCGCGGCGGTGCGGTGCGACGACGTTGCGGGGGTCGATCGAGCCCGCGGCCGCCTCGGGGAGGAACGGCGCGTACGTCATGTACGGACGAGGGTCGACGACGACGATCGCGGCCTCGCGCCGACCGAGGCGCTTGCGCAGCCGGCGCGCCGAGTACAGGCCGACGGTGCCGCCACCGAGGACGAGGACCCGGGGGACCTTGCGCGACTTGGCGGGGCGGACCGCGGTCTCGGCAACCGGGGTGGAGGCAGACTGAGGCATACCTCAACGGTATCGGCGCACGCGCGACCCACCACCTCAGCACCCGGTGACGATGCGCACATCGGGGCGACCCGGCGTGTGAAAACCGTCACGAGAGCCGCTCGCGGCCCCCGGTGGCCGGGGTCAGGCGGGCGGCACCGCGTTCGTCCGCACGACCTGCGAGTACCACCGGGCGCTCGACTTGGGCGTGCGGCGCTGCGTGTCGTAGTCGACGTGCACGATGCCCCAGCGCTGGGTCATGCCCCGCGCCCACTCGAAGTTGTCGACGAACGACCACGCGTAGTACTGCTGCAGGTCCACGCCCTCGGCCACCGCCCGCGCCGCCTGCTGCAGGTGCGTGCGCAGGAAGTCGAGACGCTGCGGGTCGTCGATCTGGCCCTGCGCGTCGGGGTCCGGGATGCCGTTCTCGCTGATGACGAGCGGCGGCACGTCCGGGTAGTCCGCGGGCAGCCGGACGAGCAGCTCGTACAGGCCCTCGGCGTGCACCTGCTGCCACCCGGCCGACGACGGCGGGTACAGCTGCAGCCACGCACCGGTCTTGTCGATGCCCGCCACGCCGTAGTACTGGACCGCGAGCAGGTCGCACGGCTGCGAGATCGTCTCGAGGTCACCGGGCTGGACGAGCGCCTCGAACGCCGCGCGGTCGCCGCGCAGCTGGCCGGGCTTGTCGCCCACGGCCTCGTCGGGGTACGTGCCGCGCAGCACCGGGTCCAGGTAGAGACGGTTCTCGGCCGCGTCGAGGCGGTCCGCCGCGAGCTCGGCGCCCGCGGCCCCGTAGACCGGCATGAGGTTGAGCGCGATGCCGATCCCGCCGCGTCCACCGATCTCCCGGAACGCCTGCACGGCCTTGCCGTGCGCGAGGAGCTGGTGGTGCACGGCCGCGAGCCCCGCGTCGATGTCCCCGAGCGCCGGCGCGTGCTCCGTGCCCGCGTAGCCGACCATCGCGGTGGTCTTCGGCTCGTTGATGGTCAGCCAGGTCGCGTCCACGTCCCGCAGCGACTCGAACACCACGGCCGCGTAGTCGGCGAACCGGTCGGCGGTGTCGCGCACCGCCCAGCCGCCCGCGTCCTGCAGGGGCTGCGGCAGGTCCCAGTGGTAGAGCGTGATCGCGGGGTGCATGCCGCGGTCCAGCAGACCGTCGACCAGGCGCCGGTAGTGGTCCAGGCCCTTCTGGTTCACCTCGCCGCCGCCCGTGAGGTAGCCCGTCGGGACGATCCGCGGCCACGAGATCGAGAAGCGGTAGGCCTGCAGGCCGAGGTCGACCATGAGGTCGAGGTCCGACTCCCAGCGGCGGTACTGGTCCGCGGTGGGGTCGGCGGTCGAGCCGTCGTCGATCCGGCCCGGCTGCGCGGCGAACGTGTCCCAGATGGACACCCCGCGGCCGTCGGCGGTCGACGAGCCCTCGACCTGGAACGCCGAGGTCGCCGAGCCCCACACGAAGCCCTGCGGGAACCGCATCGGCTCGGCCGGGACCGCCCACGCGGTGGGCGTCTGCTCGGGAGCCGGGGTGGTGTCGGTCGTCGCGTCGGTGGGGTGGTCGTGGTCCGTGCACGCCCCGAGCAGGCCGAGGCCGACGAGTCCGCACCCCATCTCCAGCACCGTGCGGCGCGCGACGAGCCGCCCGCTCGGCGCGGCCGGGTTCGGCTGATCCATCTCTGGAGCTCCTCGTCGAGCGGCGTGGTCATCAAGGAGCGACGGCCGGTGGACCCGGCCGTGGAAACGCTCCCAGAGCGGCGTGTGCCGCACATCGTGCCACCCGGCATCACGAGGCGTCAGGCAGTTCGACCCGTGGGATGGTACCGGTTCCAGTGAGACGAGTCACAGACCCGCGAGAGGTGACACGGTTCAGCACCCGCGTTTCACCAGCCCTGCCCCCCCCAGCCGCAGCCCGCTCACGGCGCGCAGACGACTCCCACGCACTGCGGGTCCCGGCCGTTGTGCCGGGCGGAGTTGCCGCCGAGGTCCACCGCGCCGGGCGCGTGGATCCCCCACCGGGCGTTGCGCGTCGCCGCGTCGCCACCCAGCTCGAGCGCCGGGTCGTCGGCCTCGGACAGGATCCCGTCACCGTTTCGGTCGAACACGCTGTCCCGCACGGTCGTCGTGCCCCAGTCGCTGCCGAGGTACCGCAGGCCCACGCCGTTGCGCCGGAACGCCACGCGCTCGACCGTCGCCGCACCCTCCTGGACGAGCAGGCCCGTCCCCGCGCCGGCGACCGCGCCGTCCCGCACGACGACCGTGCCGAGCGGGTCCGCCGTGAGCGCCACGTCGCCGCCGACGACGCGGGTGCGACTGACGTCGGCGGAGCCGACACCCCCGACCGTGACCGCCCGCGAGTTGTCGACGAGCACGCTCCGCGAGACCTGCGCCGCGCCCTCGTACACCAGGACGGCCGTGGTGTTCCGGGTGAACCACGAGCGCCGCACCGTCACCTCCGCGTTGGACCACACCGCGATCCGCTGGCCGGTGAAGCGCGAGCTTTCGACCCTGACGTCCGAGAACCACGCCGAGACCACGCCGACGTCGTTGCCCGTGAACGTCGAGCGGACGACCGTCGTCGGCTTCGCCCCGCCCAGGCTTGTCTCCCCCGACGCGTCCACGCCACGCGTGTTGCCGCGGAACGTCACGCGCTCGACGCGCAGCGGACCCGGCTCGGCCCGGTCCTCGACGACACCCTGCTCGAGGATCGCGGTACCCGTGGCCCAGCCCGTGACGGTCCCGTTGCCGACCCGGTTGCTGCCCGCGACGGTCACCGTGATCGCCGTCCCCGTGCCCGGCCCTCGCAGCGTGTGCCCGCGCAGGTCGAGGTCGACCCCCTCGCCGAGGGTCAGGCCCGCGCCGGGGCACATCAGGTCACGCTCGAGCACGGTGTCGCGGGTGAGCGTCGTGCCGCACACGGGTTGTCCGTGACCGTGACCCCGGCCCGCCGACGCGGGTGCCGCGAGCAGGGGCGCCGCGGCCACTGCGAGGACGACGGGCATGACGAGTGCGGACGTACGCATGAGATCCCCCCGGGCGTCGTGGCCCGTCCGGTGGCCGGGCCGACCGCTCCACGGTGCTCCGGTGGCCCCGGGGCGACAACCGTTTCGTCCCAAGATCACCCGGTACGTCGGGGGTCGGGTCAGCGGGCGACGCGCTCCGCCGCGCTGAACGCGATGCCGTCGAGGATGTCGTGCTCCGAGGTCACGACGTGCTCGAGCGCGCCTCCTGCCGCGGCCACCTCGTCACGCACGCGTGCCACCACGTCGTGCCAGACCAGCGCGCCGGCGCCGATCACGTCGACGCGGCCCGGGTGCATGAAACCGAGCGCCGCACGCTTCTCGCGGGTCGCGCTCAACAGGTCCTCGCACGCCTCGAGCACGGTCGCCGTCGGCAGCACCGCGCCGTCGATGCGGTCCGGCTGGTAGCTGGGCAGGCCCAGCGCGTGCGCCGTCACCGTCGTCACCGAACCGGCGAGCCCGACGAGCGTGCGCGCCCGCCCGAGCGGGACGACGGCCGCCGCCTCGTCGAGCGCCGCTGCGACGTCCCGGTGCGCGGCCGCACGCTCGTCGGCAGACGGCGGGTCGCCCAGCAGGTGCCGCTCGGTGAGGCGCACGCAGCCCACGTCCATCGACAGCGACGCCTGCGGCTCGCGCTCCCCCAGCACCAGCTCGGTCGAGCCGCCACCGAGGTCGACGACGAGGTACGGGCCGGGGTGGTGCGCCGCGACGACGCCCGTGGCGCCGCGGAACGACAGTGCCGCCTCCTCCTGGCCCGAGACGACCTCCGGCTCGACGCCGAGGAGCGCACGCACCCCGTCGACGAAGTCCGCGCGGTTCTCCGCGTCCCGGGAGGCCGACGTCGCGACGAACCGGACGGTCGTCGCCCCGAGCTGCGCGCAGATCGCCGCGTAGCGCGCCGTCGCCGCGAGCGTGCGCTCGAGCGCCTCGGGGGCCAGCCGCCCCGTGCGGTCCACGCCCTGGCCGAGGCGGACCACCTCGGACCGCCGGTCCAGGTCGACCAGCGTGCCCGCGGCAGGATCGACGTCCGCCACCAGGAGCCGGATGGAGTTCGTCCCGCAGTCGATGGCAGCCACTCGCGTCACGCCGCACATCCTCGCACCCGGACCGGACACATCAGGAACGCGCCCGGCGTCCCGGTCGGTCCCGGCGGTGGTCAGCACGTGCAACGGTCGGGGCGCCACGTCCCACGGATCATCGCGAGCGCCTCGTCGCCGAACGGGTTCACACCCGGCCCGGCCGCGAGCGCGTGGCCGACGAGGACGTGCAGGCACTTCACGCGCGTCGGCATGCCGCCCGCCGAGATCCCCGCGATCTCCGGCACGTGACCGATCGCCTCACGGTCGGCGAGGTACGCCTCGTGCGCGTGGCGGTACGCGGCGGCGAGGTCCGCCTCGACCGCGAGCCGCTGCGTCCACTCCTTCATGAGCCCCGACGCCTCGAGCGTGCTGACCGCCGCGACCGCCTGCGGGTGCGTCAGGTAGTACAGCGTCGGGAACGGTGTGCCGTCGTCGAGCCGCGGCGCCGTCCGGACGACGATCGGGCGACCGCACACGCAGCGCGCCGCGACACCGACCACGCCGCGCGCGGGGCGGCCCAGCTGCTCGTGGAGCACCTCCAGGTCGTGGGCGGTCACGTCCGATGCGGTGGTGGGCACGTCGCTCCTTCGTCGGGGGGACGCCCATTGTCCCTCAGCGCGCACCGGTCAGCGCGACCGACCCCCTGGGCGGCACGCCGTCAGGGTCGAGCCGACGACGCGTCGTTCGTCGCGGCGTCCTGCTCCGCACCCTTCGTCGTGTCCTTCGTCGTGTCCTTCGTCGTGTCCTTCGTCGGGCGCTTCGTGGCGTCGCGGGGCGTCGCGTCGTCCGTCGTCCCCGCGACGACGAGCGAGTCCCAGACCGACGTGTACCAGGGCTGCTGCGCCTGCGTGCGCGCCACGGGGGTGTCCTCGTCGACGACCTGCGTCGTCGGGACCTCGACGGTCTCCGGGTCGACCACGCGGTACGCCTTCTCGCCCGGCAGCACGTAGGACAGCCGCTCGCGCGCCTGGGCCGTGACGAACGCCGGGTCGTCCCAGCGCTCGAGCTCCGCCTCCAGGTCGTCGTTGCGCTCACGCGCCGCCGCGACCTGGCTGCGCAGCTCGCGCAGGTCCGCCTCCTGACGCAGGTAGGTGTGCAGCGTCGGGTAGACCAGCACGAACGCGAGGACGAGCACGCAGCCCAGCACGATCGCCCGCACCGAGAACAGCCGCGGCGGCTCGACCCTGGCCCGCTCCGCCCGCGCCGTGCCCCGCGCGGGCGTGGCCGGCGCCCGGCCGCTCGGGCGCGTCGCGCCCGGCCGGGACGTCGCCCGCGGCACCCCGCGGGACGGCGTCGCGGCCCGGGGCACCCCGCGCGACGGCGTGGCCGTCCGGGGTGCGCGGGCAGCGCCACGACCGTCGGCCGGGCGCGGCTCGACCGGGCGTCGGGGCGCTGACATGCCCCGATTGTGCCCCGGACGCCCCTGCTCGCCCGGGACGCCGCCCCGCCGCGTCGCGTCCTTCACCGTTCCCTCACGGCTGCGCGGACGGGGTCCCCGTCGGCGCGCCGGTCGCCGTGGCGCTCGCGTCGCCCGTAGGCGCCGGCTCGCTGCTGGGGGCGGTGCCCGCGGTCGGCGTCGCGCCCGCGGTCGGCGTCGCGCCCGGATCGTCGTCCACGGCGCCGGGGATCGTGTCGGCGCCGGTCGGGACGACGATCGGCTGCGCCGCCGCGAACGGCCAGCCCGGCGTCGTCACGGTCCACGGCACCTCGGTGCGCCAGACGAGGTACCCGTTCTCCCAGGCGGCGTCGGCGTCGATCGCGGCGTCGGGGAACAGGCGCAACGGGAAGGCGTTCCACACGCCCGCACCGCTGCTCGTCACACCGCCGAGGCGCCAGCTCCGCTCGTCGTCGTAGCCGACGCCCGTCCAGGTCTCGGCCTCCTGCAGCGAGCCGACGCCCAGCGTGACCGGCCGGCCGTCCTGGTCGAAGACCTGGGCGCCGTCCACCGGCTGACCCTGCGCGTCGTACACGAACAGGTTCTCGGCGTAGCTGCCGCCCACCACCACCCCGTCGTCGGGCTGGGGCTCGTACCAGTCCTCGCTCGTGACGGTCCCGACGCCCTGCCCGGGCAGCCACAGCAGGAACACCGCGGCGGCGAGCACGGCGAACGCGTTGAGCCCGACGAGCACCGACTGCCAGCGCCGCCCCGGGCGCCAGCGACCGCGCCCCCACTGCGCACTCGCCACGATCAGGCCGACCATCACGACCCACCCGACGAACGTGCGCGGCGCCCACCACGCACCCCCGTCCTCGATGCCCGTGAGCTGCAGCACGAGGTGCGCGACGACCCACCCGCGCGCGACCCACCACACCGGGCGCAGCGCGACGAGCAGGTCCTCGGTCGCCGGCCACCACCGCGTCCCGCGGAGCTGGGCGAGCGTCGAGTCCCCCGTGCGCAGCAGCGCCCGGTACGGCGCGGTCAGCCACGACCGCACGCCGCCGAGCCGGCGCGCGGGCACCGGGTCGAGCCCCGCGGCGGCGCGCAGCTCGGCTGCGTACGCGGCCGGCGTGCCGAACTCCTCGGCCAGGCTGCCGTGGTGCGTGCGGCTCGCGTCGGCGAGCGCATCCGCGAGGTTCGCCTCGAGGCCGTCGGTCAGGTCGTCGACCTGGTCCTGGCCGAGGTCGTGCAGGGCCGCCCGGACGGCGGCGGCGTACACCGCGACGTCGTCGGTCAGCGGCAGGTCCGTGACGCTCACTTGGTGCCCTCCGTCCCGAGCAGGCGACCCATGGTCGCCGCGAACTCGTGCCACTCCTTGCGCTGGGCGTCGAGCATCGCCCGGCCCTGGCTGTTGATGCCGTAGTACTTGCGGTGCGGGCCCTCGTCGGAGGGCACCACGTACGACGAGAGCGCGCCCCCGGCGTAGAGGCGGCGGAGCGTGCCGTACACCGAGGCGTCACCGACGTCCTCGATGCCCGCCGCGCGCAGCCGACGCACCACGTCGTAGCCGTACCCGTCCTCGTCCTCGACCACCGCGAGCACCGCGACGTCGAGCACCCCCTTGAGGAGCTGTGTCGTGTCCATTCGCCCTCCGTGTCGCCCTGCCGCGACGACGACCCGTCGCCACGAGGACCTTCCGCCCTCGCGCAACGCACACTACTGCGCATCCCGCACTACTGCCGACAGCGACACACCGCCGACTCCGTCCTCACCCACCTCCCCACCTCCCCACTCCCCGCCCCCTACTCCCCGCCACCGCACTCCCCGCCACCGCACTCCCCGCCTCCCCGACGTCGGTGCAGCGATGAATGCAGCCGGAGCACGCTCCCGCAGCACACGTCCTGCATCCATCCCTGCAGCCAGGGCGGCATCGCCAAGGCGCGCGGACGCCACGCCGGCGCGGGGCGGCGGCGGGGCGGTTGGGGCGGGCGGGGGGCGGCGGCGTGGCGGTTGGGGCGGGCGCGGGGTGGTGCGGGGCGGTTGGGGCGGGCGCGGGGTGGTGCGGGGCGGTTGGGGCGGGCG
>NZ_BJLP01000061.1 GCF_006538705.1 Cellulomonas uda
GGGGTCGGCGGGGGTGGGCCGGGCGGGGCGGGGTCAGGCCGTCGCGCGGGCCGTCAGACGCGTCGCCAGCAGCTCGGCGATCTGCACCGCGTTGAGCGCGGCACCCTTGCGCAGGTTGTCGTTCGAGATGAACAGCGCCAGACCGCGGCCCTCGGGCGCGCCCTCGTCGGCCCGGATGCGTCCGACGAGCGACGGGTCCTGACCGGCGGCCGCGAGCGGCGTCGGGACGTCCTCGAGGCGCACGCCGGGCGCGTCGGCGAGCAGCTCACGCGCCCGCTCCGGGCTGATCGGCCGCTCGAACTCCGCGTTCACCGACAGCGAGTGACCCGTGAACACCGGGACCCGCACGCACGTGCCGGAGACCAGCAGGTCCGGCACCGACAGGATCTTGCGCGACTCGTGCCGCAGCTTCTGCTCCTCGTCGGTCTCGTTGCGGCCGTCGTCGACGACCGATCCCGCGAGCGGGATCACGTCGAACGCGATCGGCGCGACGTACTTCACCGGGTCGGGGAACGACACCGACGAGCCGTCGTGCACCAGGCCGAGGGTGTCCTGCTCGACCGCCGCACGGACCTGGCTGTCGAGCTCCTGCGCACCGGCGAGGCCCGAGCCGGACACCGCCTGGTACGTCGAGACGACGAGGCGACGCAGGCCGGCCTCCTCGTGCAGCGGACGCAGCACCGGCATCGCAGCCATCGTCGTGCAGTTCGGGTTCGCGACGATGCCGAGCGGGATCTCGTCGAGCGCGTCCGGGTTCACCTCGGACACGACGAGCGGCACCTGCGGGTGACGCCGCCACGCGGAGGAGTTGTCGACGACGACCGCGCCCGCCGCCGCGAAGCGCGGGGCGTGCTCCTTGGAGGTCGAGCCGCCCGCGGAGAACAGCGCGATGTCGATGCCCGACAGGTCGGCCGTCGCGACGTCCTCGACGACGACCTCCTGGTCGCGCCACGGCAGGGTGCGCCCCGCGGACCGCGCCGACGCGAAGTAGCGGATCGACGCGACGGGGAAGTCGCGCTCGTCGAGCAGGCGGCGCATGACCGCACCGACCTGGCCGGTCGCACCGACGACGGCGATGGTCAGCCCGCTCATCGTCCGGTCCCCCCGTACACCACGGCCTCGTCCTGCTCGGCGTCCAGCTCGAACGCCGTGTGCACCGCGCGCACCGCGTCGTCCAGGTCGTCGGCCCGCGTCACCACCGAGAGGCGGATCTCCGAGGTGGAGATCATCTCGATGTTGATGCCCGCGTCGGCCAGCGCGGCGAACAGCTTCGCCGAGACACCCGGGTGCGACTTCATGCCCGCGCCGACGAGCGAGAGCTTGCCGATCGAGTCGTCGAACTGCAGCGAGTGGAACCCGATGTCGGGCTGGCGCTCGGTCAGCGCGGTGAGCGCCGCGGTCCCGTCGAGGGCCGGCAGCGTGAACGAGATGTCGGTCAGGCCCGTCGCGGCGACCGACACGTTCTGGACGATCATGTCGATGTTCACGCCGGCGTCGCCGACGACCTGGAAGATCCGCGCGGCCTTGCCCGGGACGTCCGGCACGCCGACGACGGTGATCTTGGCCTCCGAGCGGTCGTGCGCGACGCCCGCGATGATCGGCTGCTCCACGTCTGAGTCCTCGTTCTTCTCGTTGGTGACCAGCGTGCCCGTGTGGTTGGTGAACGACGAGCGCACGTGGATGGGGACGGAGTAGCGACGGCCGTACTCGACGCACCGCAGCATGAGCACCTTGGCGCCCGACGCGGCGAGCTCGAGCATCTCGTCGTAGGAGACCCGGTCGAGCTTGCGGGCGGTCGAGACGATCCGGGGGTCGGCGGTGAACACGCCGTCGACGTCCGTGTAGATCTCGCAGACGTCGGCGCCCAGGCCCGCCGCGAGCGCGACCGCCGTGGTGTCCGAGCCGCCGCGGCCCAGCGTCGTCACGTCGTTCGTCGACTCCGTGACGCCCTGGAAGCCCGCGACGATCGCGACCTGGCCCTTCTCGACGGTCTCGCGCACGCGCGTCGGGACCACGTCGACGATGCGGGCCTTGCCGTGCACGGCGTCGGTGATGACGCCCGCCTGCTGGCCCGTGAAGGACTTCGCGCGCACCCCGAGGTTGTTGATCGCCATCGCCAGCAGCGACATCGAGATGCGCTCACCCGCCGTGAGGAGGATGTCCATCTCACGCTGCGGCGGCAGGGGCGAGACCTGCTTCGCGAGGTCGAGGAGGTCGTCGGTGGTGTCACCCATGGCCGACACGACGACCACGACGTCGTCCCCGGCGCGCTTCGCCGCGGCGATGCGCTTGGCCACCCTCTTGATGCTCTCGGCGTCCGCTACCGACGAACCGCCGTACTTCTGCACGACAAGTGCCACGTGCTGCTCCATCTGTCGCCGGTCGCCGTCTGTCTCAACGGCCCGCCGGGTCCTCCTGGTCGCAGGGATCGTAAGCGCCGCCGGCGCGCGAGGGCCAGCAGTATCAGGATGCGGTCGTCGTCAGGATGCGGCCGTCACGGCCGCCGCGCGCGCAGGCGCACGACCAGCAGGTACAGCTCGCAGCCGAGGCACAGCCCGAACACCGCGTTGAGGAACGCCGCGACCAGCGCGAACGCGGCCGCGAGGGGCACGGCCCACGCCGCGCCGAGCAGCGCGCCCAGCACGCCGAGCGCCGTGATCACCAGGCCGACGAGCTGTGCGAACCGCGGCGGGCGCGGGTCCTCGAGCTCGGTGGGCGGCGCGAGGCGGGGGCGCACGAGCGCGGCGAACACCCGGCCCTGCCACGTGGCACCCACGCCGCCGACCGCGCCCAGCGCGAAGCTCGCGGCGACCAGCGCGAGCAGCACGGTCGCCGCGAGCGAACCGCCGAGCAGCAGGACGACGACGAGCAGGACGGCGGTGACGCCGGCCCCGAACCGCGGCCCGCGCGGGTCGACGCCGACCGAGGTGGTGGTCGCAGAGGCAGTGGTCATGACGGCTCCAGGTGGGGGGAGTCCGACGACGCGCGTCGCCGGAGGACGGGCGACGGGCGGTGGTCCCGCGGGGGCGGGAGGGTCAGCGGGCCGGCGCCACGTCCGGACAGGACGCGAGCGCGGCGAGGGCCTGCCGGCGGTCGGTGGCCCCGGACATGCGGCCGACGACCGAGCCGTCGTGCGCGAGCACGAACGTGGTGGGGGTGCGCAGCACGTCGAGGCGGCGCACCAGGTCCAGGTGCTGGGCGGCGTCGAGCTCGACGTGCACCACGCCGGGCTCCTGCGCGGCGACCGCGGACAGCACGCGGTGCGTCGAACGGCACGCGCTGCAGACCTCGCTCGAGACCTGCAGGAACGTCGCGCGGGCACCGAGCGGCACCGTCACCTCGTCGGGCGTCAGGACGACGAGGCCGGCGGCCGCGGCGCTCGTCGACGGCGCGGCGCGGAACCGGCCGTTGCGCGCCCGCCACACGACCCCGAGCACGGAGGCGAGCGCGAGGACCACCGCGACGAGCGCGACTTCCTTCACCATGCCTCCCGGGTCGAGGCGCTCACGATAACCCGACCGAGCCGGTCAAGGTAGGCGGCGGTCGGCCCGCGGACGGACGCCACCCGACCGGGTGATGACGCGCGCCACCGGCAGATCCACCCGCAGGACGACTCCGCGGCCGGGCCCCGGCTCCTAGGGTCGCTCGCATGACCGACACTCCCGCTCCCCCCGAGGGGCCGCCGGCACCCCCGACCCCGGCACCCGGCCCCGGGCCCGCCGCGGCAGCCGCGCCAAGCCCGGCGCCGGGCGTCGTCGTGCGCGACCTGCGCCGCGCGTTCGGCTCCGTGCAGGCGCTCGACGGCGTCTCGTTCACCGCGCGCTCGGGAGCCGTGACCGCGCTCGTCGGGCCCAACGGCTCGGGCAAGACCACGCTCCTGCTCGTGCTCGCGGGACTGCTCGTGCCGGACGCGGGCGAGGTCCGCGTCGCGGGCCACGACCCGGTCACCGACGGCCTCGCCGCGCGCGGCCGCACCGGCTGGATGCCCGACGCGTTCGGCACGTGGGACTCGCTCACCGCGCGCGAGGTGCTGCACACGTTCGGCGCCGCGTACCGGCTCGACCCCGCGACCGCGCGCCGCCGGGCCGCCGAGCTGCTCGCCACCGTGCACCTCACCGAGTACGCCGACCGCCCGGCGTCCGTGCTCTCCCGCGGGCAGAAGCAGCGGCTCGGGCTGGCCCGCGCGCTCGTGCACGACCCGCAGGTCCTGCTGCTCGACGAGCCCGCCTCGGGCCTCGACCCGCGCTCGCGCGTCGACCTGCGCCTGCTGCTGCGCCGCCTCGCCGACGAGGGCCGCACCGTGATCGTCTCCAGCCACATCCTCGCCGAGCTCGAGGAGATGGCCGACGACGTCGTGTTCGTCTCCCGCGGCCGCACCGTCACGTCCGACGAGCTCGGCGCCGGCACGGTGCGCGCGGGGGCAGCGGCGAGCGCGACGTGGCACGTGCGCGCCCTGTCCTACGCGGCGCTCGTCGGCTGGCTCACGGCCGCCGGGGCGTCGTGGCGGCCCGACGACGAGCAGGACCCCCACCAACCGCCACGTGAGGAGCCCGGAGGCGTGCTGCTCACGGTCGACGGCGACGAGGGTGCGGCGCGGCTCGTGCGCGACGCGGTCACCGCCGGCGTCCCGCTGGTCTCGCTCGCGCCCGCGGCGGGCGCGCTCGAGCGCGCGTACCTGGCACTCGAGGAGGAGCGGCGATGACGCAGACGATCGAGGTACCGGCGGCGGCACCCGCCCCGGGCACGCCCCGCATCCGCGGCCGGTGGAGCCTGACCTGGCACGGCGTGCGCACGGTCGCGGCCCTCGAGCTGCGCCAGCGCGTGCGCTCGACCCGGTGGGTCGTCGCGCTCGTCGTGTGGACCGTCGTGATCGGGGCGCTCACGCTCCTCATGCTCGGCGCGCTCGGCACGGTGTTCGGCACCGGGGACGCGGGGATGACGCGCGCCAGCCAGGGGCCCGTGCTGTTCGCCGCCGTGACGTTCCTGGTGCTCGGGCTCGGGCTGCTCGTCACGCCGACGCTGTCCTCCACCTCCGTCAACGGCGACCGCAACGCGGGCACGCTCGCGACGCTCCAGGTCACGCTCCTGACGCCCGCGGAGATCGCCCTCGGCAAGCTGCTCGCCGCGTGGGCCGCCGCGTGCGCGTTCCTCGTCCTGAGCGTGCCGTTCCTCGCGCTCGCGACCGCGTCCGGGCCGACCTCCTGGTGGGCCCTGCTGCGCGTCGTGCTGCTGATCGCCGCGCTGCTCGTCGCCGTCTGCGCGATCGGGCTGGGGATGTCCGCGCTCGTGTCCCGCACCGCCGGGTCGACCGTGCTGACGTTCATCGTCGTCGCGGCCGTCACGTTCCTGTCGCCCATGCTGTTCGGGCTGACCTACGGCACCGTCACGTCCACCGACCGCGTCCAGGTCTACTCGATGCCGGACGACTGGGACGGCTCCGCGGACGTGGAGTGCGTCTGGCGCGCGGGCGAGCGGGACGTCGCGCACACCGAGCGCACGTGGTGGCTGCTCGCCGTGAACCCCTTCGTCGTCGTCGCCGACGGCGCGGGACGCACCGCCCTCGACGACGAGTCCGACGTCCTGGGCGGCCTGCGGCACGTCGTCCGGCAGGTGCGCGCCGGGGCCGAGGGCAAGGTCGACGAGTGCTGGATGAACGACGACTTCGAGGACGCCACGAGCGACGCACCCGTGTGGCCCTGGGGACTCGGCCTCAACCTCGCGCTCGGCGCCGTGGGCTACGTGCTCGCCGTGCGGCGCCTGTCCATCCCGACCCGCACGCTGCCCCGCGGGACCCGCGTGGCCTGACGCAGGCGGGGTCCTTGCCGAGCCCGGTCCGGGGTGCTCCCGGGCCGGGCTCGGTCACGCTCAGGGCTGCAGCGCGTCGTACTCCGCCTCGGTCGCGACGTCGTCGTCCACGTCCAGGCGCAGGTGCGCGAGCGTCACCTGCAACGTGCGCAGCGTGCTCGACGCACGCTCCCCCCAGTCGGACAGGTACGAGAACTGCCACCACCACAGCGCCTCGAGCACACCGCCGCGCTCGTGGTGCCGCAGACCCTGCACCACCGCGCCCGCGATCGCCACCAGGTCGCCCGACACCGTCGCCGCCGCGACCTCCGCACCCAGCAGCGGGTCGACGACCTCGACGTACTCGTCGATGCCCTCGAACGCGTTCGCCAGCCCCGCACGCAGCGGCTCGACGTCCGGGTCCGGGCCGACGTCCGGCTCGAACCGCTCGACGGGCACCACGTCCGTCGTCGCACCCAGGCGCGCCCCCACCGCCAGCAGGTCCGAGACCGCGAGCAGCAGCAGCGGCAGCGCCGCCTCCGGGTTCGCACCCGCGGCGACCTCCGTCACCGTCGTCAGGTACGAGCGGGACTCCGTCGCCATCGCCTCGGCGATGGAGCGCAGGTCGTCGTCGGGCGGGAGGACAGCCGAGGAGCTCATCCGCCCATCCTCCGCGTCGCGGGCGCGCGTGTCATCCGACGCGCAGGCCGTCCCGGCGTGCGCGTCACGCCGAGAGCAGGCGACGACCCTCGAACGCGCGGCCGAGCGTGACCTCGTCGGCGTACTCCAGGTCCCCGCCCACCGGCAGGCCCGACGCCAGACGGCTCACCGTCAGGCCCATCGGCAGGAGCAGCCGCGCGAGGTACGTCGCCGTCGCCTCACCCTCGACGTTCGGGTCCGTCGCCAGGATCACCTCGGTGACCGTGCCGTCCGCGAGGCGACGCATGAGCTGCGCGATGCGCAGGTCGTCCGGTCCCACCCCCGCGATCGGGTTGATGGCGCCGCCGAGCACGTGGTACTTCCCGCGGAACTCCCGCGTGCGCTCGATCGCGACGACGTCCTTCGCCTCCTCGACCACGCACAGGACCGTCGGCGAGCGCCGCGGGTCCTTGCAGATCCGGCACTGCGGCTCCTGCGCCACGTTCCCGCACGTCTCGCAGAACGTCACGCGCTCCTTGGCCTCGATGAGCGCGTCCGCGAGCCGCCGCACGTCCGCCGGGTCCGCCGCCAGCACGTGGAACGCGATGCGCTGGGCGCTCTTGGGGCCGACCCCGGGCAACCGCCCGAGCTCGTCGATCAGGTCCTGGACCGCGCCCTCGTACACGCCCCCAGCGTACGTGCTGCCACCCCCACGACCCGCCTCCCGCGCGCACCCCGCCCGCCGCCGGTGAAGTCGTGCGTCTCTCGCTCGGTCGTGCGTCTCTCGCGGGTTCGTGCGTTCGACTGCGCGACTTCCCGAGAGACGCACGACCTCATCGCAGCGGCGCCGGGGGTGTGGGTGTCAGGGGCGGGGGTCGTCGAGCTGTTCGTCGATGACGGTGCCGCCGAGGATCTGCGCGACGAGCGGCGCGCCGACCAGGCCCGACGAGGCCATGTCCGGGTCGTCCGGGGACGCGTCGAAGTACGGGTCGCTCGGGACGCTCGGCGCAGGCCGACGAGGCGCGCTCGCCGACCGCTGCGGCGCCGCCGCCGCGAGCCGCTGCGCGCGGGCCACCGCGGACTCGACCGCGCTCATCGCCCGTGGCCCCGGGCCGGCCCCCTCGCGGCCCGAGGGTGCCCTGGCCGCAGTCGATGCGACCGCCGACGACGCGGCCGCATGCTGCCCGACCGAGGACGGTGCGGCTGCGGACGGTGCGGCTGCGGACGGTGCGGCTGCGGGCGAGGCGGGCGCCGCCGGGATGGTGGCAGGCAGACCCCAGGACGCAGCCGCGTCCTCGGGCGAGATCACACCGGGAGCGGTCGGGGTCGCACGAGGTGGGGCGGGCGCCGGGTCGGCTGCGGGCATCGCCGAGTCGGGTGCCGGCGTCGCCGGGTCGGGTGCCGGCGACGACGGGTGCGCCGGGGCGGAGGCGGGCATCGGGGCCGCCGCGCGGACCGGCTCGGGTGTCGTCGGAGTCTCGGCCGGGACGTGCGTCGCCCAGGGGTCGTCGGGCTCCTCCGGGGGCACCCAGTCGTCCTGGGGGGCGCTGCCGTCCTGGGGGGCGCTGCCGTCCTCGAGGCCGGGACGACCCGCGCGCGCTCCCGCCCCAGGCTCTTCGCCCGGCTCGACGGGGTGGTCGACCGTTCGTGTGCCGGACGCCCGGTGGCCCTCCGCGTCGGCGTCGCCCGAGTCCGCGACCGCGGTGGCGCTCGCCTCGTCTGCGCGCGGTTGGGCGGACCGCGTCGCGCCGGCGGGACGCTGCTCGGCAGCACGCCGCTGAGCGGGACGCTCGTGACCCGGCCGCTCCTGCGCGGAACCTTGCCGACTCGGGCCCGGCTGCGGGCGCGCGACAGCCGGCTGAGCCGCGCGGGCGTCACCGCTGACCGCCTCGACGCGGACCTGGAACCCGAGCGTCTCGTGGACCGCGCGCGAGACGACGTCGGCGTGCGGGCCGCCGCGGAACGCGTTGGCGAGCTCGGGCGTGGTGAAGGCGAGGCGCAGCGTCGTCGCGTCGAGCTCGGCGACCTGGGCGTTGTTCGGGTCGACGAGCGCACCGGTCACCCGACGCAGCGAGCGGACCGTGTCGAGCACCTCGGGCCAGCGACGACGCAGCGTCTCCGTCTCGGAGACCGCCTGCACCCGTACGGCCTCAAACGGCGCCTCGTCCTCGGAGGACCCCTCACCGCCGGAGGACCCCTCACCGCCGGAGGACGCCTCACCGCCGGAGGACATCTCGCCGTCGGAGGACGCCTCACCCTCGGCCGGCACGTCCTCCTCGGAGCGCGCGGCAGTCTCGGGCGACGCACCACCCACCGGCGTGGCGACGTCGTCGACGTCGTCCGGCGTCACCACGTGGTCGACTGCCGGCACGTCGGGGACATCGGGCTCGTCGGGCACGCGCCCCGCCGCCACGGGCTCGGCGGACACGGGCACGGCGGCCACGGGCGCGGGGGTCACGGGCTGGGCGGACGCGGAGACCGCGGACGGCTGCTCCGCGTCGCCGCGCTGCGCGGCCCGGTGCGCCGCGAGCACGGCACGTGCGGCGTCCGCACCCCGGCCGGCACCAACCAGCCGGACGGGCGGCGCAGGCTCGCTGCCCGCAGGAGCAGCGGAGACGCTCTCGGCGGCGGCTGCCGGTGCCGCGCCCGCGATGGCCGGCAGACCCCGCTCGAGGCGGTCGAGCCGTGCGGCGAGCCCGACGCGCTGGTCGTCGGCGGCCGGGAGCAGCAGGCGGGCCATGAGCAGCTCGAGGTGCAGGCGCGGCGAGGTCGCGCCGGTCATCTCGGTCAGGGCGGCGTTGGTCAGGTCGGCGGACCGCGACAGCTCGGCGGCGCCGAGCCGCGCGGACTGCACGCGCATCGCGGCGAGCTGGTCCTCCGGCAGCCCGCGCAGGGCCGCACCCGCGGCCTCGCCGGCGGCGTCGAGCACGATGAGGTCACGCAGGCGCTCGAGGAGGTCCTCGACGAACCGGCGCGGCTCGTGGCCGGTCGCGATCACGCGCTCGACCACGCGGAACGCGGCACCGCCGTCGCCCGCGGCGATCGCGTCGACCACGTCGTCCAGGAGCGCGCCCTGCGTGTAGCCGAGCAGCGCAGCCGCGCCGTCGTAGTCGATGCCGGACTCGTCGGACCCGGCGATGAGCTGGTCGAGGACCGAGAGCGTGTCGCGCACGGACCCCCCGCCCGCGCGCACCACGAGCGGGAGGACACCCCCGCCGACGGGCACGCCCTCGCGGCCGCACAGCTCCTCGAGGTAGGGCAGCAGGACGTCGGGCGGCACGAGCCGGAACGGGTAGTGGTGCGTCCGGGAGCGGATGGTGCCGATGACCTTGTCGGGCTCGGTCGTCGCGAACACGAACTTCACGTGCGGCGGCGGCTCCTCGACGATCTTCAGCAGGGCGTTGAAGCCCTGCGTGGTGACCATGTGGGCCTCGTCGAGGATGAAGATCTTGAACCGGTCCCGCGCGGGGGCGAACGTCGCGCGCTCGCGCAGCTCACGCGCGTCGTCCACACCACCGTGGCTCGCGGCGTCGATCTCCACCACGTCGAGCGAGCCCGGCCCGCCGCGCGCGAGCTCGACGCACGACTCGCACGTCCCGCAGGGCGTGTCGGTGGGGCTGGCGTCGGTGTTCGCCGCGCAGTTGAGGATGCGCGCGAGGATCCGCGCGCTCGTCGTCTTGCCGCACCCGCGCGGCCCGGAGAACAGGTAGGCGTGGTTGACCTGACCCGAGCGCAGCGCCTGGCGCAGGGGCGCGGTGACGTGGTCCTGGCCGATCACCTCGGCGAACGTCTCCGGCCGGTAGCGGCGGTACAGCGCTGTGGTCACCCCCGAACCCTAGACGCCCCCGCCGACACCGTCCGCCCCCGCCCACAGCCGCCAGCGACACGCCGCACGGCGCACCCCGGCGTGCCGCCGCAGGTCAGCCGAGGACCATCCCCGCGGCCAGCACGACGACGAGCGCGGAGCCCAGTGGCGCGGACCACTCGTGCCACCGCGGCCCGAGGCGCCCGCCGGCCCACGCGCCCGCGAGCGCGAGCCCGCTCTGCCACGCGAGGGACGCGCCCCCCGCACCGACGGCGAACGCCACGAGCGTGCCGGTCCCGGCGACGAGCCGGCCCGCGAGCCCGGTGGCGACGGTCGCGAAGATCAGGGCGGTCGCGGGGTTCAGCGCGGTGACGACGAAGAACCGCGCCCACACCCGCAGCACACCGCCGTCCACCTCACGAGCCGGCTCGTCCTGCGGCACCGGGACGACCGCGGTGTGCTGCGTGCGCCACCAGCGCAGGATCCCCGCCACCCCGACGACGCCGAGCACCACCGCGCCGCCGACACGCAACCACTGCTCGTGGCCCGTGAGCAGCCGACTGACCTGCGTGCCGAGCAGGACCGCGACCATCGCGTACGCGAGGTCGACGCTCGCCACCCCACCGGCGGCCGCGAGGCCCGCGCTGCGGCCGCGCACGAGCGCCTCGCGCACGATCAGCACCGCGACCGGCCCGACGGGCACCGCGACGGACAGCCCCGCGACCGCGCCGAGCACGGCTGCGGTGGTCACGCTCGACGCGTCGGTCATGACGCGCATCGTCGTCGTCGCGCATCCCGCGCCGCGAGCCCGACCGCGTGATCTGCCGCCGGACCCCAGGAACCGAGCGCCCGGCCCGTCGAGACCTCGCAGATCCGCGGTGGAGCCGCGACAATCGTCGCCATGGACCGCATCGACGAGCGCATCCTGCACGAGCTCACCGCCGACGCCCGCCTGCCCTACCGCGAGCTCGGCGCGCGCGTCGGCCTGTCCGCCAACGCCGCCGCGGCGCGCGTGCGGCGCATGCAGGACGAGGGCGTGATCCGGGGATTCACGGTCGTGCGGGGGTCGTCCGCGGGCTCGTCGTCGGCGGGTCTGGAGGTCTTCGTGGAGGTGCGGCTCGCGGAGGGGACGACGAACGAGCGGTTCACCGCGGTGCTCGCCGCGGACTTCCCCGGCGTGCTCGACGCGGTGCACGTGACAGGGTCGTACGACTACCTGCTGCACGCCGTGGTCGCCGACCCGGCCGCGCTCGACCAGCTGGTGCGGCGCCTCAAGCGCGAGGCCGGCGCCGCCCAGACGTTCACCCGCCTCGCGCTGCGAGGAGCCTGACGTGCACATCCGGACGACGACGAGCCCCGTCGACCTCACCCGCGTCCACGACGACGTGCTGCGTCCCTCGTTCCCCGACGACGAGCTCGCGGACCTGCCCACGCTGCAGGCGATGCTCGCGGACGGCACGCTGCGGCTCGTCGTCGCCCAGGACGAGCACGGTCTGCGCGGCGCCGCGATCGCCGAGTGGTTCCCCGCCACGGGCGTCCTGCTGCTCGCGTACCTGGCGATCGCACCCGGCGCGCGCGGCGGCGGGGTCGGCAGCACGCTCCTCGACCACGCGGTCGAGGCGTGGCGCACCGACCTGGACCCGTGGCTCGTCGTCGCCGAGGTCGAGGACCCCGCGCAGCACACCGGCTCCGAGGAGCACGGCGACCCGACCGCCCGGCTGCGGTTCTACCGGCGGCACGGCGCACGCGTCCTCCCGCTGCCCTACACGCAGCCCGCCATGCACGCGGGCGGTCGCCGCGTGCCGGGGCTGCTGCTGCTCGCGCTGTGCGCGTCGGGTGACCGGCTGGCGGGCGTCGAGGCGGACGGCACGTGGCTCGTCCCGACCGCGCCGCTGCGCGCGTTCCTGGAGGAGTACTTCACCCTCTCGGAGGGGACGGCCCCCACCGGGCCCGAGTGGGACGCGATCGTCGGCGCACTGACCGCGGACACGATCCGCGCCTGACCTCGCGGGGGAAAGTGAGGACCCCCCGCACACCCGCCAGAGCTCACCTACCCTTGCTGCCTTCCGGCCCTGGGGGAGTTCGGCAAGATGACGCCGCACGAGGGGTCTGGGAGAAAGCCTAACCCAGAGCGTCGGTCCTCCAGCACCCGGTGCTGGTACCGGCCCGGCCCTCGGACGGAGACACTCGGTTCCTCCGCTAGACTCCTACCCGCGGTCGTGCCGGTAGCCCGGTCCGACGGCACCTGGAGGATTCGCCTAGTGGCCTATGGCGCACGCTTGGAAAGCGTGTTGGGTGCAAGCCCTCGGGGGTTCGAATCCCCCATCCTCCGCCGACACGAAACGGCCCCTCACCTGCAAAAACGCGGTGAGGGGCCGTTTCTCGTCTACGCTGCGGGAACACCACGGGGAACACCGACGCCCCAGGAGGACCTCCGATGAGCCCGAAGCCCCTCGCTCGGCAGCGCGCCGACGGCGGCGTGACGTACCAGGTCAAGTGGCGCTTGGGCGGCACCCGCGCGGGGGCGTGGGCGTCCGAGTCCTTCACCAGCGAGCGTGCAGCGCAGCGGTTCTGTCTCGACGTCGAGGATGCCGGGATGCAGTGGCCCGACGGGTGGGTCAAGGGCCAGGGTTACGTCCAGGCCGTCGAGCCCGCGGCGCCCGTCACGACGTACGCGGACGTAGCTGCCTAGCCGGCGGACGCGACCTCGCTGGTCGCCTTCAGCACCAGATCGGCGTCATCGTCCGCGGCGGGCCAGACATCGAGGTGGATCGCTTCGGTGCTGGGGTCGAGTGTGTCGTCCCACACGGCGTCACGACCGCGCGCGCTCACACGCACGACGTAACGCCCCGGACCGTTCGATGCGAGCGCCGTTGCGTCGCGGCTCTCGTTTCCCCACCCGACGAGATCCCACGAACCCGACGGGCAGTTCGCGACCACCTGCGCGACATCTTCCCACGCGTCCAAGTCCGTTGTGGGCTCGACGTCGTGTGACGCCCACGTGACGTCAACGGCACCGCCGCCGATACCCGTGGAGATCAGCAAACCGGACGTGGTGAACGCCCCAACGAGGTGGCACAGGACGTCCGCCGGGTAGGGGTCGAGCTCGCCCTCGTCGATCACGCAGAACTGGTGGTAGTCGACAGAAACTCGCGCCGTGCCTTCGGCGAGTACCGTCATCTAGATCACCTTCACTGTAAACCACTCGTCAGCGACGACGCGGTTGGTTTGCAGGAAACTCTGGTAGTCCCACCCGCCGGCGCTGTTTTCGTCTCCGACGATGGCACACCGGGAGTATCCAACCGAACCCGAACGCTCGATCTCCTCGTAGAAGCAGCCGGCTGGCACCCGGACCAGTCCCCCGCCCGTCTTGGCGCCCTGCCACGTGCTGGCGAACGGGTACTCGTCGCAGGAGTAACCAGTCTTCTTTGGAAGACTCGCGGGGCACGCCCTGTCCCTGTTGGCCTTTTTTTGGGTTTCGTCATACATCCGCCTGAGCCTGCTTGGCAGGCCGGTCTTCTGTGCCTTGCGAACGTGCGCCGCATACGTGGGGTACGCCGAGGTGAAGATAACGAGTTCAGCTAGGAAGTCTGGGATGACGCAACCCTTGCCGCTCAGCGGCGCAGCCGCGTAGTCGCAGCGGACATCGAACCAGAACGCGATCATCTCCGTGCCGCCGTAGGAAGCCTTGTAGATCGTCAACCCCCAGTAGGGGTTTGTGATCCACGGCTCCTTTCCCGACGGGTTCGGGTTGAACGTTTGGGACTTTGTGATGCCAACGTCGTCATACAGGGTCTTGGCGTGTCCGACGGGCATGAAGTTCCGGCAGCTCAACAAGCACTTCGAGCGCAGCGTCATCGTCGCGCCGAGAGCAGTCCCCCAAGCGCTCGTGACCTTTACCGTCCCCTCGAAGTCGATCTCGGTCGACCCGTTGCGGACCCATACGGTGTTGCGGAGGCTGCCTGCAGCGCCACCGGTCACGAGCCACATTCCCCGCTCGTTCTTGTCGCGGAAGATGACCGTCCACTCGACGATCTGGCACGCTGAGAACCTTGTACCGACAACCTTCGTGCGCGTGCACCCCGTCGGGATCGTCCGTGCTACCCCGTTCTCGTCGACAGCCGCGTTGTCCAGGTCTCTCTCAATGCTGTATGAGGCGAGCTCCTTCAACGGCTGCCCCGCGCTCGTCGCGCAGAGGGCCCTCGTGCCGTTTTCACTGGTTTGGCAGTCGACGTCCGCGACGCTGACTCCCTGTGCCGCGGCGAATTCAGCGGCAAGGTCCGCTGTCTCGTCGAGGGCCTCGTCTGCAGCAGAAGAGGAGGTTGGGGTCAGGAACGAAACGCAGAGCAGCGCCACCGCAAGACCTGCAAGCCGGCGTGAGCGCTGAGGGATCACTGCGCCACCTCTTCATCCGGGATCTCGACGGGCATCTCCTGCGGGACGAACCGGGTGTACCGTTCCCATCCCTCGGGCAGGTTGGCGAACTCCATGTCTTCGGGGTCGACCGGGGCGTAAGTCTCGGGCGGCTCGTCGCGCTGGACGATAGTGATCTCGATGGACCCCTCGTTCCCCTCCTCCGGTCGGTCGTCCTGAGCCATCGCTGCCCCTCCCGCCACTACCGCAGCCACCACCACGATGGCAGCGCCCGGGAAGATCACGGCATGTCGAGCCTTCATGTACTGGTACTCCCCTGCGTGAGTCGAGTAGGCAGATCGCCTGGCCGTAACGTAGCGGGGAAAAGCCCGCGTCGTGGGGGTTTTGCCGCTGCCGACCGATGCGGTCATTGCTGGGCGCTTCGGCGCCCGAATACCGGCTCTTCGCCGTTGCGGTGGGATGTGACCGGCTCGGCGGGCTGAGCGGCGGGTAGGGGCCGAGGTCCCCGTGTCCCGCGTCAAGCAGATGGCAGGTTCTGGACTTCGGGAAAGTTGGGGACGGTCGGGTCGGCGAGGCCGAGGTGGACGTCGAGCGGCCGGTTCCAGGCGATGGCCTGGTGAGGGCGCACGGTGTTGTACTCGATGCGGTAGTCCTCGGCGTGGGCGACCAGGTCCAGGGCGTCGTCGATCTCCTCGAGGAACAGTCGCTCGTACTTCAGGGACCCGAAGCCGCGTTCGCGTGAGCCGTTCTGGCCCGGGCTCTTGACGGCGGTGCGGACGTGACGGATCTCGGGGTGGGTGGCGATGAACGCCTCGAACCGGAAGGACCGGGACGGTCCGCCGTTGTCGGTGACGAGCGTGACGGCGGGGATGACGTTGCCGTCGTCGTCGGTGTCGCAGGCGTCGATCAGCCGGCGGCCGAACGTGGCCTCGTAGTCGGCCAGGGCGAGCTCGACCGCGGCGATCGCGTCGTGCTGGTTCGCGGTCGGGGACGTGTGCCAGGGGTGCTCGTACTTGGACCAGTAGTCCCGGCATCCGGCCAGGCGCCACGTCCCACCGGTGGTGGTCTCGAACTCGGAGAAGTCCAGCTGCCAGACCTGGTTCGGTCCGGTCGGGTCGGTCGCGAACGCGGCCTTGCGCCGGGCGGCGTGCTGGCGCCGTTCTCGCTGGTAGTTCGCCTCCAGCAGCAGGCCCTCGTCCCGCAGCAGGCGCAGCACGGTGGACTCACCGACCCGGTGCCCGTCGTAGCGGCACATCGCCCAGACCTTGCGCTGCCCCCACGCCGGGTGGGCTAGCGCATGCCGCCGGGCGGCGTCGCGGACCCCTTCGCGGACCGGGCGCGGCCAGGGGCCCTTGACCGGTGCGCCGTCACGGGCGCGGGCCTGGTGGCGGCGCCAGGTACGTTCGGGCACGCCGATCAGCGCGCAGAACCTCGTGGTCGGCATGCCCGCGTCGGTGCGGATCAGCTCGAGGTCCTCGAAGGGCCCAGGCGGCCCTCCGCGCTCTTCTTCCACACCCGGATCTCCACCGCGGCCTCACCCAGGGCCTGGGTCAGCTCGGTGACCTCGGCCTCCAGCTGCTGCTCACGGGTGGAGGGCCCGGACTTGCCCGCGACCAGCCCGGCCCGCCCGGCCTCGAGGAACTGCCGTTTCCAGTTCCCGACCGACTGCTCTGAGACCTTCGCCCGGCGGGCGGCCTCGGCCACGCTCACCTCACCGGCCAGGATCGACAACACGATCCGGACCTTCTCCTCAGCCGGGAACGCCGGCGGCCTCGCCATGATCGATCAGACTCCTTCGCAGGTCAGACCCGCAAGCAACGGGCCCTGCCACTAAGTCTGACGCGCGACACATGCACACAAGACGCAAGCAAAGGGCTCTCTACGACCAAACCGGGGCGGGGGTACTTTTGTGTACCCCCCCTCGATTCGCGGACCCGCGCTCGTTCTACGCGCTCCCGCCCTGCCCCTGCTCCCTGCCTCCCCGGGCGGCGGCGTCTTGTGCGTGTAGGGCGGTGAGTGCGGCTCGGGCGGTGGCGGCGATGCGTGCGGTGGCGAGGGCTGCGAGGCGCTGCTGACGCGTGGGCATGGTGGTCCTCCGGGGGTCGTGGTGGTGTTGGGGGGCACGGTAGGTGGTCGTCCGGACCGGGACGGTGCATGCCTGCCGGGGTGTCCATCCCTTCGGTGCCGACGATGCTGCTCCGCGGGACTCGCGTCTCATCCGCCCGCGCGGCCTTCACCCGGACACCTGTGGACAAACCGGGGCGCATGACGACAGGTCTGTGATTAACTCCCCGCGCATCACAGGATCGACAACCCAGGGGGTACAACATGCGTCTGCCTTTGACACGTCTGTCTGCGGTGGCTTGCACCGCTTTCCTGCTCGTCGCAGCGGCCCAGACACCCGATACCGAACCGACCGACGGCGCCACGCCCGGGCAGTTCGACCTGCTCGAGGCGTACCTGCCGGAGATCGAGCCGTCCGACGAGCTCGACGGTCCCACGCTCGTGACCGGACACGTCGACGACGCCGAAGCCGGCGTGCCCGTGATCGCGACCGCGTGGCCCGACCCGGCCGAGCTCGCCGACCTGGAAGTCGGTGACAAGGTCGGTGTCGTCACAATCGCGAAGACCCTCACGGATGCCGACGGCAATTACGAGCTCGTCGCCGACCCGGACGCCGTGAAGGACGTCGTGGGCGCCACGGAGGAGACCGTGAACTTCGACGTGGTCGTCCCGACCAGCGAGGACATCGCGAACGCGACCGCCGCGACGACAGCCACGCTGTCCGTGAAGAAGGTGAGCACGCCGTCAAACAAGGTCCTGACCGACGTGGACGTGGACATCGCCGCTGAGCGCCCCGCGACGATCGACGAAGCCGCCACCGATACCGCAACGTCGGTGCGCCCCACCGCCAGCTGCGGGTCGAGCCTCGTCGCACGCTACGACGACCGTCCGATGACCGCCGGGACCTCGTTCTCGACGACCTCGAAGGTCACGACCACGTTCCAGTACAAGAAGGGCTCGGAGTCCTCGCTCGGCGTTGGTTTCAGCGCGAAGGGCTCGGCCGGGTCGTTCAAGGCGAACGGCACACATAAGGTGAAGTCGTCGTCCGCGACGACCTACGACGCCAAGAAGGGGGCGCACGGGACCTTCTACAAAAAGTACCAGGACTACGGAAAGTTCTTCAACTGCGTTGTTGACATTAACGGGTACGCAGTGATCTGGTACTCGGTGTCCCCGATCGGTGTGCCGCACGGGTCGTACACGGCGAAGTCGACGTCCATTCCGACCGCAAAGCACTGCACCCGGTACAGCGGCGCCTCGCTGACGATCGACAAGTCCAAGGCGCAGTTGTGGTCCAGCGGTGTGGCGATCGGCGACAAGATCGGCATCGACCTGTCCGCGCAGACCGGATGGAGCAACGAGACCCGCTTGGACATCAAGCGCACGTCCGGCACGGGCTTCCTGCTGTGCGGGACGACGGACAAGCCTGAGCAGAAGTCTCCGGGCCGCCTGGTCGCGAAGCCGTGACGACGACCCGACGTAGCGCCGTGACGCTGGTGGTGGTCCTCGTGGCTGCCACCAGCGTCGGGTGCAGCGCCCATGGCCCGACGGAAGGGTCTCTGGCGGTCGGTGGCGGGTCGGAGTTCACGTTGTGCATCACCCCACACGTCGGTGAGGACCGTGCGCTCGGGGCGACGTACGCGACGAACGAAGGGTCGTCCGACATCACGATCACGTCCGTCGAGCTGGTGGACGCCACTGGCGTGGAGGTCGGGGACGCGTTCGCGGTCCTGGACGACGGCAGCGACGACGGATACTCGGTCGGGGCGCCGGTCCCACCCGACCCGGAGGACGACGCGTACTCCGTACCTGCGTGGGAGCGGCGCGTTGACGCCGAAGGTGCGGTCATTGCGCCGGGTGAGACTTGGCAGGTCATCCAGGTCGTGAAGGTCACGTCAGCGGCCGACGCCGGTTTCGAGGCGTTGCGCATCGAGTACACGGAGGACGGGTCCACACGCGTCGCGCAGAACACGACACGGATGGAGGTCGAGGGGCGCGGGGCGCAGTGCGAGTAGGTTCGCAGCCTTTCGCGGAAACGACCTCGGGGGCCTTCCGTCACCCGGGCACACCTTATCTAGCGGCCTCCGCGGGCCCACCAGCGCCCCGCACAGCCCCGCCCTGCGCCCCCGGGGCGCGTGGCACAGCGTCCGAACCGTGAACGTGCCGTCCCTGCGTGCGGCCGGGCTTGCGGGAGCGGCTGCGGGTGGTCTGTGCGGGCCACAGGAGCATCACCGCCAGGGCGGCTGCGGTGGCCTGACCGACCGGGGAACGGAACGCGGCATACGCGTCGGCGGCGGGGCCACGGAGCGCACCCACGACGACGCCCTGCACCTCGGTCACCGGCGTCCAGCCCGGGTCAGCGGCCGCGTTCGCATCGCCCCGCGTGCGGATGTTGGCGCCGTCGACCTCCACAACACGGTGCACGACGCCCGGCGTGGCGTCCGTCGGGTCGTGGTCGAGCTGCACCACATCACCGACGCTCACCGAGCTCGGGTGGGAGCGCACGAGCACCACATTGAACCGTCACGGCTTTCGTGCCGTCTTCATGCTGGCTGCGGCTCCGGGTGGAGGGCAGTGGTTGCAGCGTAGTGAGCGGCTTCGGCCTCGGTCGGGGTGAGCATGGCGATGCTGGAGTGCAGCCGGCGGTGGTTCCACCGGTCGACCCAGGCCATGGTCGCCATCTCGACGTCGGTCAGGTTCTTGATCGGCCCGGTCACGAACGGCCCGGGCTTGATGCACTCGTTCTTGAACAGCCCGATGATCGACTCCATCAGGCAGTTGTCGTAGGCGTCCCCGACGGTCCCGATCGAGGCGGCGATGCCCTCGAGCGCGAGATGCTCGGTGTAGCGCACGGACACGTATTGCGACCCGGCGTCCGAATGTGCCGTCAGCTCGCCCGCGACGACCGGGTGTTTCTGCTGTTCACGAGCCC
>NZ_BJLP01000062.1 GCF_006538705.1 Cellulomonas uda
GGGTCGAACCCGCCGGTGCGACGGCCGAGCGGCGGGTCGAACGCGCCCGTGCCGAGGACGGGACGGTGGTCTCGTCGCACGAGCTCGCGGCTGCCCTGTGCGACTGCGCCATGACGCGCGTCGTGATGGACGAGCGGGGAGTGCCGCTCGACGTGGGGCGGACCCGGCGGATGTTCACCCCGGCGCAGCGGCGGGCGGTCGTCGTGCGGGACCAGGTGTGCGCGTGGAACGGCTGCTCGGTCGCGCCCGCGTAATTCCAGGTGCACCACATCGCGTGGTGGCACCGGGACGGTGGACGCTCGGACCTCGCGAACGCCCTGTTGCTGTGCGACTTCCACCACCACGAGGTGCACCGGCTCGACCTCACGGTGGTGCGCGAGCCCGTCGGGCGGCAGGGGCGAGCCGAGTCGGCGGAACGACCGGGCACGCCGACGCGTGCCCGCTACACGTTCAGCGACCGGACCGGCCGACCCCGCAACTCCCCACCACGCCCACCACGCCCGCCGCGCCCACCGGGCCAGTTGGACCCACCAAGGCCGTCGGTGCCGCTCCGCGAGTGACGCCGGGGCGGTGGGGTGGTGGTGCCGGTCAGTCGAGGAGGCTCAGGAGGTAGGCGCCGTATCCGGACTTGCCGAGCGCGGCGGCGCGGGAGCGCAGGCCGTCGTCGTCGAGGAATCCTCGGCGCCAGGCGACCTCCTCGGGGGCGCCGATCTTGAGGCCCTGGCGGTGCTCGATCGCGCGGACGTAGTCGCTCGCGTCGAGCAGCGACTCGAACGTGCCGGTGTCGAGCCACGCGGTGCCGCGGGGCAGCACCGAGACCTGCAGAGCGCCGCGCTCGAGGTAGATGCGGTTCACGTCGGTGATCTCGTACTCGCCGCGCGCCGAGGGCTCGAGGTCGCGGGCGATCGCGACCACGTCGTTGTCGTAGAAGTAGAGGCCCGGGATCGCGTAGGGCGAGCGGGGGCGGGCCGGCTTCTCCTCGATCGACAGCGCGCGGCCCGCATCGTCGAACTCCACGACGCCGTACGCGGTGGGGTCGGCGACGCGGTAGGCGAACACCGCGGCGCCGTCCACGTCGGAGAACCGCAGCAGCTGGTCGCCCAGTCCGGTGCCGTAGAAGATGTTGTCGCCCAGCACGAGCGCGACCTTCTCGTCGCCCACGAAGTCCGCGCCGATCACGAACGCCTGCGCGAGCCCGTTCGGCTCCGCCTGCACCGCGTACGAGATCGAGATGCCGAACTGGCTGCCGTCGCCCAGCAGGCGGTGGAACTGGTCCGCGTCGTGGGGGGTCGTGATGACCAGGACGTCGCGGATGCCGGCGAGCATCAGCGTCGAGAGCGGGTAGTAGATCATCGGCTTGTCCCACACGGGGACGAGCTGCTTGCTGACGCCGAGCGTGATCGGGTGCAGCCGGGTTCCCGAGCCGCCCGCGAGGATGATGCCGCGCATCCCCTGAGTATGTCCGATTACCCGGCGCGGCACGTCCAGCGGGCGTCGGTGAGGGGGTCTGTGGCGCGGCCCATCATGTGACACGAAGTGTCCACGGGAGAAACATGCTTCTGCCACACTTCGCGCATGGCTTCGACCCCTCCCGCGGCTGACGTCCGCGTCCTTCCCCCCAAGAACGCCATCGACCGCTACTTCAAGATCTCCGAGCGTGGCTCCACGATCGGCACCGAGATCCGCGGCGGTCTCGTCACGTTCTTCACGATGGCCTACATCATCGTCCTCAACCCGTTGATCATCGGCACGGTCCAGGACAACGGCTTCGAGGGCAACTTCCTCGGCGGCGGCAACGAGCCGAACCTCACGGCGATCGCCGCGACCACCGCGCTCGTCGCCGGTGTGCTCTCGATCCTCATGGGTGTGGTCGCGAACTTCCCGCTGGCGCTCGCGGCCGGGCTCGGCCTGAACGCCGTCGTCGCGTTCTCGATCGCCGCGCTGCCGGGCATGACCTGGGCCGACGCGATGGGCATCGTCGTGCTCGAGGGCCTCATCATCCTGGCGCTGGTCCTCACCGGCTTCCGTGAGGCGGTGTTCCGCGCCGTCCCGCGTGAGCTCAAGACCGCGATCTCCGTCGGCATCGGCCTGTTCATCGCGTTCATCGGTCTGGTCGACTCGGGCTTCGTCCGCATCCCGGCGAGCCTCGCGACGCCGACCGAGCTGGGCATCGGTGGTTCGCTCTCGAGCTGGCCGCTCCTGGTCTTCGCGTTCGGCCTGCTGCTCGCGATCGTCCTCATGGTCCGCAAGGTCAAGGGTGCGATCCTCATCGCGATCCTCGGCTCGACGGTCCTGGCCGTGGTCCTCGAGGCCGTCGCGGACATCGGCAAGGGCGACGCGGAGAACCCCACGGGCTGGCGGCTCAACTCGCCGGCGATCCCGGAGGACGGTCTGGTCCAGACGCCGGACTTCTCGCTCCTCGGTCAGTTCTCGCTGTTCGGGTCGATCGAGAAGATCGGCCTGCTCGCCGTGGTCCTGCTGGTCTTCTCGCTGCTGCTCGCGGACTTCTTCGACACCATGGGCACGATGGTCGCGATCGGTGACGAGGCCGGGCTGCTCGACGAGGACGGCAACCCGCCGCGCACCAAGCAGATCCTCATCGTCGACTCGATCGCCGCGGCGGCCGGTGGTGCCGCGAGCGTCTCGTCGAACACGAGCTACGTCGAGTCGGCCGCGGGTGTCGGCGACGGCGCGCGCACGGGTCTCGCCGCGGTGACGACGGGTGTGGCGTTCCTGCTCGCGACGTTCCTGTCGCCGCTGGTCGACATGGTGCCGTTCGAGGCGGCCACGCCGGCGCTGGTCGTCGTCGGCTTCCTCATGGTCATGCAGGTGTCCGGCATCGACTGGAAGAACTACGAGATCGCGATCCCCGCGTTCCTCACGATCGTCGTCATGCCGTTCGCGTACTCGATCACGGCGGGGATGGGCGCGGGTGTCATCACGTTCGTCGTCATCAAGGCGGCGCTCGGCAAGTGGCGCCAGGTGCACCCGCTCATGTGGGGTGCCGCGGTGCTGTTCGTCCTGTACTTCGTGCTCGGTCCCATCAAGGACGCGCTCGGGATCTGACCTCGGGTCGCACGTCTCGGTGACGGGCCGGTTCTCCTGCGGGGGAGCCGGCCCGTCGGCGTCGACGGCGGGGGTGCGGCCGCGCGCGTCGGCGCGCGTCGAGCAGGACGACGGCGAGGGCGCCGACGAGCGCGCCGAGGGTGTTCATGACGACGTCCTGGACGGTCGGGACGCGTGAGGGCAGCCAGGTGCGCTGCGCGAGCTCGATCGCGCTCGACAGGACGAGCCCGACGACGGTGCTCAGCAGGACCACCCGCACGTGCGCGCGTCGGGGCGGACGCGGGGTGCGGGTCGTGGCGTCGCCGACGAGGAGCGTGAGCAGCACCCCGAGCGGCACGAACATCACGACGTTCGCGACCGCCTCGGCGACCTCGAACGACAGCGGGACCCCGTGCGCGACGAGCCACGCGCAGACGTCCCGGACCACCCCGAGCTCGTCGTCGAGGTCGTCCGCGGGTCGCAGGGTGACGACCGCGACGGCGGCCGCCCAGCACGCGAGGGCGCCGAGCAGCACCGCGCGGTGCGTGCGCGCGGCGCGGCCGGGACCGGGCGAGCCGGACGAGTCGGGTGGGACCACGGGTGTGAGGGTAGGCCGGACGCGGCCGGTACCCTCGTGAGACCGTCCTCGGAACAGGAGTGCAAGTCGTGCGCATCAGCGTGATCGGTTGTGGGTATCTGGGCGCGGTGCACGCCGCGGCCATGGCGTCTCTCGGCCACGAGGTCGTCGGGATCGACGTCGACGAGCGCAAGATCGACGCGCTGCGCGCGGGGCGTGCGCCGTTCTTCGAACCGGGGCTGCCCGAGCTGCTGCTCGAGGCCGGTGACGCGGGCGGGCTGACGTTCTCCACGGACATCGCCGCGGTCGCGGGTGCGCGCGTGCACTTCGTGTGCGTGGGCACCCCGCAGATGAAGGGCGAGTTCCGCGCGGACATGCGGTACGTCGACGCGTCGGTCACGTCGCTGCTGCCGCACCTGCAGCCGGGCGACGTGGTCGTCGGCAAGTCGACCGTGCCGGTGGGCACCGCGGAGCGGCTCGCGGAGCAGATCGCACCCACGGGCGCGACGCTCATCTGGAACCCGGAGTTCCTGCGCGAGGGCTTCGCGGTCGAGGACACGCTGCACCCGGACCGGTTCGTGTACGGCCTGCCGACCGACGAGGCGGGCGTCGTGACCGCCGCGGGCGAGGCGGCGAAGGCGCTGCTCGACGAGGTGTACGCGACGCCGCTGTCGGACGGCACGCCGCTCGTCGTGACGGACTACCCGACGGCGCAGCTCGTGAAGGTCGCGGCGAACTCGTTCCTCGCGACGAAGATCTCGTTCATCAACGCGATGGCCGAGCTGTGCGAGGCGACCGGCGGTGACGTCACGCAGCTCGCGGACGCGATCGGCTACGACGTGCGCATCGGTCGCAAGTTCCTCAACGCGGGCCTCGGCTTCGGCGGCGGGTGCCTGCCGAAGGACATCCGCGCGTTCATGGCGCGTGCGGGCGAGCTGGGCGTGGACCAGGCGCTGACGTTCCTGCGTGAGGTCGACTCGATCAACGGCCGGCGCCGCGAGCGCATGGTCGAGCTCGCGCGCGAGGTGTGCGAGGGCACGCTCGTCGGCAAGCGGGTCGCGGTGCTGGGCGCGACGTTCAAGCCGAACTCCGACGACATCCGGGACTCGCCGGCGCTCGCGGTGGCGGACATGCTCGACAAGGCGGGTGCGCACGTCGTCGTGACGGACCCGCAGGGCATCGAGAACGCGCGGGCCGCTCGCCCGGAGCTGCACTACGCCGAGAACGTGCTCGACGCGGTGCGGGACGCGGACGTGGTGCTGCTCGGCACGGAGTGGGCGCAGTACCGGGAGCTCGACCCCGACGCGCTCGCGGGCGTCGTCGCGGGGCGGCACATCCTGGACGGCCGCAACGTGCTCGACCCGGCGCGCTGGCGTGCCGCGGGCTGGACGTACCGGGCGCTCGGCCGCCCCTGACCCGGTCTGACGCGCCCTGGCCCGGCGCACGGCGCGGCGCACGCCGCACCGACCTCCGACGCCGCTCGTCCCCTCGGTGGGGCGGGCGGCGTCGTCGTCCCGGCCACGCCCCTGGAGCCCTGCGGCTTCGTCATGCCCCGGCGACTATTTCCCTAGGTCATTACTACAGGTAATGAGTTATGCTCACGACATGCCCTCCGACGCCCACGCCCTCGCCTCGGAGCTGCGCCGCACCGTGATCATGGCCGCCCGTCGGATCCGCGCCGAGCGCGGCTCCGCCGACCTGTCCGACCCGCAGTACTCCGTGCTCGTCCACCTCGAGAAGCGCGGCCCGCTCACGCCGGGCCAGCTCGCCGACCTCGAGCGCATCCAGCCCCCGTCCATGACCCGCACGGTCAACTGCCTCGCCGAGGCCGGCCTCGTCGCCAAGGACGCGCACCCCACGGACGGCCGCGTCGTCGTCGTGAGCCTGACCGACGCCGGCCGCACCGAGGTCACCGAGACCCGGCGCAAGCGGTCGGCGTGGCTCGAGGCGCAGCTGGAGGCCATGACGCCCGACGAGCGCCGCCGCCTCGACGAGGCGACCGAGCTGCTGCGGAGGATCGCCGAGGCATGAGCACGTTCGACTCCCTGAGGTTCTTCAACTACCGGCTGTGGTTCGCCGGCGCGCTCGTCGCGAACGTCGGCACGTGGATGCAGCGCGTCGCCCAGGACTGGCTGGTCCTCACCGACCTGTCCGACGAGTCCGGCGTCGCGGTCGGCATCACCACCGCGCTGCAGTTCGCGCCCACCCTGTTCCTCTCGGCGTGGGCCGGGCTGCTCGCAGACCGCGTCGACCGGCGCAAGCTCCTCGTCGCGACGCAGATCGGCCAGGGCGTCCTCGCCGCCGCGCTCGGCGTGCTCGTGCTGTCCGGCAACGCGCAGCTGTGGCACGTCTACGTGTTCGCCGGCCTGCTCGGCTGCGTGTCGGCGATCGACGGCCCGGTCCGCCAGACGTTCGTCGGGCAGCTCGTCCCCGCGGACAAGCTGTCCAACGCGGTGGGCCTCAACTCCGCGTCGTTCAACGCGGCCCGCCTCATCGGCCCCGGCCTCGCCGGCCTGCTCATCGCGTGGGTCGGCACCGGGTGGGTGTTCGTCATCAACGCGGTCTCGTTCGCCGCGACGATCCTCGCGCTCACCGGCATGCGGCTGGGCGAGCTGCACGCCATGCCCACCGCGCCGCGCGGCCGCAAGGGACAGATCCGTGCCGGTCTGCGCTACGTGCGGCGACGCACGGACATCGTCGTGATCATGGTCGTCGTCGGCGTGGTGTCGACCTTCGGCCTCAACTTCCAGCTGACGAGCGCGCTCATGGCGCGCACCGAGTTCGGCAAGGGCGCGGGGGAGTACGGGATCCTCGGCTCCGTCCTCGCGATCGGCTCGCTCACCGGCGCGCTGCTCGCCGCGCGGCGCGAGCGCCCGCGCGTACGCCTCGTGATCGGGTCCGCGTTCGCGTTCGGCATCACGACCGGCGTCATGGCGCTCATGCCGACGTACCTGTCCTTCGCGATCGCGTGCATCCCCGTGGGGCTCGCGTCGCTCACGATGATGACCGCGGCCAACGCGACCATCCAGATGAGCACGGAGCCCGCGATGCGTGGGCGCGTCATGGCGCTCTACATGATGGTGTTCCTCGGCGCGACGCCCATCGGGTCGCCGGTGGTGGGCTGGATCGGGGAGACGTTCGGCGCGCGGTGGTCGATCGGCATCGGCTCGATCACCGCGCTGCTGGTCTCCACGGGCGCCGCGCTCTGGGCCCGCAGGGCGTGGGACGTCGAGGTCCGCTACCACCTGCACCGCCCGCACCTGGAGGTCGTGCACCGCGACGGGTCGGGTGTGGCCGCACGCGTGCCCGACGAGCGGGCGCGCGTCGCGGGCGCCGAGCGCTCGGCCGCCCAGGACGCCTCCGACGAGGCCACCGCGGCCTGACCCCCGGCGCCCCCGCGGCACCTCGCGGCTCCTCGCGGTTCCTCGCGCGGATCGGCCCGTCGGGGTGGGGAGTGCGCCTCGGTGACGGGGGCAACTGGTTGCGCGGACGGGGTGCGAGGCGGGGTCCGAAACGGGCCGCAGGTATGGGAGCCCGTGGGAAATCACCCGATCTGCGGCTAGGAGCAGCGCCGTCCGGGCGCGAGGATGGTCCCGAAATGTACGAATCGTCCGAACTCTCCAGACGGTGGGTCGTCCTCATGCGCACGTTCCTGCGGAGCTTTCTCGCACTCCTGATCGCCGGGCTCGTCGTGGGCGCGCCGTCCATGGCCTCCGCGGTCACCGACCCGTCGCCGTCACCCGGCTACGGCTGCCTCGTCGACGAGGGTGCCGCGGTCGCCGACGGGGAGGGTGACTACTCGCCCCCGCTGCCGTGCGAGCTGCGCGTGGTGACCAAGAGCCCGATCTGCGACAACGACGTGCCGAAGCTCCGGTACGCGGTCGAGGCGATCGGCTCGCCCAACACGACCGTCACGATCACGTGGGTCAACCCGAGCGGCGCGGACGTCGTCCAGTCCGACCTGCCGCTGTCCGGCACGGTGCTGTGGCCGGGCGCGGTCGAGAAGAACGGCGTGGGCGTCGACTGGCCTGGCTGGCGTCAGCTCGCGGACGGCACCTGGGTCGAGGGTGACGAGTTCGACTGGGTGCGGCCGTCCGTGCAGGTGAAGTTCCAGGTCAACCCCGAGGCGACCGTGACCGTGGCGTACCCGCCGTCGAGCCCGCAGTGCCTGACGAACCCTCCGGGCAGCTCGGTGCTCGCCGCGGAGCCGCCGGTGCCGTCCGCGGTGCTGTCGGCGACCGGCTCCAACGCGCTGCCCGTGGCGCTCGTCGGCGGCGGCCTGGTGCTGGCCGGCGCGGCCGCGCTCGCCGCGACGATGCGTCACCGCCGCCGGGTGCAGCAGCCCTGACGCGGGGCGCGTCCCGCACGACGACGAAGGTCGCCGACCACGAGGGGGTCGGCGACCTTCGTCGTACCGGGGGGCTCAGACGAGCTGGTCGACCAGGTGGTCGATGCACGCGGTGAGCGCGAGCACGTCGTCCGGGTCCACCGCGGGGTAGGTGGCGATGCGCAGCTGGTTGCGGCCGAGCTTGCGGTAGGGCTCGACGTCGACGACCCCGTGCGCGCGCAGCGCCTTCGCGATCGTCGCCGCCTCGACCTCGAGTGCGAAGTCCACGGTCGCGACGACGGGGGAGCGCACCGCGGGGTCCTCGACGAACGGGGTCGCCCAGTCGCGGGCCTCGGCCCAGGCGTACACGTGCCCCGACGAGGTCGCGCTGCGGCTCGTCGTGAAGTCCAGCCCGCCGCCCGCGAGCATCCAGTCGACCTGCTCGGCGAGCAGCAGGAGCGTCGCGATGGCCGGGGTGTTGAGGGTCTGGTCGAGGCGCGAGTTGGTCACCGCGGCGGAGAGGGACAGGCTCTCGGGCACCCAGCGGTCACGCTCGAGCCGCTCGGCCCGCTCGACGGCCGCGGGCGACAGCGCGGCGAGCCACAGGCCGCCGTCGGACGCGAACGACTTCTGCGGTGCGAAGTAGTAGGCGTCGGTCTGCGCGACGTCCACGGGCACGCCCCCGGCGGCCGAGGTCGCGTCGACCACGACGAGCGCGCCCTGCTCGCGCGAGCGCTCGACGCGGCGCACCGGTGCGACGGCGCCCGTGGACGTCTCGTTCTGCGGCCAGGCGTACACGTCGACGTCCGCGTGCGCGGGCACGGCCACCGAGCCGGGCGCGGCGCGCGTCACCACGGGCTCGTCGAGGAACGGTGCGCGCGTCGTCGCGGCCGCGAACTTGGCGCCGAACTCGCCGAACACGCCGTGCGCCGCGCGCCGCTCGACGAGGCAGGACGTCGCGACGTCCCAGAACAGGGTCGAGCCACCGTTGCCGAGGACGACCTCGTACCCGTCCGGCAGCGACAGCAGCTCGGCGAGGCCCGCGCGCACTCGCCCGACGAGCCGGCGCACGGGTGCCTGCCGGTGGGACGTGCCGAGGAGCGAGGAGCCCGAGGCCGCGAGCGCCTCGACCTGCGCGGCGCGGATCTTCGACGGCCCGGACCCGAACCGCCCGTCGCGCGGCAGCAGGTCCGTGGGGATGGTCAGGGCGGTGGGCGCGCCGCTCGCGGCGGTGTTCTCGGGCACCCCGCGAGGATAGAACCGTCGGACCGTCCGTGGGACCAACTACCCTGTCACTGCGGCCGAGGACGCAGCGGCCGTTGCGACCTGGGAGGCAACGCGGTGAGCGACCTGATCGACACGACGGAGATGTACCTCAAGACTGTCTACGAGCTCACCGAGGAAGGCATCACCCCCCTGCGCGCCCGGATCGCGGAGCGCCTCGGCCACTCGGGTCCGACCGTCTCGCAGACGGTCGCGCGCATGGAGCGCGACGGTCTCGTCGTCGTGACCGGGGACCGGCACCTCGAGCTCACCGAGCTCGGCTACGCCAAGGCCGTGCGCGTCATGCGCAAGCACCGCCTCGCGGAGCGGCTGCTCACCGACGTCGTCGGGCTCGAGTGGCCGTACGTCCACGAGGAGGCGTGCCGCTGGGAGCACGTGATGAGCGAGCGCGTCGAGAAGCGCCTCGCGGCACTGCTGGACCACCCGCACTACGACCCGTACGGCAACCCGATCCCGGGCCTGCCGGAGATCGGGGAGGAGCAGACGCCGGTCGCGTTCCTCGACGGCGTCCAGTCGCTCACGCAGCCGACCGCGGGGGCGGACGGGAACGCGGTCGTGGCACGGATCGCCGAGCCGCTGCAGGTCGACGTGGAGCTGCTGACGCGGCTCGCCTCCGCGGGCGTGGTCCCGGGTGCGCGGATCACGGTCGAGAAGGCCGCGGGTGTGGTCACCGTGGGCGTGCCGGGGGCGGACGTCGTCCTCGACCTGCCCGACGAGGTCGCGCGGCACATCTTCGTCGGACGGGCCTGAGGGCTCTCCGCCGCGACACCCGTGGGGCGGCCGTCACGGCGCGTCGTGACCTGCGCGTGATGTGGTCATGCGTCCGAAATGGTCGGATCGTGAGACGTCCGCCCAACGGGTGACCTGCGTCACGTCCCGTGACCCACGCTCCCACGGCCCCTGGCCTGGACGTTCGTCCCCACCTGGTGAGCGCCTCCTGGGCGCTCGTCCAAACTCCCGCAGATTCGTCGTGATCGGAACGTGACAATCTCCGGGAGCCTCATGTACGTTCGACCTGCTTCACGGAACCCCTCCTCTGCGAAGCCCTCGAGCGGAACGCCTAGCCCTGCCGCCGCGAGAGGTCCGCACGAACCGCCGGCAGGGGCGGGGGACCCACATTCGGGCGCTACGGCGTCCTTGGGGTGAAGCCCCGTCGCAGACTCCGGTCCGCGGCGAGGCCGGGTGATCTCCCACCCGAACCCGACAGCTGACCTCGCAGGCGCTAGGAGACCACGCATGACGAATGCACGTCACCGGGCCGCACGCCGGCCCTCGACGCCGCTGACCGAGCTGGCCGCGGTCGCATCAGAGCAGATGGGTACCGTCGGTCGCCGTTCGGCCGTCGTCGCCGCCTCCGGCGGCCTCGTCGTCTCGATGCTCGGTGCGACCCCCGCTCTGGCCGCGACGTCGGACGACGCCTCCGTGGGCGCGCTCGCCGCGGTCGACACCGAGGCGCTCACCGCCTCCGCCCGCGCGCTGCTCGAGACCGAGGCCGTCGTCAGCGCCCCGGCCGACGCCGCGTGGACGATCGACGCCCCCGCGCTCAAGGTGTCGATCCCCAAGCCCAAGGCCCCGCCGGTCGTCGAGACCCGCACGGTCACGAAGTCGCCCTCGCGCTCGTCGCAGCGCGTCGCGAACAACCCGGTGCCGCAGAGCGTCTCGGGCAACGCGGTCCTCGAGATCGCCGCGCGCTACGTCGGCGTCCCGTACGTCTCGGGTGGCTCGACCCCCAGCGGCTTCGACTGCTCGGGCTTCATCTCGTACGTGTACCGCCAGCTCGGCGTCTCGCTGCCCCGGACCTCGAGCGGCATGCGCTACGCGGGCACCGTGGTCTCGCGCGCCGACGCCAAGCCGGGCGACATCATCTGGAGCCCCGGCCACGTCGCGATCTACGCGGGCGGCAACCAGCAGATCGACGCGCCCCGCCCGGGCAAGACGATCCAGTTCCGCTCCATCTGGCAGAGCTCGCCGGTCTTCATCCGCATCGGCTGAGCAGCCCCGCACGTCACGAAGCCCCGGCGACACCTGGTGTCGCCGGGGCTTCGTCGTGTCCCCGCACCGGGAGGTGTGGTTACTCTGATCGCGCACCGAAGCTCCTCGGACGGGCCAGCCAGGTCCGTCCCACCACGCAGGGAGGGCGCCGTGCCGCCGACAGTCGCCACATCAGGAGACGGACCAGGGGGCGCGCAGGCGCGCGTCCGGCGACGGGGGCGCCCGTGAGCGGCACGCTCGTCCTCAACGCCTCCTACGAGCCGCTGTGCGTGGTCCCCGTGCGGCGCGCGGTGCTCCTGCTCCTCCTGGAGAAGGCTGTCGTCGAGCGGCCGGGCGCGACCGTCCTGCACTCCGAGCGGCTCAGCGTCGTCGCCCCGTCGGTCGTGCGCCTGCAACGCTACGTGCGGGTCCCGCACCGGTCGCACGTGCCGATCACGCGCCGTGCGGTCCTCGCACGCGACCACGAACGGTGGCCCTACTGCGCCGGGCGTGCCGACACGGTCGACCACGTCGTGCCACGCAGCCGGTCCGGGCCGCACGCGTGGGAGAACGTCGTCGCGGCGTGCGCACGGTGCAACCACCGCAAGGCCGACCGCCTGCTGTCCGAGCTGGGCTGGGAGCTGCCGTTCACGCCGCGCGCACCCCGCGGGCCGCTCGCCGGCCACACGGTGCACGTGCGGCAGCCCGACTGGGAGCCGTACCTGCTCGGCTGGGCGGACGCCTCGGTCGCCTGACGGCGGCGGGGACGGCACGTCACGCGGTCGGCGGGGGAGCGCCTCGCTCTTGAGGAACGCTTGGTGTTGACTTGAGGGAGGGCACCCGGGCAGCACCAGCGAAGGAGCAGGGCACATGACGCGCGACGACGTGATCCTCGTGGGGGTCGACGGGTCGACGGCCAGCCTCTACGCGCTCGACTGGGCGGTCGAGGAGGCCGCGCGCCGCGGCTGGCGGCTGCACCTCGTGTGCGCGTACGCGCTGCCCTCGTTCGCGGCAGCCTCGCTCGACGGCGGGTACGCCGCGCTCGACGACACCGCGATCCAGGAGGGTGCCGCGGCCGTGCTCGCGGAGGCGTCCGCGCGCGTCGCCGACCGCGGGGTCCCGGTCACCGCCAAGGTCCACACGGGCGACGCCGCGGGCGTGCTGGTCGAGCTGTCGCGCGAGGCGCGCCTCGCGGTCGTCGGGACGCGCGGGCGCGGCGGGTTCGCCGACCGCCTGCTCGGCACCGTGTCCTCCGCGCTGCCCGCGCACGGGTACTGCCCCGTCGTCGTCGTGCCGCTGCGCGACGCGCAGGGCCACCAGCTCCCCGAGGACTCCGAGGTGCCGCCCGTCCCGCCCGTGCGACGCATCGTCGTCGGCGTCGACGGCTCCCCGCAGGCCGAGCGCGCGCTGCGCTACGCGATCGACGAGGCCGGCGCGTGGGGCGCGCAGCTCACCGCGGTGTCGGGCGTGCCCGTCGGGTCCATGACCGGGCTGCTCGCGTGGCTGCCCTCGACCGTCGACCACGAGCAGGTGCTCGGGGACATGACCGAGGGGCTCAACGTGGTCGTCGACCGCGCGGTCGCCGGGACCGGCGTCGAGGTACGCCGGTTCGCGCTCGACGGCACGGGCGCCGAGCTGCTCACCGAGTTCTCCACCGCGTGCGACCTCCTGGTGCTCGGGTCCCGCGGCCGCGGCGGGTTCCGCGGGCTGCTCCTGGGCTCGACGAGCCAGGCGGTGCTGCACCACGCGTCGTGCCCCGTGATGGTCGTGGGCAGCCGCGCCGAGGACCTGGACGACGAGTCCGCCACGCCCGACCCCATCGACCCCGTCGAGCCGACGACCGACCCCGCGGACGCCTGACCCGCGCGGACGTGCGCGACCCCGCGCCACCGCTGACCCCGCACCGCCGCCGGCCCCGCGGCGCGTGGGCGTCACAAGGGCGTGACGTCCGGGCGGCGCACGAGCGCGGAGAGCACGACCGTCGAGCGCGTGCGTGACACGAACGGCTCCGCCGCCAGCCGCTCCACCACCTGCTCGAGGTGTCGCATGTCCCGCGCCCGGACCTGCACGACGAGGTCCACGTCACCCGTCACCGTGCTCGCCGCCACGACCTCCGGGTACTGCTCGACCGCCGCACGCATGGTCGCCGGGCTCGTCGAGCCCTGGCAGTAGATCTCGACGAACGCCTCGGTCTGCCACCCCAGAGCCGCGGGGTCGAGCCGGACGGTGAACCCGCGGATCACGCCGTCGTCCCGCATGCGGTCCACGCGGCGCTTCACCGCGGGTGCGGAGAGCGAGACCTGGGCGCCGATCTGGGCGTACGTCGCGCGCGCGTCGGCCGCGAGGACGCGCAGGATCGCCGCGTCGAGGGGGTCGGTCATGCGCCCATGATCCCGCGAACGCGGCGCGGGTGGTCCGCCGACGAGCGAGCGGCTGGTCGGGGAGCTCCGCGCACGGCTTCAGTCGGGAGGCGGGCGTGCCGATGCCATTGCAGGATGTTCGGCACGAATGCGACGGGAGGGGCGGCGTGAACCAGCCCACGTCAGCGAACGACGCGTCCGACGGCGCGACGGCTGCCCGGCCGGCGGCAGCACCGCCCGCCGTGCTGCCCCGCCAGCGCGCTGTGCCGTCGTCCCACCCCGTTCCTACGCCGCGCTCCGCGCGGACGAGTGCGCCCGCGCCGACGCTGCCCACCCAGCGTCCAGCGGGGACGCCGGGCTCGACGACCCCTGCCCGCCAGGTGCCGACCGGTCTCGTCACGCCGCGCCCGGCGCCGGCGGTCGAGGGCCAGGGCGCGCCGCAGGCCACCCCGCAGGGCGACCCCCAGGGCACCCCGCAGGGCGACCTCCAGGGCACCCTGCGGGGCGACCTCCAGACCGCCCCGCAGGCCACTCCGCAGGCCACTCGGCGGGTGGTGCCTGCGGCCGGTGTCCCGCGCGGCGGCGTGGAGGTCGCGGACGTGCTGCACCGGCCGGTGACCGCGCCGCCCGCGCACCGGCGCGCGCTGCGCGTCGTCGCCGGAGCGGCCGTCGTCGCGCTCGTCGCGACCGCGACGGGTGGCTGGGTCGCGCAGGACCGCGCGCACCGCCAGGACGTCGCGCGAGCCGAGGCCCGTGCGCGCGTGGACGCCGTCACGGCGGCGGTCGACGCGTCGTCGTCGTCGGGCGCCCGCGTGGAGGTCGCGACGTGGACGGACGCGCGGTCGTCGGAGACCGGCGCGCTGACCGCTGCGCTGAAGACCGCGACCGCGGCGCTCGCGGCGACGACGCACGCCCCGGCGGACGCACGCGCCGCGCTGCAGCGCGCCATCGACACGGCCCGCACCACGGCCGCCGACGGCGCCGCGAGCCTGCACGCGCTGCGCACCGCGCGGGCCGGGCTCGTCGCACCGCAGAAGGCCGCGCAGGACGGCGAGAAGGCATGGCAGACGGCCGAGGCCGAGCGCAAGGCCGCCGAGGCAGCCCAGCGCGCACGCCAGCGCGTGGCCGCGCCCCCGCGCACGACGACCACCGGGCCCGGGACCGGCTCGGCGCCCGTGCGGCGCGGGATCCCCGCGGGCGGGCTCGTGTGCTCGGGCACGGGCGGGTCCGGGGCGCGTGAGGCCAGCGCGTCGACGCTCGGCGCCGCGATCAACTCCTACCGGGCGTCGCTGGGGCTGCCGAAGCTCGGTGTCGCGCGGTCCGGCTCGCTCACGTCGCACGCGCTCGACATGGGCACGCGCGGCGGGATCTGGCACTCGGGCGGCGACAACATCGTCGGCTGCGTGGGGACGAGCACCGCGTCGTACCTGGTCCAGGCGTGGGCGCACTCGCTGAGCCACGACAAGCAGATGCGCCGCACGGACGTGTCGACGATGTACGTGGGCGCGGCGACGCAGAGCGGCTGGCTGTTCGGCGCGGTCCTGTTCCGCTGACAGCCCTGACCCCCGCCGACCCCGCGGTTCCTCCGGCTCCGACGCTCCATTCCCGGAGCAACAGCGGGGTCGTCGGCATGCGGCCGGGCAGCGCGGCCGGGCAGCGCGGGCGGGCAGCGTGGTCGGGCGGGGTCGGGCGGGCAGCGTGGTCGGGCGGGGTCGGGCGGGGGTGGTCAGGACAGGGTGCGCAGGGCCGTGGTGGTGCGGGTGAGGGCCTCGGCGAGGTCCGCAGGGGAGATGGTCAGCGGCGGGGCCAGGCGCAGCGTCCGGCCGTGCGTGTCCTTGGCCAGCACGCCCTCGCGCAGCATCGCCTCGCACGCGGTCCGGCCGGTGCCGTGCGGGACGTCGAGCCCCGCCCACAGGCCCAGCCGCCGGTAGCCGGTGACGAGCCCTTCGTCGGCCATGGCGTCGAGCGCGGCGCCGAGCTCGCGCCCGCGCGCGGCCGCCGCGGCCTGGACGTCGCCCGGGGCCAGGAGGTCCACCACGGCGAGCGCGACCGCGCACGCGAGCGGGTTCCCGCCGAACGTCGAGCCGTGCGTGCCGGGGGTGAGCACGCCGAGCACGTCACAGCGTCCGACGACGGCGGAGACGGGCAGGATCCCGCCGCCGAGCGCCTTGCCGAGCGTCACGAGGTCGGGCCGCACGCCCCAGGTCTCGCAGGCGAGCGTGCGACCGGTGCGGCCGAGCCCGGACTGGATCTCGTCGGCGACGAGCAGCACGCCCGCCTCGTCGCACGCGGCGCGCACGGCGGGCAGGTAGTCGTCGGGCGGGACGACGACGCCGTGCTCGCCCTGCACGGGTTCGAGCAGGACGGCGACGACGGTCTCGTCGAGCGCGGCCCGCAGCGCGGCGGCGTCGCCGAACGGCACCGTCCGGAAGCCGGGGGTGAAGGGTCCGAAGCCGGTGCGCGCGTCCGCGTCGTCGGAGAACGACACGATCGTCGTCGTGCGGCCGTGGAAGTTCCCGGCGGCGACGACGATCGTCGCGCGGTCGGGTGCGACGCCGCGTGCCTCGTACCCCCACTTGCGCGCGGCCTTGATCGCGGTCTCGACGGCCTCGGCGCCGGTGTTCATGGGCAGGACGAGCGGGTCGCCGCCCGACGGACCCGAGGCGAGCAGCGGTCCGACGAGCCCGGCGAGCGCGTCGGCGAACCGCGGCAGCAGGTCGTGGTCGAACGCGCGGCTCGTGAGGGTGAGCCGGTCGAGCTGTGCGTGGGCGGCGGCGACGAGCGCGGGGTGCCGGTGCCCGAAGTTGAGCGCCGAGTAGCCGGCGAGCAGGTCGAGGTACCGGCGGCCCTCGTCGTCGGTGACCCACGCGCCGTCGCCCGCGACGAGCGTGACGGGCAGGGGCGCGTAGTTGCGCGCGAGCCGGCTGACGGTGGTGGTCGTGGCGGTCATCGCGCGCTCCTTCGCGTCAGGTCCGCGAGCGGGTCAGGCGCGGATCTCGAGGGTGCAGCACTTGGCCCCGCCGCCGCCCTTGAGCAGCTCGCTCGTGTCGACGGGGATGGGCGTGTAGCCGCGCTCGCGCAGTGCGGCGGCGAGGTCGCGTGCGCCGGGGGCGACGACGACGTGCTCGCCGTCGGAGACGGCGTTGAGGCCGAGCGCGGCCGCGTCGGCGGCGGTCGCGTGGATCGCGTCGGGGAACAGCTGGTCGAGGACCGCACGGCTGCCCGCGGAGAACGCGGGCGGGTAGTACGCGATCTGCGGCGAGGCGGGGTCCGACGAGATCACCGCGAGCGCGGTGTCCAGGTGGTAGTAGTGCGGGTCGACGAGCTCGAGGCTGACGACCGGGCGGCCGAACAGCTCCTGCGCCTCGGCGTGCGCGGCGCGTTCGGTGCGGAACCCGGTGCCGGCGAGGATCAGGTCGCCGACGACGAGGATGTCGCCCTCACCCTCGTTGACCTGCGCGGCGGTGTGCGTGACGTAGCCGCGGTCGGCGAACCACTTCTGGTACGCGGGGCCCTCGGGCTGACGCTCGGGGTAGCGGAACCGCGCGGAGTAGACGACGCCGCCGACGACCGTCGCGCCGTTCGCCGCGTAGACCATGTCCGGCAGGCCGGGCAGGGGGTCGATGAGCTCGACGGTGTGCCCGAGGTCCAGGTAGGTGTCCCGCAGCGTGCGCCACTGCCGCAGGGCGAGCTCCACGTCGGTGTACCGGGTCTTGTCCATCCACGGGTTGATCTCGTAGGAGACCGTGTAGTGCACGGGCTCGCACATGAGGTAGTGGCGGTCGGTACGGCCGGGTGCTCGTCGGGCGGAGGCGGTCATGGTGCTCCCTGGCTCGGGGACGGCGGGTCTCGCGGCGCATGAGGCCGTGGTCGGTTCGAGCGTAGAGGCGTGGCGCCGCGCAACCGATGAACGGCGCTTGCGCACCCGGGCGCGATCTGTTGCGTACGACGAGCGTCGGCGAACGATCTGTTGCGCCGCCCCCGGCTCAGGCGGCCCGGCCCGCGTCGCGCAGCTCGCGCCGCACCGCGCGCAGCGCCAGGGCGGCCATGCCCGCGAGCACGGGGCGCAGGACCACGCGCGTGAGCGTCGGCGGCAGGCCGGCCAGGTGCACGTCCTCGAGCCACAGCACCCGCGCCACGTCCCCGTCGGCACGCACCGCGATGAGCGCACGCCCCAGGAGCAGCGGACCCCGCTTCTCGAACACCGCGACGCCCGCGCGGCCGTCCACGGGCGGGTCCAGGCGCGTGATCGTCATGCGGTCCAGCAGCACGCGCGCGGTACGGGCCTCGACGCGTCCCCCGACCGCGGGCGGGCCGTCGGTCGTCACGGTCGTCCACGGGATCCATCGCGCGTGGTTGCGCGCGTCGACGAGCAGCGCCCACGCCTCGTCGGCCGGGACGGGAAGGCTCAGGGACGCGCGGGCGGCGGACGTGGTGACCCTCCTCGTCGGTTCCTCGTCGGTTCGGGAACGTGCTCCCGCGACGTTAACCTCGTCCCATGCAGACGCGCGCGCTGGGGCGGACGGGACGACAGGTCGGGGTCGTGGGGCTGGGCTGCTGGCAGCTCGGTGCGGACTGGGGCGAGGTCGGTGAGGACACCGCGCTCGAGGTGCTCTCCGCGGCCGTCGACTCCGGGGTGACGTTCCTCGACACGGCCGACGTGTACGGCGACGGGCGCTCGGAGCGCCTCGTCGGGAAGCTCGTCGCGTCGCGCGGCGGCGCCGCGTCCGGCCTGACGGTCGCGACGAAGATGGGCCGCCGGGCGGACCCGCACGTGGCCGACGCGTACACGCTCGACGCGTTCCGCGCGTGGAACGACCGCTCCCGCGAGAACCTGGGCGTCGACACGCTCGACCTGGTCCAGCTGCACTGCCCGCCCACCGAGGTGTACTCGCGCGAGTCCACGTGGGACGCGCTCGACACGCTCGTCGACGAGGGCCGCGTCGCCGCGTACGGCGTCTCGGTCGAGACGGTCGACGAGGCGCTCACCGCGATCGCGCGCCCGCACGTCGCCACGGTGCAGATCATCCTCAACGCGTTCCGCCGCAAGCCCCTCGAGCAGGTGCTGCCCGCCGCCGTCGAGGCGGGCGTCGGGATCATCGCGCGTGTGCCGCTCGCGTCCGGCCTCCTCTCGGGCAAGTACGACGCGACGACGACGTTCGCGGAGAACGACCACCGCAGCTTCAACCGCCACGGCGAGGCGTTCGACGTCGGTGAGACGTTCTCGGGCGTGCCGTACGAGGTCGGTGTGGAGGCGGCCCGCGAGGTCGCGGCGCTCACGCCCGCCGGTGCGACGACCGCGCAGCTCGCGCTGCGCTGGATCATCGACCAGCCCGGCGTGTCCGTGGTGATCCCCGGTGCGCGCAACCCGCAGCAGGCGCGCGGCAACGCCGGTGCGGCGGACCTCGCGCCGCTCACCCCCGAGCTGCAGGAGCGGTTCGCGGCGATCTACGACGAGCGCATCCGCGCGCACGTGCACGACCGCTGGTGACCCTGCCCGCTGCCCGCTGAGCAGTCGAGGGTCAGCCGCG
>NZ_BJLP01000063.1 GCF_006538705.1 Cellulomonas uda
AAGATCGGCTCGGGCAGCCGCGAGCCGTCGACGAGCCCCGCGGGCAGCTCGATCCCGGTCACCTCGCCCGACGCGCGGTACTCCGCGAGCCCCGAGCCGGTGAGGTAGCCGCGCACGACGCACTCGACCGGGAACATCTGCAGACGCCGGCAGATCATCGCGCGCCCGGCGACCGCGGCCGGCACGTCGGTCGACACGACGTGGCTGGGCACGAGGTCCGCGAGCTGCTCGAACCACCACAGCGACAGCTGCGTGAGCACCACGCCCTTGTCCGGGACGCCCGGGGAGAGCACGTGGTCGTACGCCGAGACCCGGTCGCTCGCGACGACGAGTACCACGTCGCCGTGCTGCTCACGCACGGCGCGGCCCTCGACGCCCTCGTCGGGCACGTACAGGTCCCGCACCTTGCCGGAGTAGGTGTGCGTCCAGCCGGGGATCGTCGCAGCCGAGGGCTCCGTGGCGTCGTGGGTCACGGAGCCCAGTGTGGCGGGCGCGGGCCGCGAGGTCACATCCTGGTCAGCCTGTGGGCTGCTCGCAGCGCGCCCGCGCTCGCGCCCGTGCGACCCGCGAGGTCAGGACGCGGCGGAGGCCTTCGCGGCGATGTCGGCGCGGTGGTGCGAGCCCGCGAGGCCGATGCTCGCGACCGCGACGTACGCACGCTCGCGCGCCTGCGCGAGGTCCGCGCCGGTGGCCGTCACCGACAGCACGCGGCCGCCCGCACTGACCACGCGGCCCTCGTCGTCGAGCGCGGTGCCCGCGTGCAGCACGTGCACGCCCTCGACGCTCTCCGCGACGTCCAGACCCGTGATCACGTCGCCCGTGCGCGGCGCGGCGGGGTACCCCTCGGACGCGACGACCACCGTGACCGCGGCCTCGTCGGACCACTCGAGCGGCGCGAGCGCACCCAGCCCGCCCGTCGCGGCGGCGTGCAGCACGCCCGCGAGCGGGGTGCGCAGCCGCGCGAGCACGACCTGCGTCTCCGGGTCGCCGAACCGCGCGTTGAACTCCACGACGCGCACGCCCTTCGACGTGAGCGCCAGGCCGCAGTACAGGACGCCGACGAACGGCGTGCCGCGGCGGGCCATCTCGGCGACCGTGGGGCGCGCGACGGTCTCGAGGACCTCCTCGACCAGGCCCTCGGGCGCCCACGGCAGCGGCGTGTACGCGCCCATGCCGCCCGTGTTGGGGCCCTTGTCGTCGTCGAGCGCACGCTTGAAGTCCTGCGCGGGGACCAGCGGGACGACGTCCGTGCCGTCCGCGAGCACGAACAGCGAGACCTCCGGACCGTCGAGGTACTCCTCGACGACGACCGCGCCGCCCTCCTTGGCGAGGCACGCGCGCGCGTGGTCGACCGCGACCTGCCGGTCCTCGGTGACGACGACGCCCTTGCCCGCCGCGAGCCCGTCCTCCTTGACGACGTGCGGCGCCCCGAGCTCGTCGATCGCGGCGACGGCCTCGTCGACCGTGCGCGCGACGCGCGGCTCGGCCGTCGGCACGCCCGCGGCGGCCATGACCTCCTTGGCGAACGCCTTGGAGCCCTCGAGCCGCGCGGCCTGCGCGGAGGGTCCGAACACCGGGATGCCCGCGCCGCGCACCGCGTCGGCGACGCCCGCGACGAGCGGCGCCTCGGGACCCACGACGACGAGGTCCGCGCCGAGCTCGCGCGCGAGGCCCGCGACCGCGGTGCCGTCGAGCGGGTCGACCGCGTGCAGCGTCGCCACCGCGCCGATCCCCGGGTTGCCGGGGGCCGCGTGCAGCCCGGTGACGGACGGGTCGAGCGCGAGGGCTCGGGTGATCGCGTGCTCACGGGCGCCGGTGCCGACGACGAGGATCTTCACGGCGGCGAGAGTACCCGCGACGCCCCGGCCGACGCCCCCGCGTCCCACCCCACCCACCCGTCCCACCCCGACCAGCCCGCCAACACCACCGCCGAGCGCGCACGGTCCGGCCCCAGCGCGCACGCTCGGCGTGAGCGGTCGCGCAGCAGCGTGCGCGGTCGGCGGGTGGGGTCAGTCCTGCGGGAGGGGGAAGACGTCGACGTAGACCCGCACGCGGCGGCGGCCCTCGGTCTCACCGGCGTCCTTGCGGGCCTTGGCCGCGTCGGTGTGCCGGTCGACGACCGCGATGAGCTCGCGCGAGAGCGCCGCCGCCTCGTCGAGCGTGAGGTCGCTGGAGGACGTGGTGTGCACGGCCGCGTCGTCCCAGGGCGCCGCGGTGGTGATCGAGTCGAACCACGTCTGCAGGGTCTCGGCGCGCTCGGCGATCACGGCGCGCAGCGCGGTGTCCGCCGCGAGGCGTGCCGCGGGGTCCTCGAGGTGCCGGCTGTCGAGCGTGAAGCCGACCGGCCGCCACCACCGCTCACGCCCACCGGCGGGTGCCGTCGGGTCGTCCTCGATCAGGCCGTGCCGCTCGAGCTGGCGCAGGTGGTAGCTGGTCTGGCCCGTGCTCTCCCCCAGGTGACGCGCGACCTGGCTCGCGGTGCCGCGGCCGTGCGCCGTCAGGTAGCGGTACATCGCGATGCGCAGCGGGTGCGCGAACGACTTGAGCGCCTCGGCGCCCAGCGCGCGGGGCGCGTCGCGCAGCTCCCCCAGTCCCGACGAGTCTGCTGCCCCCTCCTGTGCCGCGGCGGCCTCGTCCGGCGTGGCGTCCTCGTCGGAGGGCACGTCGTCGGAACGCACGTCGTCGGAAGGCACGTCGTCGGAGGGCACGTCGTCGGAGGGCACGTCGGCAGACGCGGGGGCCTTGCGCTCGGCCATATGCAGAGATACCTTTGCACTCGTTCCTTTGCAGAGACTTCTTTGCATCGAGTTCTCTGCACGACGACGAGCGTACCGGGAGCACCCATGACCACCACGCAGACGGCCCAGGACGTCACCCCCGCGGCACCTGCGCGCGAGGTCGTCGGCACGCCCGCCGCCGACACCCCGACCCCCGGGCCGCTCGGCTCGCGGTTCACGGCGCTGCTCACCACCACCGGCCTCGCCAACCTCGGCGACGGCATCGTGCAGATGGGCGCACCCCTCGTCGCCCTCACGCTCACGCGCTCCCCCGGCCAGATCGCGCTGCTGTCGGCGGCCGCCTGGCTGCCCTGGCTCCTGCTCGGCCTCGCGGGCGGCGTCGCGATCGACCGCACCGACCGCCGCGTCGCGCAGGTCGTCGCGCTCACCGCACGCGCCGCGCTGCTCGGCGTGGGCGCGTGGCTCGCCCTGACGGACGCGCTGTCCATGCCCGCGCTCGTCGTGCTCGTCCTGCTCTACGGCGTGACCGAGGTGTTCGCCGACCTCGCGCAGACCTCGCTCGTCCCGGACGTCGTCCCCCGCGACCGTCTGCAGGCCGCCAACGGACGCCTCATCGCCGTCCAGCAGGTGACCAACACGTTCGTCGGCGGACCCGTCGCGGGCGGGCTGCTCGCGCTCGGCACCGGCTGGGTGTTCGGCCTGCCCGCGGCGCTCGCCGTGGTCGCCGTCGCCGTGCTGCTGCGCGGCGTCCCCGGACGCTACAAGCCCGAGCGCACCGCCCCGAGCAAGCCCGTCGACGACGTCCGCGAGGGCCTGCGCTACGTCGTGCACCACCCCGTGCTGCGACCGTTCGTCATCGGCGGCGGCATCATGAACATGGCGAGCACGGCCTACTTCGCGGTGTTCGTGCTGTGGGTCGTCGGGCCCGGGTCACGCCTCGAGATGCGGCCCGAGCACTTCCCGCTCGTCACCGCGGTGCTCGCCGTGGGCGCGGTCGTCGGCTCGCTGCTCACCGAGCGGCTCGTCGCGCGGCTCCCCGAGCTCGGCGTCATGTACGCCTGCTGGCTCGCGTGCGTGCCGCTCATGCTCGTGCCGGTGCTGTTCCCGAACGTGCCCGCACTGGCCGCCGCGATGTTCCTCGTCGGCCTGACCAACACGGTCGGCAACACCCTCTCGCAGTCGCTGCGTCAGCGGATCGTGCCGCGCGCGCTGCTCGGCCGCACCACGGGCGCCGGGCGCACCATCGGGTTCGGCCTCATGCCCGTGGGCGCGGTGCTCGGCGGGGTCGTCGCGGAGCACGCGGGGCTGCCCACGGTCTTCGTCGGCGCGACCGCCGTCACCGCGCTCGCGATCGCGTACCCCATGCTCACCGTCCGGCGCGGCACCGTCGAGCGCGCCGAGGCGGCCGCGCACGCCGCGACGCCGACCGCCGCGGCCTGAGCCCCTCCAGGGACGGCGAGAGCCGGCGACGGGGCAGCGGCCCGCGTCGCCGGCTCCCGGCGTGCGCTCAGTCGAGCAGGTCGTGCTTGATGATCGTCGCCTCACGGCCCGGGCCGACGCCGATCGCGCTGATCCGCGTCCCCGAGACCGACTCGAGGAACTCGAGGTACCGCTGCGCGGCGGCCGGCAGGTCGTCCCACTCCCGCGCGCCCGTGATGTCCTCGTCCCAGCCGTCGAGCAGCTCGTAGACCGGCCTCGCGTGGTGGAAGTCCGACTGGTCCAGCGGCATCTCGTCCACGCGCTCGCCGTCCACCTCGTACGCGACGCACACCGGGATGCGGTCGCGGCCGGTCAGCACGTCGAGCTTCGTCAGGACGATGTCCGTCAGGCCGTTCACGCGCGACGCGTAGCGCGAGACCACCGAGTCGTACCAGCCGGTGCGGCGCGGGCGGCCCGTCGTGGTGCCGAACTCGCCGCCGGTCTGCCGCAGCCACTCGCCGTCGTCGTCCAGCAGCTCGGTGGGGAACGGACCCTCGCCGACGCGCGTCGTGTACGCCTTCGCGACGCCGACGACCCGGTCGATGCGGGTCGGGCCCACGCCAGAGCCGGTGCACGCGCCGCCCGCCGTCGCCGACGACGACGTCACGAACGGGTACGTGCCGTGGTCCACGTCGAGCATCGTCGCCTGGCCCGCCTCGAACACGAGCGTCTTGCCGGCGTCGAGCGCGCGGTTCAGCTCGAGCGGGGTGTCCGCGACGTACGGGCGCAGGCGCTCGGCGTGGCGCAGCAGGTCCTCGACCGTCTCCTCGACCGTGATCGCGCGCCGGTTGTACACCTTCACGAGCAGGTGGTTCTTCTGGTCGAGGGCCCCCTCGACCTTCTGGCTCAGGATCTTCTCGTCGAACAGGTCCTGCACGCGGATGCCGACGCGGTTGATCTTGTCCGCGTACGTCGGCCCGATGCCGCGACCCGTCGTGCCGATGCGACGCTTGCCGAGGAACCGCTCCGTGACCTTGTCGACCGTGCGGTTGTAGGGCGCGATGACGTGCGCGGCCGACGAGACGAGCAGGCGCGAGGTGTCCACGCCGCGCCCCTCGAGCCCGTCGATCTCCTGGAACAGGACCTCGAGGTCGATCACGACGCCGTTGCCGATCACGGGGACGACGCCCGGGGAGAGGATGCCCGACGGCAGCAGGTGCAGCGCGTACTTCTCGCCGCCGACGACGACCGTGTGGCCGGCGTTGTTGCCGCCGTTGAACTTCACGACGTACTCGATGCGCGAGCCGAGCTGGTCGGTCGCCTTGCCCTTGCCCTCGTCGCCCCACTGGACGCCGAGCACCACGACGGCGGGCATCTGATCACCACTCCCACCTGCCTGAGGCTTTCGCCGAGCCGCGTCGTCGGGCGGCGGCGGGCACAGGGCGACAGGACCCGGTACCTCCGAGAGGGTACCCGATGGTCAAGAAACGGTCAGGACCGGTCCACCGGGCGGGCGCGCGGGGGTACGGGCGGGCGGACGGGCGTCAGCGCAGCGCCGCGACCTCCTGCGCCGACGTGCCGGAGTCGACGAGGAGCTGCTCACACCGCTCCGCCTCCTGCGACTCGCCGATCGCGTCCGCCGCCTCCGCCAGCGCCAGCAGCGCGCGCAGGAAGCCCTGGTTCGGCTCGTGGTCCGCGGGGATCGGGCCGCGCCCGCGCCAGCCCGCGCGGCGCAGCGCGTCCAGACCGCGGTGGTAGCCGGTGCGCGCGTACGCGTACGCCGCGACCGGGTCGCCCGTGTCCTGCAGCGCCTGCTCCGCGAGCAGCGCCCACACCAGCGACGCGGCGGGCGCGAGGCGCACCGCGCCCCGGGCGTCCTCGCCCGCGGCGAGCGCGGCGCGGGCGTCGGCGTCGGCGCCGTCGACGGGCAGCAGGGTCGGCTCGGGGCCGCCGAGCAGGTTCTCGTGGGTCATGGCACCAGTCTGGCGCGTCACGCGCCGCGGCACCGCACCCGCGCGCCTTCGTCGGCCTCTCGCCCGCCCCCCGCGACGCGTCCGAGGGGACGACCGGGGCCTAATCGGACAACCGTCCGGCACACGAGCGGTTCGGCGTGCGGACCGCCGCGGGCGCAACTAGTGTCGTCCCGCCGAGCCACCACACCCCCCGGGGACGGACAGCACACATGATCGAGATCTCCACGTCGCCGACGAGCACGACCCTCGTGATCGCCGGCGACCTCGACCTCGCCGAGCGCGACCAGTTCCCCGAGGTCGCCGCGCGCGTCGTCGGCCTGCGGCGTCAGCTCGTCGTGATCGACATGTGCCGCGTCACGTTCATGGACTCCACGGGTGCGGCTTTCCTGATCTCCCTCGCCGACTCGGCGCGCAAGCGCGGCGGCGCCGCGGCGCTGCGCGGGGCCGACCCGCGCGACCTGTTCGTGCTCGAGGTGTGCGGGGCGCTCGAGCTGTTCCGCATCGACGCGGACCACCGCTGCGAGGACGCGCGGCCCACGTCGGACTTCTCGGCGCCCGCGACCACCTGACGCCTCGTCACGCCCGTCGGACGCCCACCCCGGCGGCGAGGCCCTCCGGCGACGCCTGCCGGCGAACCCTGCCGACGAATCCTGCCGTTGACGCTCGTCAGCGACCCGTCGGCGGCAGCGCGCCCGGGCGCACCTTGGCCCACACCACCTTGCCGCGGCTCGACTGCCGCCAGCCCCAGTCGGCCAGGCGCTCGACGATCTGCATGCCGAACCCCCCGACGCGGCCGGGGTGGCCGTCGGTCGTCACGGGCGGGGCGGGGTTGCCGTCCTCGACCTCGATGCGCAGGCCGTCGCCCGTGTCGTACAGCTGCAACGAGACGTGCCCGTAACCGTGCAGGACAGCGTTCGCGACGAGCTCGGAGACGACCAGCTCCGCGTTGGACGCGTCGGGCATCTCCCACGCGTGGCACGTGCGCACGACCGCGTGCCGCGCGCGTCCCACGGACGCGGCCTCGCTCGGCAGCGACCAGCGCCGGCGGCGCGGGCTGCGGCCACGCTCCGCGACGTCCCGCGGGTCGGGCACGCGCACGACGACGACGGCGACGTCGTCCTCGGGATGGTCCGCGAGCCGGGACAGCAGCTCCTCGCCGATACCCGCGGAGTCGCGCGCGGTGACACCGGACACGACGCGGGACAGCGCGTCGAGGCCCTCGCGCAGGTCGCGGTCGCGCCGCTCGACGAGCCCGTCCGTGTGGTAGACGAGCACGTCACCGGGTTCGAGCTCGAGCTCGGCCGTGGCCCGCCGGCCGTTGCCGAACCCGACGAGCGGCCCGCCCGCGCCCAGCAGCTGCGAGACCTCACCGCCGCGCACGTGCAGCACGGGCAGGTGCCCCGCGCGCGACCAGCGCAGCAGCCAGCGCTCGCCCAGGCGGTGCAGCGTGGACAGCACGAGCCCGGCGGCGCGGGGGATCCGCATACCGGCGACGAGCTGGTCGACGCGCTCCAGCACCGGCCCCGGCAGCGTCACGTCGTACGCGTAGGACCGCACCACGGAGCGCAGCTGCCCCATGGCCGCCGCGGCCTCGACGTCGTGCCCGACCACGTCGCCGATCACGACACCGACGACGTCCTGCTCGATCTGCAGCACGTCGTACCAGTCGCCGCCGACCTGCGCGTTCTCGGAGTTGGGGGCGTAGTACGTCCACACGTCGAGGCCGTCGACCTCGGCCTGCTGCGGAAGCATCGCGCGCTGCAGGGTCTCCGCGAGGCGGTGCTCGCGGTCGTACAGGCGTGCGTTGTCGAGCACGAGCCCGACGCGGCGCGCGATGAGCTCGAGCACGGTCGTCGTCGACTCCTCCAGACGACCGCCCGCCTCGGGCCGCGGCACGACGACGAGCACGCCGATGACCCGGCGCCGGCCGGGCACCGGGACGACGAACGCGGAGTCCGGCCCGTCGACGCCCGACTCGAGCGCGACCCGCTCGACCAACCAGTGCGACGCGCTCGCTCGCGGGTACTCGCGGTCCAGCGCGAGCTCCACGGGCCGGTCCCGGTCACCGTCGAGCAGCTGCTGCACGGCGTCCTGCGGCGCGTGCTCGACGTCGCCGCCGTCCGGGCGGCGGTGCTCGCCGTGCCGGCTCCCGCGGCCGGACGGGGGCCGGACGTCGCTCGTCGCGTCCACGGGCCGCAGGCCGCCGTCGTTGACGTAGAACGCCGCCCACGACACGACCGAGCGGCGCAGGAGCGTCGCGATCTCGTGCAGCGGCGTCGCCCGGTCCGTGACGTCCATCAGCAGGTCCGAGACCTGCACGATGATGCCGACGCTGCGTCGCTCGCGACGCTCCGCCTCGACGAGGGCCGCCTGCTGCTCGTCGTGCGAGACCCGCTCGGACCGGTCCTCGAACGCGACGATCCAGTGCGCCGGCCCCCGCGCCGGGGTGCCGGGCGTGTCGGCGGGCCGGTCGTCGGGCTCGTCGACCGGCGCGAAGTGCACCCGGCACGGGAACAGCGACCCGTCCGCGCGCGGGATGGACAGCTCGGCCGTGGTCGGCTCACCCTGCGCGAGCCGCGCGCGCAGGGCCGCCATCTCGCCGTGCCGTCGGGCAGCCTCCGGGATCGGGTGCCGCTGCCGCTCGCGTGCCCCCGCAGCGTCGTAGCCCATCGTCTGCTCGAACGCCGCGTTGGCCCACACGATGCGCAGGTCGCCGGCCTCGCACATCGCGTACGGCACGATCGTCGCCTCGAGCGCACGCGCCAGCAGGGTGGTCGACGGGGGCTCGACGACGTCCGTCACGGGGGCTGTCGACGGGCCCGTCGACGGGCCGACCGGTGGGTCGGTCGGGGCCTCCTCGACAGATCCGGACGTACGGGTCGTGCCCGGGGTGTTGACCACCACCACCTCCGATCGTCTAGCGTGCCGAACGGGTGCGACGTCGTCCTGTCGTCGCCACTCGCGGAAGGAGCACCGTGCGCGACGGTAACAGCACGATGGAGGGCGGGCCCGTCCAGCCGACGGCCGGCCCGACGCGCTCCTCGTCACCAGGTGGCGGGGAGCAGGGGGGCGTCCACGTGATCGTCGGGGCGGACACGACGAGGATCGTCCTGTCCGGGGAGGTCGACGCCGACCTCGGCCCCGAGCTGCACGAGGCCACCACCGAGGCCGAGAACGCGGGCCTGCCGATCGAGGTGGACGCGCACCACGTCACGTTCATGGACTCGTCGGGCGTGGCGTTCCTCGCCCGGCTGTCGATCCGGTCGCAGCACCGCGTGCGGTTGCTGCGCGTCCCGCCGACCGTGCGCTTCCTGCTGGAGGTCACGCGGATCGGCGAGCTCCTGGACGTCGTCGAGGAGTCCGACGAGCGGGAGTTCCAGCCCGTCGCGCCCGACGTGACGCCCACCCCGTAGGTCCCGGGTGCACGACGAGCCGCCGCGGTCCGACGAAGGACCGCGGCGGCTCGTGCGTCGCACGCGAGGTGCGCTCGCGTCAGCGGATCTTCTGGCCCGCCGAGCGCAGCTGCTGGCACGCCTCGACGATGCGCGCAGCCATGCCGGCCTCGGCCAGCTTGCCCCACGCACGCGGGTCGTACGCCTTCTTGTTGCCGACCTCGCCGTCGACCTTCAGGACGCCGTCGTAGTTCGTGAAGATGTGACCGACCACGGGACGCGTGAACGCGTACTGCGTGTCCGTGTCGATGTTCATCTTGATGACGCCGTTGTCGACCGCCTCGGCGATCTCCGCGGCCGTCGAGCCCGAACCGCCGTGGAACACGAGGTCGAACGGGTTCTCCTTGCCGATCTCGGCGCCGACGGCCTTCTGGATGTCCGCGAGGATCGACGGGCGCAGCTTGACCGCACCCGGCTTGTACACGCCGTGCACGTTGCCGAACGTGAGGGCCGTCAGGTAACGGCCCTTCTCGCCGGCGCCGAGCGCGCGGACCGTGGCGAGGCCGTCCTCGGCCGTCGTGTAGAGCTTCTCGTTGATCTCGGCCTCGTGGCCGTCCTCCTCGCCACCGACGACGCCGACCTCGATCTCGAGGATCGTGCGCGCGGCCTGCGACAGCTCGAGGAGCTCCGCGGCGATGACGAGGTTCTCCTCGAGCGGGATGTCCGAGCCGTCGAACATGTGCGACTGGAACGTGGGGTCCTCGCCGCGCTTGACCTGCTCGGCCTCGAGCGCGAGCAGCGGGCGGACCCAGGAGTCGAGGTTCTTCTTGACGCAGTGGTCGGTGTGCAGCGCGATGGTCACGTCGTAGTTCTTGGCGACCTCACGCGCGTACGCGGCGAGCGCGAGCGAACCGGCGATGCGGTCCTTGATCGTCGAGCCGGACGCGTACTCCGCACCGCCGACGGAGACCTGGATGATGCCGTCCGACTCGGCCTCCGCGAAGCCCTGGATGGCGGCGGTGACGGTCTGGGACGACGTGATGTTGACGGCCGGGTAGGCGAACTTGCCCGCCTTCGCCCGGTCGATCATCTCCGCGTACACCTCGGGGGTGGCGATGGCCATGCGCTCACAACTCCTGTGGCTGGATGGGGGTGGTGTCGGCACCGAGTCTGCCACTACCCGCCGTCTCGGTGGCCGGGACGTCCTTCCCATGGACGTCACCTGCGGCGTCGTACGTCCGGGGCGGCGCTCACGCCTCCGCGGGTGCGGGGAGGTCGGCGTGCTGCTCGACCCACGCGTGCATCGCGATCGCCGCCGCGGCGCCGGCGTTGATCGACCGCGTCGAGCCGAACTGCGCGATGTGCAGCACGTCGACCGCCGCCGCGCGCGCCTCGTCGGACAGGCCCACGGACTCCTGGCCGAACAGCAGCACGCACGCGCGCGGCAGGGGGTAGCCCTCGATCGGCACCGACCCCGGCAGGTTGTCGACCCCGAGCACCGGCAGGTCCTCGTCGTTGGCCCAGTCGATGAGCTCACCGACGCTCGCGTGGTGCTGCACGTGCTGGTACCGGTCCGTCACCATCGCACCCCGCCGGTTCCAGCGGCGCCGTCCGACGATGTGCACGCGCGCCGCGAGGAACGCGTTCGCGGTCCGCACGACGGACCCGATGTTGAGGTCGTGCTGCCAGTTCTCGATCGCCACGTGGAACGTGTGCCGACGCGCGTCGAGGTCGGCGACGATCGCCTCGAGCGTCCAGTAGCGGTACCGGTCCGCGACGTTGCGCCGGTCCCCGTGCGCGAGCAGCTCCGGGTCGTAGTGCGGCGCGTCGGGCCACGCCTGCGGTCCGCCCGGCCACGGGGGGACACCGATCTCGGACTCCTCCACGCGCTCCAAAGTAGCCCCGGACCCGCGTGCGCTCCCGTCGAGGACCGGTGTGTCGGTCAACCGTCGCGCAGACCCGCGACGAGCTCGGCGAACACCGCCCCCGCGTCGTCCCACGTGGCGAGCGCGGCGGACTGCCCGGCCCACAGTGAGAGCAGCCCGGCCTCGTCGCGGCCCGCGGCCGGCGCGCGGAACCGCCCCGTGAGCCAGTTCTGCGCCGGGAACGGGGCGATCGCACCGGACGCCTCGATGGTGCGCACCGCACGGTTCGGCACGCCGCGCGCGAGCCGCCCGCTCATCGCCCGCGTGAGGACCGTGCCGTGCGCGGGGCTCGCCGCGATCGCCGCCCGGTACGCCTCGCTCGCGGCCGACTGACGCGTGCGCAGGAACGCCGTGCCGACGACCACGCCGTGCGCGCCGAGCGCGCGGGCGGCGGCCACACCCCGCCGGTCCGCGACTCCCCCGGCCGCGAGCACGGGCACGCGCACGGCGTCCACGACCTGCGGGACCAGCGCGAACGTCCCGACGAGGGCGTCGGCCGGGTCGTGCAGGAACGACACGCGGTGCCCGGCCGCCTCCGCGCCGGACGCGACCACCGCGTCCACCCCCGCGTCCGCGAGCGCCCGCGCCTCGTCGACGGTCGTCGCGGTCCCGACGACGCACGTGCCGCGCTCGTGCGCGGTCTGGACGACCCAGGGCGCGGGGACGCCGTACACCACGCTCAGCACGGCCGGACGCGCGTCGAGGACCGCCGCGAGCTGCTCGTCGACGTCCGGCAGGAAGGCCGCGGGCTCGTCGGGCTGCGCCAGGCCGAGCTCGGCGAAGAACGCGTCCACCGCGGCGCGCGGACCCGTCAGGTCGACCTGGCCGGGGCGCACCTCGTCGCCCGTCGCGAGCCACACGTTGAGCGCGAACGGCCGGTCCGTCGCGGCCCGCAGCTCGGCCGCCGTGCGCGCGACGCGGTCCGGCGCGTAGCCGTACAGCCCGTAGGACCCGAGCCCGCCGAGCCGGCTGACCGTCGCGGTCAGCTCCACCGACGACAGCCCGCCGAACGGCCCGAGCACGACCGGGACGTCGATGCCGAGCAGGGCCTCCAGGCGGCCGGTCATGTCGTGTCCCCCTCACGTCACCCTCACGTCGCCCTCAGGTCACCCTCAGGTCACGGCGCGGCCGTCCGGCCGACCGCGAGCCTAGCGAGCGCGTCGACCGGCGCGGGGTCGTCCGGACGTCCGTGTGAACCTCGCAGTCCGGACGCAAGGCCCACACACACCGCCCCGTACGCTGGACCGTATGCTCACGACGACCGCGCTGACGGCCGCGCTCCACGCCGCGGGGCCGGTCCCCGCTCTCGGGCCCGACTTCCTCAACGCCGACCACCTCATCCAGTCGTTCGGCGGTGCGGCGCTCATCGGCATCGTCGTCGTCGTGTTCATCGAGACCGGGCTGCTGTTCCCGTTCCTGCCCGGCGACTCGCTGCTGTTCACCGCGGGCGCGCTCGTCGCGCAGCAGTTCCTCGACTTCCCGCTGTGGCTGCTGTGCCTGCTGATCTTCCTCGCGGCGTTCCTGGGCGACCAGACGGCGTTCCTCATCGGGCGCAAGCTCGGTCCCCGGGTGTTCCGGCGGCCCGACTCGCGGTTCTTCAAGCAGTCGTACATCGACCAGACGTACGCCTACTTCGACAAGTACGGCGGCCGCACCATCATCGTCGCGCGCTTCGTGCCCATCGTGCGCACGTACGCCCCGGTCGCCGCGGGTGTCGGCAAGATGAGCTACCGGCACTTCGTGTCCTACAACGTGATCGGTGCCCTGCTGTGGGGCGTCGGCGTGACCATGCTCGGCTACGCGCTCGGCAACGTCTCGTTCGTCAAGGACAACATCGAGGTGCTGCTCGTCGTCCTCGTCCTGATCTCGGTGCTGCCGATGGTGTGGGAGGTCTGGCGGGCGAGGCGTCGGGCGCGCGACACCCGGTACGACGAGCCGGCCGAGCGGGCCGAGGTCGAGCGGAAGGTGTTCGAGTGACCCGCGAGATCCGTGCCTGGCTGTCCGACATGGACGGCGTGCTCGTGCACGAGGGCATCGCCGTGCCCGGCGCGGCCGAGTTCGTGCGCGCGCTGCGGGACGCCGAACGCCCGTTCCTGGTCCTGACCAACAACTCGATCTTCACGCCGCGCGACCTGCGGGCGCGTCTCGCCACCTCGGGCATCGACCTGCCCGAGGGCGCGATCTGGACCTCCGCCCTCGCGACCGCGCGGTTCCTCGTCGACCAGATGCCCACCGGGTCGGCGTACGTCATCGGCGAGGCCGGCCTGACCACCGCGCTGTACGAGGCGGGCTACACGCTCACCGCCGCCGAGCCCGACTTCGTCGTGCTCGGCGAGACGCGCACCTACTCGTTCGAGGCCATCACCAAGGCGATCCGGCTGATCCAGGGCGGTGCGCGGTTCATCTGCACCAACCCGGACGTCACGGGTCCGTCGATCGAGGGCGACCTGCCCGCGACGGGCGCCGTCGCCGCGATGATCCAGGCCGCCACCGGACGTCAGCCGTACTTCGTCGGCAAGCCGAACCCGATCATGATGCGCACGGCCCTCAACCGGCTCGGCGCGCACTCGGAGACGACCGCGATGGTCGGGGACCGCATGGACACCGACGTCGTCGCCGGCATCGAGGCCGGCCTGCGCACCTACCTGGTGCTCACCGGCTCGACCCGGCGCGAGGAGGTCGAGCGCTTCCCGTTCCGGCCGTCCGAGATCGTGGAGTCCGTCGCGGACCTCGTCGAGCGCGTCTGACGGTCCCTTCGTCCCGGGGACGACTTTTCCATCGCCTTACGCTGGCATGACCACAGCCGTACCCCTCGGCCGTGGGACATGCGAGGAGGAGGTCACGATGGACACGACCCAGAAGGTCGCACTCGTCACCGGAGCGCACAGCGGCATCGGCCGGGCCACCGCCATCCGGCTCGCGGCGGACGGCCACGCCGTCGTCTGCGCGGACGTGCAGCCGACCGACGACACCGTCGCCCAGATCGAGGCCGCCGGCGGCACCGCGATGGCCGTCACGCTCGACGTCTCGAAGGCCGCCGACTGGGACGCCGCGATGGCCGCCGTCACCGATCGGTTCGGCGGCGTCGACCTGCTCGCAGCCGTCGCGGGCGTCGTCAACCGCCTCAGCACCGACACGGTCCTCGAGCTCACCGAGGAGGCCTGGGACACCGTCCTCGGCATCAACGCCAAGGGCATCTGGCTCGGCATGCGCGCCGTCATCCCCTCGATGCTCGCGCGTGGCGGCGGCCGGATCGTCAACATCGCGTCGCTCGCCGCCCACAAGGGCCTGCAGGGGCTCGCCTCCTACAGCGCGTCCAAGGGCGCGGTCGAGGCGCTCACGCGGCAGGCCTCCGTCGAGTACGGCCGGCAGGGGATCCTGGTCAACGCGATCGCACCGGGGACCGTCGAGACCCCGATCAACAGCGCCTACCTGGCCACGCCCGACGGTGCGGCCGCGAGCCTCGCGACCACCACCATCGGACGCTGGGGCCGGCCCGAGGAGCTCGCCGCGGCCGTCTCGTTCCTGCTGAACGAGGGCTCGTTCGTCAACGGTCAGGTGCTGCTCGTCGACGGCGGCTGGGACGTCTCCGGCGGCGTCTCGTACGACTCGACCACCATGTGAGGCCCGCGCGTCGTCCCGCCCTCCCGGGGCGGGACGACGCCCACCCGGGACCTTGGTCCCGGGATGAACCGGGCGCCTGCGGGCGATCCTGCGCGCATGCCCACCTCCCGCGCACCGGCTCGACCGACCACGCCGCGCACCGCCGGTGCACGGCCCGCGTCGCGGCGGCGCGGGCCCGGGTGGGTGCCCCGTGAGCACGGCGCGTGGGCGATGCTCGTCGTCCCCGTGCTCGTCGGCGGTGTCCTGACGTCCCCCACCTGGCGCACCGCGCTCCTGCTGGTCACCTGGCTCACCGCGTACCTCGCGTTCCACGCGACCGGGCTGTGGCTGCGCGCGTCCCGACGACCGCGCTACCTGCCCCCGGTGCGCGCCTACGCCACCGCGCTCGTCCTGCTCGGCGGCACGCTGCTCGCGACCGCGCCCGGTCTGCTGCGTTGGGCGCCGGTGTACGGCGCGCTGCTCGCGACGAGCCTCGTGTGCTCGCTGCGGCGCGCGGACCGGTCCTGGCTCAACGACGGTGTGACGGTGGGTGCCGCGGTGCTCATGACCGTGGTGTCGGCCGGGCTCGGCCACGACGGCACGCCGCCCGCGACCGCACTCACGGGCACGTGGGTGCCGCCGGGCGCCGACGACCCGGCGGCCTGGGCCGTCACCGCCGTGCTCGCCGGATACTTCTTCGGGACCGTGCCGTACGTCAAGACGCTCCTGCGCGAGCGCGGGAACCGCGCGGTGCTCTCGGTGTCGGTGGCCTGGCACGCGCTGCTCGTGGTGGCGGCCGTCGCGGTCCTGGCCGTGCAGGTCACGCACGAGCGTGCCGCGGGGAGCATCGCGGTCGCGGTCGCCCTCGTCGTCGCCGCCGCGGGCCTGCTCGCGCGCGCGGTCCTCGTCCCGCGCCGCCGCCCATGGCCGAGCCCGAGGGCGATCGGGTTCGGCGAGATCGCGGCGACGCTCGCGGTGACCGCGGCCGCGCTCGCCGTGCCTGCGCTCGCGGCGCCGTCCCTCGTCGGCTGACCACGCCCCCGCCATCCCCACCCCGGCGTCCCCACCCCGGCGCCCTCGCCCCGGCGGCACCCCCACCTCCGACCGCGCACGTTCCGGCCCGGGTGCTGACGTCCGCCGCCCGCGCTCGCGCAGGAACGTGCGCAGTCGGCGGGTCAGGCGGGCGGCGGGGCGGGTGGGGTGGCGGGGCGGGTGGGGTGGCGGGCATGACGAAGGCCGGTCGCTCGGGCGACCGGCCTTCGGCTGCTCAGGTCAGAACTGGACCGTCGGCGCCTGACGGACCTGCGGGTCCTGCACCTCGAAGTACTCGGCGCGCTCGAAGTGGAACATGCCCGCGATGACGTTCGTCGGGAACGTCTCGATCTTGGTGTTGAGGCTGCGGACGTTCGCGTTGTAGAAGCGGCGCGCGGCGGCGATCCGGTCCTCGGTCGTCGACAGCTCGTTCTGCAGCTGCTGGAAGTTCTCGCTCGCGCGCAGCACGGGGTAGTTCTCCGCGACCGCGAAGAGGCGACCGAGCGCCTGCGTCAGCTGGTTCTCCTGCACGGCTTGCTCGGCGACGGACGCACCCGTCCCGGCCGCGGCGGCGCGGGCGCGCGTGACCTCGTCGAACACCGCGCGCTCGTGAGCCGCGTAGCCCTTGACCGTCTCGACGAGGTTCGGGATCAGGTCGTGCCGGCGGTGCAGCTCGACGTCGATCTGACGCCACGACTCCTGCACCAGGTTCCGCAGGCGCACGAGCGCGTTGTACTGCGCGACGGCCCACAGCAGGACGATGACGACCAGCGCGACCACGACGATCGCGACGATGGCTCCAGCAGGCACGAGAGCTCCTTCTCCAGGGGTACCGGTGAGCCTAGCGGGCCAGCGGGTCGTGCCCGTGGTCCAGCCAGACGTGACGAGGGACGGCGTCCGCGATCGCCACGAGCAGCGCGATCCGCGCGTCGAGTCGCTGCAGGTCCGTGCGGCCCGCGGACCAGGTGAGCACCGTGGTGCCCTCGATCCGCCACGCCACGCGGTCCTCGCGCAGCAACCGCTCGACGAGCCGCGGGTGCAGGATCGCGTGCCCCACCGCGAGGTCCGTCGCCCGCACTGCAAAGCGCTTGTTGAACTCGTCGGACTCGACGTCGAGGTCCGTCCTGCCGAACGCGCTCGCGATCCGGGAGCCGATCGACTCCGGCGTGACCTCGAGGTCCGGCAGGAACGCCGGCAGCTCGAGGGTGACGACGTGGAACGTGTGGGTCGTGGTGCTGCGCCGGCCGTCCGAGTCCGTGCTCGACGTCTCGTAGGAGTACGCGAACGACATGAGCCGGCGGCCCTGGAACGTGCCCGCCACGACGTCCGCGACCTTGCGGTTGTCACCGGTGCCGAACGGGGACCCGCGCCATCGGCTCACGAGCGAGCGGTCCGCGGGCTGGCGGCGCCAGCCGCGAGCCGCGAGCCACGCGTCGAGGGCCGCCTGGTGCTTGCGGTTCGAGATCGTCGACCACACCACCAGCAGCACCATCAGGGCGCCGCCGACCACCAGCAGCCAGATCGGGTTGAACGCGGGTCCGAGCCCTGCGTCAACGCCCACCATTGCGCACCTCCGTCTCGGCGTCCTGCCGGCGGTCAGGCCAGGCCGAGGTCGGAGAGGTCGAACAGGAAGTGGTACGGGACGCCGAGCGCCTCGACCGCCTCGCGGGCGCCCGTGCCGCGGTCGACGATCACCGCGACCCCCGCGACCTCGCCCCCCGCCTCGCGCACGGCCTCGACCGCGGTGATCGCGGAGCCGCCCGTGGTGGAGGTGTCCTCGAGCACGACGACGCGGCGGCCCGTCACGTCCGGGCCCTCGATGCGGCGCTGCAGGCCGTGGGCCTTGCCGGCCTTGCGAACCACGAACGCGTCGACGTCCTGACCGCGGCTCGCCGCGGCGTGCAGCACGGACGTCGCGACGGGGTCCGCGCCGAGCGTGAGCCCGCCGACCGCGTCGACCTCGGCGGTGCCCAGACCGGACTCCTCCAGCAGGTCGAGCATGAGGTGGCCGATCAGCGGGGCGGCACGGTGGTGCAGCGTGACGCGACGCAGGTCGACGTAGTAGTCGGCCTCGCGGCCCGACGAGAGCGTCACCCTGCCGTGCACGACGGCGAGGTCCTTGATGAGCGTGCGGAGCTGGTCCCGAGGGCTGGCGGCGAGGGTGGCGTCGGTCACGCGGGAAGGTTACCGCCGGGCGGCAGGGCTCAGCGGGCGTCGTCCACGGGCCCCGCGTCACCCGGCAGCTCGAGGGCCTTGCGGTAGCGACCGACCGCGCGCACCGCACCGCGCGGGGCGAGCCGCGCGGCCGCGGCGACGGAGCGGTACCGCAGGCTCGGCGTGGAGATGACGACCCCGCGCCGGACGTCGGCGAGCGCACGCGCGACGACGTCCTCGGCGTCGAGCCACGCGAAGTCCGGGTACGACGAGACGTCGATCGCACCGCGCTCGTGGAACTCCGTCCGCACGAACCCGGGGCACAGCGCGGTCGCCGTCACGCCCGTGCCCTTGAGCTCGACCGCGAGCCCCTCGGTGAACGAGCGCACCCACGCCTTGTGCGCCGAGTACGTGCCCGACGCGAGCAGCGCCGCGATCGACGCGACGTTGAGGACCGCACCGCGGCCTCGTCGGACCATCGACCCCGCGGCGGCGTGCGACAGGACCATGGGCGTGCGGACCATGAGGTCCAGCGCGCGCTCCTCACGCTCGAGGTCGCCCCCGACGAAGCGCTGGTTGAGCCCCAGGCCCGCGTTGTTCACCAGGAGCCCCACCGGGTGCTCGTCGTCGCGCAGCCGGTCCGCGACGCGCTCGACCTGGCCCCGGTCGGCCAGGTCCGCGACGAGCACCTCCGCGCGCACGCCCGCACCCGCCTCGAGCTGGTGCGCGAGCCGGGTGAGGCGGGGGG
>NZ_BJLP01000064.1 GCF_006538705.1 Cellulomonas uda
GGTGCGGCCCGCCGACGCGGAAGTACACGTCGGACAGGGTGATCGGGTCGCGCCGGCTCGCGGCGGCGGCGCGCGGGCCGTGGTGCGTGCCGGCGACCCGCAGCAGGGCGGGCGACCTCGTCGGACCGGCGTCGACGGTCAGGCCCGCGACGACCACGCCCGGCACGTCGGCGACCACCAGCGGGACGGCGCCGCGCACCGAGGTGAGCGTCGCGTGCCCGAGGCCGAGCACGACCGTGCCGGGGCGTCGCACGGTGATCGTGCGCGCGACGTCGTAGAGCCCGGGGGTGAGCAGCAGGTGCTTGCCGCGCGCGAGCTCGCGGTCGAGACGGGCGGCGTCGTCGCCGGGACGGGCGACGTAGAAGTCGCGCAGCGGGACCGACCGGCCGGGTGTCGTCCCGTCGGCCCAGGTGACGCCGCGGCTGCCGCGCGCCACCGACGGCACGCGGACCTGCCACGCGCCGCGCGCGTCGACGTACAGGTAGGGCTTCTCGCGGCTCACCGGCGTGGTGTCGAGGGTCGTGTACGGCGGGTCGGGGAACGTCGCGTCGTCGGGTGCGCCCTCGACGCCCGCGAAGACCTGGTTCCACACCGCGTTGGACCACGAGCGCACCTCGCTGTCGCGTGTGAGCCACTGCTGCTGGGAGCCGTTGACGACGTCGCCGAACCGCGAGTCGGCGATGAACCCGCCGCTCGCGTACTGGGGACCGGCGGTGCAGTAGTCCATGAGCGAGAACGCGGGGTCGCCGGGGTCGGCGCGCACGTCCAGGCGGCGCACGGACACGGCCTGCGACACGGCCCAGAAGTTCGCCGTCGAGCGGCAGCCGTCCTGGCCGGTGACGTCGATGTCGAGCGTGAGGTTGGACAGCGTGCGCCAGAAGTTCACGAGCGCGAGGCAGTTCGGGTTCGCGGGGTCGTCGGACAGGCAGCGGTTGTACGTCTCGATCGTGCCGTGCACGACGACGTCCCCCGGCGACGCCCCGAGGCCCGCGACCTCGGTGTAGTAGCCGACGCGGACGTGCAGCGGCTGCTCGGCGGTCCCGTACTCGCCGGGCAGGAGCAGCAGGCTGGCGCGGCCCGTGCCCATCTCGGCGTCGACCTGGCGGGCGTGGACCTCGTCGAACGCGGCCTGGACCTGGGCGACCGGCATGCTCGGGTCGAGCACGACGACGTTCGCGCCGAGGTCGGGACGCGTGGGGTCGGGACGCGTGGGACCGGGTGGGCCGGGACGGGCGCCCGCGGCGGCGGGCGCCGCGACGAGCGCGGCGGCGGGGGCCGCGACGAGCGCGGCGACGACGAGGCTGACACCCGCGGCGAGCGCCGCGCGTCGGCGGACGCGTCCTGCTGGTGCGGTGGCGTGGTGGTGCACGGTGATCCTCTCCGTTGAGCTCGACCGGACACACCGGAGCAAACCACACCTGCTGACCGATCGGTAAGTGATGTGGTGAAACGTGTCCACGACCCCGCCCGGTGCCCCGGCGTCTAGGCTGACCGCGTGAGCAGCGTGGGCACCCGGGTCTTCGTCGCGCGCCTGGCCGGTACCACGGTCTTCGACCCCCTCGGTGACCAGGTCGGGCGCGTGCGCGACGTCGTCGTGCTCGTGCGCCCCAAGGGCGCACCGCGCGCGGTCGGGCTCGTCGTCGAGGTCCCCGGCAAGCGCCGCGTGTTCCTGCCCCTGACGCGCGTCACCGCGATGGACCCGGGCCAGGTCATCTCGACCGGCCTGGTGAACATGCGGCGCTTCGAGCAGCGCGCGTTCGAGACCCTCGTCGTGAGCGAGCTGCTCGACCGCACGGTCGACCTGGCGGACGGCAGCGGGTCGGCGACGATCGAGGACGTCGCGATCGAGCTGCAGCGCAACAACGACTGGGTGGTCACCAAGCTCTTCGTGCGGCGGGTCGTCCCCGGCCACCGCGGCCTGCTGCGCCGCCGCGGCGAGACGCAGCTCGTCTCGATGGGCGAGGTCACCGGCCTCGCCCGCGCCGCCGGCCAGCAGGGCGCCGAGCTGCTGCTCGCGCAGTACGAGGACCTCAAGCCCGCGGACCTGGCGGACGTGCTGCACGACCTGGGCACCACGCGCCGGCTCGAGGTCGCCTCGGCCCTCGACAACGACCGTCTCGCGGACGTGCTCGAGGAGCTGCCCGAGGACGACCAGGTCGCGATCCTCCAGGGCCTGGAGCTGGGCCGCGCCGCCGACGTCCTCGAGGCCATGGAGCCCGACGACGCGGCGGACCTGCTGGGCGAGCTGCCCGACGAGCAGGCGGCCGAGCTCCTCGAGCTCATGGAGCCCGAGGAGGCCCGAGACGTCCGGCGCCTGCTCGCGTACGAGGACAACACCGCGGGTGGCCTCATGACCACCGAGCCGGTGATCCTGGGCCCCGAGACCCCGATCGCCGCGGCGCTCGCGCACGTGCGCCGCCAGGACCTGACGCCCGCGCTCGCGTCGATGGTGTTCGTCGCGCGCCCGCCGCTCGAGACGCCCACCGGGCGCTACATCGGCGTCGTGCACCTGCAGCGCATGCTCCGCGAACCCCCGCACGAGGCGATCGGGTCGATCGTCGACACCGACATCGAGCCAGTCGAGGCCGGCAAGCCGCTCATCGCCGTGACCCGCCAGCTCGCGACGTACAACCTGCTCGCGCTCCCGGTGGTCGACGCCGACAAGCGCCTGCTCGGCGCGGTGTCGGTCGACGACGTGCTCGACCACCTGCTGCCCGAGGACTGGCGCGAGCAGGACGACGAGGAGCACGCCCTGCGCACCACCCCCGCCCGCCCGGCCCGACCGGTGGTCGGTCGTGGCTGAGCGCCTCGACCAGCCGCGCGAGTCGCGGCGACGCCTGTCGCTGCCGCGCCCGAACGCGGACCAGGACGCCGCCGGGCGCGCGTCGGAGAGCATCGCGCGGTTCCTCGGCACGCCGTCGTTCATCTTCTGGCTGACGATCTTCTGCGCCGCGTGGCTCACCTGGAACGCCGACTGGGGCCCGGACCGCCCGCGGTTCGACAGCTCCGCGAACGGCTTCACCGTCCTGACGCTCATGCTGTCGCTCCAGGCGTCCTACGCCGCACCGCTCATCCTGCTCGCGCAGAACCGGCAGACGGACCGCGACCGCGTGCAGGCCGAGCAGGACCGGCAGCGCGCCGAACGCAACCTCGCGGACACCGAGTTCCTCGCGCGCGAGGTCGCCGCGCTGCGCATCGCGCTGGGTGACGTCGCGACGCGCGACTTCGTGCGCTCCGAGCTGCGCAACCTCCTCGAGGAGCTCCTGGCCCAGCCGGAGGAGGACGACGCCGAGGACGCCGAGCCGGGCGGGGCCCGGGCCGGACGGCCCGGACGGGGCGCGCCGCGGCCGACCTAGCATGGTCGCCGTGCCCCCGACTCCCGCCACCGACGCCGCGCTCCTCGACGCCGTGCGCTCCGCGCTCGCCACGGTCCAGGACCCCGAGATCCGCCGCCCGATCACCGAGCTCGGCATGGTCCGCTCGGTCGACCTCGGCGCACCCACCGCGACGGGCGGCGCGCGCGTCGTCGTCGGCATCGACCTGACGACGCCCGGCTGTCCGCTCAAGGAGACCCTGACGCGGGACGTCTCCGCCGCGGTCGCACGGGTCGACGGGGTCGACGAGGTGGCCGTCGAGCTGGGCGTCATGACCGCCGAGCAGCGCGCGGACCTGCGTCGCCTGCTGCGCGGCACGGACGCGGAGCCGACGATCCCGTTCGCGCAGGCCACGTCGCTCACGAAGGTGTTCGCGATCGCGTCCGGCAAGGGCGGCGTGGGCAAGTCGTCCGTGACGGCGAACCTCGCGGTCGCGATGGCGGCGGACGGCCTGCGGGTCGGCGTGGTCGACGCCGACATCTACGGCTTCTCGATCCCGCGCATGCTGGGCGTGGACCGGCCGCCGACGAAGGTCGATGACATGCTCCTGCCGCCGGTGGCGCACGACGTCAAGGTCGTCTCGATCGGGATGTTCGTGCCGCCGGGCCAGCCCGTGGTGTGGCGCGGGCCGATGCTGCACCGTGCGCTGCAGCAGTTCCTCGCGGACGTGTTCTGGGGCGACCTGGACGTGCTGCTGCTGGACCTCCCGCCGGGGACGGGTGACATCGCGATCTCGGTCGCCCAGCTGCTGCCGGGCTCGCAGATCGTCGTCGTGACGACGCCGCAGGCGGCGGCCGCGGAGGTCGCCGAGCGCGCGGGTTCGGTCGCGGTGCAGACCCGCCAGCAGGTCGTGGGCGTGGTGGAGAACATGTCCTGGCTCGAGCAGCCGGACGGCTCGCGGCTCGAGCTGTTCGGCTCGGGCGGCGGCGAGCACGTCGCGGCGCGCCTCACGCAGCTCACGGGCGCCGCCGTGCCCGTGCTGGGTCAGGTGCCGATCGACGTGACGCTGCGCGAGGGCGGTGACGTGGGCGAGCCGGTGGTGCTGAGCCACCCGGACTCGCCCGCGGCGGTCGCGCTGCGGCAGGTCGCCCGCACGCTGGGCACCCGCCAGCGCGGGCTCGCGGGGCGCTCGCTCGGCCTCTCCCCCGCGGGACGCTGACGGACCCACCCATCCGGGTGTTTGTTTCTGTTGGGTCATGTGCGACGATGTTCGAGTGCTGGCGACCCAACGACAAGAGCTGATCCTCGCGACCGTGCGCGCGCACGGTGCCGCCCGCGTGTCCGATCTCGTGGACGACCTCGGCGTCTCGGACATGACGATCCGGCGGGACATCGCCGAGCTCGCACGCGCCGGCCTCGTGCGCCGCGTGCACGGCGGGGCCGTGGCGCCGGAGGGCACGCGGGCATCCGACGAGCCCGGCTTCGAGGTCAAGGTCGAGCACGCCGGCCCGCAGAAGACCGCGATCGCGCGCGCCGCGCACGCGGACCTCGAGCCCGGCCAGACCGTCGCGCTGTCCGCCGGCTCGACCACCTACCGGCTCGCCGAGCTCGTCGCGCAGGACGCCGCGCTGCGCCCGTTCACGGTCGTCACCAACGGCCTGCGCATCGCCGACGTCCTGCACCGGGCCGTCGCACCGGGTGACCTCGAGGTCGTCCTCACGGGGGGCGTGCGCACCCCGTCCGACGCGCTCGTCGGACGCGTCGCCGACGCCTCGCTCGCGCTCCTGCGCGTCGACCGCGCGTTTCTCGGGGTGCACGGGCTCGACGAGTCCGGCCTCACCACGCCGAACCTCGCCGAGGCCGCGACCGACCGCGCGCTCATGGGCTGCGCGGCCGCGACCACCGTGCTGGCGGACCACACGAAGTGGGGCACGGTCGGTCTCGCGAAGATCGCCGACCTCGAGGAGGTCGACCTCGTCGTGATGGACGACGAGGCCCCCGCCGCGGCCCGCCGCCTGCTCACCGACCGCCTGCAGACGGTCGTCGTCGGCGACGATCCCGCTGCACCCCCCGCGGGCGCCCCCGGCACCCTTCCTCCGCACGTGGGAGACGACGCATGACCACCCGGACGAGCACGACCACGGCCGATCCAGCAGGCACCCCCACCGCGAGCGCCGGCGTGCGCGTCACGAGCACCACGCTCGCCGACGGCCGCGAGCTGCTCTACTTCGACGACTCCGAGCCCTACGTCTCGGGCGCGGCGACACGCCGGCTGGACGACCCGCGCCCGCTGCCGGACCGGTTCGCGCCCGACGCGGACGGCGTCGTGCCCACCGGCCCCGAGCTGAGGCGCGACCCGCTCACGGGCGAGTGGGTCGCGATCGCGGCGCACCGCATGAACCGCACGTTCCTGCCGCCCGCGGACGCGAACCCGCTCGCACCCGCCCGGCCCGGCGCCACGTACCAGGACGGCGAGATCCCCGCGGAGGACTACGACGTCGTCGTGTTCGAGAACCGCTTCCCGTCGCTGCTGCGCGTGCCCGGCGTGCTCGACGAGGTGACGCTGCGCGACGACGAGCCGCTGTGGCAGACGCGCCCCGCGGTGGGCCGCTGCGAGGTCGTGTGCTTCTCGGCGGACCCGACCGCGTCGCTGCGGACCGTCGGCCCGCGCCGGATGCGCACGGTCATCGAGGCGTGGGCGCACCGCACCGCGGCGCTCAACGCGACCGAGGGCGTCGAGCAGGTCTTCGCGTTCGAGAACCGCGGCAAGGAGATCGGCGTCACGCTGCACCATCCGCACGGGCAGATCTACGCGCTGCCCTACCTCGCGCCCCGCACCGCGACCATGCTCGCGGCCGCGAGCGAGCACCGCGCGCGCACCGGCCGCCTGCTGGGCCGCGACGTGCTGGACGCGGAGCTGCGGCACGCCACGCGCGTCGTCCTCGAGTCCGAGCACTGGGTCGCGTACGTGCCGTTCGCGGCGCGCTGGCCCGTCGAGGTGCACCTGGTCCCCCGCCGGGACGTCCCCGACCTGCCGGCGCTCGACGACGCCGAGCGCGCCGACCTGGCGACCACCTACCTCGAGCTGCTGCGGCGCCTCGACCTGTTCTTCGTCGACGACGACACCGCGGTCCCGCTGCCGTACATCTCGGGCTGGCACCAGGCGCCCGCGCGGCAGGGACGCGACGACTGGCGCCTGTCGCTGCAGGTGTTCTCGGTGCTGCGCGCGCCCGGCAAGCTCAAGTACCTCGCGGGCGTCGAGTCCGGCGTCGCGGCCTGGGTCAGCGACACGACGCCCGAGCGCATCGCGGCGCGGCTGCAGGAGCTCGCATGACCACGTGGGTGCCCGCGTGGGACGCGGGGACGGGCGAGGAGCGCGCCCGTGCGCTGTTCGACACCGCGTTCGGTGTCGCGCCTGACGGCGTGTGGTCGGCACCCGGACGCGTCAACCTCATCGGCGAGCACACCGACTACAACGGCGGCCTGTGCCTGCCGGTCGCGCTCGCGCACCGCACGTTCGCGGCCGTGCGCCGCCGCGGCGACGGCACGGCGCGCACGGCCTCCGCGTGGGACGCGAGCGTGGTGACCGCGCTCGAGCTCGCGTCGGTCGCCCCCGGTGCCGTCGCCGGCTGGACCGCGTACGTCGCGGGCGTCGCGTGGGCGCTGCGCGAGCGCGGGCTGCCGGTGGCGGGCTTCGACGTCGCGATCGACTCGTGCGTGCCCGTCGGCTCCGGGCTCTCGTCCTCTGCCGCGCTGTCCTGCTCCGTCGCGCTCGCGCTCGACGCGGTGAACGCGCTCGCGCAGGACCGTGCCGCGCTCGCCGCGGACTGCGTACGCGCCGAGAACGAGATCGCCGGTGCACCCACGGGCGGCATGGACCAGGCCGCGGCGCTGCGTGCCGAGCCGGGCCACGCGCTGCTGCTCGACTGCCGCGACCAGTCGGTCCGGCACGTGCCGTTCGACCCGGCCGCCGAGGGCCTCGCCCTCCTCGTGATCGACACGCGCGCCGAGCACGCGCTCGTCGACGGGCAGTACGCGGCGCGTCGGGCGACGTGCGACGAGGCCGCGCGGCTGCTCGGCGTGGCCACGCTGCGCGAGCTCACCGACGCCCCGGGGGATGCCGAGCACGCGATCGTGGCGCTCGACGACGGGACGCCCGACGGCGAGCTCCGTGCGCGCCGGGTACGGCACGTGCTGACCGAGATCGCGCGCGTCCGCGAGTTCGTCGCCCTCCTCGACGCGGGCCGTCTGCGTGACACCGGTCCCCTCCTCGACGCGTCGCACGCCTCGCTGCGCGACGACTACGAGGTGTCGTGCCGCGAGCTCGACGTCGCGGTGGAAGCCGCCCGGGCCGCGGGCGCGCTCGGTGCACGCATGACGGGCGGCGGGTTCGGCGGCTCCGCCATCGCGCTGGTCGAGGCGGACGCGCTGGTCACCGTCGCGGACGCGGTCGCCGCGGCGTTCGCGCGCGAGGGCCTGCGAGCCCCGGCCTTCGTCGCCTGAGCCCTTCCCCTGCTCGTCGGACATCCACGGATGCTCGCCGCCGCCGAAGAGCTCACCCCGCGATCCTCGCCGAACGCCCGACGAGCATGAACGCGTCCGTGCGGTTCCTCGTGTGGGGCTCGATGCCGCTCGGCAGCCTCCTCGGCGGGTGGCTCGGTCACACGACGAGCGTCCTGACGACGCTGTGGGTCGCCGCCGGCATCGGCCTCGTCGCGACGCTGCCCGTCGTCGTCTCCTCGCTGCTGCGCTCCCGCGACCTGCCGCCGGCGCCCGTGCACGGCACGCCGCCCGGCTGACCCGCCTACAGGTCGTACTCGACGACGAGCGGCGCGTGGTCGGAGAACCGCGCGTCGTACGTCGCGGCACGGTCGACCGTCGCGGCGACCGCGCGGTCCGCGAGCGCGGGCGTCGCGAGCTGGTAGTCGATCCGCCAGCCCGCGTCGTTGTCGAACGCCTTGCCGCGCCACGACCACCACGTGAACGGCCCCGGGCCCTCGCCGCCGAGCTCGCGGCCCAGGTCACGCCAGCCCAGGCCGTCGAGCCAGCGGTCCAGGTAGGCACGCTCCTGCGGCAGGAACCCGGCCGACTTGAGGTTGCCCTTCCAGTTCTTGATGTCGGCCTCGCGGTGCGCGATGTTCACGTCCCCCGCCACCACCACCATCCGGCCCGCCTGCGCGAGCTCCGCGAGGCGCGCGGTCACCACCTCGAGGAACGCGTACTTCTCGTCCATCGACGGTGTGCCGAGCGTGCCGGAGTGGATGTATGCCGAGACGACCGTGAGCGTGCGCGGCCCCTGCCCGTCGTGCGCGTCGACCTCGAGGTCGGCCTCGACCCACCGACCGCAGTCCCCGGGGACACCGGTGCCGAGCCCGACGCGCACCGCCGTCATCGGCAGGCGCGTCGCGATCGCGACGCCCGAGCGCCCCTTCGTCACCGACGCCTCGTGCGCGAGGTGCCACTCGCCGGGCGACAGGTGGTCGGCGAGGATCTCGTCGGTGGCGCGCACCTCCTGCAGCAGCAGCACGTCCGGCTTGCGCGTGTCGAGCCACTCGCCCATCCCGCGGCGGAACGCCGCCCGGATGCCGTTGACGTTGACGGTCGCGATCGTGAGCACAGCAGTCCTTCCTCGGCGCGCGGGCCTCCCGCGGTCGTCCGGGACGATCCTGCCTCACCCGGCGGGACGACCTCGTCGGCGTATCAGGACGGACCCCGCACGGCACCTTGTCCCACGTACGCTGCCGCGAGCCCCGACCCGCGACGCCCCACGACTGGTCCCGCGCCCAGCGGTCAGGAGGCGACATGGTCACGATGAACGGGTGGTCCGACGCCCGCGAGTCGAGCGTCACGCGCATCGTCGTCGGCGACGACGCGAACGGCGCCACCGTGCGCGACGGCGACGTCGCCCGCGCGTTCGTCTGGCTGCTGGAGCAGCTGCACGAGCGGGTCGAGAAGGTCGCCGTGGTCAACGGCTGGCGCTCGAGGGCGTTCAACACGCAGGTGGGCGGCGCCGCGGGCTCCAACCACATCTCCGGGACCGCCGTGGACGTCAACGGGGCGAGGCACCCGTTCGAGCTCCACCAGCCGCGGGGCACCCCGTACGTGTCCGGCTTCTCGGCCGCGCAGGAGCGCGCGGTGCGGGACGTCCTGCGCGACGCCGGCGGGCTGTTCGTCTGGGGGCTGGACTTCCCCCGCGGGCGGCGCGACGCGATGCACTTCGAGCTCGCCAGGGGCACCACCCTGGCGGACGTCCGCGCGTTCGTCGGACGCGTCACCGAACAGAAGTCGGGCCCGGTCCCCGAGGAGGACGACATGCCGACCGTCGACGAGATCGCCCGTGCGGTCTGGGGGTACAAGAACAGGGAGCTCGAGCGCGTCGACACCTACGCGCTGCTGCGCCGCACCAACGCGAACGCGCAGGCCGCGGCCAAGGGCGTCGTCGACGTCAAGCTGCTGGCCGAGGCGATCGCGCGCGCCCTGCCCGCCGGGGCGATGACGAAGGCGCAGGTCAACCGCGTCGCGCGGGTGGCCGCCAAGGACGTCCTGCGACAGGCGTGAGCGAGCCGGTGACCGGGTCGTCAGTCGTCGCGCCCCGCCTCGTCCGCGAGCCGGTTCTTCCAGCGCTCCTCGACGTCGCGTGCGGCCTCGGCGTACGAGCGCTCCGCCCGCTCCTGGTCACGCTCGACCTGGGCCGCGGCCTCCTGCGCGGCGAGCGCCGCGATGTCGACGTTCGTCGCGAGCTGCCAGACGCCCGCGAGCGTGACCACCAGCCCGATCAGCGCCGCGACGATGCCGAGCACGACGAGCGCGCTCGTCCCGTCGGTGTCGACGTACCCGCGGGACGCCTGCGCGATCTGTGACAGCCAGCCCCACACGCTCGCCAGGGCACCGAGGACGAGCGTCGCCACGCCCCACACGAGGACCTTCGCCGAGGGTCCGAAACTGCGCGCCATCGCACGTCCCTTCGTCGCGCCCACGGACGCGGGCGGCCTGGTCGCAGCGTAGGGCCAGGCGGCCGGGCGCGTGGGCGTTCCGCAGTGCTCGTCGCCCGGACGTGCGAGAGCCCCGACCGGCGACCGGTCGGGGCTCTCGCACGCGTCGTCAGCCGGCGAGCCGCTCGGCGGTCTCGACGACGTTGCTCAGCAGCATCGCCCGCGTCATGGGGCCGACCCCGCCCGGGTTCGGCGAGACCCAGGCGGCGATCTCCTTGACGCCCGGGTGGACGTCCCCCACGACCCGCGACCTGCCCGTCTCCGGGTCGGTCGCCCGCGAGACGCCCACGTCGACCACGACCGCACCGGGCTTGACGATGTCCGGCGTGATGATCCCGGGCACGCCCGCGGCCGCGACGACCACGTCGGCGTTGCGCGTGTGCTCCGCGAGGTCGTCGGTGCCGGTGTGGGTCAGCGTGACGGTCGCGTTGACGGCCCGGCGCGTCAGGAGCAGACCGATCGACCGGCCGACGGTGACACCGCGTCCGACGACGACGACGTCCCCCCCGTGCAGCGAGATCCCGTGCCGCTCGACCAGCTCGACGATGCCGCGCGGCGTGCACGGCAGCGGGCTCGTGATCGGCTCGTTGACCCGCAGGACCAGGCGACCGAGGTTCGTCGGGTGCAGGCCGTCGGCGTCCTTCTCCGGGTCGACGAGCTCGAGCACGCGGTGCGTGTCGATGCCCTTCGGCAGCGGCAGCTGGACGATGAAGCCGGTGCACGCCGGGTTCTCGTTGAGCCGGCGCACCGCCGCCTCGATGTCCTCCTGCGTCGCGTCGCCCGGCAGCTCCTCCTGGATGGAGGCGATGCCGACCTCGGCGCAGTCCCGGTGCTTGCCCGCGACGTACCACCGGCTGCCCGGGTCGTCGCCGACGAGCAGCGTGCCGAGGCCGGGGGTCACGCCACGCGCGGCGAGCGCCGCGACGCGCTGCGCGAGCTCCGCCTTGATGGCCGCCGCGGTGGCGGTCCCGTCGAGGATCTGGGCCGTCATGCTCAGTACTGCTTGAGCGTCGGGTACAGCGGGAACTCGGCGGTGAGCTTGGCGACGCGCGCCTGCAGCGCCGCCAGGTCCGCCTGCTCGCCGCCGACCAGCGCGGTCGCGATGATGTCCGCGACCTCGGTGAACTCGACGTCGCCGAAGCCGCGCGTCGCGAGCGCGGGCGTGCCGATGCGCAGGCCCGAGGTGACCATCGGCGGGCGCGGGTCGTTCGGGACGGCGTTGCGGTTCACCGTGATGCCGGCCTCGTGCAGGAGGTCCTCCGCCTGCTTGCCGTCGATCGCCGCGTCGCGCAGGTCGACGAGCACGAGGTGCACGTCGGTGCCGCCCGAGCGGACGGTGATGCCGGCGGCCGCGACGTCGGCCTGCGTGAGCCGCTCGGCGATGATCGCGGCGCCGCGGACCGTGCGCTCCTGGCGGTCACGGAACTCGGGCGAGCCGGCGACCTTGAACGCCACGGCCTTGGCCGCGATGACGTGCATGAGCGGACCGCCCTGCTGGCCCGGGAACACCGCGGAGTTGATCTTCTTCGCGAGGTCCGGGTCGTTGGTCAGGATGAAGCCCGAACGGGGGCCGCCGATCGTCTTGTGCACGGTCGAGGACACGACGTGCGCGTGCGGCACCGGGGAGGGGTGCACGCCCGCCGCGACGAGGCCCGCGAAGTGCGCCATGTCGACCCACAGGTACGCGCCGACCTCGTCGGCGATCGCGCGGAACGCCGCGAAGTCGAGCTGGCGCGGATACGCGGACCAGCCGGCGATGATGACCTTCGGCTTGTGCTCGACCGCGAGGCGGCGGACCTCGTCCATGTCGACCAGCGAGGTCTGCTCGTCGACGCCGTACGCGACCACGTCGTACAGCCGGCCCGAGAAGTTGATCTTCATGCCGTGCGTGAGGTGGCCGCCCTGGTCGAGGGCGAGGCCGAGGATCGTGTCGCCGGGGCGGGCGATCGCGTGCAGCACGGCGGCGTTCGCGGTCGCGCCCGAGTGCGGCTGGACGTTCGCGAACTGCGCGCCGAAGAGCGCCTTCGCGCGCTCGATCGCGATGTTCTCGGCGATGTCGACCTGCTCGCAGCCGCCGTAGTAGCGGCGGCCCGGGTAGCCCTCGGCGTACTTGTTCGTCAGCACGGAGCCCTGCGCCTGCAGGACGGCGAGCGGGACGAAGTTCTCGCTCGCGATCATCTCGAGCGTGCCCTGCTGGCGCGCGAGCTCACCGTCGAGGACGGCGGCGATCTCGGGGTCGAGGTCGGCGATGTTCTGGTCGAGCACGTTGTCGCTCATGCGGCTGCTCCTGTCGCAGTCAGGTGCGGGCGCGCTCGGCGCCACGCACACGGACGGTCCGGTGATGAGGCGACCGAGGGCCCAGGCGTCCGACCCCGTGGTCCAGCTGCTGCGTCGCTCCCCGGTGGTGACCCACCCGTTGCGCCAGTCACGACGCGCCCAGGGTACCAACCCCGGCGCGCCCGCCCACCGCCTTTCCCACGCGCTGCACGCGCTGCACGCGTTCGTCGGTCCCTGCTGCGACGCGCGGTCTGGGGGTGGGCGGGGGTTCCAGGTGGGTGAGCCAGGTGCGCAGGATGCGGGCCAGCGTGGCGGCGTCGCGGGGGTCGAGGGCCGCGAGCAGGCGGTGCTCGTTCGCCATGTGGTCGGTGAACGCGGCGTCGATCAGCTCGCGGCCGGCGGGGGTGAGCGCGACGAGGCGGGCACGCGCGTCGTCGTCGGACACGCGACGCGAGACGAGCCCGTCGCGCTCGAGCCGGTCGATGCGCTTGGTCATGCCGCCGGAGGTGACGAGGGTGCTGGCGGCCAGGTCGCCCGCGGTCCGCTCGAACGGCTCGCCCGCGCGGCGGAGCGTCGCGAGCACGTCGAAGTCACCTTCCGAGAGCCCGTGCTGCCGGTACACGGCGACGAGCTCGTCGGTCAGGTGCCCGGCGACGCGGTGCAGGCGACCGATGACGCCCTGCGGCGACGGGTCCAGGTCGGGGCGCTCGCGCCGCCAGGCGGCCTGGATCAGGTCGAGCCGGTCGGGTGGAGGTGTGGTGGACACCGCACCACACTATCTTCCGGGCAAGATATATTGTCTTCCATGGAAGGCAATCTGCGGCTCATGGCGCTCACCGCCTACGCGCCGCTCACCTGGGGCGCGAGCTACTACGTCACCCGGCACCTGCTGCCCGCGGACTCGCCGCTGTGGGGCTCCGCGCTGCGCGCGCTGCCCGCCGGCCTCGTGCTCCTGCTCGTCGCACGCCGCCTGCCCCGCGGTGCGTGGTGGTGGCGCTCGCTCGTGCTCGGGACCCTCACCATGGGCGCGTTCTTCGTCCTCGTGTACGTCGCCGCCCAGCTGCTCCCGACGAGCGTCGCGGCGACCGTCATGGCGACCTCGCCCCTGGTGATGATGCTGGTGGCGTGGGCCCTGGTCGCGCAGCGGCCGGCCCTGCCGGCGGTCGCGGGGGGCGTGCTGGGGCTCGTCGGGGTGGGTGCCATGGTGCTCACGGGCGGCACGTCGCTCGACGCGCGCGGGCTGGTCGCGTCGGTGTCCGCGATGCTCATGTCGAGCGTCGGGTTCGTGCTCGCGCAGCGGTGGCGCGACGACGACGTGGACGTGGTCTCGTCGACCGCGTGGCAGCTCGTCGCCGGCGGGTCCACGCTGCTGGTGGCCGCGATCGTCGTCGAGGGCGCTCCCCCGCACCTCGACGCACCCGCGTGGGCCGGGCTGGCGTTCCTCTCGGTCGCGGCGACCGCGCTCGCCTACCTCGCGTGGTTCGCGGGCCTGCGTCGCCTCCCGGCGGGCACCGTGGGCCTCGTCGGCCTGCTCAACCCGGTGGCCGGCCTGGCGCTGGGCCTGTTCGTCGCGCACGAGCGGCTCGCCCTCCAGCAGGCCGCCGGCGCGCTCGTCGTGCTCGCGGGCGTCGCCCTGGGCCACCCGTCCCTCTCCCGCCGCACCCGCAGCCGGAGCACCCCGGCAGCACCCGCCGACGTGCCTGTCGACGCGCGCGTCGAGCCGCGCACCGGGTCGGGGGATCCCCGCCGACCCGTCACGACCGGCGCCGGAGTCTCGTGACCTGGGCACCACCCGACCACTAGCGTCGGTCGCCATGATCCTGTGGCTCAACGGAGCGTTCGGCGTGGGCAAGACGACCTGCGCGACGCAGCTCGCCGCGCGGCGGCCGCACACCCGGACGCACGACCCCGAGGCGCTCGGCTGGTGGCTGAGCCGCACCGTGGGCCGCGTCACCGGCGTGAGCGACTACCAGGACCTGAGCGCGTGGCGCCGCGGGACCGTGCGGGCGACGTCCCGACGAGCCGACGGCACGGAACTCGTCGTCGTCCCGATGTCGCTGCTCGACGCGGCGCACGCCGACGAGGTGCTCGGCGGCCTGGCAGCGCGCGGGCACGAGGTCCGGCACGTCACGCTGCACGCGTCGCCTGACGAGCTGCTCCGCCGCATCGACGCCGACACCGCCGACCCCGGCGCACGCGCATGGCGGCGTTCCCAGGTCGCGCGGTACTCGGCCGTGGCGGATCGCCTCGCCGCACGCGGCCCGGTCGTCGCGACCGACGCCCTCACCCCCGACGAGGTGGTACGGGCCGTCCAGGCCCACCTGCCCTGACGGTCGTGAGTGGCCCGGGAGGTCGGGACTCGCTCGGAAGGTCGTGAGTCGCTCGGTGAGTCGCGCGGAGGACTGCGCGACTCACCGAGGATCGGACGACTCACCGAGGAACGGACGACATCCCTCAAGGCCTTGCGGTCCGGGCGGGGCGGGCGTAGCGTCGTATTCAACACTCAGGTTGAATACGAGAGACGGCCGGCACATCCCGGCCTGGAGGACATCCTGTGGTGGAGGACGACGAGCGGCTCGACCGGGCCTTCCTGGCCCTGGCCGACCCCGTGCGCCGCCAGATCGTCGCGCGGCTGTCGCGCGGCCCCGCCACCGTCAACGAGCTCGCCGAGCCGCACGCCATCTCGCTGCAGGCGGTCTCCAAGCACATCCACGTGCTCGAGCAGGCCGGACTCGTCACCCGCACGCGCGACGCCCAGCGCCGGCCCGTGCACCTGGCCCCCGAGGCGCTCGAGCGTCTCACCGCGTGGATCGACCGGTACCGGCTGGTCCACGAGCGCAGGTTCCGGTCCCTCGACGCGCTGCTCGCGCAGGACCCCGCCCAGCAGGAGGATCCGCCATGACCCACCCCGTGCACGTCGACGCACCCGCCGGCGTCCCCTTCATCGACGTCACGCGTGAGCTCGACGCCCCCGTGTCCCGCGTGTTCGCCGCCCACGCCGACCCCGCCCTCGTCGCGCGGTGGATGGGCCCGGACGGGCTCGCCACCGAGGTCACCGAGTGGGACTTCGTCTCCGGCGGGCGGTGGGCGTTCCAGCAGTCCGGCCCCGGCGGCGAGACCTACCGGTTCCGCGGCACGTTCCACACCGTGCGGACCGACGAGCTCGCCATCCAGACGTTCGAGTTCCTCGGGTTCCCCGATGTCGTGTCGGTCGAGACGCTGCGCTTCGTCGACCTGGGCGACGGCCGCACGCGGCTCGAGGTCCACTCCGTCTACCCGAGCCTCCAGGCGCGCGACGGCATGGTCGCCAGCGGCATGGAGCGCGGTCTCACCGAGGGTTACGCGCGCCTCGACGCCATCGTCGCGGCCTGACCGGCCGCCAGCACCCACCCGACCGCACCCACCCGCCAGCGCGCACACACGCACGCACCATGAACGGAGCACGGCCATGGGCATCGTCCACCCGCACCTCTGGTACTCCGACAACGCGCTCGAGGCCGCCGAGTTCTACGTCTCGGTGTTCCCGAACTCCCGCATCCTCGACGTCGTGCACGCGCCCGCGGACATGCCCGGCGTCACCAAGGGCGCGCCGTTCGTCGTCACGTTCGAGCTCGACGGCCAGCGGGTCGACGCGATCTCGGCCGGGCCGTCGTTGCAGCTCGACGCCGCGTTCTCGTTCGTCGTCGACTGCGCCGACCAGGCCGAGATCGACCACTACTGGGACGCGCTGCTCGCGGGCGGAGGGCAGGAGGTCGCGTGCGGCTGGCTCACCGACCGGTTCGGCCTGTCCTGGCAGGTGGTGCCCACGCGCCTCATGGAGCTCACGCTGTCCCCCGACGCCGACCCCGAGGGCGCCGCCCGCACCACGCAGGTGATGCTCACGCAGAAGAAGCTCGACATCGCCGCGCTCGAGGCGGCCTACCGCGGCGAGTGACGCCGGTTCACAGGTAGAGGCCGGTGGCCACCGGCTCGACGACGTCGTCCTGGCGCGGCACCCCGCGCAGGAGCAGCGCGGACCGCCCCGAAGCGGTCCACGTCGCGAGCCACCGGGCCCCGGAGAGCTCGCACAGCAACACCGTGCCTGGCCGGTCGAGCCCCGCGTCCGGGTACCCGGCGGGGCGCAGGTGCCCCTCGGCGTACGCGGCGGCGGCGACACCGACGAGCGACTGGGTGGACCAGCAGCGGCACGTCGCGAGCACGCGACGCGTCACGGCGAGGTCGACCTCGAGGCCCGCGAGGAGCCCGCGTCGGTCACGCGCGCGGTGCACTGCCTCCCCGCCGAGGGCGCCCGCGGCGAGCCCTCCGAGGACACCGGTCGTCCACACGACGACCGCGAGGGCTGTCGAGGCGCCCGTCTCGGTGCTCAGCGGCACCGCACCCGCCACACCCGCCGCGAGCCCGGTCCCGACCGCCGCACCGAGCACCGCGCCGAGCACGTCCAGCGGGCGCAGCGTGGACGTCCGCGGACGACCGCGCGCGACGTCGTAGGACTGCGCGCGGATGCCGAACCACAGCCGCTCGTCCTCGAACGACCACGACGGGATCCGCCGCCAGGCCCGCTGCAGCATCCCGCCCAGGTACCAGCCCGCGACCAGCCCGAGGACCCCGAAGGCGAGCATGGGGAGCGCGACGAGCCACGGGGCGAGCGACGCCCACCGGTTGCGCCGGGGCCGCAGCCGCCGCACGACCTCCTCGAGCGGAGCGCCCGGCGGGCACACCTGGCGCACGGCGCACGCGAGCAGCGTGGCACCGGCCGGGTCACCCGAGTCCTGCAGCACGGTCGCGGCGTGCTCGAGAGCGGCCGGGTCACGCCACGGCGACGGCGAGCCGCCGCGCAGGAGGAGCGCGGCCGCGTACACCTCGTCGGCGGCGCGGTCCGCGTCCGTCCGGTCCCGGCGCGCGACCATGCCCGCCGCGGCGCGGCCCAGCACCAGAGGGGTGTCCGTGCCCTGGTCCGCGAGTGCGCACCACGCGTCGGTCGCCAGGTCCGCCCGGCCGGAGTACTCGGCGGCGAGCGCCAGCAGGTACAGGTGGGCCGCACGGGTCGTCCCCGGGACCTGCCCCGCACGCACCAGCAGGGGCAGCGCGCGTCGGTCGCCGAGCGTCGCCTGCGCGACGAGCGCGGTGACGTCGTCGGGCTCGCGCGGCACCGCGAGCTCGGTCTCGTCGACGCGACGCCCGAGCAGCTCGAGGGCCCGCACCGGCTCCCCGCGGAGCACGGCGGTGCGAGCGCGCCAGGACGTGACGGGCTGCGCCGTGCCGCCCGACGCGTCGACGAGCAGGTCGCACAGGACGAGCTCGTCGTGCGCGTCCGCCGCGACGGCCCACGACAGCAGCAGCTCGCGCCGGTCGTCCTCGGCGAGACGCGGCGGCGCGGCGAGGTCCTCGGTCACGCCGCTTCATCGGCACGGGCCCGTCACCGGATGAGCCCCCGCCGTCGCCTACCAGGCCGAGACGCGCGGGCTGCCCCACAGTGCGCGGTAGTACGCGGTGCGCTCGGGGTCGGGCGCGACGCCGTACGCGTCGAGCAGCGCGTCCTCGTAGCCCGGGCCGTAGTTCCACACGGTGCTCCAGGTCGCGATCGCCAGGTCCGCCCAACGGTCGGCCACCCCGAGCCGGCCGAGGTCGACGTGCGCGAGCCACGCGCCGTCGTCGGACAGCAGTGTGTTGGGCACGCACGCGTCGCCGTGGCACACCACGAGCCGGTCGACCGGGGGCGCCTCGGCGAGCGCGGCGGCACGGTCCCGGTCGTCGAGCCGGCCGAGCCGGTCCTCGACCGACCACGAGAACGGGCAGCCGACGACCGGCAGCGCGTCGTGCAGCGCGCGCAGGCCCGCCCCGACGGCCCGCACCGCGTCGAGCGGTCGCGCCAGCCACAGCGGGTCCACCGCGCTGCGGCCCAGCACCGCGCGCGTCACGAGCCACGCGCCCTCGTCGTCGGCGCCCTGCGTGACGACCTCGGGGACACGGCTGAACCGTCCCGCCCACACCAACCGTTCGGCCTCGGCCGCGAGGTCGAGCGGAGTGCCCGCGGGCGCCCACTTCACGTAGACGCCGTGCACCGGCGCGTGGAAGGTCGTCCCGCCGTCCAGGTTCCGCCACACCGCGTGCACCGGCGGGTCCGCGACGAACGGCGCGTCGCCGAC
>NZ_BJLP01000065.1 GCF_006538705.1 Cellulomonas uda
GAGCCCCGGCTGCGCTACCCGCGCGGCGTCGCGGTGCGGCTCGGCGCGTACGCCCTCGTCTGGTTCGCGCTCGTCGCCCTGGTCATCACCGCCGTCGTCGTCGTCGCCGGCAACCTCCTGGCCGCCGTCATGGGGCCGGCGGGGCGCGGCGTCGTCATCGCGGTGGTCGTCCTCGTCGTCGCCGGGTGGCTCGCCCAGCCGGCACTGGAGAAGCACAGAAGGAGCACGCCATGAGTACAGCCATCGACGTCGTCGACCTGCACAAGTCCTACGGGGACGTGCGCGCCGTCGACGGGATCTCCCTGAGCGTCACCACCGGGGAGTTCCTGGGGATCCTCGGCCCGAACGGTGCGGGCAAGACCACCCTCATCGAGGTCGTCGAGGGTCTGCGGGAGCCCGACGCGGGCACGGTCCGCGTGCTCGGCCAGGACCCGCACCCGCGCAACCGCGCGCTGCTGCCGCGCATCGGCGTCCAGACGCAGTCCGCCGCGTTCTTCACGCGGCTCACGGCGCGCGAGCACCTGCGCACCATGGCCGCCCTGTACGGGCTCGGCGACCGGGAGGCCGACGCGGCGCTCGCGCGGGTGTCGCTCGAGGACAAGGCCGACGCGCGGGTGAACAAGCTCTCCGGTGGCCAGCGCCAGCGCCTGGCCATCGCGTCCGCGCTCGTCCACGACCCCGAGCTCGTCTTCCTCGACGAGCCGACGGCCGCGCTCGACCCGCAGGCTCGTCGGGACCTGTGGCGTCTGCTCCTCGACCTCAAGGAGGCCGGCAAGACGATCGTCTACACGACGCACCACCTCGAGGAGGCGGAGGTGCTGTGCGACCGGGTCGCCATCGTCTCGGCCGGCCGGGTCGTCGCGCTCGGCACGCCGCGCGACCTCATCGGCGAGTCCGACCCGCGGGTCCAGCTCGTCGTGCCGCGCCGGCGGCTCGACCCGCAGGCGGCGCACGAGCTGCCCGGCTCGCCGGACGTCGCCGTCCACGGCGAGGACGTGGTCCTCACCACCCAGGACCCCGGTCCGCTGCTCGCCGCGCTCAGCGCGTCCGTCGGGCTCGACGGCGTCCGCACCCGCACCGCGTCCCTCGAGGACGTCTACCTCGACCTGATCGGAGCCCCGAAGCCATGAGCACCTACACGGCACTGACGAAGGCGACCTACAAGGCGAACGTCCGCGACGTCGCCACGGTGTTCTTCACGTTCGCGTTCCCTCTCGTGTTCCTGGTCGTGTTCGGCACGATCTTCCGCGGCCAGGAGGTCGGCGACACGGGCCACGGGTACGTCGACTTCATCGCGTCGGGCGTCCTGGCGTGGGGCATGGCGAGCGCCGCGCTGTTCGGCGTCGCGTTCACGCTCATGCAGTGGCGCAACGACGACCTGCTGCGGCTCATCCGCCTGTCGCCCGCGAGCTTCGGGTCGGTGATCGGTGCGCGGTACACCATCGCGCTCGCGCTCGGCCTCGCGCAGGTCGTGCTGTTCATCGGCGTCGCGGTCTCGCCGTTCTTCGGCATGCGGGTCGGGCCGCAGCCGTGGCTCGTCGTGCCCGCGGTCGTCGCCGGCGTGACGGCGTTCATGGCGATCGGCGTGATCATCGGCTCGGTGGCGAACACCCCGGAGGCCGTCGCGGCGATCTCCAACTGCGTGGTCGTGCCGATGGCGTTCCTGTCCGGCTCGTTCCTGCCGCTCGACATGATGCCGGACTGGCTGCAGAGCTTCTCGAAGGTCCTCCCGCTGCGCTACCTCAACGACGCGACGGCATACTCGCTGGTCGGCGCGGGCGACGCGGGCGACTACCTGACCGCGCTCGCGGTCCTGCTGGGGTTCAGCGCCGTGTTCCTCGCGATCGGGGCCAAGGTCTTCCGCTGGACGCGTGAGTCATGAGCGTCGCGACGGCCGGGGCGCGAGCCCCGGCCCCGCTGCACGAGGCGTTCGCGGCGACGCGTGACCAGCTGCAGGAGGCGCTGACGCTGCTGGCCCTCGAGCGGGGCGTCGTCGAGCCGCGGGTCGTGGTGCTCGGCGCGCAGGACGTCCTCGCGGCGCCGGACCCCGAGCGCCGGGACGCGACGGTGCACGTGACCGGGGGAGCGGTGATCGTCGGGCCGCGTGGTGCGGGCGCGTGCGGGCACTGCCTCGGCACGCGGTGGCAGCGACTGCGCGCGCGCACGCACCGCGACGCGCTCGAGACCGGCACGGACCTGACCCCGGTGGGGCAGTGGCCCGTCCTGCCCGCGTACGTGGTGGACGCCGTGTGGCACCTGTACGAGGCGTTGGTGGTGGCCGACGAGCCACCCGCGCTCGGTGCCGCTGACGCCGCGAGCCGCCGGCTCCCGCTGGTGGCGAGCCTCGACCTCGCGACGCTCGCCGTGCGCAGCACGGCGCTCCTGCCGGACCCGAGGTGCCCGAGCTGCGGCGTGCGGGTCCCCGACGGTCCTCGGCAGGCGACCGTGCGTCTCGAGGAGCGCGTGAAGTCCTCGCCCGGCTCCTACCGGCAGCGCGCCCTGGACGACTACCCGCTGCCGGAGGCGGCGCTCGCGAACCCCGTCTGCGGCGCGCTCGGCGCGGGGGCCCTCATGACGGTGACGTCACCGACGACCGCACCCGTCTCCGGCAGCATCTTCATCCGGGGGTACGGCGGCCTGCTCGACGTGTCCTGGAGCGGGCAGGCCAACTCCTACGCGACGAGCCGCCGGCTCGCGCTCATCGAGGGCCTCGAGCGGTACGCGGGCACGCACCGGCGCCGCAACGCGGAGCCGGTCATGGCCGCGTACACGGACCTGGAGGGGTTCGCGCTCGACCCGTCGACGTGCGGGTTCTACCCGGCGGCCGCCTACGAGTGCGACCCGATGATCGCCCCGTTCTCCGCCTCGGCCGTGATCCCGTGGGTGTGGGGCTGGTCGCTGCGCGACGAGCGTCCCGTCCTGGTGCCGCGCCGGCTCAGCCACTACAGCTCGGGGGCGGAGCACGACAACTTCGTGCTCACCACGTCGAACGGCTGCGCGACGGGCAGCAGCCTCGAGGAGGCGGTGCTGCACGGGCTGCTCGAGCTCGTCGAGCGGGACGCGTTCCTCGTCGGCTGGTACGGCAACGCGGACCTGCCGGAGATCGACCTGGCGTCCGTCCCCAGCCCGCTCGTGGCGGCGATGGCCGACCGCGCCCGGCTCCAGGGGTACCGGATCCACGCGTTCGACAACCGGATCGACATGCGCATCCCGGCGGTCACGGCCCTCGCCGTGCGGTCCGACGGCGGGCTGGGGACCTTGTCGTTCGCGGCGGCCGCGCACTTCGACCCCGTCCGTGCGGTCGAGGGCGCGATCGAGGAGGCCTTGACGTACCTGCCGCACCAGGCCAGGACCGTCGCCGACCGCCGCCAGGAGCTCGAGGCGATGGCGCGCGACTACTCGCTGGTGCACGGCCTGCCGGACCACGCCGCGCTGTTCGGGTTGCCCGCCATGGCGCGGTTCGCGGACTCCTACCTGCACCCCTCGCGCACCGCGTCCCTGGACGAGCTCTACCGCGAGTGGCAGGCCGTGCGGCCGCGGTCGCTCGACCTGCGCGACGACCTGCGGGCGTGCCTCGACGAGCTGGCCGAGCACGACGTGATCGTCGTCGACCAGACGGCGCCGGAGCAGGAGCCGATGGGGCTGCGGACGGTGTGCGTGATCGTGCCCGGCCTGGTGCCGTTCGACTTCGGGTGGACCCGGCAGCGCGCGCTCACGATGCCGCGCACGTGGAACGCGCTCGGCACGTCGGGTGCGGTGTCGGCCGCCGACCTGCGGCGGGTGCCGCACCCGTTCCCCTGACCGCGACGACGACGGCCGGGGCGAGCAGCATGCCCCGGCCGTCGTCGTGCGTCGGCAGTCACGACTCGAGCCGTGAGGGGTCAGGCGATGACGAGTCGGGCGGCGGCGAGTCAGGCGGAGGCGAGCGCGCGGACCGCGACGACGAGCGCGTCCACGCCCGCCGCGAGCGCGCGGGGCGCGTCGGGCGCGTACCTCGGGGAGTGGTTGGCCGGCAGCGACGTGAGCTTCTCGAGCGCGCTCGTGCCGGGCGCCGCGGCCCACGCGGCCGGTCCGACGGCACCGAGCATCCAGTAGCCGAGCGGCGCACCACCCGCGGTGAGGTGGGCGACGTCCTCGGTGGCGAGCGAGGGCGGCCACCACGTGACGCGCTGGGCCCCCAGGTGCCGCACGTGGGCGTCGCGGACGGTGGCGGTGACGCCGGCGTCGGGCTGCGTCACGGGCGAGCGGGCGACCTCGACGACGAGCGGCTCGGCCGGGCACCCCGCGCTCGCGCACTGCGCGTGGACGATCGCGCGGACGCGCTCCACCAGCCGCACGAGGGTCGTCTCGGCGACGGCGCGCACGGTCACCTCGAGGGTGGCCACGTCGGCGACGACGTTGGGCGGGCTGTCGACGTGGAGGCGGCCGACGTTGACGATCACGGGCTCGCTGGGCGACGCCGCGCGGGACACGACCGTCTGGAGCTGCAGCACGATCGAGGCGGCGACGACCGCGGGGTCCACCGTGAGGTGCGGTGACGCGGCGTGGCCGCCGCGACCCCGGACGGTCACCGCGAGCGTGGCGCTCCCGGCGAGCACCGGCCCGCCGCCGTGCGCGACCATCCCCGCGGGGAGCGGCACGGAGTGCTGCGCGAGGACCGCGTCGAGGGGTCCCGTGACGTCGAGCAGCCCGTCCGCGACCATGGCGGCGGCCCCCTCGAGCGTCTCCTCGGCGGGCTGGCCGACGACGACGAGCCGCCCCCGCCAGCCGGACCGGTCCCGCGCGAGCGTGTCGGCCGCGCCGGCGAGCGCCGCGAGGTGCAGGTCGTGCCCGCACGCGTGCATCACCGGCCGGCCGCCCGACGACGTGGCCGTGCTCGCGTAGTCCAGGCCGGTGTCCTCCTGGAGCGGGAGCGCGTCGAGCTCGGCCCGCACCAGGACCGTCGGCCCCGGCCCGTTGTCGAGCGTGCCGACGACGCCGTGCCCGCCCACGCCCCCGACGACGCGCAGCCCGCTCTCGCCGAGGGTGCGGGCGAAGGCGTGCGCGGTGCGCACCTCCTCGCCCGACAGCTCGGGGTGCGCGTGCACGTCCCGGTACAGCGCGAGGGCACGGGTGAGCGCGGCTGCGGGCGCAGGCGTGGTCATGCCAGCAGTCAACGCCGCGCCGCTCACACGTCGATGGCACGCCGTGACAGCGGTGTGTGAGCGGCGCGCACAGCGACTCGCGAGGCGGCACCGGTTGTCTTGTCGGCAGGGGACGGACCCCTGGCGAACCGAAGGAGTCATCATGACCACGAACGACATCGCGAACCTGTCCGGCGAGATCACGGCGCTCGAGTCGGAGAACTTCGAGATCTCGGACTACGCGGACGCGGCCGAGGCGATCCTCGCGTCCTGCTCCTCGTCGTCGAGCACCTCGACCTGCTCGAGCACGACGTCGACGACGAGCTGCACCGCCTGACCCGTGGCACCCCGGCGCGTGCGGGCCCCGGTCTCGCGGCCCGCACGCGCAGCACACGGCCGCACCCGGGTGGCATAGAGTACGGCCCGGTGTGACCTGTGACACGAGGGGGGCCAGGTTGCTGAGCGGGACTGCTGCGACGTTGTTCCTCTACGTCACGAAGAACCCGGGGTGGACGGTCGAGTCCGCATCGGTCGACCTGGGGGTCCGTGTCGTCGACATCGAGACCGCGCGGCACGACCTGCTGGACCTCGGCCTGCTGACCCCGGAGCACGCCGGGAGCGAGGCCCTCGTCGCGGCCGCTCCGGACGTCGCGCTCGCAGGGCTCGTCGACCCGGACGAGCGGCGCATCCAGGAGTTGCGCGCGTCCGTCGCCGGCCGGCGCCGCGACCTGATGGCGCTGCTGCCCGCCTACCGGCTCGCCCGCGAGAGCGCAGTCGCGACCGAGCGGGTCGAGGTCGTCGAGGACCCCGAGACGGTGCTGAGCCTGCTCATGGACATGGGCCGCCGCGTGTCCACCGAGGTGCTCATCGCGCTGCCGGGCGCCAGCACGAGCGTGGAGCGCGCGGAGGAGTCCAACGCGAAGGACCGCGTGCTGCTCGAGGCGGGGGTGGCCCGTCGCACTCTCTACGACCACCGGCGCCGCGAGCACGTGCCGACGCTGCGCACCGTGGCGGAGCTCGAGCCGTTGGGCGCGCAGTTCCGCACGCTGCCCGACATCCCGTTCCGGCTGCTGGTGTTCGACCGCAGCCTCGCGCTCGTCGCGCGGCAGCGGGACGCCGCGGACCGTGCGGCGCTCGTCCTGCGGGACCCGGACCTCGTCGCGACGTTCGCGTCGCTGTTCGACGCCGCCTGGGAGGTGGCGCTGCCGTTCCACCCGGAGCAGACGCAGGAGCGGCACGACGCGTGCGACGGGCTCGGGGAGCTGCAGAGCGCGATACTCGTGGGCCTGAGCCGCGGCCTGACCGACGAGGTGCTCGCGAGCCGGCTCGGCATCAGCGTGCGCACGTGCCGGCGGCACATCGCGGCGCTGTTCGAGCTCCTCGGTGCCGAGAGCCGGTTCCAGGCGGGAGTCCTCGCCGTGGCGCGCGGGTGGGTGAAGCCCACGACCGGCGTCCGCCCGCCCACGTCCGGCCCCGCCTGACGGCCCAGGAGTGGCGGCGTCACTCGCCGCGGACCTCGTCGGGGACGGGCGTATCGTGGGGACGGGGCGTCACCCGTACGGGTGAATCTGGATGCCCGTTCATCGATGTTCGCAAGAATTGCAAGGACTTTCGTCATCGCACAGACACACATGGTGGTTACGGTGGCTCTTGTGACGGCAGACACGACACCCCCTATCGCCACGCGCGAGCACACGGTCGACGGCTTCACGAGGGAGTTCCTGCGCGAGCTGAACTTCGGGCAGGGCGTCGACCTGACCCGCGCCTCCGTGAACGACAAGTACCTGGCGATGGCGCGCACGGTGCGCCACTACCTCATGACGCGGTGGATCGAGACGCTGCGCCGCCAGGCCGAGCTGCAGGCGAAGTCCGTCGCCTACCTGTCCGCGGAGTTCCTCCTCGGCCGCCAGCTCGACAACGCGCTGCTCGCGTCCGACCTGCAGGACATCGTCCGCGAGGGCCTCGCGAACCTCGGCATCGACCTCGACGAGCTGCGGGAGGCCGAGGTCGAGCCCGGCCTCGGCAACGGCGGCCTCGGGCGCCTCGCGGCGTGCTTCATCGACTCGCTCGCGACCATGAACGTCCCGTCGATCGGGTACGGCATCCGCTACGAGTACGGGATCTTCCAGCAGACGTTCGTCGACGGACGTCAGGTCGAGAAGCCCGACGACTGGCTGCGCCTCGGCTCGCCGTGGGAGTTCCCGCACCCCGAGGCCGCCGTGACCGTCGGCTTCGGCGGTCACGTGGAGCAGTACCAGGCCGACGACGGCGTGGTCAGGCGCCGGTGGGTGCCGGGCTGGTCCGTGCTGGGCGTGCCGTACAACTACATGGTCCCGGGCTACGCCAAGGGCCGGGTCAACACCCTGCGGCTGTGGAGCGCGCGCGCGACGCACGCGTTCGACCTGCAGATCTTCAACTCGGGCGACTACGCCGAGGCCGTGCGCGCGCAGACGTTCGCGGAGAACATCTCCAAGGTCCTGTACCCGGAGGACTCGACGCCCCAGGGCAAGGAGCTGCGCCTGCAGCAGCAGTACTTCTTCGTCGCGTGCTCCATCAAGGACTTCGTCGACCAGGTGCTGCCCGAGGGCTACGACCTGCACCGGCTGCCCGAGCGCATCGTCTTCCAGCTCAACGACACGCACCCGGTGATCGCCGTCCCGGAGCTCATGCGCGTGCTCGTCGACGAGAAGGGCTGGGAGTGGGACGAGGCGTGGGCGGTCACGAAGCAGTGCTTCGCGTACACGTGCCACACGCTGCTGCCCGAGGCGCTCGAGGTGTGGCCCGTCGAGCTGCTCGGCCGGCTGCTGCCGCGCCACCTGGAGATCATCTACCGCATCAACGACGAGTTCCTCGCCGAGCTGCGTGAGACCTACCCGAACGACGAGCTGCGCGTGCGCCGCATGTCGATCATCGCGGAGTACCCCGTGCGCGCGGTCCGGATGGCGTACCTCGCCACCGTCGCCGCGACCAAGGTCAACGGCGTCGCCGAGCTGCACAGCCAGCTCCTGCGCGACAAGGTGCTCGACGACTTCGCGGGGTACTGGCCGGACAAGTTCACCAACGTCACGAACGGCGTGACACCGCGCCGGTTCGTCAAGCTGTCGAACCCGGGGCTGTCGGACCTCGTCACCGAGGCGATCGGTGACGGCTGGGTCACCGACCTCGACCAGCTGTCCGGCCTCGAGCCGCTCGCGGACGACGCGGAGTTCCGCCGCCGGTTCCGCGAGGTCAAGCAGGCCAACAAGCGGCGCATCACCGACGTGCTCGCGGCGCGCGACGGCATCGAGGTCCACCCGGACACGATGTTCGACGTCATGGTCAAGCGCCTGCACGAGTACAAGCGCCAGACGCTCAAGCTCCTGCACATCGTGTCCCTGTACGAGAAGGTCACGACGGGCAAGATCCGGCTCGAGGACGTCACGCCCCGCACGTTCGCGTTCGGCGCGAAGGCCGCTCCGGGCTACGTGCTCGCGAAGCAGATCATCCACCTCATCAACGCGGTGGGCTCGACGATCAACTCCGACCCGGCCCTCGAGGGACGGCTCACGGTCGCCTTCCCGGCGAACTACAACGTCACGCTCGCCGAGACGCTCATCCCGGCCGCCGACCTGTCCGAGCAGATCTCGCTCGCCGGCAAGGAGGCGTCGGGCACCGGGAACATGAAGTTCATGCTGAACGGTGCACTGACGATCGGCACGGACGACGGCGCGAACGTCGAGATCCGCCGGCTCGTCGGGGACGAGAACTTCTTCCTGTTCGGGCTGACGGAGCCGCAGGTCGCGGAACTCGTGGACCGCGGGTACCACCCGTCGGCGTACTACGAGACGAACGAGGACCTGCGCCACGCGCTCGACCTCATCGCCTCGGGTGCGTTCTCGGGCGGCGACCGCGCCGTGTTCGAGCCGGTCGTCTCGAACCTCCTCAACGAGGACCGGTTCCTCGCGCTCGCGGACTTCCAGGCGTACGTCGACGCGCAGGCGCGGGTCGACGAGGCGTACGCCGACACCGAGGACTGGACGCGGCGCGCGGTGCTCAACGTGGCGCGCGGCGGGTTCTTCTCGTCCGACCGGTCGATGCGCGACTACATCGACGGCATCTGGCACACCCACCCGGTCCCGCCGGGCAGCTGACCGCCGCATGCACGGACGCCCTCGCCTCCCGTCCGGGGGCGGGGGCGTCCGTCGTCGTCCCTGCTGCGCTCCGAGACCAGGCAGGACACCCGCCCACCCCCGCCGAGCGCGGACGTTCGTGCGCGACTGCACCCGCACAGCGTCAGCAGTCGGGCCGAACCGTCCGCGCTCGGCGGGTGGGGTGGGACGTGACGCGTAGGGTTGGCGCGTGCCCAAGAAGACCCAGGAGATGAAGCCGTCCACCGCGGCGGCCAAGCTCGACGTGTACCTGCCGGCGACGCCCGAGGAGTTCCGCACGGGCACGGTGACGCGCGACGAGCTCGCGGAGCTGCAGCGCAACCCGCCCGCCTGGCTCACGGAGCTGCGCCGCAACGGGCCGCACCCGCGCAACGTCGTCGCGGCCCGCCTGCGCGTCTCGACGTCGGGGCTCGCGCGAGCGGGCGTGACCGACCCGCTGACGACAGACGAGATCAACGCGCTCGTCGCCGACCCGCCGCAGTGGCTGGTGCGCGAGCGTCAGACGTTCGAGGAGGTGCGCCGCGAGGAGCGCCGCCTCGAGGCGCGCGAGGCCGACCGCCGCGCGGAGCAGGCGCGCCGCGAGCAGGGCTGACCCGGCCGGGCGTCAGCGGCGGCCCTTGCCCCCGGAGCGTCCCGACGGGCGCCCGCCCGACGTGCCGCGCCGGCCCGAGCCCGACGAGCCGCCCTTCGCGGCCGACCGGCCCGTGGGCGTGCGGCCGCTGCTCGACGCGCCACCCTTGCCGGCGCCCGCCTTGCCGGCACCCGCCTTGCCGGCACCCGCCTTGCCGGCACCCTTGCCGGTCCCGGACCGGGCCGGCTTCTCGGGCGCGCCGTCGGACGGGGCGCCCGCGCGGCCGCGGGACGACGCGGCGGTGCGCCCGCGGACGATGCCGATGAGCTCCTCCGTCAGGTCGTCGTACGCGTCGACGAGCCACGCGAGGCCCACAGCCGAGCCGGGGGCGTCGGTCACGGGTCGGGTCGTCAGACCGCGGCGCAGGTGCAGGCGCGCGACCGAGTGCGGCGCGAGCAGCACCGCGTGGCCCGCGGCGACGAGGTCGAGCGCCTCGTCGGTCGTCGCGGCGTCCCCCGCGAACCGCTCGCCGGGCGCGTCGGACCAGCCGAGCACGTCGTCGGCGGGCACGACGAGCGTCTCGTCGGCCAGGTCCGCCGCGGCGATCTCCTCCGCGGCGGTGAACAGGTGGTCCTTCGCGACGACGACGACGGTGGCCTCGGTGTACATCGTGATGACGTCCACCCCGTCGCGGTCCACCGGCAGGCGCAGCAGGCTCGCCGCGACCTCGCCCGCACGCAGCGCGCGCTCGGCGTCCGCCGCGGGCACGGGGACGAGCTCGAGCGGGACGTCGCGGATGCGCTCCTCCCAGACGCGCACCCAGCGGCCGGGGTTCACTCCCGGCACCATCCCCAGGCGGAAGCCGGGTGCGGTCGTCGTCGCACGCTCGTCGGGACGGTCGGTCATGCGCGGCGCCTCGCGATCACGTCGGTCGACGCGCGGCCCGTGGCGAGCGCGCGCGCCTCGAACTTGGTGACCGGGCGGTGCTCCGGCCGGGGGACGGGACCCGCGGAGTCGAGGCCCGGGTCGGCCGCGAGCACCTCGACCATCTGCTCGGCGTAGGGCACCCAGTCGGTCGCGACGTGCAGCGTCCCGCCGACCCGCAGGCGCGAGCGCAGCAAAGCGACGTGCTCGGGCTGGACCAGCCGGCGCTTGTGGTGGCGCGCCTTGGGCCACGGGTCCGGGAAGAACGCGTGCACCGCGTCGAGCGACCCGGGTGCGAGCGCGGTGCGCGCGAGCTCGAGCGCGTCCCCGTGCGCCACGCGCAGGTTCGTCAGGCCCAGACGCTCCGCCAGGAGCAGCAGGTTCGCCAGGCCGGGCAGGTGCACCTCGACCGCCAGGTAGTCGCGGTCCGGGTCGGCCTGCGCCATGGCCGCCGTCGTCTCGCCCATGCCGGGGCCGATCTCGAGGACGACGGGTGCGGTGCGGCCGAACAGCGCCGCCGTGTCGAGCATCCCGTCCGCGGTGCGCGGGAACGGGGCGGCCTCGTCGTGCACCGAGAACCCGAGGCGGCCGAACAGCCGGTCCAGCGCGTCGCCGCGGTCCCGCCCGAGCGACGCGCGCCGCGGGTGGTAGGTGCGCAGCGGCTCGTGCGGGCGTGCGGCGGCCTGCCGGAACAGGTCGCGGTCGACGGGCGTGGCGGGTGGCACGGGGCCAGCCTACGGACGCCGCGCGCGCGTGCCGACGCGTCGCTACTGTCGCCCGCATGGGGACCCTCGCGTCGGGCTCGTCCGACGAGGCCGCAGGGACGGGCGCACCGACCGGAGCGCCTGGTCCGGTCGCTGCCGCGCTCCCCGGTCTGACCGAGCACGACGAGGGCTCCGGCGGCGAGAGCACGCTCACCGTCGCGATCGCGTTCGCCGCGAACCTGCTCATCGCGGTGGCCAAGACCGCCGCTGCCGTGGTCACCGGTGCGGCCTCCATGCTGGCCGAGGCCGCGCACTCCTGGGCCGATGCCGGCAACGAGGTGTTCCTGCTGATCGCGCAGCGCAAGGCCGCGCGGCCGCCCGACCGCACCCATCCTCTGGGGCACGGCCGCGAGGTCTACGTGTGGTCGCTGTTCGCCGCGATCGGGCTGTTCGCCGTCGGGGCGGGCGTGTCCGTCACGCACGGCATCTCCGAGCTGCGCCACGGCGAGCCCGCGAGCGACTTCGGTGTCGCGTACGCGGTGCTGGCCGTCGCCTTCGTCCTCGAGGGCATCTCGTTCCTGCAGGCGAACCGGCAGGTGCGGGCGGCCGCCAGGCGCCGTTCCAGCGGCGTGCTCGAGCACGTGCTGGGCACCTCCGACCCGACCGTCCGCGCGGTGTTCTTCGAGGACGCCGCCGCGCTCGTCGGCATCGTCATCGCGGCTGCCGGGATCGCGGCGCACCAGGTCACCGGCTCGGCGGTGCCGGACGCGGTCGGGTCGATCCTCGTCGGCGTCCTGCTGGGGGTGGTCGCGGTCGTGCTCATCGAGCGCAACCGGCGGTTCCTCGTCGGGCAGGTGGTGGACGACGGGGTGTGGAACGCCGCGCTCGCGCTCGTCGCCGCGCAGCCTGAGGTCGCCCGGGTGACGGACCTGCGCCTCGAGCTCGTCGGCGCGCGCCAGGTGTTCCTGTCCGGGGCGGTCGACCTGACGGGCGAGCCGGGGGAGACCGCCGCGTCCCACCAGCTCGCCGCGCTCGAGCGGCGCATCCGTGCGGCGCCGGGCGTCGTCGGCGCGATCCTCTCGCTCTCCGAGCCCGAGGAGCCCGCGCTCACGCCGCGGCCCGTCCGCCGCTGAACGGACGGGCCGCGGCTGTCTGGTGAGGCCGCGGTCGCGGCCCGGTCAGGCCGCCGGGACGGCCGCCGCGCAGGTCGTCGTCGTCGACGTCGGTGCCGGGCCGGACCCGATGAACCCCGCCTCGGTGGACTGACCCGCGGCCAGGGACGCGTTCCAGCCGGCCCCCGCCACGGTGACCTGCGCGCCGGACTGCGTGAACACGCCCGACCAGCCCTGCGCCACCGAGCCGCCCGCGGGCAGCGCGAACGTCGCGCGCCAGCCGGCGATCGGGCTGCTGCCCGCGGTGACCTTCAGCGTCGCCTGGTACCCGCCCGGCCACGTGCCCGCGACCGTGAGCGTCGCGGTGCACCCGCGTGCCGACGACGTGGGGGTGGGGCTGGGGGTGGCCGTCGCGGTGGGCGTCACCGTGGGAGTCGGAGTCGGAGTCGTCGTCGGAGTGGGTGTCGCGGTCGGTGTGGGGGTGGGCGTGGGCTGCGGGTCGTCGAGCAGCGGGTCGAGGAGCGCGACGAGCCGGTCGGCGAGCACGCGGTGGTCCGCGAGCGACGGGTGCCAGTGGCAGCCCTGCAGGTCGAGCGGCGCGTCGCTGTAGTCCCACAGCACGACGCGCGTGTCCCCGGCCGCGCGTGCCGCGTCGACGACCTGCCGTCCGAGCGTGCGCTGGTCCGTCCCGCCCGACGCCGCGACGCTCACGACGAGGTAGGCGCCGGGGTTCTTCGCGCGCAGGCTCGTCAGCAGCTCGCGGTACGCCTGCACCCACGCGGTGCGCAGCGACGCCGCCGTCCACTGCTCGCCCGAGCCGACGGGCGTCGAGAAGTCGTTGATGCCCAGGCCGATCACCACGGCCTCGGGCGTCCAGCTCGCGGGCCGCTGCCACACGTCGCCCGCGACGGCGAGCAGCGCGCGGTCCGCGTATGTGCGCAAGCTCGTGCCCGGTTCACCGCCCGCGTAGTTGCGCACGAGCCCGCGGCCCGAGAACGCGTTGAGCTGGTAGTCCGCGCCCAGCGTCCGGGCCGCGATCGCCCCGAACGACCGGTCGGCGTTCGTCGTGCGGTTCACCTGGTCGCCCGAGCAGTCGCGGGACGTGGACTCGTTGCCGTAGCCGGCCGTGAACGAGTCGCCGAGGAACTCGAGCTGCAGGTCGCGGGGCGCGGGTGCGGTGAGCACCTGACCGCCCGGTGCGGCGACGAACCCGCGGAACGTGCTGGTCGCCCACGGCGACTCGTTGCGCTTGACCACGCGCACGGTGTGCGTCCCGGCGGCCAGCCCCTCGACCCAGCGGGTCGTCGTCCCGGGCATGACGAGCGTCGCGACGCGGGCGCCGTCGACCTGGATCTCCCAGTCGGCCGCGGAGTCCGACAGCCGCACCCCGACGCCGGTGCCTGTGAACCGGCCCTCGAAGTACACGCCGGGCCAGGACAGCTGCGCGGAGCCGTCGGCCGCCGCGGCGACGCGGCCCGCGGTGTGCGCGGTCGCCGCGAGCTGGGGGTCGAGCTCGGCGGCCGCGGCGGCGGTCGCGCCCGCGAGCGTGCCGGCCAGGACGGCGGCCAGCGTGGCCGCGAGGGTGCCTCGCCGCAGGCGCGTGCGCCCCGCGGTGTCCGGGGTGGTCCCCGGGTGTGTCGTCGTGCCCGTCCTCGTCGACCGCACGTGCGCTCCTCCCCGCGGACGGCCCGTCCGCAGCCCCGCCCGCCGCCGGGTGCGGGCGGGCCGGGTCCTGGTTACCGCTCCCGGCGGCCCGGTCAGCACCGGCGAACCGTTTCACCCCGTCACCCGGTCGGCGGCGGGCCGGGCGGGTGCAGCGCGCCCTGTCGAAGCGCTTGCGCCCCCTCGGCGGGTGAACCCGCAGGTCATCGGGCATCCCGACATGTGGCGACCGTGGTCCGCGGCAAGGGCCGAATCGGTACAGTCCCGGCATTCGCGCCGGCGTCGGCGCGAGCCGTCGTCGACGAGAGGCCGTACGCATGACCCCCGCCCCGACAGCCGTCCCGCGCGCCCGCACCGCGCTCCTCGCCATCGTGGGAGCGCTCTCGCTCCTCGTGTCCGCGCTCGCCGTCCCCGCGCGCGCGGCCGACCCGCTCGACATCACCGGGCGCGTCGTCCTCCCCGCCGGGTACACGTACTCGGCCGCGATGCCGCCGCGGTTCGAGGTGCGCTACCCGGCGAGCCCCACCACCACCGAGCCCGTGCGCTACCCGATCCTCTACGCCCCCGTCGCGGCCGACGGGACGTTCACCGTCCCGGGCAGCAGGCTGCAGTCGGGCGGCCGGTACTACCTGGTGCTCCAGGACGGCCAGCAGCGGCTCGTCGGCGGGTACGTGACCGCGAGCGGCGGGATCGCGCAGCAGCACCCCGACGGCGCGCTCGTCGCGCCGGGTCGGACGGACGTCGTCGTCACCGCCACGCTCGGCCAGCAGGTGACCGGCAGCATCGTCCTGCCCGCCGGGTACACGCCCGACCCGAACCGCCCGCTCAGCGTGGTCGCGACCGTCGGCAAGCCGTACGACGGCTCCGAGCGGTTCGCCTACGGGCGCATCGAGGCCGACGGTCGGTTCACCGTGGGCGGCTTCCCGTCGGGCCAGGCCGTCCGGATCGAGCTCGTCGACCCCCAGTACGTCCTGTTCGACGGCGCGTGGAACCCGGCGACGGGGTACTTCTCGGGCTCCCGGCTGAACGTCGGCACGGTCACCGCGCCCGCGAGCGGCCTGACGCTGCGGCCGAACCTCGCCGGCAGCATCTCGGGGCGCGTCGACGCACCGGCCGCGATCCTGGCGAACACGACGATCGCGCTCGACGCCGTCAGCGACGCGACCGGCTTCCGGGAGAACATCTCGACGTACACGGACGCGGACGGCACGTTCACCATCCCGGACCTCGACACCGGCCGCTCGTACGCGATCGGGATGTTCAGCTTCGACGACCTGGAGCCCGGCGCGCAGCGGGCCGACGGCACGTGGTCCCCGATCCGGCCGGGGGAGCCCGGCTTCGACGCGACGTGGTCGAGCCTGCGCAAGGTCCGCCCGACGACGACCGGCGTCGTCCTGAGCCCGCCGACCACCGTCGGGGTGCGCGGCTTCGTCACCGCCCCGGACGACTTCCTGTTCGGCTACTGGGACACGCACGCCGCGGAGGTCCAGCTGTGGCGGCGCGGCACGGACGGCACGTGGGCCGAGACCGACTCGCAGCGCGTCGCGGAGAACGGCTGGTTCTCGCTCCAGGCCTTCGACCTGGCGAAGCGGACCGAGGACCACCTCGTGTACTTCGACCCGCACGCCGACGTGAACCCGAAGAACGCGCGGTTCACGGCCGGCTTCTGGACGGGCAACGGCACGCCCCTGACCAGCGACCCCGCGAAGGCGAAGGTCGTGCGGCACACCACCGGCATCGACGTCGTGATCCCGCTCGCGGTGCGCAACCTGACCGCCCCGGCGGTCACCGGCACGGTCCGGGTGGGCTCCACGGTCCGCGCGACGACGGGCACGTGGGACCCCGCCGCGGTCACGACGAGCGTGCAGTGGCTGCGTGACGGCGCGGCGATCAGCGGCGCGACGTCCACGACGTACACGCCGACGGCCGCCGACGAGGGCGCCCGGCTGTCGGTGCGCGTCACCGCGAAGGGCGGCACCGGGTGGTTGGCCGCGACCGCGACGTCGCCGGGCGTGACGGTCGCGCCCGCGCCCATCAGCAACGTCACGCGCGCGTCGATCTCCGGCACCGTCGCGTACCGGAAGACGGTGTGGGCCGACCGCGGCACGTGGTCGACGCCGCCGACGTCGACGAGCGTGCAGTGGTTGCGCGACGGCGTGGAGATCAGCGGCGCGACCGGCTCGTCGTACAAGGTCGCCAAGTCCGACGTGGGCAAGCGGCTGTCGGTGCGCGTGACCGCGCGCGCGGCGGACGGCTCGCAGGCGCGGTCGACGTCCCTGCAGACGAAGGTGCCGAAGGTGACGCCCACCGTCAGGGTGTCCGCGCCGTCCGTGAAGGCCGGGACGGCGGTCAAGGTCACCGTCGTGGTCGACTCCGGCGGTCTCGTGACCAAGCCGCTCGGGACCGTCGCGGTGACGCTCGGCTCGAAGACCACCACGGTCACCCTGACCGCGGCCCGGGCCGGGACGGTCACCGTCACCATGCCCGCGCAGACCAAGGGCTCGTACAAGGTCACAGCCAGGTACACGCCGACGTCCACCTCGACGACGTACCTCAACGGCGCGACCTCGTCGGCCCTGACGGTCAAGGTCACCTGACGCGGGGGAGGGCTGCCGGTACCGATCGACGGCCCTCCCCGCACGCCCGCCACCCGCTCGACCTCGACGAGAGGCCCCTCCTCATGACCACCGTCCTTACGCCGGCATCGCGTCCACGTGCGGCGCTCCTCGCGCTCGCGTCCGCGCTCCTTCTGGTGCTCACCGCCCTCGCGGTACCCGCACGGGCCGCGGACCCCGCCCCCATCACCGGACGTGTGGTGTTCCCCGCGGGCTACACCTACTCCGCGGCGGCGCCGCCCCGCGTCGAGCTGCGCGTGCTCACGGGCGTCGGGACGGGCACGGAGTCCCCGGCGTACCCGGCGTCGTTCGTGCCCGTCGCCGCCGACGGGACGTTCACGGTCGCGCGTGACCTGCGCGTGGGTCGCAACCACCTGCTGCTCCTGCACGACGGGCAGCACCGCCTGCTCAACGGCTACGTCACCGCGACGGGCTCGACGACGATGTTCCACACCGACGCCGCCGTCATCGCACCCGGTACCACGGGCCTGGTGGTCACCGCCTCGCTCGCGACGCAGATCAGCGGGCGCCTCCAGCTCCCGTCGGCCTACACGGGCGACCCGACGACGCTCCGGATCCAGGGCCTCGTCGGGAACCAGCCCGTGCGGTACGTGAGCGGCACGGTGCGGGCCGACGGGACGTTCGTCGTGGGCGGGGTGCCGTCCGGCTCCGACGTCCACCTGCACCTGACCGACTCCCGCGGGACGCTGTTCGCGGGCTTCTGGAACGCCGCCGACGGGTACTTCGTCACGAACCGCAACGACGCGACGACGGTGAAGGCACCCGCGAGCGACCTGACGGTGCACGTCAACCCGACCGGGAGCATCTCCGGTCGGATCGAGGCGACGGACTACAGCGGGTACGAGGCGAGCCTCACCCTCATGGCGGTCACGGGCGCCGACGGGAAGGTCCGGGCGACCCGCGAGTGGTCCCGCGACGACGGTACGTTCCAGCTCGACGGGCTCGACACGGGCCGGTCCTACGCGTTGGTGGTCGCGAGCGGAGGGGGCCTCGTGGGCACAGGCGTGATGGCCGCCGACGGCTCGGTCCTCGCCGCGAACGACGACCTGTCGGGTGTCTGGTCGCGGACTCGGCTGATGCGTCCCGGCACCACCGGCGTCGTCCTGCGGCCCACCTTGCTTCCCGCGATCCGGGGGCGGGTCGTGGCACCGGACGGCTTCACGATCGACCCGATGGAGAACGGGGCGCTCCGGGTCTACCGGTACGACCGGAACCCCACCACCGGCGTGTGGACCAAGAACGCCGCCGCGGAGACGGTGTACGAGGACGGCACGTTCGGGCTCGGCGCGATGTGGCTGCCGTCGGCGACCGACTTCGCGCTGTGGCTCGAGCCGTTCCACGCCACGAACCCGC
>NZ_BJLP01000066.1 GCF_006538705.1 Cellulomonas uda
ACGGGTGTGGTGGTCGGGGCCCTCACAGGCCGCGCAGCCGCCGTGTACGCCGTGTGGCGGACGATTCCCGCGCAGGTCGTGGCGGCGGTCCTGATGGTGCTCCTGTGGCCCGCATCCAAGACCCGCAGCCGCCGCACCCGCCCGGCCACCCACCGTGCCCGCGTCCGTACCGACCAGCACGCACCGGACCGCGATGAGACGGGGAGGACCGGGGCCGGGGTGACGAGGACCCCGGTGGGAAACCACCGGGGTCCTCGTGGTGGTGCTGTGCACCGGACATCATGGACTCGAGCGCACGTGTCTGCGAGCAAGTGAGTCTGCTGGAGTGACCGAGGCGACCCGTGCAGACTCACCGGGGTCGCCTCGGTCCCCAACGCACTCAGCGCTTCGGCACCTCGTCCCTCAAGCGGGAGTCCGGTCGCCAAGGGGCGATAAGCGCCCGCAGCCCGAGTGCGATGAGCGTGATGGGCAACCCAACTACCAAGATGCCCCAGACGACCTCGCCCACGTTGGTCACGGAACCGTCGATGGCACCCGCGCTAGCGGCCCACAACGTCCAGACCGCGAGTTGCCCCAGGATCGAGTAAGCCCAACTGACCTTGCCGAGGCGCCAGGTAACTAGCACATGCCCAAGCAGCACGATCACGGCGACCTGAGCGACTTGCAGTAGGAGGTTCCGGAAGCTCTCGGCGTCCCAGCCGTCAGTGAGTAGTGAACCTAGTGGGGCGAGGAGGAACACGGCTCCGGCGCATGCCATGGCGGCGACCTGCTTCGCGTACTCAACACCGATCAGCCGCGCTGCACCAGCCTCGACCGGACCTGCGGTTGCTTGGTTCATAGTGGGAAGGTACCTCGGAAGTCGAACGAGTCGGGCGCGGGGCACCCGAGGCTCGTGCTCAGGCAGTGAAAGCTCTCCTTCGTCGCGCGGTTCACACTCTTGTATACCGAGCGGTTCATGGAGCGGATAAGCAACTCGTGGTTAGGAACGAGCACTCGGTTCCCCGTGACCACGTAGCTGCCGTTGGAGTAGACGTCCACGATCGCGTAGAAAGTGATTGGCCCCGCCACCGCGCACAAAGGGTTCTTTACGGAGTGGTTGAGCCTGATCCTCGCGTATGTGGCGGAGCCGACGCGGTTTGAGTAGGTGAGCCCGGACGTGCCAGCGTTCGCCGATCGCCGCAGGTTTCCGTCTTTGCGGTACTGGTAGGTCGTACCCACATACTTGAGCTCGTGGAACGTCTTCGTGTTCCAGTAGTAGCGCACGTTCATCCGGGTCTTCGACGACGTGTTGCTCAGATTTGACGTGAGGTGCCACGAACGATTGTTGCCGTTGTACGAGTCGTCGGAGTGCGTAGGGTCACACACTGACACGCCAAGGACCTTCGGAAGTGGAATCCGGTAGTCAGGAATGAACGTCTGGTATCGGAACTCGAAGCCGCCGGACGCCAGCGCGACACCGCCCGCCCCATCGGGGCCATAGTCACCCTCCTCCTCTCCGTCATCAGGGTCTGTAAGCGCAAAGGTTCCCTCTGCGCCGGAGGCGTCTGTCGTAGAGACAGCCAGCTGGACATCGGACGATAGAGTCTGCACGGCCAGGCTGTCCGGGGCTGACTCAAGTAGCTCGTACTCGTCAGACGTTCCTGAGACGCTCTGCAGTTCAGTTCCTTCTGGCGTCGCGACGGTGACGATGCCGCTGGCCGCCTTCGTCCAGGCGATGATGGGCGTGAGATCGTCAGGATCAAGAGGCGCCGCACGGACGACGCTCGTCTCCTCGACCCCGTCATCGGAAGGGCGGACGACGGGCTCGGAGATCACCTCCGCCCCGGCCGGGACGCTGTCGGTGGCCAACGTCTGCGCCACAACTACTGTCTGCTCAGACTCGTCAGCCAAGGTCGCCGTGTAAGTGACAAGGCCTTCCGCCGCGCTGCTCTGCCGAACGAGGTCGACCGCCTGACCGTCGTCGGACATCGTGAGGCGGGTGCCTTCGAACTCGAGCTGGGTCCCACCCTCAGTTCCGACTTCCGGCGCGGCTAGGCCCTGGGCTGGCAGCGCAAGCCCTGCCAGCACGAGCGTGAACGCCGCTACCGTGGCCGAACCTAGCGTGACTGACCGTCTCATCACTTGCCCTTCGTCGCCTGATGTCGCTTCGGACCACTTCGTCCGGTCGCTTGATGGCTGCGAACGTAGCGTTCGGTTAGCTCAGCCCGGGCGACTTTCGACGGGCGCCTTGAGTCAAAGCGGGACGTTCGTCCTAGATTCACCCGTTCGTGCACGTGAGCGCGGGGCAGGAGAGGTGCGACCGCCTGCCGGGTCCCCACCTAGCCGTCCCGTCGGGACGGCGCGCAACACCTGCCCACCCTCCATGCCTCAGACTGCCCCGTCCCGCACCGACCAGTTGACGGCCCGTCACGGTGAGCGCGGGGGTGGGGGCCGCCGTCGTCGAGCAAGACGAGTCGCAACGTCAAGAGCGCTCGAGGTTGTGACGATGTCCCCGTGGTGAGCAGCCGCGAACGACAGAGTCGGAGTCGACGGGCGCCCATCGTCGCAAGTCTCCTTGCCCTGCTGGTGCTCGGTGGCGGATTCGCCGCGGCTTGGGTGGAGCAAGCGGTGCGGAGCGAACGTGAGCGGGTCGCGTCGGACAACGCTCAGCGCGACAAGGCGGCGCTCGAGGCGGACGCGTCCGAGATGGCCCAGCTGGCGGTGCCGTATGAGGCGGTGATCAAGGCGCGGGGTCTCAGCAGCGTCACCCTCGATGGGCGGGTGTACTACGCCTACGTCCCGTTTCCTTCAGGACATGCTGACTGCACCTCGGCGACAGATTGCCGGCTGCTGCGCATGCTCCCGGTGGTCGACTGCTGGACGCTGTCGTACCGCACCTGGTACCACGCACCGATGGGGGCGGTGCGCAAGGGTGACAGCGGTGTGTTCCAGTTCCCGAAGGCCGGCGAGCTTGTCGAGGTGCACCTGGACGTCTTCGAGCCCAACCTGGCACCCGAGATCTCCTGCACCTGACCTCAGCGCCCCGTGCTCATGTGCGGCGAGGGGTGCGAGTTCTTGGCTGCTCGACTCCTGCGGCCTCCCAACCCGCCCCACGCACCCACCTTCCCGCTGCCCGCACCGGTACGAGCCGCGCAGGGGCGGGAAGAGACCGGGAGGGGCGGGGGTGAGGAGCTTCGGCTTTACGTCGCATGGCCGTAACCTCCCGACGCCCTGTCAGGCGTCTCTGCACGTTTTACGTCGCATAGCCGTAACGTCGACGGACGTGAGTGCCGGATTTTACGTCGCATAGGGGCAACTCAGTCTCCGAAAAGAATCCACGGTGGGGGCATCGGGCGAGACGCGAGGATCGCATGTGCGAGGCGGTGGAGCGACCCGCCCAGCAATTTGCACGCTAACGTGCTAGCGATTGACGCCGGCGAGTGATTCTGTATGGGCCATGTCCTAAACTTCAGGAGACCGAAGAACCGATCCTGGAGGTGGCCCCGATGCCGCGCCGAAACACCTGCACGGAGACCGAGACGCTGACCGCCGTTGCCGGTGCAGCGCGCCTACGGCAGACCGCTGACCTCGAGCGGATGCGCACCATCAGCGCCGCCCGCGCCGCCGGCCACTCGCTGCGCGCAATCGCCGCCGCCGCGGGGCTATCCGAGCCACGTATCCACCAGATGCTCGCCGCCGAGCCGACTCACTGACAAAGAAGAACCGCCACCCGATTAGGCCCGGGTGGCGGTTCATGGAGCCTGTGAAGGTAATCGTCCGTTTCCCCACCCTCGCCATTAGTCGCGAGCTGCTAGGCGATACCGTCGTCGACTACGCAGCACTCAGCTGGCGACCGTCGGTCGACACCGGTCTGCGGACGCTGAGCTCGAAACCGGTCGAGGATCCTGAAGCGATATTTCGCAATCCGCGTCAAGTCACTTACGACGAGTTGGCAAGCAAGTCATTCGACGGCTCGTACGTGCAGATATCGGTATGCCCGTCGTGCATGGCGCTCGAAGCGTACGAATGCGCCGAAGAACTATCGAAGTCGACCTTCTACTGCTTGGGATCGGCGTCCGAAGAGCACACGATCTCCTGGGCGGCTCGACGGACGGATCTAGCGCTCCTCTGGGATGTCTACGACTGGACATTCTCTGGACTACTCGGCGCCGCCGCCGTGGCACTCGTGACGTCGACTTGGCGTCCGTGGACGAGGGTACCCGCTGCTCCACTCGAGGATCCATCCTCGGCGTCCACGCCGTCGCCCCGGGGGACCTCTGCGTATCGTCCGCACGACTCGGAATCTGCATGGCATCTGCCAGGGTGAAGCGGAAGGCCCAGACTCCAGTCTGGGCGCTCTGGGCGCTCGATTGAGTCCACGCCACGGTGGCAATCCCGCTAGCGCGCCCCATCCCGTCGAGCGGATAAACCAAGGACTCCGGCCGCCGTGCCCCTGGCCGGTCGTCGCCCCTGATGAGGTCAGCGAAAGTGTGTTTGGAGGCAACGGTCGCCGGGACGACGAGTTCGCGCCATTCGTCGTGACCTTCCTCGTTGTCCGCTTGGATATCCGCGAGTTCCGGGGGAGTTAGCGGCGGACCGTCGCGAACGTGCCGTCGGGGCGCAGGTCGAGGCGGGCCATGCGGACGGTGCGCAGGTGGTCGCGACCCGAGCGCTCGGCGTCGTGGTAGAGCAGGTACCACGCGTCGTGCCACTCGACGATCGAGCCGTGCGTGGTCCAGCCGATCACCGGCTCGAGCAGCACACCGCGGTACGTGAACGGCCCGTACGGCGAGTCCCCCGTGGCGTGGACGAGCTGGTGGGAGTCGCCGTTCGAGTACATGAAGACGTACGTGTCACCGACCTTGCTGATCCACGCACCCTCGAAGAACCGGTTCGGGTCGCGTGACGTGAGCGCACGGCCCTCGTCGTCCACGAGGACGAGCGGGCGCGTCGGCTCGGCGAGGGACAGCAGGTCGTCGGACAGCCGGGCGATGCGGGGGGCGAGCGCGGGCTCGTCGAGCCCGGGGTACGCGTCGACGCCGGTGTAGACGTCGTCGCGCCAGCGCTGCAGCTGCCCGCCGAGGATGCCGCCGGTGACCAGGTACGACGAGCCGTCGTCGTCGGTGAAGACCGCGGGGTCGATGCTGTACGCGCCGGGGATCGGCTCGGGCTGCGCGGTGAACGGGCCCGCGGGGTGCTCGGCCGTGGCGACGCCGATGCGGAACACGCCGTCGCGGTCCTTGGCGGGGAAGTACAGGTAGTACGTGTCGCCGCGGCGCGCGGCGTCGGGCGCCCACAGCTGGCGCGCGGCCCACGGGACCTGCTCGAGCGTCAGTGCGACACCGTGGTCGACGACCTCACCGTCGAGGGAGTCGAGGGACAGCACGTGGTAGTCGCGCATGTCGTAGTGGCTGCCGTGGTCGTCGGCGGTCGCACCCGTGTCCTCGTCGTGCGAGGGGTAGATCCACAGCGTGCCGTCCCACACGTGCCCCGACGGGTCGGCGGTCCAGATGCTGTCGATGAGCGGGCCCGGGGGCGCGTCCGGCACGACCTGCGCGAAGGCTCCTGCGGCGGCGTGCGCGACAGTGTCGGCGGCTCGAACGTGCATGGGGACCCGTCCTTTCGAGGATGCTGCCGAAACTCTACAGGCGGACTATCGGTCCGGCGCCAGGCCTTCGGTCCTCCGGACCGCGCGGCACCCGCGGCGCACCCGCCCGGTAACCTGCGCGGCATGCGCGTCGCCACCTGGAACATCAACTCGATCCGTGCCCGCACCGAGCGGGCGGTGGCGTTCCTCGAGCGGTCCGGCGTCGACGTCCTCGCGCTGCAGGAGACCAAGTGCAAGGACGAGCAGTTCCCGCACGAGGCGTTCGAGGCGCTCGGGTACGAGGTCGCGCACGTCGGGTACAGCCAGTGGAACGGCGTCGCCGTGGTCTCGCGGGTCGGGATCGATGACGTCGAGATCGGCTTCCCCGGCATGCCGACGTGGGGCGAGCCCGCCGCGGCCGAGGCGCGCGCGATCGGCGTGACGGCCGGCGGCGTGCGCGTGTGGAGCCTCTACGTCCCGAACGGGCGGGCGATCGACGACCCGCACTACGCCTACAAGCTCGACTGGCTCGCGCACCTGCGGGACGCCGCCGCGGGCTGGCTCGCGGCCGACCCCGGCGCGCAGGTCGCGCTCGTCGGCGACTGGAACATCGCGCCGCTCGACACGGACGTGTGGGACCCCGCCTGGTTCGCGGGCCGCACGCACGTCACGCCCGCCGAGCGCGACGCGTTCGCCGCGATCGCGCACGCGGGGTACACCGAGGTCTCGCGCGTGCACCTGCCCGCCGAGCACACCTACACGTACTGGGACTACCAGCAGCTGCGCTTCCCCAAGAACAAGGGCATGCGCATCGACCTCACCTACGCCTCCCCCGCGCTCGCGGCGCGGGTGACGGGCGTGACGATCGTGCGCGACGAGCGCAAGGGCAAGGGCGCCTCGGACCACGTCCCCGTGGTCCTCGACCTCGCGGAGGACGCATGAGCGAGCAGCCGCCGGCACCGCCGACGAGCCCCGACCCGTACCCGGCGACGCACTACGCGCCCACGTGGTCGGCCGCCGCGCGGCCGCCGCTCGAGGGGCTCGCCGTCGCGGCGCTCGTCGCGGCGCTGCTGTTCTGGCTGTGGCCCACGCTCGGGCTCGTCGGCCTCGGGCTGGGGGTCGCGGCGCTGCGTGCGACCCGCGCCAAGGGCACGCGCGGACGCGGCCTCGCGCGCGCAGCCGTCGTCGTGGGTGCGGTCGGCGCGCTCGTGGCGCTCGGCGCGACCGCCGCGGTCGTCGTCGCCGTGCAGCGCTCGCGCCCGATCGCGACCGACGTCAGCGGTCCCGTCACGACGACCGTGAACCGCCTGGACGCGGGGCACTGCGTGCGGGACCTGCCCGCCGACGGACCGGTGAGCGAGATCGTCGTCGTGCCGTGCGGCGACCCGCACGAGGCCGAGGTGCGCGCGCGGGTCACGGTGGGGTCCGAGCAGCCGTGGCCCGGCCAGACGCGCGTGGACGAGCTGGTGCGGCAGGCCTGCGAGCTCGACGAGCACTACGCCCGGACCGGTGAGCCGCTCGACGTCGTGTGGTCGCCCGACGAGAGCGGCTGGAACGGTGGCGACCGCCTGGGGCTGTGCGTGCAGCGCACCCGCTGACGCCCTCGTCCGGGCCCCCAGCGCCGTGGCGCGCTAGCCCCCGCTGACGTCCTGGCGCACGGCGGGCGTCCAGCCCTCGTGGTGCAGTCGCTCGAACGCGTCCAGGAGCACGTCGAGCGCGAACGTCAGCTCGGCGTCGTCGTCGCACGCGGCGCCGGCGTGGGACGCGGTGGTCGCCATCCGCACGATCGCCGGGTAGGTCACGGCGAAGCCCGCCATCGCACGGGCGCGCTCGTCGGGGTCGGCGGGCAGCGTGGGCGTCGGCAGCACGTCACGCGTGAAGCCCCACATGCGCGTGCTCAGCGCGTGCATCGCGTGGTGCACCAGGTCGGCCGAGAGACCGCCGCGGAACATGTCGTCCATCAGGGCGTCCATGTGGCGCAGCACCGCGGGCCCGGCGGCGGTCCTCGACTCGACCGCCGCCTGCGCCCACGGGTGCGCGGTCATGACGGCCCGTGCGGACAGGATCCGGGCGCGCACGGCCTGCTTCCACGGCCGGCCGGGGGCCGGGGTCGCGATGTCGGACACGATCCGCTCGACCATCGCGTCGACGAGCTGCTCGCGGTTGGCGACGTGCTTGTAGAGCGCCATGGGCGTGACGCACAGGGCGTCGGCGAGGCGTCGCATGCTCATCGCGTCGAGGCCGATCTCGTCGGCGAGCGCGACCGCGGCGTCCAGGACGCGGTCGTGGTCGAGAGTCGCGCGACCGGTTGACATGTCTACACCGTATACCTAGCCTGGGCGAGCGCCGGTATACGGCGTACACCTCGACGATCGGCAGGCCGATGACCCACGCCCGCACGTACGCCCGCACCGCGGGCGCGCTCTACCTCTCCACGCACGTGACCTCGGTGCTCGCGGTCGTCGCGTACGACTCCGGGGCGCTGCGGCTGGGCGTGCTGCTCGAGGTGCTGCTCGCGCTCGGCTGCCTGGGCACGGGCGTGCTGCTGCTCGTGCTGCTGCGCCCGTACGGCGAGGCGCGCGCGGTCACGTTCGCGCTGCTGCGCACCCTCGAGGCCGCCGTGATCGCCGCCGGCACGCTCCCGATGCTCGCGCTCGCGTGGCGCGACGCCGGCACCGGCCCCATGGCCGCGGCGCTCACCGACCTGCACACCGCGGCGTTCCTCGTCGGGCAAGGGCTCGTCATCGCCGTCAACACGGTCGTGCTCGGGTGGCTGCTGCTCGACGCGCGCGTCGTCCCCCGCGCGCTCGGCATGCTGGGCGTCGGCGGTGGCGTGCTGGTCCTCGTCGGGAACCTCGCGCAGCTGTTCGACGTGATCCCGCTCGGCGGGACCGTCGCCGGACTGTGCGCCGTCCCGGTGTTCGCGTTCGAGATCTGGTGGGCCGTGCTGCTGCTCACGCGCGGTCTGCGCGCACCCGCCGCACCGGACGTCCCGGCCGACGTCCCGGACCGGGTCGCCGCGCGCTGACGCCGTGCGTCACTCGCCCGGGTAGCGGACCCCGAGCCGTCGGCGCACCTCGTCGGCCGTCTCCAGCACCGTGACGACCTCGTCGAGCGGGTGCAGCGGCGACTCGGTCAGCCCGGCCTCGACGTAGCGCGCGAGCGCCGCAGCCTGGAAGCACAGCCCGTCGAGCTCCTCGACACGGTTCTCGTCCCACGTCGCGCTCTCGTCGCCCACGTGGAGGGTCACGCTCGACGGCCCCCGGAACCGCGGACCCGTGGTGACCCAGCCTGCCTCGCCGTGCACGCGCGCCTCGTCGTCCGCGGGCGTGAGCATGGACGTGAACAGCTGCGCCTGCAGGCCCGGGTACGCGACCTGCAGCGCCACCTGCTCGTCGACGCCCGTGCGCGCCAGCGAGCCCATGACCTGCAGGTCCGTCGGCGTCGCCGGGAGTCCCACGGTGGTCGCGACGAACGACGCGAACGACAGCGGGTAGATGCCGATGTCGAGCAGCACACCGCCCGCGAGCGCCGGGTTGAGCAGACGATGGTCGTCGGGCACCTCGGCCCGCGTCGCGAACGAGCCCGTGACCCACCGCGGCCGGCCGATCAGCCCGTCCTCGAGCACCTGGCGCAGCACGTCGACGTGCGGCAGGTACCGCGTCCACATCGCCTCCATCGCGAGGACGCCGGCCGCACGCGCCGCATCGACGATCAGCCGCGCCTCGGCCGCGTTGCGGGCCAGCGGCTTCTCGACGAGCACGTGCTTGCCGGCCGCGATCGCCGCGAGCGCCTGGTCCGGGTGGTGGCTGTGCGGGCTCGCGACGTAGACGACGTCGACCTCGGGGTCGTGCACGAGCTCGTCGTACGACGACAGCGCACGCTCGACCCCGTGCTCGTCGGCGAACGCCTGCGCGCGCGCCTGGTCCCGGCTCGCGACGGCGACCACGCGCTGGTCCGTGTGCCGGTGGAGCGAATCCACGAAGTGCCCCGCGATCCACCCCGGGGCCAGCACCCCCCACCGCAGCACGGGCGCGTCACGCGGGTCGGGGAACCGGGGCTCAGGCAGTCGCAACGTCACGGCCACACTCTCGCACGCCCGCAGGTCAGGGCACGCGCCGGGGCGGGCGGGACGGGTCAGGCGCCCGTGATGCGCAGGCCCTCCTCGTCGCGGTCGACGACGATCGTCTGGCCGTCGTGGACCTGCCCGGACAGCAGGGCGCGGGCCAGGTTGTCGCCGATCTCGCGCTGGACGAGGCGGCGCAGCGGGCGGGCGCCGTACGCCGGGTCGAAGCCCTCGATCGCGAGCCAGTCGCGCGCCGCGGGAGTGACCTCGAGCGTGAGCCGGCGGTCCGCGAGGCGGCGGGCGAGCGACGCGACCTGCAGGTCGACGATGTGCCCGATCTCGTCGAGCGTCAGTGCCTCGAACAGCACGACGTCGTCGAGCCGGTTGAGGAACTCCGGCTTGAACGCGGAGCGCACCGCCCCCATCACCGCGTCCCGCTTCTCCGACTCGCCCAGCAGCGGGTCGACCAGGAACTGCGAGCCGAGGTTCGAGGTGAGGATGAGGATGACGTTGCGGAAGTCCACCGTGCGGCCCTGGCCGTCGGTGAGCCGCCCGTCGTCGAGCACCTGGAGCAGCACGTCGAACACCTCGGGGTGCGCCTTCTCGACCTCGTCGAGCAGGACGACCGAGTACGGGCGCCGCCGCACGGCCTCGGTGAGCTGGCCGCCCTCCTCGTAGCCGACGTACCCGGGAGGTGCACCGACGAGCCGCGCCACGGAGTGCTTCTCCGCGTACTCGGACATGTCGATGCGGACCATCGCGCGCTCGTCGTCGAACAGGAAGTCCGCGAGCGCCTTCGCGAGCTCGGTCTTGCCGACGCCCGTGGGGCCGAGGAACAGGAACGAGCCGGTGGGCCGGTCGGGGTCGGAGATGCCCGCGCGGGCGCGGCGCACCGCGTCGGAGACCGCGGCGACGGCCTTCTTCTGGCCGATCAGGCGCTCGCCGAGGACCTCCTCCATGCGCAGGAGCTTGGCGGTCTCGCCCTCGAGCATGCGGCCCGCGGGGATGCCCGTCCACGCCGAGACGACCTCGGCGATCTCGTCGGGGCCGACCTTCTCCGCGATCATCGGCGGCGCGTCGACGGCGTCCTGGTCGGCCTCGGACGCCTCCGCGTCGGCGATCTGCCGCTGGAGCGTGGGGATCTCGCCGTAGAGGATGCGTGCGGCCTTCTCGAGGTCGCCGTCGCGCTGGAGCCGCTCGGCGTCGGAGCGCAGCGCGTCCAGGCGTGCCTTGAGGTCGCCGACGAGGTTGTGGCCCGCCTTCTCCTTCTCCCAGCGCGCGTTGAGCGCCGCGAGCTCCTCGCGACGGTCCGCGAGGTCGGCGCGCAGCCGCTCGAGCCGGTCGAGCGAGGCGGGGTCGTCGGACTCCGAGAGCACGACCTCCTCCATCTCCAGGCGCGTCACCGCACGCTGGAGCTCGTCGATCTCGATCGGCGACGAGTCGAGCTCCATGCGCAGCCGCGAGGCCGCCTCGTCGACGAGGTCGATCGCCTTGTCGGGGAGCTGGCGGCCCGTGATGTACCGGTCGGACAGCGCAGCGGCGGCGACGAGCGCCGCGTCGGAGATCGTCACCTTGTGGTGCGCCTCGTAACGCTCCTTGAGCCCGCGCAGGATCGCGACGGTGTCCTCCACGGACGGCTCGCCGACGAACACCTGCTGGAACCGCCGCTCGAGCGCGGGGTCCTTCTCGATGTGCTCGCGGTACTCGTCGAGCGTGGTCGCGCCGACGAGCCGCAGCTCGCCGCGCGCGAGCATGGGCTTGAGCATGTTGCCCGCGTCCATCGCTCCCTCGCCGCCGGCACCCGCGCCGACGACCGTGTGCAGCTCGTCGATGAACGTCACGACCTGCCCGTCGGAGCCCTTGATCTCCTCGAGCACGGCCTTGAGCCGCTCCTCGAACTCTCCGCGGTACTTGGCGCCGGCGACCATCGAGGCGAGGTCGAGCGCGACCAGCTTCTTGCCGCGCAGGGACTCCGGCACGTCGCCCTCGACGATGCGCTGCGCGAGCCCCTCGACGACGGCGGTCTTGCCGACGCCCGGCTCGCCGATCAGCACGGGGTTGTTCTTGGTGCGGCGGGACAGCACCTGCACGACGCGCCGGATCTCCGAGTCACGCCCGATCACCGGGTCGAGCTTGCCCTCGGCCGCGCGCTGCGTCAGGTCGACGCCGTACTTCTCGAGGGCCTTGTAGGTGCCCTCCGGGTCGGGGCTGGTGACGCGCGCGTTCCCGCGCACGGTCGGCAGCGCGGCGAGCAGGGCGTCGCGCGACGCCCCGGCCGCGCGCAGCGCGTCGGCCACGCCAGACTGCCCGGCCGCCAGGCCGATGAGCAGGTGCTCGGTCGAGACGTAGTCGTCGCCGAGCGTGCGTGCCTCCGCGTTGGCCGCCTCGATGGCGGCGGCGGTCGCGCGCGACGCGCTGGGCTGCGCGACCGTCGAGCCCGACGACGAGGGCAGGTTGACGAGGATGCCGCGCACCGCGCGGCCGAGCGCCCCGCGGTCGGCACCGACCGCGTCGAGCAGACCGCCCGCAACGCCGCCCTCCTGCTGGAGCAGCGCGTCGAGGATGTGTGCCGGCTCCAGCTGCGGGTTGCCGGCGGCGCTCGCGGACTGGATGGCGCTGCCGAGCGCCTCCTGCGAGCGGGTCGTGAGCTTGGCGTCCACGTGACCTCCCTGCGCGAGTCTCGCGCGTCGTCGATGCGTCTGCACATCCCAACGTGACAAAGTTGAGTGTATTCCGCTCAACTTGAGATCCGCTGCCCGAGCGCGGGCGACGTGCGCGGGTCAGCCGCCCGGGCCGGGGTCGTTGTCGGGTGCGCCGTCGCCCTCAGGCAGGTCGCCGCGCTCCACCGGCTCGCCGTCCGGGGGCGTGGGGAGCTCGGAGAACAGGGTGGCGAGCTCGCCGTCGCGCGCCGGACGCACCGCAGCGCCCGCCGCGCGCAGGGTCGCGGCGTCCACGCCGTCGCCCTCGAGCAGCACGTGCACGCCGTCGGCCACCACCTCGCACGAGGCTCCCGCGCCGTCGTCCTCGAGCTGTGCGCAGGCCGGAGCCTGTCCGCCGGCTCCGCGGGACGTGCGCAGCAGCACCGTGCCGGCCGGGCTGACGTAGGCCGCGGACATGCCCTCGTCGCCCGAGACCCCGACGGACTGCACGGCGAGGTCGAACCCGTCGACGTCGGTCACGTAGACCAGGTCCCGCGCGATCCCCGCGTACTGCATCCGGGCCGCGACGTCCGCGCCGCCGGTCCCGGTGGTCCCGCCGCCGCCGCACGCGCCGAGCGCCAGCACGACGAGCGCCCCGACGAGCCCACCGGCGGCGGCCACCGCACCCCTGCGGTCACGGTCGCGGCAGCCCCGAGCGCGGTTCATGCCTCGCACCGTACCGGCCGCCGCCCGCGCGCGGGCCGCCCGGCGGACGACGAGGCCCAGGCCCGGTCGTCGGACCCGGGCCGGGGCGTGGCCGCCGTGCGGGTCAGCTCGCGAGGAACGCGAGCAGCGCCTCGTTGACCTCGGCGGTGTGCGTGGTCAGCAGACCGTGCGGCGCGCCCTCGATCTCGACGTACGTGGCCGACGGCAGCGCGCGGTGGAACAGCCGGGCCGTGGCGTCGATCGGCAGGATGCGGTCCGCGGTGCCGTGCAGGATCAGTGCGGGGACGTCGATCGCGGGGATGTCGCCCCGGAAGTCCGTGCCCCACGTGAGCGGCGCCGCGGCCGATGCGACGGACCCCGACCCGGCGGCCACGTCCCACGCGTGGCGCACCTGCTCCTCGCTGATGCGGCTGCCGAGGTTCTCGTCGAGGTTGAAGAAGTCCTGGTAGAACGCGGTGAAGTACGCGTACCGGTCCGCGCGGACGTCCGCCGCGATGCCCTCGAAGAACTCGGCCGGGGCCGCACCCTCGGGGTTGTCCTCGGTCTTCGTCAGGTACGGCTCGAGCGAGCCGAGGAACGCGGCCTTGGCGACCCGCTCCGAGCCGTAGGTGCCGAGGTAGCGACCGACCTCGCCGGTGCCCATCGAGAACCCGACCAGGACGACGTCGCGCAGGTCGAGCGTCTCGAGGACCGTGTGCAGGTCCGCCGCGAACGTGTCGTAGTCGTACCCGACGGAGGGCTGGCTCGACCGCCCGAACCCGCGGCGGTCGTACGTCACCACCCGGTAGCCCGCGTCGAGCAGCGCGGCGGTCTGGCCCTCCCACGAGTTCCCGTCGAGCGGGAAGCCGTGGATGAGGACGACGGGCTGACCCGTGCCCTTGTCCTCGTAGTGCAGCTCGATGTCGACCGAGTTCTCCGTACCGACCGTGATGCGTCCCATGACATACCCCTCGACCTCACGGGAGAACGATCGTTCTCCGCTGGTGTGGACTACAGTAGAGAACGAGCGTTCTCAACGCAAGGGGTACGACGAGGTCCGCGACGGGCCGGGACGGGGTGGCGCAGTGGCAGGCACGACGAGCGCGAGCACGACGAGCGCTGCCGGCGCGGCCCGCCCGGTCGACGACGAGGTCCGCCGCCGCATCGTCGGCGCGGCCGACGCGCTCTACTACGCGCGCGGCATCCAGTCCGTCGGCATGGACGAGGTCCGCACCGCCGCGGGCGTCTCGCTCAAGCGGCTCTACTCCGAGTTCCCCGGCAAGGAGCAGCTCGTGCTCGCGGTGCTGGACGCACGCCACCGGCAGTGGGAGGCGGGGCTCGCGCAGGCCGCCGCGGGCCTGACGGACCCCCGCGCGCGGCTGCTCGCCGTGTTCGACTTCCTCGAGCAGTGGTTCGGCGACGACACGTTCCGGGGCTGCGGCTTCATCAACGCGTTCGGCGAGCTCAGCGCGACCTCCCCCGCCGTCGCGGAGGCCGCCCGCGCCCACAAGCAGACGTTCCAGGACTACGTCGCCCAGCTCGCCCACGAGCTCGTCGGGGACCGGGAGCTCGGGTCGCAGCTCGCGCTGCTCGCCGAGGGCGCGCAGACGACCGCCGCGATCGCCGGCCGCCCGGACGCCGCCGCGCACGCCCGCCGCGCCGCCGAGGTCCTCATCGACGCCGCGCTGTCCCGCGCCTGACGGTCGCCGCCGCGCGGCAGCGCGGGACGTGCATCGAGCCGACACCTCGTCGTCGCCGCCCGGCAACCTCGCCGCCCTAGCGTCGAGCGCGACCGATGACGACGGAAGGGCGACGATGACCCTCACACTCACGCTCGTACGGCACGGGCGCACCCACTTCAACGCACGCCGCGTCCTGCAGGGCCGCTGCGACTCCCCCCTGACGCGCGACGGACGCCAGGGCGTCCGGACCACCGCCCGGCACCTGGCCGGCACCCCGTTCACGGCCGCCTGGTCCTCACCGTCCGGACGCGCCGTCTCGACCGCGGTCGAGCTCCTGCGCCACCACGAGGACGTGCGCCTGCGCACGCACGTGGACCTGCGCGAGTACCACTTCGGCGTGTACGAGCGCCGGCCCGAGCACACGCTCGACGCCGTCCAGCCCTGGCCCACGCTCGTCGAGCAGGTGCTCGCGGGCACGCACCCCGGGCTGCCGGGCGGCGAGCACGCGGCCGACTTCATGGGCCGCACGACCCGGGTGTTCGCGCGGCTCGTCGAGCAGCACCTCGGCACCGACGAGCACGTGCTCGTCGTCGGCCACGGCCTCGCGCTCGGCGCGTACCTCGCGACGCTCGCGCCCGTCGGCCTCGTCGCGCTGCCCAACGCGTCGGTCAGCACGGTCGAGGTCGACGACGACGGCACGGCCCGCATCGCGCGGCTGGCCGAGGACGTCGCCGCTCAGGGCGCGCTCGCGGCGCGCCCCGCGACGCCCGGTGCCACCCGCCCCGCGCTCGCGCCGGTCGCCTGAGGCGCAGCGGGTGGACTTGCGCTCGCCTGGTGAGCGCAAGTCCACCCGTCAGCGCGTCGCGGCGCGTGCGGCGCGTGGGGCACGATGCGCAGATGAGCGACGGGGCCGCATGGGGTGACGAGCAGCCGGACGTGCTGGGTGGCGCGTGGGTCGCGCGGACGCTCGAGCTGCCGCCCGACGACGAGAGCGCGCGCGAGGGCGTCGACCCTGTCGCCACCCTCGTGCACCGACCACCGCGCCACCGGCGTGCGGTGCTGTACCTGCACGGGTTCGTCGACTACTTCTTCCACCCGCACGTCGCGGACGCGCTCGACGCCGCGGGCTGGGACCTGTACGGGCTCGACCTGCACGACTACGGCCGGTCCATCCGCGAGGGCCGGCGCCCCAACCACACGCGCGAGCTCGCGGGGTACGCACGTGAGATCGACGCGGTCGTCGCGCTCCTGCGCGCCGACCACGACCGCGTCGCGCTGCTGGGGCACTCCACGGGCGGTCTGGTCGCGGCGCTGTGGGCGGACGCGCGCCCCGGGCGCGTGGACGCCGTGGTGCTCAACTCGCCCTGGCTCGATCTGCGCAAGCCCTGGTTCGACCGCGTGGTGCTCACGCGCACCCTGCGCGTGCTCGGTCGCGTCACCCCCGAGCTCGTCGTCGGTCACATCCAGCCGCACTACGGGCGCGCGCTGCACGCCGGCTCGGGCGGCGAGTGGACGTACGAGCTGGCGTGGAAGCCGCACGAGGGCTTCCCGGTGCGTGCGTCGTTCATCCGCACCATCCGCGCCGGGCACGCGCGCGTCGCGCGCGGGCTCGACATCCGCGAGCCCGTGCTGGTCCTGACGTCCGACGCCACGGGTCCCGACGACCGCGTCCACGACGGTCTGCTGACCACCGACTCGGTGCTCGACGTCGCCCAGATCGCCGCGCGCGCTCCCGGGCTCGGGCGGGCCGTCAGGCTCGTGACGATCCCCGGCGGCGCGCACGACCTGGCGCTGTCCCCCGCGCGCGCACGCGAGGAGTACCTGGGCACGGTCGTGGAGTTCCTCGACGCGCACGCCCCCGCCTGACGCGGGTCCGGGGCGCCGCGCACCGCGCGCCCCGGACCGGGCGTCAGGTGACCTTGACCGTCAGGGCCGACGAGGTCGCGCCGTTGAGGTACGTCGTGGACGTCGAGGTCGGGGCGAACCTCGCGGTGACCTTGTACGAGCCCTTGACCTGTGCGGGCATCGTCACCGTGACCGACCCCGCACGCGCCGCGGTCAACGTGACCGTCGTCGTCTTCGAGCCCAGCGTCACCGCGACCGTCCCCAGCGGCTGGGACACCAGACCACCCGAGTCCACCTTCACCGTGACCTTCACCGCCGTCCCGGCCTTCACCGACGGCGCCGATACCGTCAGCGTCGGCGTCACCCTGGGCACCTTGGTCTGCACCGACGTCGAACGCGCCTGCGACCCGTCCGCACCGGTCGCGACCACCCGCACCGACAGCTTCTTGCCCACGTCGGACTTCGAGACCTTGTACGACGAACCCGTCGCTCCGCTGATCGCGACACCGTCCCGCAACCACTGCACGCTCGTCGAGACCGGGGCCGGCGCCCACTCGCCGCGCTTGGCCCACACCGTCTTCCCGTACCCGACCGTGCCGGAGATCGACACCCGCGTCGTGTTGCTGATCGGCTTGACGATGGTCACCGGAGCCGACGTGACGCTCGTCGCGAGCCATCCCGTGCCGCCCGTCGCGGTGACTCGCGCCGTGATGGTCGCACCCCCGTCCGCGGACGTGACGGAGTAGGACGACGACGTGGCGCCGGCGATCGCCGTGCCGTCGCGCAGCCACTGCACGCTCGTCGTCGCGGACGCCGGGTTCCAGGCCCCGCGGGTCGCCTGCAGCGTGGCGCCGATCTGCGGCGCGCCCGTCACTTCCGGGAGGGTCACGTTCTGCACCGCGAGCGGGAACAGGACGTCGCGCGTGGTCGACACGGTCGCGAGCTTCGCGTCCCGGACGTCCGTCGACAGCGGAGTGGTGTTGCCGGTCCAGAACCCGGCGGCGAACGGCGCGTTGCGCGGGTTCGTGGCGTGGAACGGCTCGAGCCACAGCGCGAA
>NZ_BJLP01000067.1 GCF_006538705.1 Cellulomonas uda
ACCGTCTCCGCCATGAGGAAGCTCATGGGAACCCCCTGGTGGCCGACGGCGCCAGGGGGTTCCGCGTCTGGGCGCAGGAGCATGAAAGTGCTGGACCGCGTCCACGCCCGGTGAGATCGACCCGGACTCGGCGCCCGCGTCCCGACCGCACGCGTTCATCGCGCGGTCGGTCGAGTGGCTCGTCGCCCACCTGGCCTTCGGCCCGGGTGCGCGCGTGCTCGACCGCTACACGATCACGAAGGACGGGAGCACGCGGCAGTTCTGGAACTGGATGCAGTGCCTCACGCCCGACGAGGTCCGCGGCGAGCTCGCGACCGCGGGGTTCGGCGAGGTCGAGGTGTACGGCGACGTGGCCGGGGCCGACCACGACCCGGACTCGCCCGTGTTCGCGGTGGTCGCCCGGGCGTGAGCCCGACGAGCCGCGGTACCGTGCGGGTCGACCGGCAGGAGAGGCGATGTTCGAGCTGCTCACGGACGAGCTGCGGGTGCAGGTGCTCGACCCGGTCGCGGACCGCGACCGCACGGGCGTGCGGTACTGCACGGGCGGCTACGTCTTCCAGGTGCACGACGAGGTGCGCGGGCCGCTGATGTCCGGCCCCACGTACCCGGACTCGTTCAACTGGTTCGACGGCCAGGGGATACCGGACGCGTTCGCGCTCGCGCCGCTGCACGGTCCCGGGCCCGAGCCGCGCGCGCTCGTCCTGGGCGTGGGGGTGTGCGACCTCGAGGCGCGCCGGGTGGTCGAGCCGTGCGCGTGGGACGTCACGCACGACGGGCCGACGCTGGGGTTCCGCACCGCGCACGCGTTCGCGGAGCACGCGTGCGCGCTCGAGCGGACCGTGTCGCTCGTCGGACGCGTCCTGACGTCCACGACGACGCTGCTGAACGCTGCGGACGAGGCGGTGCTCCCGGTGGTGTGGTTCCCGCACCCGTTCTTCCCGCAGCCGGCGTCCGACGAGCTGTTCCGCAGCTCGGTCGCGCTCGGTCTGGCCGAGGACGACGGCTTCGAGGTGCTCGACGAGCACACCGTGCGCCGCCGTGCGCTGCCGCCCGGGCACGTCGGCCCGTACGCGGAGCTCGAGCACGCCGCGGGCGGTCCGGTGCGCCTCGAGCACCGCCATGATCTGCTGGGTGCGGTGACCATGACGACGAGCTACGCGCCCGGCCGGTTCGCGGTGTGGGGCAACCACCACACCGTGTCGCCCGAGCCGTTCCTGGAGCACGCGCTCGCGCCCGGCGAGGAGCTCACCTGGACGGTCACGTACGCGTTCTGACGCCCCGGCCGGTGTGTCGCAGGCGCGTCGTACGCTCGGCGGGTGGTCGACCCCGGGCACTTCGAGCGGTACGCGGCGGTGTACGCCGGCGCGCGTCCGCCGTACCCCGCGGCGCTCTGGGAGGAGCTGCGCCGTGCGGGGTACCTGACGCCCGGGCGCCGCGTGCTCGAGCTCGGGGCCGGTACCGGTCAGGCGACCGGCCCGCTGCTCGCCGCGGGGCTCGCGGTCACGGCCGTCGAACCCGGTCCGCGGCTCGCGGAGCGGCTGCGCGCCACGCACCCGGCCGCGTCCGTCGTCGTCGCGCGTGCGGAGGACGTGGACCTGGGTGAGGCGCAGTACGACCTGGCCGTCGCGGCGACGTCCGTGCACTGGCTCGACCTCGACGTGGTGCTGCCCGCCGTGCACCGGGCCCTCACCCCGGCGGGCACCTTCCTGGTGTGGCGCAACGTGTTCGGGGACCGCACGGTCCCGACGCCGTTCCGGGCGCGGGTCGCGGAGGTCGTCGCGCGGCGCACGCGCCCGCCGCGCCCCGGTCCGGACGCGGAGGACGCCGTGCAGAGCGTCGCCGCACTCACCCGGTCGGGGCTGTTCCGCGCCGACCCGGTGCGCACGTTCCGCTGGAGCGTCGACCTCGACGCCGACCAGGTGTGGCGCCTGTTCACGACGTTCAGCGACTGGACGCCCGACGAGGTCGACGCCGTCGCGCTCGCGGTGCGCGACCTCGGCGGGGTGGTGACCGAGCACTACCTGTCGTGGCTGGTCGAGCTGCACCCGTGCTGACCGGCCCGGTCAGGGGCCGCACCGGAATCGGCCGGGGTCGTGCGTCGTTCTCACCGGCGTGAGCGACGAGCAGCGGGTGACATTCGGGCTGGACACGTTCGGCGACGTGACGACGACGAGCGACGGCGGGCCGGTGCCGCAGCACCAGGTGCTGCGTGACGTGGTCGAGCAGGGGGTCGCGGCCGACCGCGCGGGCGTCGACCACTTCTCGGTGGGGGAGCACCACCGCGACGACTTCGCGGTGTCCGCGCCCGAGGTGGTGCTCGCGGCGATCGCGGCGCGCACGCAGCGCGTCACGCTCGGCTCGGCGGTCACCGTGCTCTCGTCGGACGACCCGGTGCGCGTGTACGAGCGGTTCGCGACGCTCGACGGGATCTCCGGCGGCCGCGCCGAGATCCAGGTGGGGCGCGGCTCGTTCGTCGAGTCCTTCCCGCTGTTCGGCTACGACCTGGCCGACTACGACGACCTGTTCGAGGAGAAGCTCGACCTGCTGGTGCGCCTGCGGTCCGAGGGCCCGGTCACGTGGACCGGCCGCACGCGCGCACCCCTCGACGCCGCCCGCGCCTGGCCGACGACCGAGCGCGGCGCGCTGCCGGTGTGGGTCGGGGTCGGCGGGACGCCCGAGTCGGTGGTGCGCGCGGCGCGGTACGGGCTGCCGCTCATGCTCGCGATCATCGGTGGGGCGCCCGCGCGGTTCGCGCCGTTCGTCGAGCTGTACGGCCGTGCCGTGCGGCAGCTGCACGGCGACGACGCCGTGGTGCCGCCCGTGGGTGTGCACTCGCCCGGGTTCGTGGCGGACTCCGACGAGGCCGCGCGGGACCTGCTGTTCCCGCACTTCAAGGCGAACCGTGACCGCATCGGCGCCGAGCGCGGCTGGCCGCCGATGACCCGCGACGACTTCGAGGCCGAGGCCGCCTCGGGCGCGCTGTTCGTCGGGTCGCCGCAGACGGTGGCCCGGCGCATCGCGGACGTGGTGCGCACGCTGGGCGTGCAGCGGTTCGACCTGAAGTACGCGCACGGCCCGCTGCCGCACGAGCACCTGCTGCGCGCGGTCGAGCTGTACGGCACCGAGGTCGCCCCGCGAGTCCGCGCCCTCCTGACCTCCTGACCTTCTGACCCCGACGACGGGTGGACGTCGTCCGGTCACACCGGACGACGTCCACCCGGAGCGGGCGGGAGGAGCCGGGGGTCAGGCGGACAGGGCCGAGCGGACCAGGGCCGAGAGCTTCTTGCCGTCGGCGGCCAGGCCCGCGCGGGCCGTGGCCTCCTTCATCACCGCGCCCATGTCCTTCATGCTGCTCGCGCCCAGGTCCGCGACGACCGCCGCGACCAGCGCCGCGAGCTCGTCGTCGGACAGGCGCGCCGGCAGGTACGTCTCGATCGCGTCGGCCTCGGCCGTCTCGGTCGCGGCGCGGTCCGCGGCGCCCGCGTCGGTGTAGATCTGCGCGCTCTCGCGGCGCTTCTTCACCTCGCGGTTCAGCACCGCGAGCACGTCGTCCTCGGTGAGCTCCTTGACCGCGGGCCCGGCCTTCTCCTCGGCCCGGACGGCACCGATCACCTGGCGCAGCACGCTCGTGCGCTCGGTGTCACGGGCCTTCATGGCGGTCGTCAGGTCGGCGGTCAGTCGGTCGAGGGTCGGGGTGCTCATGGGGCCATGGTCTCGCGCTCGTCGTCGCGCGGGCCACCGGATACCCGCACGAGAGGCCCGCACGAGAGGCCCGCACGGCGCCCTCGCGCGCTCGTCGTGCGCAGCGTCACCCCGATCCGGTTTGGGCGGGACGGGTGCTGGCCTGTATCGTCTACCCCGGCCCGCAAGGGTCAGTGCGCCCGTAGCTCAATGGATAGAGCATCTGACTACGGATCAGAAGGTTGGGGGTTCGAGTCCCTTCGGGCGCGCATCGTGAAGGCCCCGGCGATCACCGCCGGGGCCTTCGTCGTCCCCGGCCCCACCCCACCCGGCCCGGCCCACCCCCGAGCGCCGACTGCTGACGCTCGTGCGCGACCGCGCACGCAGGACGTCAGCACTCGGTCCGCGACGTGCGCGGTCGACGGTCCAGAGGGCGGTGCGGGGGTCCTCCGCGGGTGGTGACGGGGCGTCAGGATCGTGCCTTGGCCACCTCCTGCCGCCCGGTCGTCGGGGGGCGCGGCAGCGGCCCGTCGAAGGCGTCGATCCGCGTGATCATGCGGAAGTTCCGCCTGTGGGGGCCGGGTGGCAGAGGAGTGCCCACGCACCCCGCGGCACCATCCGGCCATGGCCCCAACCTGGCGTTGTGGACCCCTGTGGGAGCCGTCGAGCCTGGTCATGTCGCACCCCGGACGGGGCGCACCACGACCGCCGACCACGAGCTCACCAGGAGACGTCATGTCGAACATCCGCCGCACCGTCGCCGCCCTGCTCCTGACCGCCTGTGCCGTCGGTCTCGCCGGCGTCGCCGCGCAGGCCGACGACGGCACGCAGGAGCCGACGGGGACGACGACGCCGACGGCGACCCCGACCGCCCCTCCGGCCCCGAACGTCCCGACCGCCGGCCGCCACTGGGACTGGTGACAGACCCGACCCAGGCGACGGCACCGAGCGAGGAGAGCGCCATGACGGAGCACGACGGGGCGGACGCCCAGGACGCACGCGAGGTCGCGGGGCGGCCCGACGAGGGGCCGCACGAGCGCCCGAGCGCTGCCGACGACGTGCCCGCCCCCTCCGCGCTCCCGGGCCGCACCGAGCGGGCCTGGGCGAAGGGGCTGTGGCTCTCGATGTCCCGGCGCGACGCCGACACCCTTCCCCGGTCAGCGCGAGCGTGAGGAGGCGACGATGACGACGTCCGCCGCGTTCCGCGTGCTCGGCCCGGTCGCGGTCGGGTCCGGCTCACGAGGAGCCGTGCTCGCACCGGGCAAGCCCGCCGTCCTGCTCGCCATGCTGCTGCTCGACGCGGGCGCGGCCGTCTCGCGCAGCACGTTGCAGCGGGCGCTGTGGGACGACGAGCCCCCGTCGGCCGCCAAACAGGCGCTGCACACGAGCATGATGCGGCTGCGCCGCACGCTCGAGGCGCACGACGTCCCCGGCCGGACGGTCGAGACCGTGCCCGGCGGGTACCGCATGACGGTCCCGCAGGAGTGCCTCGACCTGGCGCGGTTCCGCGGCGCCGTCGCGACGGCTGCGGCCCAGGGGAGCGCGGAGCTCGAGCTGCGTCAGCTCGAGCTCGCGCTCGACCTGTGGGAGGGCACGCCGCTCGCGAACGTCCCGTCGGTGATGGTCCAGCGTGACCTCCTGCCGGGCCTCCTCGACGAGCGGCTGCGCGTCGCGGAGCGCGTGTGGGAGCTCAAGCTCGCCCAGGGCATGGCGCGGGACGCGCTCCCCGCGCTGTGGGACGCGGCACGCCGGTACCCCGCGCACGAGCACGTCGCGGAGCTGCTGATCGAGGCGCTGCACCGCACGGGCCGGCAGGCCGAGGCGCTGGTGGAGTTCCACCGGATCCGCCGGCACCTCGACGACGAGCTCGGGATCGACCCGGGCGCGGCGCTGCAGCGCCTCGAGCTGGCGATCCTGCGCGGCGACCAGCCGGGTGGGGCGCGGCCCGAGCGGCACCGCGTCGAGGCCGGCCGCGTACGCGCCGAGAGGTGGCCGCTCGTCGGCCGGGCGGACGCGATCCGCTTCATGTGCGAGCGGCTCGCCGAGTACCCGGCCTCGCCGATCGTCCTCACCGGGCCGTTCGGCATCGGGAAGACGGCCCTCGCGCGGCACGTCGCCGAGCTGATGTCCGCCCGGTACACGGGCGGCACCACGTTCGTCGAGATGCGGGACCGGTCCGGTGCGGTGCGGCGCGGCGACGCGTTGCAGGACCTGCTGGTCGGGCCGTCCGCGGCCGGGCGCCGGCTCGTCGTGCTGGACGACGTCGCGGACGTCGACCAGGCGCACGAGGCGGTCTCGATGGTGTCGGGCGACGACGGTGTGGTCCTGACGAGCCGCACGAGCCTCGCCGGGTTCCTCGCCCGGGAAGGCGGGTGGCTGCACCGGCTCGGCCCGCTCCCGGAGGACGAGACGTCGACGCTGCTGTCCACGGCGCTCGGCCCGGACCGGGCGGGGTCGCCGGACCGCCACCACCTGGGCCGGATCGCCGAGCTCTGCGGGCGTGTCCCGCTGGCGCTGCGGATCGCCGCGGCCCGCATCCTCACACAGCCGACGCAGACCCTCGCCGACGCGTACGACCGGCTCGCCGAGGACCCGCTCGGGCGGCTCTCCCTGCCCGGTGACCCGACCATGTCGGTGCTGCGGCGCTTCGGCGACGCCGTGGCCCACCTCACGGACCCGCTCGCGGCCGGGCTGTCGCGGCTCGCGGACGCCGGGCCTGCCGTCCTGTCCCTCGACGACTGCGCCGTGCTGCTCGGCGTGCCGTCGCGCACCGCGGAGCGCTACCTCGACGAGCTCGTCGACGCGTGCCTCGTCGAACCCGTCCCACCCCGCAGCTACACCCTGAGCGACCTCGTGCGTCTGTGCGCGCGGGACAGCGCTCGAGCCGTCCGTGACACCGCACCCACCTCGAAGGGCTGACACCGCCATGAGCACGTCGTACGAGCAGATCGCCCCCACACGGCCCCGGATCCGCCGTGACGTCATCTTCACGAAGACCCCCGACGGGGTCCTGTTCCACAACACGTCGAGCGGGTTCCGGCTGACCACGGCGTCGGGCTACCGCCTGGCCACCCTGCTGGTCCCCTACCTCGACGGCACGAACCGTGTCGCCGACCTGTGCGGCTCGCTGCCGGACGCGCAGAAGGCGATGATCGGCGAGCTGATCCGCACGCTGTACGAGCGGGGCTTCGCGCGGGACACGCCCGAGGCGGGTCCCGACGTGATCGACGCGGGCGACGCCGAGCGCTTCGCGGCGCAGATCGCGTACATCGACCACTACGTCGACGACGCCCCGGCACGGTTCGCCCGGTTCCGCGCGACGACGGTCGCGGTGCTCGGCGACGACGCCGTGGCGGTCGCGTCCGCGAAGGGCCTGGTCCGCAACGGCGCGGCGCGAGTCCTGGTGACGCCCGGCCCGGTCGCGCTCGCGGCGAAGGCCGAGGCGGGCGACGGTGCGGAGGTCGTCGAGCTCGGTGCCGTGACCGGAGAGGTGACCTGGGCGGACCTGTCCGACGCCGACGTGGTGCTCGTCGCCGGTGGTGACACCGCGGCCCGTCAGACGTACGCGCTGCTCGCCGCGGGCGTGCCCGACGGTGCGCTCCTCATCCCGACGTGGACGTACGGCGAGCGCGCGGTCGTCGGCCCGACGATGCGACGTGGCGGCGCGGGGTGCTGGGTGTGCGCGGTGCTGCGTCTGACGAGCACGCACGACGCGGCCGCGGCCGCGCCGCTGTGGGCGGGCGTCACGCTGCCCGGGCCGGCCCCGCGCTCGGCCCGTCCGCTCGGTCGTCCGCTCGCGTCGATGGTCGGCAACCTGCTGGCCTACGAGGCGTTCCGCGTGGTCACCGGCGCACTGCCCGGCGAGACCGAGGGCAAGGTCGTCGTGCAGAACATCGAGTCGCTCGACGTGATCGCCGAGCCGCTGCTCGTGCACCCGCGCTGCCCGTTCTGCTCGGCGGCGCCGCGGGAGCTGGACGTCACGGCGTGGGTCGAGCCGGCCGTCGTCCCGGACCTGTCCGACGAGGAGGTCGTGGCCGCGCTCAACGCGCGTCAGCCGCTCCTGCAGCCGCACGTGGGGGTCTTCGCGGGCTACGCGGACGACACGCTGCTGCAGACCCCGATCAAGGTGGGTGTCGTCGAGGTCGCGTCCGCGACCGGTGCGCGGCGCTCCGTCCCCGCGTTCGACCTGCACCACGTGGCGGGGGCGCGGCAGCGCGCGCTGGCCGCGGCGGTCGTCGGCGTCACCGCGCGGGACGCCGTGACGGCCCCGGCGGGAGCCGAGATGGAGCGCGTGGCCGAGCGCCTGGTGACCGCCGTGCGGCCGGAGCTCGTCGAGGAGGGTCCGTGGGTCGCGGCGACCTCGCTCCTGAGCGGCGACCAGGTGGCCGTCCCGCTGGCCGCGGCCGAGCCGCTCGGTGCGGCCAACGCGACGCACGGCTTCGAGCCGACGCCCGCGGGCGGCGGCGCGGGTGACACGGCGGGCGCGGCGGTGCGTGCGGGCCTCGCTGGTGCGCTCGCGTACGCGGCCGTGCAGGCCACGATCCGCGGTGGGGCGGTGCACGGCGTCGCGCTCGACAGCCTCCGCACGGACGTCGAGCTGGAGTTCCTGCTGCGCTCGGCCCGCAACCTGGACGTGGACGTCGAGGTGCTGGACCTGTCGGCGCACGCGCCGGTCCCGGTCGTGGTGGCCCGCACGACGGCCCCCGGACGCCCGGTCTGGGCGGTGGCCGCCGACGTGTCCTGGCGGGACGCCGCGGTCGCCGCGCTGCGTGACCTCGTCGGCCGGGTGCAGGTCGCCGGTGCGGGCCTGGTCGACGGTGACGACCCGGTGCTGCCCGAGCTCGACGCGGGCACGTTCGTCGCGGCGACCACCACCGACGCGCCCCTGGACCGCGCCACCACGTGGCGCGAGGTGCGGGCCGCGCTCGAGACCGCCGGGCAGGACGCGTTCGCCGTGCAGGTCGGCGGCGTGGACGTCGCGGCGGGCGGCTTCGTGGCCGTGCGGGTGCTGCTGACGGCGGTGCGCCGGTGACCACCGTGGCCCCGCGGTTCGAGGCGCACCGCCTGGGGCTGCACGACGAGCTCGCCGCCGACGCGCAGGACGTCGCGACGCGGGTGCTGGTCGCCGGCTCGCACGGGCTGGTCGGGCCGTTCCCGGGCGCGGGCGACTCGGGGGCGTCGTGCGGCACGTGCCTGGCACGGCGCTGGCAGGCGGCCCGCGACAAGTCGCTGCGGGATGCGCTGGAGCTCGGCGGGCCGTCCGTTGCGGTCGCCGAGAGCCCGTTCCTCCTGGCGTTCCAGCGGGACGCGGTGGAGGCCGTCCTGGCGGCGGCCGAGCAGGCCGCGGCGGGTGCGGGTCCGTACGCGAGCGTCTACCGCGTCGACCTGGAGTCGCTCGAGGTGCGCCGGGTGCCGTTCGTCCCGGACGCCGAGTGCCCGCGCTGCGGGACGGCCCGCGACGACGTGCCGCTGCGGCCCGAGCTGACGCTCGCACCGAAGCCCGCCCCGACCGTCTTCCGCTCGCGTCCCCTCGACGACTACGGCCTCGAGACCGACGCGTACGCCAACCCGGTGAGCGGCGCGCTCGGCACGTCGATGTGGTTCGAGATGACCTCGCGCTCGACGGCGCCGGCGTACGGCACGTTCGGCCTGCGCGCGGGGGAGTACCTGCGCGAGACGCTGTACGGCGGTCACGCGGACTCGGTCCGCGTGAGCACGCAGGTGGCGGTCCTGGAAGGGCTCGAGCGCGCGGCGGGTCTGCGGCCGCGGGGCCGGCGCACCACCGTGCACGCGAGCCTGGCGGAGCTCGGCGACGTCGCGGTCGACCCGCGGGTCGGGGGGCTCTACCGGGACGAGTTCTACGAGAAGAACCCGCACATCCGGCGGTTCGACCCGCAGCGGCCGATCCCGTGGGTGTGGGGGTGGTCGTTGCGCGACGACCGCGCGGTCCTGGTGCCGGAGAACCTGGCGTACTACCACGCGGGTCCGGTCACGGAGCGGTTCGTGCAGGAGACGTCGAACGGCTGCGCGTCCGGGTCGTCCCTGACCGAGGCGACCTACCACGGGCTCATGGAGCTCGTGGAGCGGGACGCGTTCCTGGTCGCCTGGTTCGCCCGGCGGTCGCTGCCCGAGATCGACCCGCGCACCAGTGCCCTCGCGAGCACCCGGTGCATGGTCGACCGCCTCGACATGTACGGGTACGAGGCGCGGTTCTTCGACGCCCGCCTGTCGTTCGACATCCCCGTGGTGGTGGGTGTCGCGGTCCGGCGTGACGGCGGCCTCGGCACCCTGGCGTTCGGCGCGGGCGCCGGCCTCGACCCCGAGGCGGCGATCGCCGCGGCGCTGTGCGAGATCGGCACCGACTGCCTGATGGCGCCGATGCGCGTGGGCTGGGACCGCGAGCGCTACGAGGCGATGGCGGCGGACTTCACGGCGATGTACGGGCTGCACGACCACCCGCACGTGTACGGCCTGCCGCAGATGCGCGGCCACGCGGCGTTCCTCCTCGACGGTGGCGACGAGCCGCGCAGCGTGGCCGAGACGTTCGGGGCCGACCGGCCCGCACCGCCCTTGGCGGACGACCTGCGCACCGACCTCGCGCACTGCGTCGAGCAGGTCGCCGCGCGCGGCTTCGACGTGGTGGTCGTCGACCAGACGACGCCCGAGCAGGAGGCCCTCGGGCTGCACACCGTGAGCGTCACGGTGCCGGGGCTCGTGCCCATCGACTTCGGGTGGCTGCGCCAGCGGGCGCCGCACTCGAGCCGCGTGCGCACCGCGCTGCGCGAGGCCGGCCTGATGGACCGGGACCTGCGCGACGACGAGATCAACCCCGCACCGCACCCCTTCCCCTGACCGTGAGCCACTGAGGAAAGGACCCTCCGATGGGTTACGCGCACGACTACGCGACAGCGATCATGCATCGCGGCAGGATCCCGATGCCCCCCGAGGACTTCGTCCCGAACTGGGGTGACGCCCCGCGCCGGCACAAGCTGTACCCGGGGGCGGTCACCTTCCCGCTGCCCGACGTCGCGATCACGGCGGACGACGACGCGCCGACGGTGGCCGACGGGTTCGCGGCGGCCGGCGGCGACGAGCCGTTCGACCTGCCGTCGCTGTCGGCGATGCTGCAGTTCTCGTACGCGCTGCAGGGCCGTCGGCTGGCGCCGACCGCGAACACCGACCTCGTCTCGCTCCCGGCCTACCAGTACGCGAACTGGTACCGGGGTACGGCGTCCGGCGGGGGGCTGTACCCGTGCAGCACGTACTGGGTCGCGGGTCCCGGGGCGGAGGTCAGCCCCGGCGTCTACTACTACAGCCCGGCGCAGCACGGGATGCAGCGCCTCGTCGCGGGGGACGTGGTGGAACGTCTGCGCCGCATCGTCGGGCCGGCGGCGGACGACGCCTCCCAGTTCCTGGTGGTGGGCGTCAAGTACTGGCAGAACGCGTTCAAGTACAACAGCTTCTCCTACCACGCGGTGTCGATGGACGTCGGCACGACCCTGCAGACCTGGCGGACGTGGGCGGGCGCGCACGGCCGGCTGATCAACCCGGTGCTGTGGTTCGACCAGGGCGACCTGTCCGACCTGCTGGGCCTCGAGCCGGACGCCGAGGGCCTGTTCGCGGTCGTGCCGATCGCGTGGGCGGGTGCTCAGGCTCCCGCCACCGGGCGGGAGCCCGGCAGGGGCCGGGTCGTGCGGTCCGACCGGGAGCGCTCGAAGGTCGTCATCGAGTTCCCGACCCTCACGACGATCCACCGCACCACGGCCGCGGCCGCGGCGGACCGCCCGGCGGTCGGCTCGCTCGCGGGCGTGGGTGCCGTCCCTCGTGCGGACGGCGCGGTGATCGAGCTGCCCGAGCCGGCCGGTCTCACGATGCCGCTCGTCACGGCGCTGCGCCGCCGCCGGTCCAGCTTCGGCCGGTTCGAGGGCCGGCCCATCAGCGCGGCCGAGCTCGCGGCGGCCCTGGCCGCGTCGGTCGCGGCGCGGGTCCCGAGCGAGATCGACGGTCCGGACGACGGCACGCTGGTCAAGCTGTACGTGTTCGTCAACCACGTCACGGACGTGCCGGCGGGCGTGTACGAGTACGCACCCGAGGCCAACGCGCTGCGGCTCGTCAGCCCTGACGAGCCGGGTGAGTTCCTCCAGCAGAGCTACTTCCTGGCGAACTACAACCTCGAGCAGACGGCCGTGGTGATCGTCCCGACGGTCCGCACGCACGCGGTGCTCGACGCCGTCGGGGCCCGTGGCTACAACGTCGTGAACGCGGCCATCGGCGCGGTCTCGCAGAACTTCTACACGGCGGCGGCGGCCCTGGGGCTGGGCGCCGGGGTGGCGCTCGGCTTCGACAACATCTCCTACGCCGAGCGTCTGGGGACCACGGTCACGGACGAGGCGCCCCTGCTGATCATGCTGCTCGGCCACGAACGGGCCGGCGGCGGCGACTACCGCTACGAGCTGGGGTGACCGACGTGACGACGACGACCGAGGTGACGGGTCTGGGGACCCGCTGGACCCTGCGCGAGCACGTCGGCCTGCGGGTCGCGGGCCTGCCGTGGGACGTGACGGACGGGCTGCGCACGCTCGCCGCCACCCGCTGGGCGCACGAGGTGCTGGACGCGCAGGACGACCTGTCCGCCGAGTCCGCGCAGCTCGCGGACCTGCTGCACGAGGTGATCGGCGGGCTCGACGACGACGGTCTGCGCCGCCGGCTGCTCGCGGTCCGGCGCCAGGTGTTCAAGGACGTGCTGCCGCAGGACCTGGACGGCGTGCTGGCGGCGCTCGCGGACCTGAGCCCGCAGGTGGCGGCGCGACTGGCCGCGTGGGCCGACCGCCGTGGCACGCTTGCGCGGCGGGTCGACGACGGGGCGGCGGTGCTCGCGGCGGACACCGACGCGGCCCGCCTGCGGCTGTTCGAGCTGGCCGACGACCCCACGCTGCGGCGCGGTATCCAGCTCGCGTCACCGGCGCTGGACCAGCAGCTGGTCTCGATGACCGCGCCGGGTGCGGCGCGGCCGGCGGCGAAGCGGCTGCGCAAGGTCGAGCGGTCGCTGCTGTCCTACGTGGCGCGCACGGCGTGCAAGACCAGCCCGTTCTCGACGATGACGGGCGTCGCGGCGGCCGAGCTCAGCGAGTGGGCCGAGCCCGTGCGGGACGTCCCCGGACCGGCGAGCAGCCACGTGCGCATCAACGTGACGGTGATCGCCCGGCTGGTCGAGGCGATCCTGGGGGACCCCGCGCGCCGCGCGGATCTCGAGGTGACGCTGAGCCCCGGCTGGCGCAGCGACGGCGACCGCCTGCGGTACGTGCGGCACTGGACGACGATGGGCGACGACGACGCGTCGGTGAGCTTCGACTCGATCCGCGACGGCCTGTACTTCCTGCGCCGCAGCGGCACGCTGGACGCGCTGACGGGCTACCTCAACGACCGCGGGTCGGCGAGCGCGCGTGCGGTGGTCGGCTGGCTCGCCGAGCGCACGGGCGCGCAGGCCGACCAGTGCGAGCAGTACCTGACGATCCTGCTCGACCTCGGCATGCTCGCGCTGCCGGGCTTCCAGACGCTGGTGCACACCCCGGACCCGCTGCGCGGGTTCCAGGCGGCGCTCGAGCGCGTGGGTGCGCCGTGGGCCGACGACCTCGCGAGCGACCTGGACGGCCCGGTGGCCCTGGTGGACGAGCTGCCCACCGCGGACCTGGACCGCCGGCGTGCGGTGCTCGCCGCGCTGCGGGAGCTGCTGCTCGAGCTGCTCGACGGGCTCGGCGGCGAGCGGTCCCTGCCCCGCACGATCCTGTACGAGGACGTCCGGCTCGGCGACGGGCTCGTCGCGATCGCGGCGCGGCCGTGGCGGGACGCGTTCGGTGCGGACCTCGCGGCGGTCGAGCGCCTGATCCCGGCGTTCGACGTGTCGTTCCCGCACCGCCTGGTGCTGCTCGGGTTCTTCGTCGCCCGGTTCGGCCGGGGCGGACGTGCGGAGGACCTGCTGCGGGTCGTCGAGGACTTCCACGAGGACCTGTACGACCAGTACTCGTCGTACACCGCGGACCGCCGCACGTGGGACGACGGGCAGTACGTCCCGGAGGAGGACTGGCTGGGGCGGCCCGAGCTGGCCGTGCTCGACGACGCTCGGCAGCGCCTGTCGGCGCACGTGCGCGACGCGGTCGCCGGTGGCGAGCCCGAGGTGTTCCTCGACCCCGACGTCGTCGGGCTGATCGGTGACGCGCTCGACGGGGTCACGGGCGGCCCGCGGCCGTTGGGGCACTTCGCGCAGGTCGTCGGCGCCGACGACCGGATGCTGGTGCTCAACCAGTCGTTCGGTGGTCCGTCGTTCCCGTTCAGCCGGTTCACGCACGCGTTCGACGACGTCGCGGGTGGCCCGCTGGCGCACACGCTGCGCGCCGCGGCGGCCGCGCACCTGCCGTCCGACGCGGTGTACGCCGAGGTCACGGGCGGTCCCGCGACGTCCAACCTCAACCTGCACCGCCGGCTCACGGACCACGTGATCGTCTGCCCGGGGGAGTCGAGCGACGCACCCGCCGACGAGCAGATCCCGCTCGACGACCTGTACCTGCTGCACGACGCGGACCGGGACCGGCTCGTGCTGCGCTCGCGGCGTCTGGAGCGCGAGGTCGTCCCCGTCTACAACGGCTACCTGGTGCCGATGGCGCTGCCGAAGATCGCCCGCACGCTGCTGCTGCTCTCGCCGACCCTCATGGTGCGGTTCGACGTGTGGGGCGGTGTGCCGAAGACGGTGACGACCGGCGGGGTGTCGACCCGCCCTCGCGTGCGGCTCGGCTCGGTGGTCCTGTCCCGGCGCAGCTGGGCGGTCCTCGGCGCGGACCTGCCGCTGCGGACCCCGGGCCAGTCGGACGCCGACTGGTTCCTGGGCTGGCACCGCTGGGGCCGCACGCACGGCATCCCGCTGCAGTCGTTCGTGACGGTGTACCCGGCGCAGCGCACGGGCGCCGCGTCGCCCAAGCCGCAGTTCCTCGACCTGGCGAGCGTGCTCTCGCTGCAGGCCTTCGAGGCGATGGTCACCGACCCCGCCGACAAGGCCGTGGTGGCCGAGATGCTCCCCGGGCCCGACGACCTGACCCTGCGGTCGGCCGACGGCCGGGGGCACGTGACCGAGATCGCGCTGGAGACCTTCCGCGCGGACGCCCCGACGCAGGACGGAGCCGGACGATGACCGCACCCGCTGGCGACTGGTTCGCCATGCACATCTTCTACGCGGCGAACCCGCAGCCGCTGCTGACCCAGTGCATCGCGCCGCTGGTCGCCGAGCTCGAGGCGGACGGCCTGACCGCCGGCCACTTCTTCATCAACTACTGGCTCGAGGGCGCGCACGTGCGCCTGCGACTGCGGCCGGCCACGCCGGACGTCGAGCCGCAGGTGCGCGCCCGCGCGGAGCGTGCGGTCCAGGCGTACCTCGAGCGGCGGCCCGCGCTCTACCAGATGGGCCACGGCTACCTCGGGGAGCTGTTCGACATCCTCTTCGAGCTGGAGTTCCCGCAGGGCCGTCCCGCCGAGCTGATCGGCGACGACGGCCGGATGATCCTGCAGCCGAACAACTCGTTCCAGTACCGCCCGTACGAGCCGGAGTACGGCAAGTACGGCGGCCCGGCGGGAGTCGAGCTGGCCGAGTGGCACTTCACGCACTCGACCGACCTGGTGCTCGACGTCCTGGGCACGACGAACGCGCACCTGCGCACGGTCCTGCTCGGCACGGCCGCCCAGCTCATGCTGGTGATGGCGGCGACGTTCCTGCCGGACCGGCGCGACCTGGCCGACTTCCTGGAGCAGTACCACCACTTCTGGCACCGGGCGTTCTCGGGGACGGACCTGGTCGGCACGTCCGAGTACGAGCGCATGTACGAGCCGATGGCCCCCGAGGTGGCGGCGCGCATGACGTCGGTGCTCGACGCGCTCGAGTCGGGCGACCTCGAGGCGCTGCCGCGCACGCTGCGCGGCTGGGCCGAGCACTCCGCGCAGCTGCGGGACCGCGTGGTCGAGCTCGCCGAGGCGGGAGTGCTGGTGTTCTCGAGCTGGGACGGCACGACGGACATCCGCCAGAGCGACCCCGCGCAGGCGCTGCGGACGCTGCTGTCCCCGTACCTGCACATGACGAACAACCGCTTCCACGTCACGCTGCGCGACGAGGCCTACCTGTCGTACCTGATGTTCCGGGTGCTGCGCGAGGAGCTGGCGGTGGCGGCGAGATGACCACGCAGCTGCTGGAGGCGACCCCGCGCCTGCGGCGCGGTCTGCTCGTGTCGCGTCCGCTGACCCGCGGCGCCGCGACGGTGTACGTCGTCAAGGACCGCGCGAACGGCAAGGCGTACGAGGTGCCCGCGAAGGAGCACTTCGTGCTGAGCCGGCTCGACGGCGTGCGGACGCTCGGGGACATCGGCGACGAGTACGCGGCCGCCTACGGCCGCCGGCTCGCCGAGTCCCACTGGGAGCGGCTGCTGTGGCTCCTGGGGACGCGGTCGCTGCTCGAGACGTCGTCGTCGGGCGCGCCGGTCGAGGCGCCCGCACCCACGCGAGCCGTCGCGCTGCTCGACACGCTCGCCCGCGTGCTCGGCGCGGTCGTGAGCCGCCGCGTCCTGGCGGCCGCGCTCGTCGTGCTCGGCGCCGGGCTCGTCGCGGTGCTCGTGGACCTGCCCCGGCTCCTGCCCGCCGCACGGACGGTGTTCGACGACCCCGCGCTCGTCGTCGGCGTCGTCGTCCTGCTGTGGGCGTCGGAGGCGACGCACGAGCTCGCGCACGGCGTCGCGGCACGGTACTTCGGCTGCACGGTCACCAAGGTCAACGTCGTGGCGCTGCGGTGCGTCGTCGAGGACTACCTGTACCTGCCGTCCCGCGGCGCCCAGGTGCTGATCGCGGCCGCGGGCGTCATCACCAACGCCGCGTTCCTCGTGCCGTTCGCGGTCGTGTGGTTCGTCGCGCCGGGCAGCGCGTTCGTCGCGGCGTTCCTCGTCGGCGGCGCGGCCCTGACCCTGCTCAGCCTCGTCCCGCTCCCGCCGTGGGACGGGTACAAGATCGTCGGCCACGCGATGGGCACCGCCGGTCTGGCGGTCGAGAGCCAGCGCTACGTGTACGGGCTCGCGGCGCGGATCCGCGAGCCCCGGCTGCGCTACCCGCGCGGCGTCGCGGTGCGGCTCC
>NZ_BJLP01000068.1 GCF_006538705.1 Cellulomonas uda
CGTGCCGCCCACCCTCGGGTGAGAGCGCACGACGAGCCGCCCGCACCACCCCTTGCACCATTCCGTCCGCCGCAGGCCCGTCCCGGGCCCGGCTAGCGAAGGAAGTAGGACCCCCTTGCTCGACGTCAACGTCTTCGACGAGCTGCGTATCGGCCTGGCCACGGCCGACGACATCCGTGCCTGGTCGCACGGCGAGGTCAAGAAGCCCGAGACCATCAACTACCGGACCCTGAAGCCGGAGAAGGACGGTCTCTTCTGCGAGAAGATCTTCGGTCCCACCCGGGACTGGGAGTGCAACTGCGGCAAGTACAAGCGCGTGCGCTTCAAGGGCATCATCTGCGAGCGCTGCGGCGTCGAGGTGACGCGTTCCAAGGTGCGCCGTGAGCGCATGGGCCACATCGAGCTGGCCGCCCCCGTCACGCACATCTGGTTCTTCAAGGGTGTGCCGTCGCGTCTGGGCTACCTGCTCGACCTGGCGCCCAAGGACCTCGAGAAGGTCATCTACTTCGCGGCCTACATGATCACGTGGGTCGACGAGGAGGGCCGTCACGAGGACCTCCCGAACCTCCAGAACGAGATCGACCTGGAGCGCAAGGAGATCGCGGACCGCCGCGACAACGACATCAACAACCGTGCCGCCAAGCTCGAGGCCGACCTGGCCGAGCTCGAGGCGGAGGGTGCCAAGGCCGACGCACGGCGCAAGGTGCGCGACTCGGCCGAGCGGGAGATGGCGCAGATCCGCAAGCGTGCGGACGCGGAGATCGAGCGCCTCGAGCAGGTCTGGGACCGGTTCAAGAACCTCAAGGTCGCGGACCTCGAGGGCGACGAGATGCTCTACCGCCAGCTCCAGGACCGCTACGGCAACTACTTCGAGGGCTCGATGGGCGCCGCGGCGATCCAGAAGCGCCTCGAGGCGTTCGACCTGGAGGCGGAGTCGGAGAACCTGCGCGAGATCATCAAGACGGGCAAGGGCCAGCGCAAGACGCGTGCCCTCAAGCGTCTGAAGGTCGTCAACGCGTTCCTCACGACGAACAACTCGCCGACGGGCATGGTCCTCGACGCGGTCCCGGTCATCCCGCCGGACCTGCGCCCGATGGTCCAGCTCGACGGTGGCCGGTTCGCCACCTCGGACCTGAACGACCTGTACCGCCGCGTCATCAACCGGAACAACCGCCTCAAGCGGCTCCTGGACCTGGGCGCGCCGGAGATCATCGTCAACAACGAGAAGCGGATGCTCCAGGAGGCCGTGGACTCGCTGTTCGACAACGGCCGCCGCGGCCGCCCGGTCACGGGCCCCGGCAACCGTCCGCTGAAGTCGATCTCCGACATGCTCAAGGGCAAGCAGGGCCGGTTCCGCCAGAACCTGCTCGGCAAGCGCGTCGACTACTCGGGCCGTTCGGTCATCGTCGTCGGCCCGCAGCTCAAGCTGCACCAGTGCGGCCTGCCGAAGCAGATGGCGCTCGAGCTGTTCAAGCCGTTCGTCATGAAGCGCCTGGTGGACCTCAACCACGCGCAGAACATCAAGTCCGCCAAGCGCATGGTCGAGCGCGCCCGCCCGGTCGTGTGGGACGTGCTCGAGGAGGTCATCACCGAGCACCCGGTGCTGCTGAACCGTGCGCCCACGCTGCACCGTCTGGGCATCCAGGCGTTCGAGCCGCAGCTGGTCGAGGGCAAGGCGATCCACCTGCACCCGCTCGTCTGCGCCGCGTTCAACGCGGACTTCGACGGTGACCAGATGGCCGTCCACCTGCCCCTGAGCGCGGAGGCGCAGGCCGAGGCCCGCATCCTCATGCTCTCGAGCAACAACATCCTCAAGCCGTCGGACGGTCGTCCGGTGACCATGCCCTCGCAGGACATGATCATCGGCCTGTACCACCTGACGTCCGACAAGCCGGGTGCCGAGGGCGAGGGCCGTGCGTTCAGCTCGGTCGCCGAGGCCGTCATGGCGTTCGACCAGGGCACGCTCGACCTCAACGCGGTCGTGAAGATCCGGTTCGACGACCTGGTGCTGCCCGAGGAGGACGCGCCCGAGGGCTACGAGTACGGCCAGACCCTGCTGTTCGAGACGACGCTGGGCCGCGCGCTGTTCAACGAGCTGCTCCCGGTCGACTACCCGTACGAGAACGGCGTCGTCGACAAGAAGCGGCTGTCCGTGATCGTGAACGACCTCGCGGAGCGCTACCCCAAGGTGGCCGTCGCGGCGTCGCTCGACGCCCTGAAGGAGGCCGGCTTCCGCTGGGCCACCCGCTCGGGCGTGACGATCGCGATCTCCGACGTCGCCACGCCGGCGGCGAAGGCGGCGATCCTCGAGGAGCACGAGGCGCGCGCGGCGAAGGTGCAGGGCCAGTACGAGAAGGGCCTCATCACCGACGACGAGCGTCGTCAGGAGCTCATCGAGATCTGGACCCAGGCCACCGACAAGGTCGCCAAGTCGATGCAGGAGAACTTCCCTGCGCGCAACACGGTGTTCCGGATGGTCGGCTCGGGCGCGCGTGGTAACTGGATGCAGGTCCGTCAGATCGCCGGTATGCGCGGTCTCGTGGCGAACCCGAAGGGCGAGATCATCCCGCGCCCGATCAAGTCCAACTACCGCGAGGGCCTGTCCGTCCTCGAGTACTTCATCGCGACGCACGGTGCCCGTAAGGGTCTGGCGGACACCGCTCTGCGGACCGCCGACTCGGGTTACCTCACGCGTCGTCTGGTGGACGTCTCGCAGGACGTCATCGTGCGCGAGGACGACTGCGGCACCGAGCGTGGTCTGACCATGCCGATCGGTGTCCCGGGTGCGGACGGCAAGCTGCGCCGCCACGACAAGGTGGAGACGAGCGTCTTCTCGCGCACGCTGGCCACCGACATCGAGGTGGAGGGCGAGGTCATCGGCCGCGCGGGCGACGACGTGGGCGACGTCCTGCTGGACCGCCTGCTCGAGACGGGCGTCGACACCCTCAAGGTGCGGTCGGTGCTCACGTGCGAGTCGCGTGTCGGCACGTGCGCGAAGTGCTACGGCCGCTCGCTGGCCACCGGCAAGCTCGTCGACATCGGTGAGGCCGTCGGCATCATCGCGGCGCAGTCGATCGGTGAGCCCGGCACGCAGCTGACGATGCGTACCTTCCACACCGGTGGTGTCGCCTCCGCGGAGGACATCACGCAGGGTCTGCCGCGTGTCCAGGAGCTCTTCGAGGCCCGCACCCCCAAGGGCGAGGCGCCGATCGCGGAGTTCTCGGGCCGGGTGGCGATCGAGGAGGGTGACCGCTCGCGGCGCATCGTCCTGACGCCGGACGACGGCTCGGAGGAGATCGCGTACCCGATCACCAAGCGCTCGCGTCTGCTGGTGAACGACGGCGACCACGTCGCGGTCGGCACGCAGCTGGTGCAGGGTGCCGTGGACCCGAAGAAGGTCCTGCGCATCCTGGGCCCGCGCAAGACGCAGGAGCACCTGGTCGACGAGGTGCAGGAGGTCTACCGCTCGCAGGGCGTGGACATCCACGACAAGCACATCGAGGTCATCGTGCGGCAGATGCTGCGTCGCGTGACGGTGCTCGACTCCGGCACGACCGACCTGCTGCCCGGCGAGCTCGCCGAGCGCGGGAAGTTCGAGGACGCGAACCGCAGGACGGTCGCCGAGGGCGGTCAGCCGGCCTCGGGTCGTCCGGAGCTCATGGGCATCACGAAGGCGTCGCTCGCGACGGACTCGTGGCTGTCGGCGGCCTCCTTCCAGGAGACGACCCGCGTGCTCACCGAGGCCGCGATGTCGGGTCGGTCCGACCCGCTGCTCGGCCTCAAGGAGAACGTCATCCTCGGCAAGCTCATCCCCGCCGGTACCGGCCTGCCGCGTTACCGCGACATCGCCGTGGAGCCGACCGAGGAGGCCAAGGCCGAGCTGTACCCGACGTTCGGCTACGACGAGATCGACTTCCCCGCCCTGGGCTTCGGCTCGGGTGAGGCGATCCCGCTCGAGGACATCGACTTCGGCGACCTGCGCTGACGTCGGTCTCCTGACCTGACCCGAGGGGGTCCACCGCATGACGGTGGGCCCCCTCGGGCGTCCCGGCCCCGCGCGCCGAGGGGTCGGACGCGGTCCCCGACGGGTGGCCCGCGTCCGCGCGGTGGGGGTTGGTCAAGGTGCTGCGGGTGCACCGCCGGGAGGGCCGCTGGCCGGGTGCGGCGGCGTCCTGCTCCTGACCGCGGCGGCGCCGACGCAGGTGGCGGGGCTGCGCCGGGGGAGCGGGCATGTGGCGGGGAGCGTCACAGTCGTGGTCCTTTGACGGTGCTATGGCGGCCAGGTAACGTTGGACTCTGTGCCCGCGCCGTCGGGCCCTCGCGCGTGCACTCGCACGGACGCGGTCCGGTTCGCCGGACGGACGTCACGACGAGTGCGGCAAGCGATCCCCCGCCACTCGCGCGGCTCCCGCCGCCCAGCTCCTGCTGGGCCTCGGCGCCGCAGAGGACCGGGGCGACACGCCCGAGCGCGGGGGTCGGTGCGGGAGGAAAGACCAGGCGATAGCCGCGCGACGGGCGGCGACTCGCGCACTTGCCGGCCGTCCTGGGTGACGGGGTCCGGTCGACCAGAGCTCATCTACCAGACGGAGACGTAGTGCCTACGATCCAGCAGCTGGTCCGCAAGGGCCGGCAGGCGAAGACGAACAAGTCGAAGACGCCTGCCCTCAAGGGCAGCCCCCAGCGTCGCGGTGTGTGCACGCGCGTGTACACCACGACCCCCAAGAAGCCGAACTCCGCCCTGCGCAAGGTCGCCCGTGTGCGCCTGTCGTCGGGTGTCGAGGTCACGGCGTACATCCCCGGCGTGGGCCACAACCTCCAGGAGCACTCGATCGTGCTCGTCCGCGGCGGTCGTGTGAAGGACCTCCCCGGTGTCCGCTACAAGATCGTGCGCGGCGCGCTCGACACGCAGGGCGTGAAGAACCGCAAGCAGGCGCGCAGCCGCTACGGCGCGAAGAAGGGCTGAACCGATGCCTCGTAAGGGTCCCGCCCCGAAGCGGCCGCTGATCGTCGACCCCGTCTACGGGTCGCCGGTCGTCACGCAGCTCATCAACAAGATCCTCCTCGACGGCAAGAAGACCGTCGCCGAGTCGATCGTCTACGGCGCGCTCGAGGGCGTTCGCGAGAAGACCCAGCAGGACCCGGTCGTCGTGCTCAAGCGCGCGCTCGACAACGTGCGTCCGTCGCTCGAGGTCAAGTCGCGTCGCGTCGGTGGCGCCACCTACCAGGTGCCGATCGACGTGCGCCCCGTGCGCTCCACGACGCTCGCGCTGCGCTGGCTCACCGACTACTCGCGCGCTCGTCGCGAGAAGACGATGACCGAGCGCCTCATGAACGAGATCCTCGACGCGTCCAACGGCCTCGGTGCCGCTGTGAAGCGCCGCGAGGACATGCACAAGATGGCCGAGTCCAACCGGGCCTTCGCGCACTACCGCTGGTGATTCCAGCCGGTGCGGCCGGCACGCGACAGCGTGTGCCGGCCGCACACCGAGCCAACCGACAAGGGGCAGACCAACGTGGCACTTGACGTGCTGACGGACCTCACGAAGGTCCGCAACATCGGCATCATGGCGCACATCGATGCCGGCAAGACGACGACCACCGAGCGGATCCTGTTCTACACCGGGGTCAACTACAAGATCGGTGAGACGCACGACGGTGCGTCGACGATGGACTGGATGGAGCAGGAGCAGGAGCGCGGCATCACGATCACGTCCGCCGCGACGACCTGCTACTGGAAGAACAACCAGATCAACATCATCGACACGCCCGGTCACGTGGACTTCACCGTCGAGGTCGAGCGCTCGCTGCGCGTCCTCGACGGCGCCGTCGCCGTGTTCGACGGCAAGGAGGGCGTGGAGCCCCAGTCGGAGACCGTGTGGCGCCAGGCCGACAAGTACGACGTCCCGCGCATCTGCTTCGTCAACAAGATGGACAAGCTGGGTGCGGACTTCTACTTCACGGTGAAGACGATCGTGGACCGCCTCAAGGCCAAGCCGCTGGTCCTCCAGCTGCCCATCGGCTCCGAGAGCGACTTCATCGGCGTCGTGGACCTGGTCGAGCAGCGTGCGCTCGTCTGGCGCGGTGAGACCGCGCTCGGCGAGAAGTACGAGGTCGAGGACATCCCGGCCGACCTGGTGGAGAAGGCGGAGCAGTACCGCGCCGAGCTCATCGAGGCCGTCGCCGAGACCGACGAGGCGCTGCTCGAGAAGTACCTCGGCGGCGAGGAGCTCACGGTCGCCGAGATCAAGGCGGGCATCCGCAAGCTCACGGTCGCCTCCGAGGCCTACCCGGTGCTGTGCGGCTCGGCGTTCAAGAACAAGGGCGTGCAGCCCATGCTCGACGCCGTGATCGACTACCTGCCGACGCCGCTGGACGTGCCGGCCGTCGAGGGCCACGACGTCAAGGACGCCGAGGTCGTCATCGAGCGCCACCCCGACGCCTCCGAGCCGTTCGCGGCGCTGGCGTTCAAGGTCGCCGCGCACCCGTTCTTCGGCAAGCTCACCTACGTCCGCGTGTACTCGGGCAAGGTCGAGCAGGGCGCCCAGGTCCTCAACGCGACCAAGGGCAAGAAGGAGCGCATCGGCAAGCTGTTCCAGATGCACTCCAACAAGGAGAACCCTGTCGGCGAGGCGCAGGCGGGGCACATCTACGCCTTCATCGGCCTCAAGGACGTCACGACCGGTGACACGCTCACCGACCCGAGCGCGCCCGTCGTGCTCGAGTCGATGACGTTCCCCGAGCCCGTCATCGACGTCGCGATCGAGCCGAAGACCAAGGGCGACCAGGAGAAGCTCTCCATCGCGATCCAGAAGCTCGCCGAGGAGGACCCGACGTTCCGGGTCAAGCTCGACGAGGAGACCGGCCAGACCGTCATCGGCGGCATGGGCGAGCTCCACCTCGACATCCTCGTCGACCGCATGCGTCGCGAGTTCAAGGTCGAGGCCAACGTCGGCAAGCCGCAGGTCGCGTACCGCGAGACGATCCGTCGCAAGGTCGAGAAGCTCGACTACACGCACAAGAAGCAGACCGGTGGTTCGGGCCAGTACGCGAAGGTCCAGGTGACCTTCGAGCCGCTCGAGTCCGACGAGGGCGAGCTGTACCAGTTCGAGAACGCGGTCACCGGTGGCCGCGTCCCGCGCGAGTACATCCCTTCGGTCGACGCCGGTATCCAGAGCGCGATGCAGCTCGGCGTGCTCGCGGGCTACCCGCTCGTGGGCATCAAGGCGACGCTCATCGACGGTGCGGCGCACGACGTCGACTCCTCGGAGATGGCGTTCAAGATCGCCGGCTCGATGGTCCTCAAGGAGGCGGTCCGCAAGGCCGACCCGGTTCTTCTCGAGCCGGTCATGGCCGTCGAGGTCCGCACCCCCGAGGACTACATGGGTGATGTCATCGGCGACCTGAACTCGCGCCGCGGCATGATCCAGTCCATGGAGGACGCGACGGGCGTGAAGGTGATCCGCGCCCAGGTGCCGCTCTCCGAGATGTTCGGGTACGTCGGTGACCTTCGGTCGAAGACCCAGGGTCGTGCGGTGTACTCGATGCAGTTCGACAGCTACGCCGAGGTTCCTCGTAACGTGGCCGAAGAGATCATCAAGAAGACCCGGGGCGAGTAAGTCCCACAGGTCGAAACCTGTAGTTCCATCACACAAACCGACCCGTGGGGCCGCACGTCCTGCCGGTACCTTCCGGTACCTGCAGCCGGGCAGTCTCTACCAAGTCCTGAGGAGGACACCTAGTGGGCAAGGCGAAGTTCGAGCGGACGAAGCCGCACGTCAACATCGGGACCATCGGTCACGTCGACCACGGCAAGACGACGCTGACCGCCGCGATCTCGAAGGTGCTGCACGACAAGTACCCCGACCTGAACCCCTTCACGCCGTTCGACGAGATCGACAAGGCGCCGGAGGAGAAGCAGCGCGGTATCACGATCAACATCGCGCACGTCGAGTACCAGACCGAGAAGCGTCACTACGCGCACGTCGACGCCCCCGGTCACGCCGACTACATCAAGAACATGATCACGGGTGCGGCGCAGATGGACGGCGCCATCCTCGTGGTCGCGGCGACGGACGGCCCGATGGCCCAGACGCGTGAGCACGTCCTGCTCGCCCGTCAGGTCGGCGTGCCCTACCTGCTCGTGGCGCTGAACAAGACCGACATGGTCGACGACGAGGAGATCCTGGACCTCGTCGAGATGGAGGTGCGCGAGCTCCTCACGTCGCAGGGCTTCCCCGGCGACGACGTCCCGGTGATCCGCGTCTCGGGCCTCAAGGCGCTCGAGGGCGACCCCACCTGGGTCAAGTCGGTCGAGGACCTGCTCGACGCCGTCGACGAGAACGTGCCGGACCCGGTGCGTGACATCGACAAGCCGTTCCTCATGCCGATCGAGGACGTCTTCACGATCACCGGTCGTGGCACCGTCGTGACGGGCCGCGTCGAGCGCGGTCAGCTCAAGGTGAACGAGGAGGTGGAGATCGTCGGCATCAAGGAGAAGGCGATCAAGACCACGGTCACCGGCGTCGAGATGTTCCGCAAGCTGCTCGACTACGCCGAGGCCGGCGAGAACGTCGGTCTGCTCCTGCGCGGCACGAAGCGCGAGGAGGTCGAGCGCGGCCAGGTCGTCGTCAAGCCCGGCTCGATCACGCCGCACACGGAGTTCGAGGGCCAGGTCTACATCCTGGCCAAGGACGAGGGTGGCCGTCACAACCCGTTCTACGGGAACTACCGCCCGCAGTTCTACTTCCGCACGACGGACGTCACCGGCGTCATCACGCTGCCCGAGGGCACCGAGATGGTCATGCCCGGTGACAACACCGAGATCCACGTGAACCTCATCCAGCCCATCGCGATGGAGGAGGGCCTCGGCTTCGCCATCCGCGAGGGTGGCCGCACCGTCGGCTCGGGCCGCGTCACGAAGATCCTCAAGTGATCCGAGCCCTTCGGGGCTGATCGCACCACGCAGGGCCCGGGAGCTTCGGCTCCCGGGCCCTGCGTGTGTCCCGACCCCCGCTCCGCGCTGCCCCGCGGAGCGGGGAAGAGGTGCCGGTCAGGGCGGTCCAAAACGTTTCACCCCGCGGGTGTTTCGTCCGGATCCCTCGCGTGCGCGCGGCGCGCGCGGTTAGCGTCCTGCGCATGTCCGCTGAGCTCCCTCCGCCGCGTGACGCGGCCGGCCGTCGCGACGCCGCGACCGCCGTCGACACGCCCCCCTCCTCCCCGTCCTTCGACTCGGTCGTCGCCTCCTCGGCGTCGGGCCCCGCACCCGCGGGGCGCGGCAAGGTCGTCGGCTGGGTGGTCGGCATCGCCATCGCCGTCGTCCTCGGCATCGGCGCCTACGCCGTGCTGGGCGGTGGCTCCGACGACGACGCGGCCGGCGACGACGCCGACGCCGCCACGAACGCCTCGATCGCACGCGGCGACGCGACCTCCGCGCAGCTGCGCATCGAGGGCTCGGTCGGCGCGGTGCAGCTGAGCGCGGACGCGCCGGCCGACAAGCTGCTCGCGCTGGGTGCCACCGGCGCCGACGCCGCCGCGCAGGCCACCGAGGGCAGCCCGGCGGTCGCGACGCTCTCCGGCGAGTCGTCGACCGTGCAGGTCGCCCCGGACGCCCAGTGGTCGGTCGTCCTCGACGTGCAGACCGACACCGTCTCCGGTGACCTCTCGGCGGCGGACGTCGCCGAGCTGCGGGTCGTCGCGGGCACCCGGTCGGTCGACGTGCACCTGGGTGAGCCGACGGGCACGTCCGTGATCAACCTCGAGGCCGGCCTCGGCTCGTTCCTGCTCACCGTGCCCGACGGGGTCGGGGTCAAGGTCGTCGTCCAGGGCGGCGCCGGCCAGGTCATGATCGACGACGTGACCGAGAACTCGGTCACGTCGGGCTCGACGTTCACCACCGAGGGCTTCGTCGAGGCGGACCCGCACTACGTCGTCGAGGTGCCGAGCGGCGTCGGGACGCTCATGGTGCACCACGGCTGAGCACGAGCCGGCTGAGCACGAGCCGGCCGAGCGCACACCGCGCAGGTCGCAGGAGCCGTCCACCACCCCCGGGGCGTGGGCGGCTCCTGCGCGTGCCCGGCGACGGGAACCGCGCACCCGCCGCACGGTGCTCGTGGGCCTCGGTGTGCTCGTCGTCGCGCTCGCAGCGGTGGTCGCCGTGACCGTGCTCGACGCCGACGATGCGCCGCGCGCCTGCTCCCGCACCGCCGAGGCGCCCACCGGTGGGACGGTGCGGACGGTCGCGCAGGGGGCGCAGCTCGCCGTCGGTGACGCGCGGCTCGGGGTCGGGGGACTGTCCGACGACGGGTGCACCGTCACGACGTTCGGCGACGTGGCGTCGCTCGAGGTGGTGCGGGGCCGCCCGCGCGCTGCCGTGGAGTGAGTCCGAGGTCACGACCGGGCCCGGTTGGAGTTCGACGGCCTCGTCTGGCACACTGTTCAGGTTGCCCGCTACGGGTGTGCCTTCGTGTGCGCCTGAGGCAGGGCAGACAGACGTGGCGAACCGCGTCAGCCCCGGGGTCCACCCGGTGGTGGCGGTTCGACGACAACCACCGATCCTGTACCGCACGGTACGCAGCGCCCTGGTGCGTCGCTCAACGCGACACGCCCGAGCGCGGGGGTCGGACAGGACTGGTTCGAAGAGAGAGAAGTAGAGGACGCCATGGCGGGACAGAAGATCCGCATCCGGCTCAAGTCCTACGACCACGAGGTCATCGACAGCTCGGCGCGCAAGATCGTCGACACGGTGACTCGCGCTGGTGCGTCGGTCGTGGGTCCGGTGCCGCTGCCGACGGAGAAGAACGTCTTCTGCGTCATCCGGTCGCCCCACAAGTACAAGGACAGCCGCGAGCACTTCGAGATGCGTACGCACAAGCGGCTGATCGACATCATCGACCCCACGCCGAAGGCCGTCGACTCGCTCATGCGTCTCGACCTGCCTGCGGACGTGAACATCGAGATCAAGCTCTGATCGCTGGGAAGGAACTGATCCTCATGGCTACCCAGCAGAACGCGCGCCCCGTCACGGCGCTGCTCGGCCGCAAGCTCGGCATGACCCAGCTGTGGGACGAGGCCGGTCGCCTCGTGCCCGTCACGGTCGTCGAGATCGGCACGAACGTGGTGACGCAGGTCCGCTCCGCTGAGGCTGACGGCTACGCGGCTGTCCAGCTGGCCTTCGGCCAGATCGACCCGCGCAAGGTCACCAAGCCGCTCAAGGGCCACTTCGAGAAGGCGGGGGTCACCCCCCGTCGGCACGTGGCTGAGATCCGCACGTCGAACGCGGCCGAGTTCACGCTCGGCCAGGAGCTCGACGCGACCGTCTTCGAGGCAGGCCAGCTCGTCGACGTCATCGGTACCACCAAGGGCAAGGGCACCGCCGGTGTCATGAAGCGTCACGGCTTCTCCGGCGTGAGCGCGTCCCACGGTGCGCACCGCAATCACCGCAAGCCGGGCTCGATCGGTGGCGCGTCGACGCCGTCGCGCGTGTTCAAGGGCCTGCGTATGGCCGGTCGGATGGGCGTCGCCCGTCAGACCACCCAGAACCTGACCGTGCACGCGGTCGACGCCGAGCGGGGCCTCCTGCTCGTCAAGGGTGCCGTCCCCGGCCCCAAGAACGGCGTCGTCGTCGTGCGTACCGCTGTGAAGGGTGCGTGACCTCGATGAGCGACACGCTGACCGTCGACGTCCTGGACCCGAAGGGCAAGAAGGCCGGTACGGCCGACCTGCCCGGTGAGGTCTTCGACGCCCCGACCAACGTCCCGCTGATCCACCAGGTGGTCGTCGCGCAGCTCGCGGCGGCTCGCCAGGGCACTCACGACACCAAGACGCGTGGTGAGGTCCGTGGTGGCGGCAAGAAGCCGTACAAGCAGAAGGGCACCGGTCGCGCCCGGCAGGGCTCGACGCGTGCTCCGCAGTTCGCCGGCGGTGGCACCGTCCACGGCCCGCAGCCGCGTGACTACTCGCAGCGCACCCCCAAGAAGATGAAGGCCGCGGCGCTCCGCGGTGCTCTCTCGGACCGCGCCCGCGCCGGTCGCGTGCACGTCGTCTCCGGCTTCGCGCCGGGTGAGGCCCCGTCGACGAAGGCCGCTCTCGCGGTGCTCGACAACCTCACCGTGCGTCGCCACGTCCTCGTGGTCGTGGAGCGCTCGGACGAGATCACGTGGAAGTCGCTGCGCAACGTCGAGCGCGTGCACCTGCTCGTCGCGGACCAGCTCAACACCTACGACGTCCTCGTCTCGGACGACGTGGTCTTCACGCAGGGGGCGCTCGACGCGTTCCTCGCGGGCCCGACCAAGGGCGCGAAGGCGACGGCGACCTCGACCGAGGCCGAGGAGGAGTCCAAGTGACCAACGTCGGCAAGGACCCCCGCGACATCCTGATCGCGCCGGTGGTCTCCGAGAAGAGCTACGGCCTGCTCGACGAGGGCAAGTACACGTTCCTCGTCGACCCGCGGGCGAACAAGACCGAGATCAAGATCGCCGTCGAGCAGGTGTTCGGCGTGAAGGTCGACTCGGTCAACACCGCCAACCGTCAGGGCAAGGCCCGCCGGACCCGTTTCGGCATCGGCCGCCGCAAGGACACGAAGCGTGCGATCGTCACCCTCCGCGAGGGAACGATCGACATCTTCGGTGGTCCGGTCGGCTGAGAAGGACTGAGGACTCATGGGTATCCGTAAGTACAAGCCGACGACGCCGGGTCGCCGTGGCTCGAGCGTGGCCGACTTCGTCGAGATCACGCGCTCCACGCCGGAGAAGTCGCTCGTCAAGCCGCTGACCAAGTCGGGCGGCCGCAACAACACGGGTCGTGTGACGACGCGTCACCACGGTGGCGGGCACAAGCGCGCCTACCGCGTGATCGACTTCCGTCGTCACGACAAGGACGGCGTGCCGGCCAAGGTCGCGCACATCGAGTACGACCCCAACCGCACCGCGCGCATCGCGCTGCTGCACTACGCGGACGGCGAGAAGCGCTACATCATCGCGCCGAACAAGCTGTCGCAGGGTGACGTCGTCGAGGCCGGTGCCGGCGCCGACATCAAGCCCGGCAACAACCTGCCGCTGCGCAACATCCCGACCGGTACGGTCATCCACGCCATCGAGCTGCGGCCCGGCGGCGGTGCGAAGATCGCCCGCTCGGCCGGGACCTCGGTGCAGCTCGTCGCGAAGGACGGCCCGTACGCGCAGCTGCGCATGCCGTCCGGCGAGATCCGCAACGTCGACCTGCGCTGCCGCGCCACGATCGGCGAGGTCGGCAACGCCGAGCAGTCGAACATCAACTGGGGCAAGGCCGGCCGCATGCGCTGGAAGGGCAAGCGCCCGACCGTCCGCGGTGTCGCGATGAACCCGATCGACCACCCGCACGGTGGTGGTGAGGGCAAGACCTCCGGTGGCCGCCACCCGGTGAGCCCGTGGGGTCAGGCCGAGGGCCGTACCCGCCGTCCGAACAAGCCGAGCGACAAGCTCATCGTGCGCCGTCGGCGCACCGGCAAGAAGCGCTGATAGGAGCCCGAGAGAATGCCTCGCAGCCTCAAGAAGGGCCCGTTCGTCGACGGCCACCTCCAGAAGAAGGTCGACGTCCAGAACGAGGCCGGCACGAAGAACGTCATCAAGACGTGGTCGCGTCGTTCGGTCATCACGCCGGACTTCCTCGGCCACACCTTCGCCGTCCACGACGGCCGTAAGCACACCCCGGTGTTCGTGACCGAGGCGATGGTCGGGCACAAGCTCGGCGAGTTCGCCCCGACGCGCACGTTCCGCGGCCACGAGAAGGACGACCGGAAGGGTCGTCGCCGCTGACCCCCGGGTCAGCAGGTGACGCCCTGACGGCAGAGACAGGAGCAGACACGATGGAAGCCAAGGCGAAGGCGCGGTTCGTCCGCGTCACGCCCCAGAAGGCCCGACGCGTCGTCGACCTCATCCGTGGCAAGCAGGCCGGGGAGGCCGTGGCGGTGCTGAAGTTCGCGCCGCAGGCGGCCGCGGAGCCCGTCCTCAAGACGGTGCAGTCGGCGATCGCGAACGCGGTCGAGGGCGCCAAGCGCAACAGCCAGCGTCTCGACGAGGCCAACCTCTACATCTCGGAGGTCTTCGTCGACGAGGGCCCGACCCTGAAGCGGTTCCGTCCGCGTGCGCAGGGTCGCGCCAGCCAGATCCTCAAGCGCACGAGCCACATCACCGTGGTCGTCGCGGAGCGTGAGACGAAGGGACGGTCCTGACAGTGGGGCAGAAGGTCAACCCGCTCGGGTACCGCCTGGGCATCACCACCGATCACCGCTCGCGGTGGTTCGCCGACTCGACCAAGCCGGGTCAGCGTTACCGCGACTACGTCCGCGAGGACGTCCAGATCCGCAAGCTGATGAGCACGGGTCTGGAGCGCGCGGGCATCGCGAAGGTCGAGATCGAGCGCACGCGTGACCGCGTCCGCGTCGACATCCACACCGCCCGCCCGGGCATCGTCATCGGGCGTCGTGGCGCGGAGGCCGACCGCATCCGCGGCGAGCTCGAGAAGCTCACGGGCAAGCAGGTCCAGCTCAACATCCTCGAGGTCAAGAACGCCGAGCTCGAGGCTCAGCTGGTCGCCCAGGGCATCGCCGAGCAGCTCGCGAGCCGCGTGTCCTTCCGCCGTGCGATGCGCAAGGGCATCCAGTCCGCGCAGCGCGCCGGCGCCAAGGGCATCCGCGTGCAGGTCTCCGGCCGTCTCGGCGGCGCGGAGATGAGCCGCACGGAGTTCTACCGCGAGGGTCGTGTGCCGCTGCACACGCTCCGCGCGAACATCGACTACGGGTTCTTCGAGGCCCGCACGACGTTCGGTCGCATCGGCGTCAAGGTGTGGGTCTACAAGGGCGACATGACCGAGAAGGAGTACGCCCGCGAGCAGGCGAGCGCCGCTCCGCGTCCGTCGCGTGGCCCTCGTGGCGACCGCGGCGACCGCGGTGACCGTGGCCCGCGTGGTGGCGGTCGTCGTGAGCGCGAGGCGCAGGCTCCGGCCGCCGCCGAGGCTGCTGTCGAGGTCAACCCCGAGGCGACCCCTGAGACCGGAACGGAGGCCTGAGCCGTGCTGATCCCGCGCAGGCTGAAGCACCGCAAGCAGCACCACCCGAAGCGCTCCGGCGCGGCCACGGGTGGCACCACGATCTCGTTCGGCGAGTACGGCATCCAGGCTCTCGAGCCCGCCTACGTCACGAACCGCCAGATCGAGGCTGCTCGTATCGCGATGACCCGCCACATCAAGCGTGGTGGAAAGGTCTGGATCAACATCTACCCGGACCGTCCGCTCACGAAGAAGCCCGCCGAGACCCGCATGGGTTCCGGCAAGGGCTCGCCCGAGTGGTGGATCGCCAACGTCAAGCCCGGCCGAGTGATGTTCGAGCTCGCCGGCGTCCCGGAGCCCCTGGCGCGCGAGGCCATGCGCCGCGCGCAGCACAAGCTCCCGATGAAGACCCGTTTCGTGGTTCGCGAGGGTGGTAACTGATGGCTATCGGAACCAAGGACCTGGCTCCCAGCGAGCTGGACGCCTTCGACGACGAGAAGCTGGTGAGCGAGCTGAAGAAGGCCAAGGAGGAGCTGTTCAACCTCCGCTTCCAGTCCGCGACCGGCCAGCTCGAGAGCCACGGGCGTCTGAAGGCCGTGCGCCGCGACATCGCGCGGATCTACACCATCCTGCGCGAGCGTGAGCTCGGCATCCGTACCGCGCCGACCGCGAGCGAGTGAGGCTGGACATGACCGAGAAGCACACCACCGCCACGGCCGAGCACCGCGCGTACCGCAAGACGCGCCGGGGCTATGTCGTGAGCGACAAGATGGACAAGACCGTCGTGGTCGAGGTCGAGGACCGGGTCAAGCACCCGCTCTACGGCAAGGTCATCCGCCGCACCTCCAAGGTGAAGGCGCACGACGAGCAGAACACCGCCGGCATCGGCGACCTGGTCCTCATCATGGAGACCCGCCCGCTCAGCGCGACCAAGCGCTGGCGCCTGGTGGAGATCCTGGAGAAGGCCAAGTAAGATCACGCGGCTTCGGCTGCGTGGAACGACCGCCGTCCGGCGGTCATCACAGTTGCCCACGGGCGGCGGGGAAGTCCGGTTCGAGAGCTCGGGCCGGCTCCCCGCCGC
>NZ_BJLP01000069.1 GCF_006538705.1 Cellulomonas uda
GCCGTCGAGCGCCTTGCTCAGCGAGAACCCGCCCACGGCATCGCGGTAGGAGTTCGTGACCGTCACGAGGGTGCTCTGGCCGTCCGCCGTGATCGTCACCGACGACGGCGAGATGGTCGCACCGGTCCAGACCCGGCCGGTGGGCGCGACCGCGCTGGGCTCGCCGAACGTCACGACGGTGCCGAGGGGCAGGCTCGTCGGGCCGGCGACGGGCGTCCCGTCGGCGGTGACGACGAGCGTGCCGGCCTTCGTCGTCGACCCGTCGAGGAAGTAGTCGACCGCGAACTCGGTGTCGTCTCCGTCGGGCAGGTCGGCCGCGGTCAGGCCGGACAGGGCCTTGGCGACGCGGAACCCGCCGACCGCCGCGCGGTAGGAGTTGGTGACCGTGACCTCGACGTCGTCGCCGTCGGCGATCTCGACCGTGCTGGGCGAGAACGTCACGCCCGTCCACACGGTGCCGGTCGGCGCGCTCGGGGTGGCCTCGCGGAACGTGACCTCGGTGCCGACGGGCAGGTCCTGCGGGCCGGCGACGAGCGTGCCGTCCGCGGTGAGCGTCAGCGTGCCGGCCTTCGTCGTCGCCCCGTCGAGGAAGTAGTCGACCGAGAACTGCGTGCTCGTCCCGTCCGGCAGGTCGCCGGCCGCGATGCCGGACAGCGCCTTGCGCAGCGAGAAACCGCCCTCCCCGCCGCCGATCTCGAGGGACGCGGCATAGCCGTAGTGGTGCACCTCGCCGGAGTTCCGCAGCAGGAGCGAGGCCGCGACGATCTGGCCCTCGATGAGGGTCTTGTCGGCGCTGGTGTCGCTCGGTCCGGACAGGCCGGTGATGACGGTGCTGGACGGCGCGAGCAGCGACCCGGGGACGATGCCGTTACCGCTGAGGTAGACGGTGCTGCCCGGCGCCTGGTCGATGTTCCAGAGCATGTACCGCGCGAAGTTGTTGTCGCTCGAGCCACCCGGGGCGTCGTAGGCACCGATGGTCTCCATGGGCAGGAGCACCGACGCGCCGTCGGCCGCGACCACGTCGATGACCAGCGGGGTGGTCGCCGACGGCTTCACGGTCGGGAACCGCAGCTTCCAGTCGGTGCTCGGGAAGTCCGCCGCGGCGACGCGCAGCACGTTGACCTTGCCCGCGACGAGCGTCACGTCGACGCCGTTCATCGGCTGCGCCGTGCTGCCCAGCGTGACGGCCTCGGCGCCGACGAGGCGGCCCTCGGCGATGCCCTGCGACCACTGCGCCATCGTGTCGCGCGCGGCGGTGGGCACGAGCGTGTCGAACGCCGTCGGCTGCACCGTCCACGCGACGGTCTGGGGGGCGGCCGACTGCTCGATGACCGGGCCGCTGCAGTCGGTGGTCGTGGACGCCTGGACGCAGACGCCGGCGCCGCGACCGGCGATGCCCACGCCGGTCGTCGAGCCGATCGTCATGCGGCCGAGCTGCGTGGCGGCGTCGGTGTAGCCGCCCGAGGCGACGCGGACCGACTGCGTGGACGACGCACGGTCGAACCCGCCGACGACGAGACGCACGGGCGTGCCGCCGAGCGTCGGCAGCACGTAGTCACCGTTGCCCGCCGCCCTGTGGATGAGGTTGTACGGCCCCTGCCCGGTGCGCACCGAGACATTCCCCCCGACCGCGACCGACCCCTCGATCTCGTGGTTCGACAGCTCGGCGTCCCCGTAGGAGACGACCGTGAACCCGGCCGCGCCCGCCAGCGGGTTGCCGCTGAGCGACGCGGCCGTCGCGGGGGCGCTCGTCGTCGCGACGGCCCCGGAGGTGGCGACGAGGACCGCGACGGCGCCGGCGAGGCGGGCGCGCCATCGGCGGGCGCGGGCAGGCGGGAGCGTGCGGGGGCAGGACACGGTGGAGGACTCCTGATGTCTGACGTGTTGAACTCTTGTCCAGCACACATGTCTAGGGCATCAGGGACCAAGGACCCCGGGGCATACGGGTGGTTCCGGGCGCGACGCCGGTCACATGTTCAGGCGTCCGGGCGTCGGTTCACCCGAACGGCCGACCGCAGACCGCCCGAACCCGGCAGTTCGCGTCGCGCGCCCGACGTGCGCGGCGCGGGCGCCGCCCGCTCCGGTCAGTCGAGGGGCGTCGGCGTCACACCGTGCGGCGCGAGACCCGCCAGACCGCCGTCGCGCGCCGTGAGCACCCAGATCCCGCCGTCGAGGATCGCGACCGTGTGCTCCCAGTGGGCCGCGCGCGAGCCGTCCTCCGTGACGACCGTCCAGTCGTCGGCCAGCACCCGCGTCGCCTGCTCACCGCGCACGAGCATCGGCTCGACCGCGACGCACAGGCCCGGGCGGACCTTCGCCCCGCGGTCCCGCGTGCGGTAGTTCAGCACGTCCGGCGGCTGGTGCATCGCCGACCCGATGCCGTGACCGACGTAGTCCTCCACCACGCCGAGCCGCACGCCAGCGTTGCGCCCTGCCGTGTGCGCGTCGTCCACGACGTCCTCGACCGCGTCACCGACGGCACCGAGGCGGTCGGCACCGGCGAGCGCGGCGATGCCGGCCCACATGGCCTCCTCGCCGGTCGCGACGAGCTCGCGGTCCTCGACCGTGCCGTCGCCCAGGACGAACGACAGCGCGCTGTCGCCGTGCCACCCGTCGACGACCGCACCGCAGTCGATCGACACGACGTCGCCCTCCGCGAGCACCCGCCCGCCGGGGATGCCGTGCACCACCTCGTCGTTCACCGACACGCACACCGTCGCGGGGTACCCGTGGTAGCCCAGGAACGACGGCGTCGCACCCGCCTGCACGATCACGCGTGCCGCGGCCGCGTCGACGTCCGCCGTCGTCGCGCCGGGCACCGCAGCCGCACGGGCCGCGTCGAGCGCGTCGGCGACGACGAGCCCGGCACGCCGCATGACGCGCACCTGGTCGGCGCTCTTGTACTCGATCCGCTCGCGGCCGAACACGTGAACCACCGTCCTCCGCCCGCTCAGCGGGCGGTCGAGCCGATCGCCACGAGCAGGCGCTCCGTGACCTCGTCGACCTCGCCGATGCCGTCGACGCGCGCCAGCAGGCCGCGCTGCGAGTAGACGTCCGAGATCGGGGCGGTCTGCTCGGCGTAGACGTCGAGCCGGTGGCGGATGACGTCCTCGGTGTCGTCCTCGCGGCCCTCGATCTCGGCGCGCTTGAGCAGGCGCTCCGCGACGACCTCGGGGTCCGCGGTGATCTCGACCGCGAGGTCGAGGGACAGGCCGGCGTCCGCGAGGATCGCGTCGAGCTCGGCGACCTGGGCGACGTTGCGGGGGTAGCCGTCGAGCAGGAACCCACCCGCGGCGTCGTCCTGCGCGAGGCGGTCACGGACCATCGCGTTCGTGATCTCGTCGGGCACCAGGGCGCCCCGCGACGAGTACTCCTGCGCCTTGCGGCCGAGCTCCGTGCCGCCCTTGATGTTGGCGCGGAAGATGTCGCCCGTCGAGATCGCGGGGACCGCGAGACGCTCGGCGAGCCGTGCCGCCTGCGTGCCCTTGCCCGCTCCGGGCGGGCCGAGCAGGACCAGACGCGTGCTCATCGGAGGAACCCTTCGTAGTGCCGCTGCTGCAGCTGCGACTCGATCTGCTTGACGGTCTCGAGGCCGACGCCGACGACGATCAGGATCGACGAGCCGCCGAACGGGATGTTCTGGCCGACGTCGAGCATGATGAACGCGATCGTCGGGATCAGCGCCACGACCGCCAGGTACAGCGAGCCGGGCGCGGTGATGCGCGAGATCACGTAGCTCAGGTAGTCGGCGGTCGGGCGACCGGCGCGGATACCGGGGATGAAGCCGCCGTACTTCTTCATGTTGTCCGCGACCTCGTCCGGGTTGAACGTGATCGCCGTGTAGAAGTAGCAGAAGAAGATGATCAGCACGACGTACAGCGCGAGGTGCAGCGGCGCGTCCTGAGCGGCGACGTTCACCGAGACCCAGCGGACCCACTCGGTGGTCTGGTCGCCGAACTGCGCGATGATCCCCGGGATCGCCAGCAGCGACGACGCGAAGATGATCGGGATGACGCCGGCCATGTTGATCTTGATCGGGATGTAGGTGCTCGACCCGCCGTACATGCGGCGGCCCACCATGCGCTTGGCGTACTGCACCGGGATGCGGCGCTGGCTCTGCTCGACGAACACGACGAGCGCGATGACCACGACGATGATCGCCAGGACCACGACGAACTTCGTGAGGCCGTTGTTGCCACCCGCGATCGACCACATGGCCGTCGGGAAGCTGGCCGCGATCGACGTGAAGATCAGCAGCGACATGCCGTTACCGACGCCACGCTCGGTGATGAGCTCGCCGAGCCACATGATCAGGCCGGTGCCCGCGGTCATCGTGATGACCATGATCACGAGAGTCGTCCACGCCGAGTCCGGGATGACGTCGACGGTGCAGCCGGCGAAGAGCTGGCCGCTGCGCGCGATGGTGATGACCGTCGTCGACTGCAGGACCGCGAGCGCGATGGTCAGGTAGCGGGTGTACTGCGTGAGCTTCGCGGTACCCGACTGCCCTTCCTTGTGCAGCTCCTCGAACCGCGGGATCACCACGCGCAGCAGCTGCACGATGATGCTCGCGGTGATGTACGGCATGATCCCGAGCGCGAACACCGACAGCTGGAGCAGCGCTCCACCGCTGAAGAGGTTCACCAGCCCCAGCAGGCCGTTGCCGCTGCCCCTCTCGTCGATGCACTGCTGCACGTTGGGGTAGGACACCCCGGGCGTGGGCAGGAAGGATCCGATGCGGAACACCACCATGATCCCGATGGTGAAGAGCAGCTTCCGCCGCAGGTCGGGCGTCCGGAACGCCCGCACGAATGCGCCTAGCACCTGTCCTCCTGGGTAGCCGCTCGTGCGGCAGTCGTCAGCCACCCGGCGATGGCCGCAGGCAAGACTACCTGCAACCTCACCGAGCTCGGTTCTTCGCGGGTGAGCGCCTTCGCTACACGCGTGCCCGCCGCCGCCGACGCGCGACGAGCAGGAGCAGTATGCCCCCTGTGGCGCACGCCACGGCCCACGTGCCCAGGAACAGGACGTCCGCCCCCGTCCGGGCGAGCGGCGGCGTCCGCCCCGGTCCCGGCGTGGCCGCGGGTGACGGCGACGGCGTCGGGGCGATCCCGTCCTGGCTCGGGCCGGGCCCGGGCGTGGGCTCGACCGTGGGGTCCGGCGTGGGTGCGACCGCGACGTCCGCGAGGTGCAGCAGGACGTCGAAGGACGCCTCGAGTCGTCCCTCGTGCGTGCCGTTCCCCGAGGTCGCGTCTACGTCGAAGACGTACCCGACCGTCAGCCGGGTCGACTCGCCCGGCGCCAGGACGCGGCTCGCGATGCGGGTGCGGCCCGCGTCCGCGAGCGCCTGCAGCGAGCGCTCGCCGCCGTCCCACCGCAGGCGCACGTCGTCGAAGAAGGTCGTGGTGCTCCCCGCGGGCGCGTCGAGGTCGACGTCGACCAGCCACGCCGTCAGCCGGCCCGCGCTCGGCCCGTCGTTGCGCACGACGAGGGTGCGGCGCGCCTGGTCACCGGGCACGGAGACGGGCACCCCGACGAAGCTCGTCGTCGCGGTGCTCTGCGTCGTGCCGTCCCACGCGAGCGAGACCGTCGGGCCCGCCCAGCCGACGCCCAGCTCGTCGTCGGCCACCGCGGCGGCGGCCGGGGCCGTCACCGCCAGCGTGAGACCGGCGGCGACCGCGGCGAGCACCCTCGTCGCGCGCCTCACGGCGTGGTCCGGAAGGTCGTGAACGTGAACGTGACGGTGTGCACGGGCTCCGCCGCGACGACGAACGTGCGGGCGGCCGTCGCCGTCCACGCGGACGACGCCCCGGACACCGTCCCGGCGGGGCCCGTCGCGGTCACCTGCGCGGTGTCGGTGTGCGTCCAGCGGGTCGGCACGTAGCGCGCGACGAGGCACCAGTACTCGTCGCTGGGCGTCGTCGACGCGGTGTACGCCGAGGTCCAGGGGGTCGAGGCGAGCGTCGCACCCGCGCCCGTCAGGCTCGTCGTGCAGGCCGCCGCCGACGCGACGCGGTACGTGCTGACCTGCGACGCGCCGAACACCCCGCCCGCGGTGTCGACCGTCAGCGTGTACGCCAGGCCGCGATGCCCCTGCGCGAGGCTGCGGACCTGCAGCGGGATCGCGACCGCTCCCCCGCTGAGGCTGTTGCCGTTGTAGAGCGTCGTCGTCGCGGCCGCCGGGATCGTGTACGTCACCGAGCCGCGGTTGCGCGACGCGTCGAGGGGCGTGCTCGTCGTCGCGAAGACCGGGCTGCCGGGCGCGCCCGCGCCGAACACCGTCACCCCCACGGGCATGCGCTGCGTCCCGGTCACGGACACGCGCCACAGCGCGAGCGTCCCGCCCGTCCCGACGCCGACGAGCGCCGCGACCAGCACGACGACCGCGACGACCGCGACGTCCCGCCGCCGCACCGCGCGGCGCACGCGCGCCACGACCGCGGCCGTCGTCGCGCGCGTCACGGCGAGAACCCGTCGCCGTCGCGTACCTGCTCCCACGTCACGACGACCGTGCCGAGCCCGGTCGTCGGCGCCGAGGCGATCGCGGTGTCCGCGACCATCACGTCCGCGCCCGAGTACGTGAGCGTCACCGTCACCGCCCACGTCGCGGTCCCCCACGCCGCCACCTCGGCAGCCGTGAGGTTGTCCGGTGCGCCCGGCAGCAGGGTCGGCGTGCCGACCGGCACCGCGGCGGACGTGACGCCGTCCGGACGGCTGACCGTGTACGTCGCCGTCACGCCGCCCGCGGGCAGCAGCGCGGGTGCGGAGTCCCAGCTGACGCGCAGGCGCGCCGCGAGGTTGTCGCCCTGGAGCACCGGGCGGAAGCGCTGCACGACACGGAACGAGTCGCCGGGGGTCGCGAGGTGGTCGGCGGTGATCCCGTCCGGCCTCGTCGCCACCGCGTGCGCCGGGCTCACGTCCGGACTCGTCTCGGTCCAGGTGGGCGTCCCGACGAGCGCCAGGTCCAGGGTGCCGCTGCGCACCACGGAGGCGGCGACGGTCACCCCCGCGCCCCACAGCGCATAGGTCAGCCCCGCCGCGGCACCCGCGACGAGGAGGGCCGCGGCGGCGAGGGAGACGGGGCGCCGGGTCCTCATCGGGCGCCCTCCACCTCGCGCGCGCGGGCACGCTCGTCGTCGGTGGGCACCTCGGTGGGCACGTCGGCGGGCGTGTCGGCGGTCGGCTCGTCGTCGCGCGTGCGCCGCTCAGGGCGCAGGATCATCACCGCGGCGTACCCGAGCAGCGCGGCCGCGACGAGCGCGACGGCCAGGCCCTTGCGCTCGCCGAGCCACAGCGACACGTGGCCCACCCACGGCACCGAGTACACCGCGACCGCCTGGATCTGCGCGGGCTCGATCGGGTCGTCGTCCGCCCCGTTCGCGTCGCCGCGCGTCACGAACGTCGTCCCTGCGGCGCTGATGCGCTTGGCGACCACGCGGTGCGTGACGAGCGTCGGGTCGCCCGAGACCGGCTGGAACGTCACGACGTCGCCCACGTGGACCTCGGTGGCCGGGTCGGACACGGTCCGCACCGCGACGACGTCGCCCGGCGAGAACGTCGGCTCCATCGAGCCGGTGAGCACGGTGAGGGTGGTGCCGCCGAGCGCCTTGGGCACCACGACGAGCACCGCGACCGCCGCCACGACGACCAGCAGCACCGCCCACATGAGGACGGAGAGCACACCGGACAGCGCACTGTCGTGTCGTCGTGCGGTCATCGGGGCTCCTCGTGCTCGTCGGGGCGGGAGGTGGGCGGGAGGTGGGCGGGACGCGGACGCCCCGCCCACCTGCGCGGTCAGCTGAAGTCGGCGCCGCTGCGGTCCTGCTGCAGCGAGACGGTCAGGTCCTTCAGCGCCGTCGCCGCGTTCATCGTCGAGGCGGCGGTCGTGCCGCTCGCCTCGGCGGACCAGTCCGCGGTGACGACCACGAACAGGTCGGCGGCGGTCGTGCCGTCGACGACGACCGTGCCGGTGTTCACCGGGGTGCCCGCGGCCTGGCCGGTGCGCGGCGCGGCGAACCGCAGCGTCGTCGAGGTGCCGTCGAGCACGCCGGCGGTCACGTCGGTGCCGTCCGCGTCGAACACCTGGTAGGAGACGACCAGGCCCTCGGGCAGGGGCGTCGTGCCGCCCGAGCTCGTGACGTCGAGGTTCGCGACGAGGTTGTCGCCGACGAGCGTGACGTCCAGGCCGTACGTGCCCTCGGCGACGTCACCCGGGACCATGCGCCACGTCTGCAGGTCGACCGTGTGGCCGTCCAGCTCGGTCACGGGCGTCGCGTCGACCGTGACGTCCGTGCGGTCCGGGGACACGTCGAACCAGCCGACGCTCGTGGCCGAGACGCCGAGCTCACCGTTGGTGATCGTGCCGCCCGGGATCGAGTCCGAGTCGGACCACAGGGCGAACGTCGTGCCGCCGGACAGGAGCGCGAGACCGGCGAGCCCGGCGATGACGCCCTTCGTCTTGTTCTTCATGGTCGTGCCTTTCTGTGGAGGGTTCGCCCCGCGAGGGGCCGCAGTCCGTCCGGGCTCGGGCGGTCTGGATCCGGTCAGAGCACGCCGACCGGCGCGGTGGCGGTGCACACCCGGCTGGCGCCGGCCGCGAGGGAGGAGATCGTCACGCTCGTGCCTGGCGTGACCGTGGGAGTCCCCGGGCAGGAGATGACCGGGGAGGTCGTGGCGGACGTCGTGCCGCCGGCATCGGTGCGGGTGTCCGTCGCCGTGTCGGTGAGCACCACGTCCGTGAGCGGCGCCGAGCCGGTGTTCTGCACCGTGTAGCGCCAGTAGACGGTCGTCCCCGGCGCGAGCGACGCGCCGGAGGTGATCGGCGTCGTGAACGCCGCGCTCGTGAACGCCTCCTTGGTCACGCGGACCTCGGAGCGGTACAGGACGTGGCGCGCGCAGACCTGAGCGGCCTCGTCGGACGACCCCGCGGCGCACGTCACCGAGCCCGCCGCGAGCACCGTGTGGGACACGCGCGCGACGTTGGTCATCACGCGGTCCCCCGGGGTCGCGAGCACGGTGACCGGGATCGTCAGCGTCACCGACGCGCCGGGGTCGAGCGCACCGGACCACGAGACGAGCTGGCCCGACACGGTCACGCCCGTCGGGCTCGACGTCACGGTGCCGCGCGTCGCGTCGTCGGTGACGGCCGTCAGGTCGTCGTAGACGCGCGCCGGCGTCGCAGCCGTGTAGGAGCCGTTGCCGACGTTCGTCGCGACGACCGTGTACGTGACCACCCCGCCCGCGGCCGGCATGACCGTCGCGTTCGCCGTCTTGGTGACCTGGAGGCGCGGGACCCGCAGGCGGACCGGCCAGTCCTCGACCTCGCCGCGCGCCGTGAACCCGGTGGGCGCGAGCTGCGCCTGGACGGTCGAGGCCATCAGGCGCAGGAACGTCCGGTCACCGCCGGCGGCCTGCCCCTCGGGCACGGTGCTCGGTACGGCGAAGCTCAGCGTGACGTTGGTCGAGGTCGTCGACGTGCAGGTGGCGTCCGCGCTGGACGCCTCGCCCGCGTCGAACTGGCCGTTGCGGTTCCAGTCCAGCCACCCGCGCACGTACGTGGTCGCGCCGTCGGCGGCGCACCGGATGTTCGCGACGGCGTACGTCGTCGTCACGCCGCGCACGTAGGTGATGTCCGCCAACGCCGCCGCGAGCGCGTCCTCGTCGGGCGTGTCACCCGAGGCGTCGGCCGACGACGCGGGCAGCAGCTCGGGGACCGCGTTCGGCCCGAGGCGGGTCGACGGCGGTCCGAGCACGGCACGGGTGAAGGACACCGACCCGTTGCTCGCGAGCGTGGTCCACGTGTTGAAGATGCTGTTGACCGGCGGGCTGCCGCCCGACCACGTCGGCTGCACGACTCCGCCCCCGAGGCCGTACGAGGCCGGGGCGTCGCCGTAGTCGACCCCCAACACGACGCCGAACGCCGCGGCGGCGAGTCCCGAGCCCTCGAGGCTCACCGCGAGCGTCGTCGCACCGTCGGCGAACGCCACGGCGGTCGCCGAACGTCCAGGCGCTGAGCACTCCGCCGACGAGCCGAGCGTCAGCCGGTTCGCCATGTCGCGCTGCACCCGGTAGGTCGCCGAGCACGTCCCCGGGTAGACGTCGAGGATCCGCCAGGTCGCCGTGCTCGGCGTCGGCGTCGCGCGCGTGAACTCGCCGCCGTTCGTCGACTCGGCGTCGGCGAACACGAGGCCCGACAGCGTGACCGCGGCGGTGGACGTCGGCGCCCCCGTGAAGGCCGACGACGCGTACGTCGCGAGCCGGGCCGTCCCGCAGCCCAGGGTGAACGTCGCGGCGACACCCTGGTTCACCGTGCCGATGCCGTTCACCAGGTCGTTGGCGGGCGTGTTGTAGAGCACCTGCAGACCGTCCGCGCCCCACTGGCCCGAGCGGTACGCCTGGAGGGAGTCACCGCTGCGGCCGCTGAGCGTGCACTGCACCTCGAGACGCGTGAGGTCACCCACCTGGAGGTACGTCCACACCGTGGTGCTCGTCGCGTTGAGCGACGCGCCCTGGGCTCCCCAGTTGACCCACAGGATGCGGTCCCGGTATAGCCCGCTGCCCGTGGTCGCCCGGACGGACGCGCCCGACCCGCTGGACGAGCTCGCGTCACCGACCGCCGACCGGGCCGGTGCGGCCGGCTGCACCGCGACGCCGCCGGCGGCGACGACGAGCACGGCCACCGCCGTCCACGCCGCACGCATCAGCCGCGAGCTCATCGACAACCCTCCTCCGGACACGGACCCGGGCGGGCCCGCACCGGTGATCGGGAGTTGGACGAGCGACCTGAAGGGACCGAGGTGTGACCGGGATCGCCCCTGGGTGGCAGCACCTCACCCTCTCTCCGGGCACCGCAGGACGAACCCGGATGCACACGGCACCGCGGTGATGACGCAGGTCAGCCGACTGCCACGCCCACGCCTCGCACGCGGCCCGTGGCGAGGGACCCCGGGGACGACGAAGCGGGCGGCCCCGGGATCTCTCCCAGGACCGCCCGCTGCAGCGATCTCGTCGCGAGGTCAGTCCTCCTGGACCGACCCGCCGGCCGCCACGATCTTCTCCTTCGCCGACGCCGAGAGGGCATCGACAGCGACGGAGACCTTGACCGTGATGTCACCGGTGCCGAGCACCTTGACCGGCTGGCCCTTGCGGACCGCGCCCTTGGCGACCAGGTCGGCGACCGTCACGTCGCCACCGTCCGGGTACAGCGCCGAGAGCTTGTCCAGGTTGACGACCTGGTACTCGACACGGAACGGGTTCTTGAAGCCGCGAAGCTTCGGCAGGCGCATGTGGAGCGGCATCTGGCCACCCTCGAAGCGCTGCGGGACCTGGTAGCGGGCCTTGGTGCCCTTGGTGCCACGGCCCGCGGTCTTGCCCTTCGACGCCTCACCACGGCCCACACGGGTCTTCGCGGTCTTGGCGCCCGGGGCCGGACGCAGGTGGTGCACCTTGAGCGTGCCACCGGCACCCGGCTTCGCCGCGTCCTCCGCCGCCTTCTTGGCAGCGGCGGACTTGGCGGCCGGGGCCTTCTTCGCGGCGGCGGCCGGGGCGGCAGCAGCCGCCTCGTCCTTCGCCGCAGCCTTCGAGGACGCCTTCTTCGCGGGCGCCTTCTCGGCGGCGGCAGCCGTCGCCTTCTTGGCCGGGGCCTTCTTGGTGGCCTTCGGCGCGTCCTGCGCCTCGGTCACCTCGTTCGTCTCGTCAGCCATGGTCACTCGACCTCCTCGACCACCACGAGGTGCTGCACGGTCTTCACCATGCCGCGGATCTCGGGACGGTCCTCCTTGACGACGACGTCGCCGATGCGCTTGAGACCAAGCGTGCGGAGCGTGTCGCGCTGGTTCTGCTTGCCACCGATGCCGGAGCGCTTCTGCGTCACCTTGAGGCGGGCCATCACGCACCCACCTTCTCGGCGGCCTTGGCGGCCTGGCCGGCAGCCTGCGCCCGCAGCAGCGGGGCGGGCACGACGTGCTCGAGCGGCAGGCCACGGCGCGCGGCCACGGCCTGAGGCTCCTCGAGACCGCGCAGCGCCGCCACGGTCGCCCGGACGATGTTGATCGCGTTCGACGAGCCGAGCGACTTGCTCAGGACGTCGTGGATGCCGGCGCACTCGAGCACCGCACGCACCGGACCACCGGCGATCACACCGGTACCGGGCGCCGCGGGGCGCAGGTGGACGATGCCGGCAGCCGACTCGGCCGTGATGGGGTGCGGGATCGTGCCCTGGATGCGGGGGACGCGGAAGAAGTTCTTCTTCGCCTCCTCGACACCCTTGGCGATCGCCGCGGGCACCTCCTTGGCCTTGCCGTAGCCGACACCGACCGTGCCGTCACCGTCGCCCACCACGACGAGCGCGGTGAAGCTGAAGCGGCGACCACCCTTGACGACCTTGGCCACACGGTTGATCGTCACGACGCGCTCGAGGAACGCGCTCTTCTCCGCCGCGTCGCCGCGACGGCCTCCGTCACGACGACCGCCGTCGCGGCGCTCGCCGCCGGTGCCCTGAGCACCGGTGTTGCTGCGTGCAGGAGCAGCCATCAGTGAGTCCTCTTCTTCCGGTTCGTCGTCGTCACAGGGCCAGGCCGCCCTCGCGGGCACCGTCGGCGACCGCGGCCACACGACCGTGGTACTTGTTGCCGCCGCGGTCGAACACGACCGCCTCGACGCCCTTGGCCTTGGCGCGCTCGGCGACGAGCTCGCCGACCTTCTTCGCCTTGGCCGTCTTGTCGCCGTCCGTCGCGCGCAGGTCCGCCTCGAGCGTGGAGGCCGACGCGACGGTCTGGCCGATCGCGTCGTCGACGACCTGAGCGGTGATGTGGCGCGCGGAGCGCGTCACGACGAGACGCGGACGGGCCGCGGTGCCGGTGACCTTCTTGCGCAGACGCAGGTGACGACGCTTGCGCGAGATCGCCTTGCCCTTGCCCTTGATGCTGATCGCCATGGCTTACTTACCAGCCTTTCCGACCTTGCGGCGCACGTTCTCGCCCGCGTAGCGCACGCCCTTGCCCTTGTACGGCTCGGGCTTGCGGATCTTGCGGATGTTCGCGGCGACCTCGCCGACCTGCTGCTTGTCGATGCCCTGCACCGAGAAGCGCGTCGGCGCCTCGACGACGAAGGAGATGCCCTCCGGCGGCGTGACGACGACGGGGTGGCTGAAGCCCAGCGCGAACTCGAGGTCCGAGCCCTTGGCGGTCACGCGGTAACCGGTGCCGACGATCTCGAGCTTCTTGGTGTAGCCCTCCGTCACACCCGTGACCAGGTTGGCCAGGAGCGTGCGGGTGAGGCCGTGCAGCGAGCGCGAGTTGCGCTCGTCGTCGGGACGCGTCACGACGAGCGTCGCGTCCTCCTGCTTGACCTCGATGGGCGCGGCGACCGTGTGCGTGAGGGTCCCCTTGGGGCCCTTCACGGTCACGACGGCGCCGTCGATGGTGACGTCCACCCCGGCCGGGACCGGGACGGGAATCCGTCCGATGCGGGACATGGATTCTGCTCCTTTCCTGGTCTCAGCTCACCAGACGTAGGCGAGGACTTCCCCACCCACGCCCTTCTTGGCGGCCTGCTTGTCGGTGAGGAGGCCCGAGGACGTGGACAGGATCGCCACGCCGAGGCCGCCGAGCACCTTCGGCAGGTTGGTGGACTTGGCGTACACGCGCAGGCCCGGCTTGGACACGCGCTTGACGCCGGCGAGCGCACGCTCGCGGTTCGGGCCGTACTTGAGCTCGACGACGAGGTTCTTGCCCACGGGGGCGTCCTCGACCTTCCAGCCCTGGATGAAACCCTCGGCCTGCAGGATCTCCGCGATGTGCGACTTGAGCTTCGAGAACGGGATCGTCACCGAGTCGTGGTGCGCCGAGTTCGCGTTGCGCAGACGCGTCAGGAAGTCTGCGATCGGGTCGGTCATGGTCATGGCTTGTCAGCCTTTCTGCCGGGGTATCCCGGGCCGCTGGGCGGCACGGGACCTACCGACTGGGGGTGTCGCGAACGGATTACCAGCTGCTCTTGGTGACGCCGGGGAGCTCGCCGCGGTGGGCCATCTCCCGCACGCAGATCCGGCACAGGCCGAACTTGCGGTACACCGAGTGCGGACGGCCGCAGCGCTGGCAGCGCGTGTACCCACGCACCGCGAACTTCGGCTTGGCGTTCGCCTTGTTGATCAGAGCGGTCTTCGCCATGGGGTCAGTCCTCCTTGAACGGGAAGCCGAGGAGCTTGAGGAACGCGCGTCCCTCGTCGTCGGTGCCCGCCGTCGTGACGACCGTGATGTCCATGCCGCGGACGCGGTCGATCTTGTCCTGGTCGATCTCGTGGAACACGGACTGCTCCACGAGGCCGAACGTGTAGTTGCCGTTGCCGTCGAACTGCTTGGGCGACAGGCCGCGGAAGTCGCGGATGCGCGGCAGCGCCGTCGACAGCAGGCGGTCGAGGAACTCCCAGGCCCGGTCGCCGCGCAGCGTGACGTGCGCACCGATCGGCATGCCCTCACGCAGCTTGAACTGCGCGATGGACTTGCGGGCCTTGGTGACCTGCGGCTTCTGACCCGTGATCTGGGTCAGGTCGCGGATCGCACCCTCGATGAGCTTGGAGTCCTTGGCGGCCTCGCCCACGCCCATGTTCACGACGACCTTCACCAGGCGCGCGACCTGGTTGATGTTCTCGTGGCCGAACTGCTCACGCAGCGCGGCACGGATCTCGTCGTTGTACTTGGTCTTGAGGCGGGGCAGCGCCGGAGCCTGGATCGTCGTCTCGGTCATGTCAGACGTCCTTCCCGGAGCGCTTGGCGACGCGGACACGGACGTTCCGCGTGCGGCCGTCGCGCTCGACCTGCTCGGTGCGGTAGCCGACCCGGGTGCCCTTCTTGGTCTCCGGGTCCACGAGCATCACGTTGCTGATGTGGATGGGCGCCTCGACCGTCTCGATGCCACCCGTGCGGGTGCCACGAGCCGTCTGGCCGGCCTTGACGTGCTTCTGCACGCGCTGGACGCCCTCGACGACGACGCGCTGGGTCTGCGTGAGGACCTCGAGCACACGGCCCTGCTTGCCCTTGTCACGGCCCGAGATGACGACCACCAGGTCGCCCTTCTTGATCTTCGCCATGGTCAGAGCACCTCCGGAGCCAGCGAGATGATCTTCATGAACTTCTTGTCGCGCAGCTCGCGGCCCACGGGGCCGAAGATGCGGGTGCCGCGGGGCTCCCCGTCGTTCTTGAGGATCACGGCCGCGTTCTCGTCGAACTTGATGTACGAGCCGTCCGGGCGGCGGCGCTCCTTGCGGGTGCGCACGACGACCGCCTTGACGACGTCGCCCTTCTTGACGTTGCCGCCGGGGATGGCGTCCTTGACGGTGGCGACGATGACGTCGCCGATCCCGGCGTAGCGGCGGCCGGAACCGCCGAGCACACGGATGCAGAGGATCTCCTTGGCACCCGTGTTGTCGGCGACGCGAAGCCGCGTCTCCTGCTGGATCATCTACCTACTCCTGTCGTCTGGCGGGTTCTCGGTCACGCCGCGTTCCCACGTCGCGCCGAGCCTGGCCGAACGGATAGTTGCCGTGATGCACACGTCGCGGCGGGGAGCCGGCCCGAGCTCTCGAACCGGACTTCCCC
>NZ_BJLP01000070.1 GCF_006538705.1 Cellulomonas uda
GCCGGTGCGTCGGGACGAGCCGGTGCCCCGCGGACGTCGCGAACGCCACCGCGACCCCGTCGGGCGTCGCGACCACGACGCCCGTGTCGCCGTTCGACAGCCCCGTGGCGCGGTCGTTGCTCGTGACGATCAACGGCCGGCCCGGTGGGAACGGAGCGCCGGAGCGGCCACCCGTCTCCTGCGCGACCCACTCCTCGGCGAGCGCCGCCCAGTGCGCGACGCCCGCCGGCCCCCGGCGGTGCGCCAGGAGCAGCCGGTGCTCGGCGAGCGCGGCGAGCGCCCCGTCCGCGTCGCCCGCGCGGGCGGCGGTCACGAGCCGCCGGCCCGTCGCGCGCACGTCCTGCTCGAGCGTCGCGACCTCGGCGGGGGTCGCCACGTCGCCTGCCGTCTCGACCCACTCCACCGACTCCCCGCCGGCGCGCAGGAGCGCCACGGTGCGCTCGTCGTCGCCGTCGCGGACGGCACGTGCGAGGTCCGCGAGCGCACGCCCGAACCGGTGCTCGCGGGTCAGCTCGACCACCCCGCCCGGGAGCGAGGCGACCAGGTCGCCCAGCACGGCGCCGGCCTCGACGCTCGCGAGCTGGTGTGCGTCGCCGACGAGCACGACGCGCGCCTGCGGGCGCACGGCCTCGAGCAGCCGGGCCATGAGGGACAGCGACATCATCGAGGTCTCGTCGACCACGACCACGTCGTGCGGCAGCCGGTGCCCGGCGTGGTGGCGGAACCGCGTGCTGCTGCCCGGGCGGTGCCCGAGCAGCCGGTGCACGGTGCTGGCGTGCATCTCGCCGACGCGCGCGCGGTCCGCGTCGAGCCCGAGCTCGGCGAGCGCGGCGACCTGGGCGTTGACGGACTCCTGCAGCCGCGCCGCGGCCTTGCCCGTGGGTGCCGCGAGCGCGACGCGCAGCCCGGGCCCGGCGACGTCCTGCAGCGCGGCGACGAGCCGCGCGACGGTCGTGGTCTTGCCGGTGCCCGGGCCGCCCGTGAGAACGGTGAGCCGCGAGGTCGCGGCGGTCCGCAGCGCGGCGCGCTGCCGCTCGTCCGCGGTCCGCGGGAACAGGCGCTCCACCGCGGCCTCGAGCCGGTCCGGGTCGACGTCGACGCGGGCGAGGCGCTGCGTGACCTGCGTGCGGACCTCGACCTCGTCGCGCCAGTACCGGTCGAGGTAGAGGCGCGCACCGGCCCACCGCAGCGGGCGGTCGTCGGGTCCGTCGGGCCCGTCGGCGACCGCGGGGCTCGACCGCACGGCCTGGACCCACGGGTCGAGGTCGGGCCACGGGAGGTCCGCGACCGTGCCGCGTGCGGACCCGTCGGCCAGCACCTCGGCGTCGTCGTCCTGCGCGGGCTCGACGATCGTGCGCGCGTCCGCGAGCACGACGCACACCGACCCCGCCCGCAGCGCGCGCACGGCGAGGGCGACCGCGAGCGCCACGCGCTCGTCGTCCTCGCCGCACAGGCCGGTGACGCGGCGGGCGACGTGCACGTCCGCGGCGGTGAGCACGCGTGCGGCGACGAACGGCGCGAGCAGACCCGTGACGCGCCGGGGCACGTCCGGGTGCGGGTCGACAGCGGCACCGCCGATGGTCGTCGGGTCGTTCATCGGGCTCCCGCCAGGAGGTCGGACAGTGCGAGCACCAGCGGGGTCGGCGGGCGCCACGCGAGGACGCCCGTGGGGGCCGGGCCGCCGGGGCCGTCGAGCACGGGGGTGCCGGGGCCGAGCATCCCGCGCACGAACAGGTACAGCCCGCCGCCCAGGTGCGCGTCGGGGTCGTAGCCCGCCACCCGCCAGCGCAGGAACCGGTGCAACGCGACGGAGTACAGCACGAGCTGCAGCGGGTAGTGGTGCTCGACCATCGCCGCCAGCATGGCCGAGGGCCGGTAGTGCCACGCGGAGAGGGGCTCCTCCCACGGGCCCAGGCGGTTGGTCTTGTAGTCCACGACGAGGTAGCGGTGCCCGCCGCGCGCCGACGGCACGCGCAGCACGGCGTCGATGCTGCCCGTGAGGTAGCCGCGCAGCGTGCTCGCGGCGAGCACCGGGTCCGCCAGCCGGTCGCCGTACCCGGCGAGCGGGTCGTCGGCGGGCATGTGCGTGCGCCACAGCGCGGCGACGTCCCGCAGCGACGCCGCGGTCCCGGCACCGTCGCGCACCCGGTCGCCGCCCGCGAGCGGCAGCTCGAAGTCCAGCTCGGGCAGCCGGTCCGCCGGTGCGACCTGCGCGAGCGTCAGCCCGTCGGCGAGCGGGCCGAGCGGGGTGTGCAGCGCGGGCAGGAGGCGCTCGGCGAGCTCGTCGGGACCGACCCGCAGCGCGCGGCCGGGGTCGGCCTGCGCGCACCGCTCCGCGACCTGCGCGACGAGGTCCGCCGCGCGCGTGTCCACGTTCTCGAGCACGTGGTGCACGAGCGTGCCGAACGCCGTCCCCGCCGGCAGGTCCGCCATGGGGGAGCCCAGCGCGCGCAGCGCGGCCTCCTCCGGGCCGGCGGCCGCCGCGTGCGCGGACGCGAGGGGAGCGCCCTCGGGCTCGTCCTGCACACCCGTCGTCTCGGGCTCCGACGAGGGTGCGTGGTGCTGCGCGTCGTACGCGGCTGCCGTCAGGCCCGTGTAGGACGTGCGACGCCACGCGGTGTCGAGGGTGCGGTCGAGGCGCGCGAGCGCGAGCGGGGGCGTCGGCGCGGGCGGGGGTGACCAGCGTGCCGGCGGACGCGCCTGCGCGACGCGCTCGTGCACCAGCGCGCCGCCCGTGGCCGCGGCGAGCGCGGCGAACGCCTGCCCGGCGGCGTCGTCGGACGGCACCGGGACGACCGGCGCGGGAGTGCCGTCCACGTCGCGCTCCGCCAGCAGCAGACGCGACAGCGGGCTGCGCTCGGCGTTGCGGCTCGGGGCCCACCACACGACCACCTGGCTGTGCGCGCGCGTGAGCGCGACGTAGGTGAGCCGCAGCTGCTCGCCCGCCTCGTCGTCCTGGTGCGCGCGCAGACCGTCGGCGTAGCCGGGGCTGTCGGGGCCGCCGACGTGCAGCGTCCGGGCGTCGTCGCGGTGGAACCGCAGCACGGGCGGGTCCGACGGGACCCACGTGTCCCACGCGAACGGCACGAGCGTGACCGGGAACTGCAGGCCCTTGCTCGCGTGCACGGTGATCACCTGGACCGCCGCGGCGTCGGTCTGCAGACGGCGGCTGCGCTCCTCGGCGTAGTCGCGCGCGGAGGCGTCGATGCGCGCGCGCAGCCACTCGAGCAGCGCGGACGCGCCGAGGCCCTCCTGCACGGTCACGGCGTGCAGCGCCTCGCCCACGTGCCGCACGTCCGTGAGCTCGCGCTCGCCGTCCGCGCGGCGCATCACGCGCTCACGCATCCCGGCCGCGGCCGCGGCCTCGAGGAGCGCCGCGACGCCGTGCGACGCGAGCGTCGCGGACCAGGTGCGCACCCGCTCGGCGAGCCGGTCGCGCGCGTCGTCGTCGGCCTGCGCCAGGTCCGCCGCGGTCCAGCCGAGGAACGGGGTGAGCGCCGCACCGGCGGCGAGCCGCGCGTCGTCGGGCCGCGCGAGCGCGGACAGCAGGGTGAGCCAGTGCTGCGCGGCGCGGGTGCCGAACACGCTCGCCAGACCGGAGATCACCGCGGGCACGCCCGCGTCGGCGAGCGCGCGCTGCACCGCGGTCGCGTCACGGTTGCGGCGCACGAGCACCGCGACGTCGCCCGGGCGGACCTCGCGCCAGCCGGTGCCGTCGAGCACCTGGTGCGTGCGCAGCGTCTCGACGACCTGCGCCGCGACATCCGCGTACAGGAAGTCGCGCACCGCGCCGACGGCCGGGGTCCGTGCGGCCGTGGTGCGCAGCGCCTCACGGGTCACCTGGCGCAGGACCACGGGTGGCCCACCGCGCAGGCGCCGCCCGGTGCGCCGGGCCTGCACGGGGCGCACGACGATGCGCCGGTCGCCCAGCGCGGCTCCCTCGAGCACCGGGCGCAGGCCCGTGAGCACCTCGGGGTCCGCGCGGTGGTTGTGCGCGAGGGTCGCGCGGCGCGCGTGCTGCGCCGCCACCAGGTACGTCGCGACGTCGGCGCCGCGGAACGCGTAGATGGCCTGCTTGGGGTCGCCGATCAGGACGAGCGTGCGCTCGCCCGCGAACGCCGCCTCGAGGATCTGCCACTGCACCGGGTCGGTGTCCTGGAACTCGTCGACCATGACCACGCGGTACGCCCCGCGCACGCGCTCGCGGGCCGCCGGGCCGGTCACCGGGTCGGTGAGCGCGTCCCGCAGCAGCGTGAGCAGGTCGTCGTAGTCGACCACGCCCGCGGCCCGCTTGCGCCGCCGCATCTCCTGGCGGGCGACGTCCGCGAGCTTGAACCGGTGGAACGCGCGCGTGCCCGGCTCCGCGTCCGCGGGCTCGAGCGCGGCGGCGTGGTCGGAGATCGCCGCGTGCATCAGCTCGCGCGCCTCGCCGACCGTGACGAGCGGCTCGGGCTGCGCCGCGTACGTGCGCAGGTACAGGTCGTCCGCCACGTCTGCCTCGAGGTCGGCGACGTCCGGTACGAGCACCGCGTCGTGGTCCATGTCGGCGGTCGTGCCGAGCATCGCGAGCATCTGCTGGCAGAAGCCGTGCGTCGTGGTGATGGTCGCGGCGTCGAACTCCGCGACGGCCCGGGCGACGCGCGCGCGGCGGCGCTCGGCCTCGTCGGGCGGCACGTCCGCGAGCAGGGCGACCACCTCGTCCGACGACGAGCGTGCCGTGGCCGGGTCGCGCAGCGCGCGCTCGACCTCGACGAGGCGTGAGCGCACGCGGTCGCGCAGCTCGGTGGTCGCGGCGCGGCCGAACGTCACGAGCATCAGCTCGGGCAGGCGCACGTCGAGCTCGGCGACGTACCGCACGGCGAGCGACGCGATCGTCCACGTCTTGCCGGTGCCGGCGCTCGCCTCGAGGACCACGGTCTCGACGCCGGGCAGCGGGCCGCACGCGTCGAACACGGGAACGGCCTCGTCGTTCACACCGCCTCCTCGAACCGCTCGTGCTGCAGCAGCGCGTCCCACACGCGGGCCGCGAGCGCCCCGAACCGGGTGGGTTCCTGGGGGCGCAGCGTCCGGTCGAGCGCGGTGGGCTCACCGAGCAGGTCGTCGAGCGCGAACCCGTCCCCCCACGCGAGCACGTGGTAGGCGTCGACCCGCTCGAACCCGCCGCGGCCGCTCTCCGCGTCGTCGAGCGAGCCGAGCTCGCGGCGCGCGGCTCGCAGCGCCTCGGAGGTGGACCCGCGTTCCCAGCGGCACGCCGCGTAGGCGTGGCTCGTGCGGGTGAGCAGCGGGATCGGCGCGAGCATCGCCTCGTCGCGCACCGCGACGAGCTCGCCCAGCAGCTCGCGTGCGAGCCCGGGCTCGGGTGCGCGCAGCACGGACCGGTCGGCGTCGCCGCGGCCCCGCCCGATCGTCACGGCCCGTCGGACCTGCGCGCCGCCCGCGGCGAGGGCGAGCAGGAGCACCCACGACTCGAGCAGGTGCTTGGCCGCGAGCCGCGAGTACACGACGCGCACGAGCTGCCCGTCGCGCAGCCCGGCCACCGTCCCGGTGACCGACCGGGTCGCGTGCGGCAGCGCCACGCGCACGTCGCACGACGCGGCCTCGCCCGCGAGGTAGGGGCGGGCGGCCTCGAGGATCGGCCGGGCCTCGTCCAGGATCGCCTCGAGCGTGGCCCCGCCGAGCTCGCGCGGGGGAAGGTGGCCGCGGCGTCGCTCCGCGGCCGCGGCGGCCGCCAGGTCGGCGCCGTCGAGCGTCGCCGTGAGCACTCGGTCGCCGATCGCCCAGCGGGTGAGCGCGTCCAGCTCGAGCGGCATGCGGTCGTCGAGCTGCGGCTCGTCGCGCGGCAGGGTCGCGTCGAGACGCTGCCGGAAGAACGCGCGCGGCGCGTGCTGCAGCGCCGCGACGAGGTCCGCGAGGTCCACGTCGTCCCCGGCGCTGCCGGGCGGGGGCAGCGGGGTCGGGACGAGCACGTCGGAGGCGGCGCGTGGGCCCGTCGCGGCACGTGCGGCCGCGAGGTCGAGCGCGTCGAACCCGAATGGCCCGGGCCGGCCGAGCGCGCCGGGCGTGAACACGCGCGGGTCGACGGGCTGCAGCGGGTGCTCGACGACGAGGGCGGCGCGCGCACCCCCGGGCAGCGCGACGGCCTCGTCGACCGCGTCCAGCAGCTCGCCCACGGGCACGCACGGCGGCCGGTGCGCGCCGGTCCGCTCGTCGGCACCCGTGTGCAGCACCACGAGGTGCTCGGTCGCGGACGTGACGGCGTCGAGGAAGAGCTGGCGGTCCTCCTGACGGCGGTCGCGCTCGCCGAGAAGCGGGTCGCGCGCGAGCACGTCGTCGCCGTCGCGGCGGCCCCCGCGCGGGAACACGCCGTCGTCCATGCCGAGCAGCACGACCACCCGGTGCGGCACTGCCCGCATGGGTGCGAGCGAGCAGACGGTCAGCGCGCCGGTGCGGAAGCCGGTGCGCGTCGGCCGTCCCTCGAGGCGCGGGCCGAGCAGGGCGACCACGTCCCGCAGCCGCAGCGTGCTGGACCGGCCCGCCGCGTCCTCGCGCGCCGCGGCGAGCACGCGTTGCGCCTCGGCCTGCTGCCACCGGTCGGCCGGTGCCACGTCGGTGAGCAGGAGCAGCGCGCGGTCCATCGCGTCGAACCAGCGTGCGGCGGGGTGCGCGCCGTCCAGGTCGGCCAGCACCGCGGTGAGCCGGTCCAGCAGCTCGGCCACGCGGCCGACGAGCGCGACGTCCGAGGAGCCCACGTCGTCCACCGGGAGCACGGGGCCGACGTACCGCTGACCCTCCTCGGCCATCGCCACGCCGAGCAGCAGCCGGTCGAGCGCGGCGGCCCACGTGCCCTGCGGGACCGCACCGAGCCGGTAGCGCGCGCGGCGCTCGACGTCCTCGCCCCAGTGCACGCCCGACTCGAGCGCCCACGCGCGCAGCCGGTCCAGCGCCTCGTCGTCCAGCCCGAACCGGCGTCGCACGGGCGCGGTCTCCGCGAGGTCGACGACCGCCGAGGCGGTCACGCGCGAGCCCGCGAGCTCCAGGAGCGTGGTGAGCACCGCGAGCACCGGGTTGGCGCGCGCGGGGGACCGGTCGGCGATGCGCACCCGCAGGGTGCGGCCGGGGTGCTCGGGCGTCCCGGGCTCGTCGGGCGCGGGGCCGAACACGGCGTGCACGAGCGGCGCGAACGCCTCGACGTCGGGGCACATCACGAGCACGTCGCGCGGCTCGAGCGTCGGGTCGTCCGCGAGGAGGCCGACGACGACGTCGCGCAGCACCTCGACCTGACGGGACCGGCCGTGGCAGGAGTGCACCTGCACCGACCGGTCGGCGGGGTCCGCAGGCACCGGAGGCGACGAGCCCGGGGGTGCGTCGGCGCGCACGCGTGCCTGCAGCGCGCCCAGCACGCCCGCGGCCGGCGGGTCGGCGACGAGCTCGTGGACCACCGGGTCGAGCGCCTTGACCCGCGCAGCGAGCTCGGTCGCGTCGGTCGCCATCGAGCGCAGCAACGGGTGGTGCGCGCCCGCACGGACGTCGCGCCGCCGGCGCGTCCCGGCGACGGGCTCGACCGCCCGCCACAGGGTGAGCGACGGCTGAGGGAGCCACACGTGCACGTCCCGGCGCGCCGCCAACGCGCCGAGCACGGCGAGGTGCGCGGCGGGCAGCGACGTCGGGCCGAGCACGTGCAGCCGCTCGGGGAGGTCGACCAGCCCGGGCTCCTCGACGAGCCGCGCGACCGCCTCGTCGACCCGCAGCGCGGGCGGCGGACCGAGCCGCTCGACGAGCAGGCGCCACAGCACGGGCTGCCAGGCCAGGTCCGGGGGGAGCGGGCCGCCGGCCCCGTCCCCCGCCGCCGTGGCGGGGGACCCGGCCGGCGCGGTGGTCCAGGCCCGCGCGAGCGAGGGGCGACGCGCGTCGTAGGCGGCCAGGAGCCGCGCGACCCGCTGCGCGAGGTGCATCCGCCGGCCCGCGCGCAGCGCGTCGTCCTCGCCGTGCCCGGCACTGCCGAGGTGGTGCGCGACGGTCGCGAGCCACGGCTCGTCGGCGTGCGTGTCGAGGACGTCGAGCACGTCCCACTGCAACGCCTGCGGCCGCCACGGGTCGCTGCCGCGGTCGACGCCCGCCACGGCCGCCAGCACGTCGCCGACGACGCGCGCGGGCGGGTCGAACCGCACGTTCGCGCACACGCCGTCCTGCAGCACCTGGTCGCCGACGCCCAGGCGGTGCGCGAGCCGCTGCGCGACCCAGCGCTCCACGCCGCGGGTCGGCACGGCCACGAGGTCCACCGCGAACGGGTCCGCGGGCGGGCGTGCGAGCTCGTCGGCCAGCGCGGCGACGAGCGCGTCCGCGCGTTCCGCGACGTGCACGTGCAGGCGGCCACCTCCCGCCGCGGCGCTGCCCGCACCGACCTCGCCGACCTCGCCGCCCTCGTCACCCACGCCCGCACCCTAGCCACCCGCCCCGACAGCCCGCGCGACGCGGCCCGTACCCTGTGGACGTGCAGTGCTCCTACTACGACGCGGGGCTGTGCCGGTCCTGCGGCTGGATGGGACGCCCGTACGACGAGCAGCTCGCCGCCAAGCAGACCCACGCGCGCGCTCTGCTCGCCGACCACCCCGACGCGCGCTGGCTCCCGCCCGTCGCGAGCCCCGAGGCCGGCTTCCGCAACAAGGCCAAGATGGTCGTCGCGGGCACGGCCGCGCACCCCACCCTGGGCATCCTCGACGCCGCCGGGCGCGGCGTGGACCTGCAGGGCTGCGGCCTGTACCCCGACGAGCTGCGTGCCGCGTTCCCCGCGGTCGCGCGGTTCGTGACCCGCGCCGCGATCGAGCCGTACGACGTACCCGCGCGGCGCGGCGAGCTCAAGCACGTCCTGCTCACGCGCGCGCCGGACGGGCGCCTGATGCTGCGGCTCGTCCTGCGCTCGCAGGAGGCCGTCGCGCGCATCCGCAAGCACCTGCCGAGCCTCCGGGCCGAGCTGCCGACGCTCGCGGTCGCGAGCGTCAACGTCCTGCCCGAGCACAAGGCCGTGCTCGAGGGTGACCTGGAGATCCCGCTGACCGAGCAGCAGACGCTCACGATGGACGTCGACGGCGTCGCGCTGCACCTGCGCCCGCGCTCGTTCTTCCAGACGAACACGGACGTCACCGCCGCGCTGTACCGCCAGGCGGCCGCCTGGGTGCAGCAGAGCGCGCCGACGAGCGTGTGGGACCTGTACTGCGGTGTCGGTGGCTTCGCGCTGCACGTGCACGCGGCGCACGTCGTCGGTGTCGAGACGAGCGAGGAGGCGGTCGCGAGCGCGCGGGCCACGGCCGCGGAGCTCGGGCGCCCGGCGACGTTCGTGGCCGCCGACGCCACCGCGTGGGCGCTCGCGCAGGGTGCGCCCCCGGACCTCGTCGTGGTCAACCCGCCGCGGCGCGGCATCGGTCCCGCGCTCGCGGGCTGGCTCGAGGGCTCGGGCGTGACGCGCGTCGTCTACTCGTCGTGCAACGCGGTGTCGCTCGCGCGCGACCTCGCGGCGATGGGCTCGTTCGCCGTGCGCGAGGCGCGCGTGTTCGACATGTTCCCGCAGACCACGCACTACGAGGTCGCGGTCCTCCTCGAACGCAGGACCTGAGCGCGGCGCGCTCGCCCGTGCGGGCGGGAACGGGACGAAGCGGGCGCCGGAACACCGCCCGGGCGGCTACAGTCGCGTCGGCACCCGGTCCCGAGCACGACGAAGGAGCGCGACGATGAGCAGCCCGGACGAGCAGCCCGGCGGGCCCCACCCGTACTCGTCGGGCGGGTACCCGCCCCCGCCGGCGAAGCGGCCCAGTGCGTTCGCGGGCGTGCCCGTGCGCGACTACGTGACGGACGCGGTCGCCGTGCTGCTCCTGCTCGTCAGCCTCGGCCTCGGGTGGGACTACCGCTACACCGCCGGCGAGCGGCTCGAGGTCGTGCTCGCCACGGTCCTGTCCGTGCTGTCGCTCACGCTGTTCTACCTGGCGCGCTTCGGGGCGCTGCCGCGCGGGTGGACCAACCGCACGGTGCTCGCTGCGCGCGCGCTCGCGAACGTGCCGTACGTGCTGCTCGTCGTCGTGTACCTCGTGCTCGACGTGGGCGTGGCCTTCACCGACGAGGTCGTCGGGGAAGTCGTGCCCGGGGGGATCGGGCCGGCGGTCGCGGTCGGGCTCGCGGGCGTCGCGGTCGCGGCCGGCCCGCGGGTCGCGGAGCTCGGCAGCGCGCGCACCGTCGAGCTGGTCACCGCGTGGACCCGCCGTGCGCTCGTCGCGCTCCTCGGCGTCGCGCTCGCGCTGCAGCTCGTGAGCCTCGTCGACCTCGCCACGAACCTCGCGGACCTGCTGCGGCTCGACGGTGGCTGGGGCCTGGTGCTGGTCTCGCTCGGGGGGACGCTCCTCGTCGCGCTCGTCGCCGCCGTGCCCCTGCTGGGCGTCGTGCGCGGGTCCGCCGCCTGGCGGTGGGTGCTGCTCGCGGTCGCGACGACCGCGACCCTCTGGTTCGTCTTCTACGGACCGTTCCACGGCGAGCAGCCAGGGTCCGGCTTCCACACGGCGCTGACCGTCGCGACGTGGCACGCGGGCTACGTCGTGCTGCCTGCCGCGGGTGCCGTCGTGCTCTACCCGGTGTGGAGCCGGCTCGTGCGTCCGGTCGCGCCGCCCGAGCGCGAGTGGTTCGACGTGGCCCACCGGTCGTGGCTGTCGGTCGTCGTGATCGCGGCGGGCTACGCCCTGCTGCACCTCGTGGTCGTCGTGGCGTCCGGCACCGCCGGCGGCGGGGTCCGCGCGTGGGAGGTCGCGCTCGTCGTGGTGCTGGTGCTGACGGCGCTCGCGGCGTTCGTCGCGCGGACGGTGCACGCGGGCGACCCGGCGGGCGGGCGGCCGGCGGCGCTCGTCGCGACGTCCGTGGTGGTCGCGCTCGGGATCGTCGCGCTCGCGCTGCTCGGGGACGCGGACGCGCTCCCGCGTCTGCTCGGCCAGGTGGACCTGTCCGACCTGCTCGTGGCGTTCGGCCTCCCGACGCTCGCGACCGTCGCGCTGCTCGGCCCCGCGTCCGTCCGCCAGTGGTACGCGGTGCACGGCGGCGCCGTGCGTCAGCCGTGGACCGGCGAGCCGCAGCCGGCGTTCGCGCACCCCGTGCCGACGGGCGTGCCCACGCAGGCGTCCGCGCCCGTGGTGCCGCCCACGGCCCAGCCCGCGCCGGCCGAGCCGCTCCCGTCCCAGCTTGCCCCGGTCCAGCCCGTGACGGCGGAGCCGGTCGCCGAGGAGCCCGCGGCGGAGCCCGTGGCTGCGGAGCCCGTGGCTGCGGAGCCCGTGGCAGCGGAGCCTGACGCCGGGCCGGCCCCCACCGTGCCGCTGCAGCGCGCCGTGCCCGACGCCGCGGGCCTCGGCGAGACCGACCCTGCGACGACGCAGGAGGAGCCGACCTGGTTCGACGAGTACGCGGGTGACGACCCGGCCGAGGGTCAGGAGCCGGAGCCCGCCGCCCCGGCCCACCCGGACGCGGCTCCTGCGCACCCGTTCACGGCCGAGCAGGCGAGCGACCCGTCGACGGACCTCGAGGTGCTCGCGGCTATCGCGGCGCAGGCCCCCGAGCTGCGCGTGCACCTCGCGTCCAACCCGTCCACCTACCCGGACCTGCTGGAGTGGCTCGGCCGGCTCGGTGACCCGCAGATCGACGCGGCGCTCGCCGCCCGGCGCGGCTGAGGGGGCGCGGTCAGGAGTCCGCGGGCAGCGCGCGCAGCAGCGCGCGCACGACGGCCGCGGAACGGTCGGCGGCGTCGTCGACGTGGGTGGTGAACTCGCCCGCGTCGACGGGGCTGCACAGGTCGCTGATGCCGCGCACGGACAGGAACGGCACGCCGAACAGGTGCGCGACCTGCGCGAGCGCGGCGGACTCCATGTCCGTCGCGAGCGCTGCGGGGAACGCGGCGCGCACGCCCTCGACGCGCTCGGCGTCGACGAACACGTCGCCGGAGACCACGTCGCCGCGCAGCACCCGCACCCCGGGCTCGACGGGCCACGCGGGCAGGGTGTCCGCGGCCCGGTGCGCCTGGTCGCGCAGCCCGGCCTCGGCGGCGTAGGTGGCAGGCATGCCGGGCACCTGGCCGAGCGCATAGCCGAACGCGCGGGCGTCGGCGTTCGAGTGCACGTGCTCGTCACCGACGACCACGTCACCGACGCGCACGCCCACGCCGAGGCCGCCCGCGCTCCCACCGCTGACGAGCACGCGCGTGCGATGGGCGGCGAGCGCGACGGACGCCGCGGTGGCGGCGTTGACCAGGCCGATCCCGGAGCGCACGAGCAGGACCCGTCGCCCGCCGAGCCGCAGGGACCGGTGCTCGGCACCGCCGGGCGCGACCATCGTGGCGCCCACCTCGTCGGCGGCCGTGACGAACGCCTCGGCCTCGACGGGCATGGCGACGACGACGACCGCGTCGAGCCGTGCGCTCATGCGGTCACCGTCGACCAGTGCGCGCGCTGCGCGAGGAACGCGCGCGCGGCGTCCTGCGCCCCGGTCAGGGTGTGGTTGGCACCCCAGCCGCACTGCACCTCGTTCGCGGCGGGCACCTCGTCGGCGTCCAGCACGTCGCGCAGGGTCGCCTCGACGAGGTCGAGCACGTCGTCGTACTCCCACCGTCCCGCGAGCGTGAGGTAGAAGCCGGTCTGGCAGCCCATGGGGGAGAAGTCGACCACCCGGTCGGTGTGGTTGCGCGAGTGCTCGGCGACGAGGTGCTCGAGCGAGTGCACGGTCGGCATCTCGAGGTGCGCGACGTTGGGCTGCGTGAACCGCACGTCGTACTTCTCGATGACGTCGCCCGCGGGCAGCACCTTGGTGTCCGCGAGGCGCACGTACGGTGCGGCGACGGTGCGGTGGTCCAGGTTGAACGACTCGACGTTCATGCGGTCGGGCATCACGGCTCCCAGGTTCGGTGACGTGCCATTGTCCACCGGCGCCGGGACCGCACCGGGCGCTCGTCCGCGTACGTCTCACCGTGCGGCGTCGTCGACCGGGCGCTAGCGTGCGCCGGTGCCCGCTCCCCGGTCCTTGACGCTCCCGGCCGCGACCGCGCGTCCGGGGACGCCGCACGCGCCGACGAGCACGGCCGCTCCGTCCGCACGTCAGGTGTTCCGGCGCGACGTGCAGGGGCTGCGGGCGGTGGCGGTGCTGCTCGTCCTCGCGTTCCACGCCGGCCTGCCCGTGCCCGGAGGGTTCGTCGGGGTGGACGTGTTCTTCGTCCTGTCGGGCTTCCTCATCACGGGTCTGGTCGCCGACGAGGTCGCGCGCACGGGCCGGCTTCGTCTCGCGCGGTTCTACGCGCGTCGGGCCCGGCGCCTGCTGCCCGCGGCCGCACTGGCGCTCGTCGCCGTCGTGGCCGCCACCGCGCTGTGGCTGCCGGTGACGCGGTGGCGGGACGTCGCGGGTGACGTGGTCGCCACGTCGCTGTACGTCGTGAACTGGCGGCTCGCGGACCGCTCGGTCGACTACCTCGCGCAGGACGCCGCGCCCAGCCCGGTGCAGCACTTCTGGTCGCTCGCGGTCGAGGAGCAGTTCTACGTCGTGTGGCCGCTGCTCGTGGTCGCGCTCGTCGCGCTCGCGCGGTGGCGGGGCCGGCGCGTCTCCCGGCGCGCGCTGGTCGCGGGGGTCCTGGCGGTCGGCGGCGCGTCGCTCGCGTGGTCGGTGTCGCTCACCGCGGCGGACCCGGCGCGTGCGTACTTCGTCACGACGACGCGCGCGTGGGAGCTCGCGGCCGGCGCCCTGCTGGCGCTGCTCGCGCACCGCGTCGCCCGGCTGCCCGCGGTCGCGCTGCGCGCCGCGGGCTGGGTCGGGCTCGCGCTCGTCGTCGTCGCGGCGTTCACGTACGAGGCCGCCACGCCGTTCCCGGGGCTCGCCGCAGCCCTGCCGGTCGGCGGGACCGTGCTGGTGCTGGCCGCCGGCGTCGTCGAGCCGGGGCTGCGGCCCCTGACCGTGCGCGTGCTGCAGCCCGTCGGTGCCGCGTCCTATTCCCTGTACCTGTGGCACTGGCCCGCGGTGGTCGTCGCGACCGCGCTCGCGGACGGGGAGCCGACGACGCGCGAGCTCGTGCTCGCCGTCGCGCTCTCGGCCCTGCCCGCCGCGGCGTCCTACCGGCTCGTCGAGCGGCCCCTGCACACCTCGGCGCGGCTACGCGACAGCACGGCCCGGTCGATCGCGCTGGGCGTGGCGTGCACGCTCGTCGGACTCGTCGCGGCAGCGCTGCTGGTGCGTGCGGTCCCGACGACGCCGGACGACGTGGACGCCCCCGGCGCCCAGGTGCTGCGCGAGGGCTGGACCGGCCCGGACGCGAGCACCGACCTGGACCGCCTCGTCCCGGCGCTCGCCGACGCGACGCAGGACGTCGCGGACCTGTACGAGCACGGCTGCCACCAGAACGCGCTCGGCACGCAGCCCGCCGCGTGCACGTTCGGCGACGCCCGCTCGGGCACCGTCGTCGCGCTCGTCGGCGACTCGCACGCGGGGCAGTGGCAGCCGCCGCTCGCGGCCA
>NZ_BJLP01000071.1 GCF_006538705.1 Cellulomonas uda
GGGCATATTCGTTCCCGGGCCCCGCTGCGTTCCGGCCGGCTGGGCCGGCTCGGAACGGGGTGTGCGGTGGTCGCTGGTGTGCGGCTCAGCGCACGTGGCGCACTTCGGCGAGGTGCACGCTCTCGTCGACGAAGCGGGCGCCGTCCGCGACGAAGCCGTTGCGCTCGTAGAACCGGCGCGCGCGCGGGTTGCTCTCGGCGACCCAGAGCTGCGCCGGCGTGGTCGGGGCCAGCACGGTCTCGAGCAGCGCCTGGCCGATGCCCGTCCCGTGGCGTGCCCCGAGGACGTACAGCGAGTAAAGCTCGCGGTCGCGCACCGGCTGATGGTCGCCGACCTGCCTCCCCGCCCCGGCGATCGCGAAGCCGACGACCCGTCCGTGCGCCTCGGCGACGGTGACCACCGCGCCGTCGTCGAGCCAGCGCCGCCACGCGTCCTCCCGCCGCGCGAGGGTGTCGGACTCCCAGTGGGCCGCGGGCAGCAGCGCGGAGTACGTCTCGACCCACGATGTGTGGTGGACGTACGCGCACCCGGCCGAGTCGCTGGACGTGGCGGCGCGGATGACGAAGGGCTCGCCGGTCTCGGTGCTCACAGCTCCATGCTGCCGTTCGCGCGGGGTGTCGTGGCGCCGGTGCGGTGTGGTCGGCTGCGCGCAGTCGGTCCGATGCCCATCCCCGCCGGAACGCGCAGCCGCCAAGGGTTCGTGCGTCCCTTGTGAGGTCGTGCGTCTGTCGGGAACTCGTGGGTACGACTGCACGACTTCCCGAGAGGCCCGCGACTTCCACGGTGGGGGCCAGACGGGCCGGTGCGGCGGGGGCCAGACGGGGCGGTGCGGCGGGGTCGGCGGGGTGGCCGGCGCCAGGCGGGCAGCGGATGGGTTGGAGGGTTTGCGTGGTTTGGGGCTGTGCACGATCACAGGTGGGTAACGATGAGGTGACAGGACGGGCCGGGGGCTTCCAGTTCTCAGGCCCGTCGTGCTTAGTATGTGCACGTTCACAGGCGGTGACCGTGCACAGGGATGTGCCGGGGCGATACGACGGAGTGTCATGACCTTTGCGAGCTGGCCCACTGGTGGCGCGATCTCGTTCGGCGGCGACTACAACCCCGAGCAGTGGCCGCGTGAGGTGTGGCAGGAGGACGTGGCCCTCATGCGCGAGGCGGGCGTCAACCTGGTGAGCGTCGGGATCTTCTCCTGGGGACTCATCGAGGTCGCGGAGGGGGAGTTCGACTTCTCGTGGCTCGACGAGGTGCTCGACCTGCTGCACGCGCACGGCATCGCGGTCGACCTCGGGACCCCGACCGCGTCGCCGCCCGCGTGGTTCTTCGCCACCTACCCGCAGGCGCGCGTGGTGGCGAAGGACGGGACGGTCCTCGGCTTCGGGTCGCGCGGGATGGCCTCGCCGAGCTCGCCCGAGTACCGCGCTGCGGCGGTGCGCATCGCGTCGCGGCTCGCGGCACGCTACGCGCACCACCCGGCGGTCGTGATGTGGCACGTGCACAACGAGTACGGCGCGCCGGTCGGCGAGGACTTCTCGCAGAACGCGGTCGTCGCGTTCCGCGAGTGGCTGCGTGCGCGGTACGAGTCGCTCGACGCGCTCAACGCGGCATGGGGCACGGCGTTCTGGGGACAGCACTACACGGACTGGGCGCACGTCTCGCCCCCGCACCCGACGCCGACGGTCGGCAACCCGGCGCAGAAGCTCGACTTCGCGCGGTTCTGCGACCACCAGCTGCGCGCGTGCTACATCGCGGAGCGCGACGCGATCCGGGCCCACGCGACGCAGCCGATCACCACGAACTTCATGGCGAACGAGTGCCCGACGACCGACCTGTTCGCGTGGGCCCGCGAGGTCGACGTCGTCTCGAACGACCACTACCTCACCGCGGCCGACGAGCGGAACCACGTGGGCCTGGCGCTCGCCGCCGACCTGACGCGTTCGGTCGCGGGCGGTGCGCCGTGGATCCTCATGGAGCACTCGACGTCGGCCGTGAACTGGCAGCCGCGCAACGTCGCCAAGCGGGCGGGGGAGATGGCCCGCAACTCGCTGGCGCACCTCGCGCGCGGCGCCGACGGGATCCTGTTCTTCCAGTGGCGGGCCTCGCGCTCGGGTGCGGAGAAGTTCCACTCGGCGATGCTGCCGCACGTCGGCACGTCGTCGCGGGTGTGGCGCGAGGTCGTCGAGCTGGGCGGGCACCTGCGCGCGCTGGCACCGGTGCGCGGTGCGCGGGTGCGGGCGCAGGCCGCGATCCTGTGGGACGCGGAGTCGTTCTGGGCGCAGGACCTCGAGTGGCGCCCGTCGGTGGACGTGCGGCACAAGGAACGGGTGCGCGCCTACTACGAGCGGCTGTGGCGCGACGGCGTCACCGTCGACTTCGTCCACCCGTCGCAGGACCTGTCCGGCTACCGCCTCGTCGTCGCCCCCGCGTCCTACCTGTTGCGGCAGGCGGACGCCGACAACCTCACGCGGTACGTCGAGGATGGCGGGACGCTGCTCGTGTCGTTCTTCTCGGCGGTCGTCGACGAGCACGACGCCGTGCACGCGGGCGGGTACCTCGCCCCGCTGCGCGACGCGCTCGGCGTGGAGGTCGAGGAGTTCCTGCCGCTGCGCGCGGGCGACAGCGCGACCGTCCGCTGGGCGCCCGAGGGCGGCGAACCCGTGACGCTGACCGCCGACGTGTGGCAGGACGACCTCGTGCTGCACGGCGCGCAGGTCGTCGGGACGTACGTCGACGGACCCGCCGCGGGTGGCCCGGCGATCACCCGGCACGCACACGGGGCCGGGCAGGGTTGGTACGTCTCGACCCGGCTCGGCATCGACGAGCTCGCACCGGTGCTCGCTGCGGTGTACACCGACGCGGGCTTGGAGCCCTCGGGGCTGCCCCTCGACGTCGAGGTGGTCACCCGGCACGGCGACGGCGAGGACTTCGTCGTCGCGATCAACCACACCGCCGACGAGGTCAAGGTCGACCTCGGTGCGGGCCAGGAGCTTCTCGGCGCCACGACGGTGACCGGGACGGTCGTGATCCCCGCCGGCTCGGTCGCCGTGCTGCGCACGACGACCCCGCAGCTCGGAGGTGATGGCCAACCGTAGAGCCCCGGACGCCACGCGCGTCCGTTGCAGTTCGGTTCACCTCGTCGCAGCGTCGCGTCACCCAGGGACAGCGCTGTGGCACCTACCGGAAGGACCCTCATGCGCAAGACCCTGTTCCGCTCGGCGGCCGTGCTGGCAGCCGTGACGATGCTGGCCGCCTGCAGCAGCGGCGGTGACACCCCGGCCGCGACGACGGCCCCGGCCGCCCCCGAGACGAGCGCGGCCCCCGCGGGTGCGACCGGCTCGCTGACCATCTGGGTCGACGAGAACCGCAAGCCGGCCGTCCAGGCCGCGGTGGACATCTACAACGAGACGAACCCCGACGTCGACGTCGAGCTCGTCGTGAAGAACTTCGAGGACATCCGCGCCGACTTCCTCGCCCAGGTCCCCACCGGCGAGGGCCCGGACATCACGATCGGCGCGCACGACTGGTTGGGCTCGTTCATCGTCAACGGCGTCGCCGAGCCCGTCGACCTGGGCGAGAAGGCGTCCCAGTTCGAGAGCGTCGCGACGCAGGCGTTCACGTACGACGGGCAGATGTACGGCCTGCCGTACGCGCTCGAGTCGATCGCGGTCGTGCGCAACACCGCGCTCGTCGACTCGACGCCCGCGACCTGGGACGAGCTCATCGCCAAGGGCAAGGAGGCGAAGACCAAGTACCCGTTCGTCATCAACACCAACGGCACCACGGGTGACGCCTACACGTACTACGGTCTGCAGACCTCGTTCGGCGCTCCCGTGTTCCAGCAGAACGCGGACGGCTCGTACACCAACGAGATCGGCATGGGCGGCGACGCGGGCCTCGCGTTCGCGAAGTTCCTCGGCGAGAACGGCATGAAGGGCGAGGGCCACTTCAGCACCGACTGGACGTACGACGTGGCGAACCAGGAGTTCGCCGACGGCAACGCGCCGTACACGATCGCCGGCCCCTGGGCCATCGCGACGTTCACCGGTGCGGGCGTCGACGTCGCCGTGGACCCGATCCCGTCGGCCGGCGGGAAGCCCGCCGCCCCGTTCGTCGGGGTCCAGGGGTTCTACCTCTCGTCGCAGAGCGACAGCAAGCTCATCGCGAACGACTTCCTCGTGAACTACGTCGCCACGCCGGACGTCATCAAGGCGCTGTACGACGCCGACCCGCGTCTGCCGGCGATGACGTCGGTCGCGGAGCAGGTCGCGTCCGACCCGATCGTCGCGGGCTTCCTCGCCTCGGCGAAGCAGGGCGCACCCATGCCGTCGATCCCGGAGATGGGTGACGTGTGGGAGTTCTGGAACGCGGCCGAGTCCTCGATCATCTCGGGTTCCGCGGAGCCCGAGGCGGCGTGGACGAAGATGCTGGCCGACCTCGAGGCGAAGCTCGGCTGACGGACCGGGTCGGCGGCGCGGCCGCAGGCGTAGCCCGCGCCGCCGACCCTCCCGTCCCCGCACCCGACCCGCCTCCGGAGGAGACATGTCGACCCAGCAGTCGTTCGCCGCCGCCGTCGCCGGCGACAGCCCGCCGCCACCGCGGCGTGCCCGCGAGTCCCACGCCCGTTCCTGGAACGGCCTCGGCGTCGGGTTCCTCGCGAAGCTCGGCCTCATGGCCGTCATCAACGCGCTCGGACTCGCGGCGGTCTGGTCCGCCTTCGTGAACGGCGCCTGGGTCCTGCTCGGCGCGATGGTGGTCCTGCTCGTGCTCGCGGACTGGATCTACTTCACGCGGCGCCACGTGCCGCTGAAGTACCTGTTCCCGGGCCTGACGTTCCTGGCCGTGTTCCAGCTGTTCACCATCGGCTACACCGGCTACGTGGCGCTCACGAACTACGGCACCGGCCACAACGTGAGCCAGGAGCAGGCCGTCGACGCGCTGCTCAGCCAGAACGAGAAGAAGGTCCCCGACTCGCCGAGCTTCCCGCTGACGATCGTCCGGCAGGGCGACGCTCTGGGATTCGCGGTCGTGCAGGGCGGGGCCGCCAAGGTCGGCGCCGCCGACCAGCCGCTCGAGCTCGCGGCCGACGCGACGGTCGTCGACTCCGTGGTCACCGCCGTCCCCGGCTGGGAGGTCGTGCCCAAGGGCCAGGTCCTGTCCGACGCCGTGCTCGCCGACGAGGTGCTCGCGCTGCGGGTCCCGCTCACGGACGAGGCGCAGGACGGCTCGATCCGGACGGGCGACGCGACGATCGGCGCGGTGTACCGCTCGGTCCTGACGTACGACGCGACCGCGCAGACCATGACGAACACCGAGACGGGCGTCGTCTACCGCGCGACCGACGAGGGACGGTTCGTGGCCGACGACGGCACCGCGCTCCCGGTCGGCTGGAAGGTGTTCGTCGGGCTGGAGAACTTCGGCACGGCGTTCACCGACGACACGTACTCCGGACCGCTGGTCAAGATCGTCCTGTGGACGTTCGTGTTCGCGCTCGCGAGCGTGGTCGTCAGCTTCTTCTTCGGCCTCGTGCTCGCGCTGCTCTACAACGACCCGAGGGTGCGCGGGAGGGCCGTGCTGCGCACGCTGTTCATCCTCCCGTACGCGTTCCCCGCGTTCCTGTCCGCGCTCCTGTGGCGCGGGATGCTCAACGCGAACCCCGACTACGGCATCGTCAACCAGCTGTTCTTCTTCGGTGCGCGCATCGAGTGGCTCGACGACCCGACGCTCGCCAAGATCTCGCTGGTCATGGTGAACCTGTGGTTGAGCTACCCGTACTGGTTCCTGGTCTGCACGGGTGCGCTGCAGTCGCTGCCCGACGACGTGCAGGAGGCCGCGCGGATCGACGGCGCGGGCCCCTGGCGCACGTTCCGGTCGATCACGCTGCCCCTGCTGCTGGTCTCGACCGCACCGCTGCTGATCGCGTCGTTCGCGTTCAACTTCAACAACTTCACGCTGATCTACATGCTCACGGGCGGTGGGCCGAGGTTCACCGACACGTCCGCGACGCTCGGGCACACCGACATCCTGATCTCGATGGTCTACCAGATCTCCGGGGTCTCGGGCGGACGGGCCGACTACGGCCTCGCGAGCGCCCTGTCGCTCATCATCTTCGTCGTGATCGGTGTGATCTCGGCGCTGATGTTCCGACGCACGCGCCAGCTCGAGGAGGTCAACTGATGAGAACCACGCACGCCCCGGGCTCCGTCATGGCGCGCAACGCGCGGGCGCGGGTGCGCGGCCGGCGCCGCCGCTGGTTCGCCGAGGTGAGCTGGAAGTACGTCGTCGCGGCGGTCGTCGTCGTGTACGCCGCGTTCCCGCTCGTGTACGTGCTGTCCGCGTCGCTCGCCGCGGGGGGCACGCTCACGGGCTCGACGAGCCTGTTCCGTTCGGTCTCCGCAGAGAACTATCAGGCGCTCGACGCCACGCGGTTCTGGCAGTGGGCCGGCAACAGCCTCGTCGTCGCGACGGCCACGGCGATCGGGTCGGTCCTCATGGGGGCCGCGGCCGCGTACGCGTTCTCGCGGTTCCGCTTCTCGGGCCGGCGCACGGGCCTGACCACCCTGCTCATCATCCAGATGTTCCCGCAGATGCTCGCGTTCGTCGCGATCTTCCTGCTGCTGCTGTCGCTCGGGGAGGTCATCCCGGTGCTCGGCCTCAACAGCAAGCTCGCGCTCATCGCGGTGTACCTGGGCGGCGCGCTCGGGTCGAACACGCTGCTCATGTACGGCTTCTTCAACAGCGTGCCGCGCGAGCTCGACGAGGCCGCGAAGATCGACGGCGCCTCGCACTCGCAGATCTACTGGACGATCATCCTGCGCCTCGTGACGCCGATCCTCGCGGTCGTCGGGCTGCTGTCGTTCATCTCGACGTTCGGCGAGTTCATCCTCGCGCGGGTCATCCTCACGTCCGAGAGCAACTGGACGCTCGCGGTCGGGATGTACGGGTGGGTCTCGGACCAGCTCAACGCCAACTGGGGCCTGTTCGCGGCGGGCGCCGTGCTGGCGGCGCTCCCCGTCCTCATGCTCTTCCTCTTCCTGCAGAAGTACATCGTCGGCGGCCTGACCGCCGGCTCCGTGAAGGGCTGACACGCTCCGGTCCCGCCGTCCGCCGCACGCCCCCTGACGTGCGGGCGGCGGGACCGGTCCTACCGAACGACCGACGAAGGGACACCACTCGTGTCTGCACCGCTGACTGCACGATCACGCCGGTGGGCCGCGTTCGCGGCGGCCGGCTCGCTCCTGGTCCTGTCCCCGCCGCTCGCGGCGTCCGCCGACGAGGGACCGGTCGCGGCCGGCGTCGTCGTCGAGCCCGTCGCCGGCCTGCCCGCCGACTTCGTGACCGGCGTCGACGTCTCGTCGGTGCTGTCGCTCGAGGAGAGCGGCGTGGTGTTCCGCGACGCCGCGGGGCGGCCCGCGGACCTGTTCGCCACGCTCGCCGCGGCGGGCGTGACCGACGTGCGCGTGCGCGTCTGGAACGACCCGTACGACGCGCAGGGCCACGGCTACGGCGGAGGCACCGTCGACGTGGAGCGCGCGGTGGAGATCGGCGAGCGGGCGACCGCCGCGGGCATGGGTGTGCTAGTCGACTTCCACTACTCGGACTTCTGGGCGGACCCCGGCAAGCAGTCCGCTCCGAAGGCGTGGGACGGCTTCACCGTCGAGCAGAAGGCCGACGCGGTCGAGGACTTCACCGCCGACAGCCTGCGCCGGTTCGAGGCGGCGGGTGTCGACGTGCGCATGGTGCAGGTCGGCAACGAGACCACCAACGGCATGTCCGGCGTGTGGGTCGCGGACGCCGACTGGGACTGGGGCCAGGTCGCGCAGCTGTTCGACGCGGGCAGCCGCGCGGTGCGCGAGGTGTTCCCCGACGCGCTCGTCGCGCTGCACTTCACCAACCCGGAGAAGGCCGGCTCGTACGCGTGGATCGCTGACGAGCTCGCGGAGCACGACGTGGACTACGACGTCTTCGCGTCGTCGTACTACCCGTTCTGGCACGGCTCGCTCACGAACCTCACGGACGTGCTGTCCGGGATCGCGACGGAGCACGACAAGCAGGTCATGGTCGCGGAGACGTCGTGGGCGTACACGCTCGAGGACGGCGACGGGCACGCGAACACGGTGCGCCGCGGGCAGAACGACACGAACCCGCGCTACCCGTTCAGCCCGCAGGGCCAGGCGACCGCGTTCCGCGACGTGGTCGCGGCGGTGCACGCGGTCGGTGACGCCGGCATCGGCGTCTACTACTGGGAGCCCGCGTGGCTGCCCGTCGGGACCCCGACCCAGGACAACGCGTCGCTGTGGGAGGCGCACGGCTCGGGCTGGGCGACGAGCTTCGCGGGCGAGTACGAGGACGACGCGGCGCAGTGGTACGGCGGGTCCGCGGTGGACAACCAGGCGCTGTTCGACGTCGACGGCGTGCCGCTCCCGTCGCTCGGCGTGTTCGACTACGTGCGCACCGGCGCGACCGCGCCGCGCGCGGCGTCGTCGGTCGAGCCCGCGTCGGTCACCGTCGACCAGGGGGAGGACGTCGAGCTCCCGGGTACGGTGCGCGTGCACTACAACGACGGCGACAGCGCGGACGTCGCGGTCACGTGGAGCGACTCCGTGGACTGGATCACCGTCCCGGGCCGCTACACGGTCTCCGGCGTGACCGCCGACGGCGACGCCGCGACCGCGTCCGTCGTGGTCCTGGCGGTCTCGTCCGGCGTGAACCACGTGGCGAACCCGAGCTTCGAGACGTGGGGCTGGCCCGAGTGGACGCTCACGGACTCCGGCACCGACGTCAAGGTCGAGTGGAAGGACTCCGGCGACCCGTACGACGGCTTCTACGGCGTGAACCTGTGGTCCTCGCGCGACCACACGGGGTCGGTCACGCAGCAGGTCACCGGCCTGACGCCGGGGACGTACGTGCTGTCCGCGACGACGCAGGGCGACGGTGAGGCCACCGACGACACGTTCGAGCTGGTCGCGACCACCGCCGAGGGCACGGTGTCCGCGCCGTTCGCGCTCGACGGGTGGAAGGTGTGGAACACCCCGTCGGTCGAGGTCGAGGTCGGCGCGTCCGGCACCGTCACGGTCGGCGCGCGGTGGGACCTGCAGGCCGGCGCGTGGGCGTGGCTCGACGCGTTCTCCCTGACGGAGAAGGTCGAGCCGTCCGACACGACCGAGCTGGTCGCGGCGCTCGACGAGGCGGGCGACGTGCTGCGCGGCCGCTGGACGCCGGCGACGGTCGCGGCGCTCGACCGTGCGGTCGAGATCGGGCGGGTCGTCCTCGCGGGCGGCGACCTCGCTCCTCAGGACGACGTCGAGGCCGCCGCAGCGCTGGTCCGTGACGCGGTCGCCGCGCTCGTCGTCTCGCCGGACGCGCAGCCGACGATCACGGCGACGCTCCTGCCGGCGTCGGTCCCGGTGGGTACGCGCGGCGAGGTCGCCGTGCGCGTCGCGGCCGGCACGACCGCGCGTCCCACGGGTGACGTCACGGTCACGGTCGGCGGGAGCACGGTCACGGGGACCTTGCGCCCCGGGAACGACGGCGCGATCACCCTGGTGCTCCCCGAGCTCCCGGTCGGGACCCACCCCGTGACGGTGGAGTACGGCGGCGACGTGCGCGTGGTGCCCGGGACGGCGTCCGTGGGCTCGCTCAAGGTCGTCAGGATCACCCCGGTGGTCACCGGGACGCTGCGGGCGAAGACGATCACCGCGGGCCAGCAGCCGACGGTCGACGTCGTCGTCGACGCCGGCACGACCACGGCCACCGGGCAGGTCCGGGTCTCCATCGGCAGCTACAGCAAGAGCGTGACCCTCACGGCCGCGAGCAAGGGAAAGGCGTCGGTCACCGCCCCGCGCCTGGCGGTCGGGTCCCACGCCGTCAAGGTCCAGTACCTGGGCGACGCGAACGTCGGGCCGCGGACGGTCTCCGCGGGCACGCTCAAGGTCACGAAGGTGACGCCGACGGTGTCGCTCTCGCTCGCGAGCAGCACGGTGCGGCCGGGCGCCCCGGTGGTGCTGACCGTCAAGGTCACGTCGGCGGGCGTCAAGCCCACCGGCACGGTGCGTGTGACGATCGGCGGGAGGTCGCGGGTCGTGGGCCTGCCGTCGGACGGCTCGGGCGCCGTCAAGGTGTCGCTCGCGGGCCGGGCCGCGGGCTCGTACCTGATCGAGGCGCGCTACGCGGGCACGGACAGGATCACCGCGGCCTCGGCCAAGGTGACCGTCCGCGTCCGATGACGCACGGGTGACGCACGACGAGGGGCGGTGACCGCAGGGTCACCGCCCCTCGTCGTCCCCGCAGGCCCGCCGCGAGCGGCCCCCAGGGTGCTCGGTACCGCCCGGTCAGCGCTCGCCGGGCTGCAGGACGATCGCGCCGTACGGCGGCAGGCTCACGAGCGCGGAGTACGGGCGGCCGTGGTGCGGGTCCGGCAGTGCGTCCACCGCGCCGAGGTTCCCGACGCCCGAGCCGCCGTACTCGTGCGCGTCGGTGTTGAACACCTCGCGCCACGTGCCGCCCGCGGGCAGGGCCAGCCGGTAGCGCTCGTGCGGCACCCCCGAGAAGTTGACCACCACGACGACCGGAGGGGTGCCCTCGTGGCCCTTGCGGATGTACGCGAGCACGTTGTGGTCCGCGTCGTCGGAGTCGATCCACTCGAACCCGTCGGGCGTGTGGTCCAGCTGCCACAGCGCGGGCGTCGCCCGGTACAGCGCGTTGAGGTCCTTGACCATGCGGTGCACGCCCGCGCGCAGCGGGTCCTCCAGCGACCACCAGTCGAGCGAGTGCGCCTCGGTCCACTCGTCGGCCTGCGCGAACTCCTGGCCCATGAACAGCAGCTGCTTGCCGGGGTGCGTCCACTGGTACGCGTACAACGAGCGCACACCCGCGCACTTCTGCCAGTGGTCGCCGGGCATGCGCCCGTACACCGAGCCCTTGCCGTGCACGACCTCGTCGTGCGAGATGGGCAGGACGTACTGCTCGGAGAACGCGTACACCAGCGAGAACGTGATCTCGCCGTGGTGGTAGCGGCGGTGCACCGGCTCCTCGGCGAGGTAGCGCAGCGTGTCGTTCATCCAGCCCATGTTCCACTTCAGGCCGAACCCGAGGCCGTTGTGGTCGGTGGGGGCCGTCACGCCGGGCCACGCGGTGGACTCCTCGGCGATCATCATGGCGCCGGGTGCACGGCGGTACGCCGTCGCGTTCGTCTCCTGCAGGAACGCGATCGCCTCGAGGTTCTCGCGGCCGCCGTGCCGGTTGGGGCGCCACTGGCCCGGCTGGCGCGAGTAGTCGAGGTACAGCATCGAAGCGACCGCGTCGACGCGCAGCGCGTCCACGTGGAACTCGGTCAGCCAGAACACGGCGTTCGCCACGAGGAAGTTGCGCACCTCGTTGCGGCCGTAGTTGAAGATGTACGTCCCCCAGTCGGGGTGCTCGCCGAGCAGCGGGTCCGGGTGCTCGTACAGCGGCGTGCCGTCGAACCGCGCGAGGGCCCACTCGTCCTTGGGGAAGTGGCCGGGGACCCAGTCGACGATCACGCCGATGCCCGCGCGGTGCAGCGTGTCGATGAGGTAGCGCAGGTCGTCGGGGTGGCCGAACCGTGACGTGGCGGCGTAGTAACCGGTGACCTGGTACCCCCACGAGGGCGCGTACGGGTGCTCGGCGACGGGCAGCAGCTCCACGTGCGTGAAGCCCGTCTCCAGCACGTACTCGGTGAGCTGGTGCGCGAGCTCGCGGTAGGACAGCCCCGCGCGCCACGAGCCGAGGTGCACCTCGTACACCGCGAGCGGGCCCGAGTGCGGGTCGCTCTGCGAGCGGCGCGTCATCCACTCGTCGTCGCCCCACGTGTACGCGGACTCGACGACCACGGACGCGGTCGCGGGCGGGACCTCGGTGCCCTGCGCCATCGGGTCGGCCTTCTGCCGCCAGGACCCGTCCGGCGTGAGGATCTCGTACTTGTAGCGCGCTCCCGCGGTGACGCCGGGGACGAACAGCTCCCAGACGCCGGACTCGCCGAGCGACCGCATGGCGTGCGTCGCGCCCTGCCAGTAGTTGAAGTCGCCGACCACGCGCACCGCGCGCGCGTTGGGCGCCCACACCGCGAACGACGTGCCGTGCACCTCGCCCAGCGTGCCGGGGTAGGTGCGCACGTGGGCGCCGAGGACCTCCCACAGCTCCTCGTGGCGGCCCTCGCGGATGAGGTGCCGGTCGAGCTCCTGGACCGTCGGCAGGAAGCGGTAGGGGTCGTCGAGCAGCGTCGTCGTGTCGCCGTACGTGACCTCGACGCGGTAGTCGGGGACGTCCTCACCGGGCAGGACCGCGACCCACACACCGTCCTGCTCGTGGCGCGCGGGGACCCGCGTGTCCGGGGTGATGACGACGACCGCGTCGGCCAGGGGGCGCAGCGTGCGGATCGTGACGCCGCCGTCGCCCGGGTGCGGGCCGAGCACGCCGTGCGGGTCGTACCAGGTGCCGTTGGCGACCGCGTGCAGCGTGTCGGGCTCGGCGGGGACCGGGGTGGGGGCGGTCGCGCTCATACGCCTAGCCAACCACCCCTTCCGCCGGTCCGCAGGTGTACCCGCCGCGTGACCTGCCCGGACGCCCTGCTCCTGACCGCGGGACCCGCCCGGGTCAGCGCGATGCGGGGGCCGTGCTGCCGCGTGAGACGAGGCGGGGCAGCGGCGCCGTGTAGGAGCGCACCGGGCCGTCCGCCAGCACGTCGAGCACGCAGTCCGCGACCTGCCCGCCCATCGCGTGCACGTCGAGGCTCATCGCCGACAGCGGCGGGTGCGCG
>NZ_BJLP01000072.1 GCF_006538705.1 Cellulomonas uda
GGGAAGCCCTCGAGCCGCAGGTCGCGGCGCACGTGGCGGCGAGCCGCCGGCAGGCGCCGCGCCACGTCGAGCACGTGGTCGTGCTTGAGCCGGTCGCGCCGCACCCGCCACTGCGCGTGGTACAGGTACTGGCGGCGCTGCGCGTCGTCGAGGCCGGCGGCCTGGATGTGACCGTGGGGCAGCGGGCAGATCCACACGTCCTGCCACGCGGGCGGGATCGCGAGCCCGACGATCCGGGTCAGGTGCTCCGCGTCGGTGATCCGCAGGCGGTCGTGGTCGAGGTACACGAACCCGCGGCCCGCGCGGCGGCGTGTCCACCCCGGCGAGTCGATGCGCACCCGGCGCAGCCGCACCACGAGCGGTGCCTCACCGCTCCCGGGCGGGCACGCGCGGCCGGGCGAGCCGCGACGGCCACCACGTGCGGTGGTCGAGGTCGTGCACCAGGGCCGGGACCAGGAGCGTGCGCACGACGAACGTGTCGAGCAGGACGCCGAACGCGACGAGGAACGCGAGCTGCGCGAGGAACAGCAGCGGGATGACGGCGAGCGCGGCGAACGTCGTCGCGAGGACGACCCCGGCGGACGTGATGACGCCGCCGGTCACCGCGAGCCCACGGACCACCCCGACCCGTGTGCCGTCACGCAGCGACTCCTCGCGCACACGGGTCATGAGGAAGATCGAGTAGTCGACCCCGAGCGCGACGAGGAACACGAACGCGAACAGCGGGACGGTCGGGTCCGCGCCCGGGTAGTCGAAGACGTGCTCGAACAGGATCGCGGCCACCCCGAGCGTCGCCGCGAACGACAGCACGTTGGCGAGGAGCAGGACGAGCGCGGCGGTGACCGCGCGCAGCAGCAGCGTGAGGATCAGGACGATCACGATAAGCACGACCGGCACGATGACCCGCAGGTCGCGCTGCGCGGCGTCGACCGAGTCGACCGTCTCGGCGGCGGCACCACCGACGAGCGCGTCCGGTGCGACGTCGTGCACGGCGGTGCGCACGTCGCGCACGGTGTCCTGCGCGGCGCGCGAGTCGGAGGGGGCGTCCGTCGAGACGTCGAGCCGCACGCGACCGTCGACGACGAGCGGCTCGGCCTGCTCGCCGGTCGGCGCGCCCGCGGGGGTCCCGGTGTACGGCGCGACGGACGCGACACCGTCGACGCCCTGCGCGGCCCGGGCGGCGGCGTCCGCGTCGCCCTGCGCGACGATCACGGTGACGGGGTCGACCGAACCCGCGGGGAAGTGCGCCGCGAGGACCTCCTCGCCCGCGACCGCGTCGACCTCGGTGCGGAACACGTCGGTCTCGCTGGTGCCCTCCGCGGAGAACGTCGGGAGGAACGCGGCGAACGCGACCAGCACCGCGGCGGTCGAGACCCACACGGCACGCGCGTGCCGGCCGACCCAGCGCGCGAGCCGGCCCCACACGCCCGTCAGCTCGGCGGGAGTGGCGTCGGCCGACGTCGCCGACGTCTCGACGTACCGGGGGGTGCGCGGCCAGAAGTAGAACCGCGAGCGCCTGCCCCCGATCAGCAGGAACGCGGGCAGCAGCGTCAGCGCCGCGAGGAACGCGGACACGATGCCGATCGCGGCCACCGGCCCGAGGCTGCGGTTGGAGCCCAGCTCGGACAGCAGCAGGCACAGCACGCCTGCGACCACGGTGCCGGCGGAGGCGGCGATGGGCTCGAGGCACGCGCGCCACGCGCGGCGCATCGCGGCGGCCGGGTGCTCGTGGTGGCGCAGCTCCTCGCGGTAGCGCGCGACGAGCAGGAGCGCGTAGTCGACGCTCGCACCCACGACGAGGATCGACAGGATGCCTTGCGCCTGGCCGTTGAGGACGAGCGTGCCCGAGTCCGCGAGCAGGTACACGACGAGCCCCGCGAGCGTCAGCGCGAACACGGCCGTCAGGATCACGACGAACGGCAGCAGCGGGGAGCGGTACACGACCACGAGGATCAGCAGCACCGCGACGAGCGCCACGACCAGCAGGATGCCGTCGATGCCGCCGAAGGCCGTGACGAGGTCCGCGACGAAGCCCGCGGGACCGGTGACCCACGCGTTCAGCCCGGCCTCACCGGCCGAGCTCGCGGTCGCGCCGAGCTCGTCGTCGAGCGTCGCGCGCAGGTCGCCGACGAACGCCCCGGTGACCGACTCCTCGTCGCCGACGAGCTCCTCCGCGCTGTCCGCGTCGAGGGAGTAGACGACGAGGATCGCCTCGCCGTCCTGCGACGGCGTGACGACCGGGTCGGCCGTGAGGTAGTCCGCCCACACGGCGTCCGTGCCGGGGACGGCGTGCTGCGGGACGGCCTGCGCGACGGCTGTGACCTGCTCGACCTGCGCGTCGGTGACCTGACCGCCCGCCGCGGGCGTCAGGACGACGAGCGCGGGCAGCGCGGGTGCCTCGACGAACTCGCGGCCGGCCTCCGCGGCGAGGGTCGACTCCGCCGACGACGGCAGGAACGCCGCCGTGTCGTTCGTCTGGACCTGGGACAGCTTGCCCTGCGCCTGACCGCCGAACGACGCGATCGCCATCCAGACGACGATGCTGACGGCGACCAGGACGGCACGGACGAGGGCGGGGCGACGCGACGGCATGCCCGAATACTGAGGCACGACGGCCGCGTGCGCGCGCCGAGCGGGCGAAGCGTCCGGATGATCCGTGCTGGTGCGCGTCACGCCGGGCCCGCGGCGGGTCTGACCAGGCACGACGTGCGCCCGGCGGGGCCCCGCGGGCCGGTCAGGGCACCCGGACCATGCCCTCCTGCGCGATGGTCGCGACGAGCGCCCCGTCCTGCGTGAACACGCGCGCCGTGCCCAGCCCTCGCCCGCCCTGCGCGCTCGGCGACGCCTGCACGTACAGCAGCCAGTCGTCGACCCGGACGTCGCGGTGCCACCAGATCGCGTGGTCGAGGCTCGCGATCGACATGCCGGGCGTCACCCACGAGCGGCCCGCGCGGCGCAGCACCGGCTCGAGCATGACCTGGTCGCAGGCGTACGCGAGCAGCGCACGGTGCAGCAGCTGCCCGTCGGGCAGCGGCGAGCGCGAGCGGAACCAGACCATCTGCTGCCCGGTGCGCTCCGGCGCGGGGCCCAGGTACAGCGATCCCTCGACGTGGCGGACGTCGAACGCGGCCTCCTGCGTCCAGAACCGCGCCACCGGGTGGTCGATCGGGCCGAGCACGTCGAACACCGACGGCACGTCCTGCGGCGCGGGGACGCCCGGGGGCATCTCGTCGGCGTAGTCGATCCCGTCCTGCTCGGTCTGGAAGGACGCGGTCATCGACAGGATCGGTGCGCCGTTCTGCAGCGCGTGCGTGCGGCGGGCCGTGAACGACCTCCCGTCGCGCAGCCGCTCGACCGCGAACGTGATCGGCTCGGCGACGTCACCCGCGCGCAGGAAGTAGCCGTGCAGCGAGTGGGGGAGCCGGTCGTCGTCGAGCGTCGCGCCCGCCGCGAGCAGCGCCTGCGCGAGCACCTGCCCGCCGAACACGCGTCCGCCGGGCTGCGGGAGGCTGGTCGCGGTGAACGTGTCGGGCTGGTCGGGGACGGGCCGCAGGCGCAGTGCCTCGAGCACCGCGTCGACCCGGTCGGGCGTCGTCATGCCCCGCAGAATCTCACGCCGGGCGCCCCGCGCCGGGACGGGTCGGCCGTGACGTCGCCCTCAGTCCTCGAACGTGTTGATCATCGAGTGCGCGGCGCGCTCCAGGTAGTCCCACAGCTCGGCGCGGTGCAGCGGCGCCAGGTCGAGCGAGTCGACCGCGTCCCGCATGTGCGCGAGCCACCGGTCGCGCGCGTCCGGGTTGACCTTGTACGGCGCGTGCCGCATCCGCAGGCGCGGGTGCCCGCGCTCCTGCGAGTACGTCGTCGGCCCGCCCCAGTACTGCTCGAGGAACGCGGTGAGCCGCGCGGCGGCCGGGGCGAGGTCCTCCTCGGGGTACATCGGCTTGAGCACCGGGTCGCCCGCGACCCCCTCGTAGAAGCGGTCGACGAGCGCGACGAACGTGTCGTGACCGCCCACGGCCTCGTAGAACGTGTCCCTCACGCGCCCATCCTCACACGCGCGTCACAGCCCCAGGTCGCCGAGCACGGGCAGCCCCGCCCGCACCCGCTCGCGCGCGTCCGCCGCGGACTGCGCGCCGAGCGCGAGCTGCGCCAGGCGCCGGCACTCGTCGAGCGACGTGGCCTGCAGCACCGCCGCGACGTCGGCGAGCGCCCGAGGCGTCATCGACAGCGACGAGACGCCCAGCCCGACGAGCACGACCGCGAGCGCCGGGACCGCAGCGGCCTCGCCGCACACCCCGACCGGTCGGCCCTGCGCGGCGCCACCGCGGCACGTCTCGGCGACGAGGCGCAGCACCGCCGGGTGCCACGCGTCCGACAGGTGCGCGACGCTGCCGAGGAGCCGGTCCGCCGCCATGGCGTACTGCGTGAGGTCGTTGGTGCCGATGCTCGCGAACGCGGCGTGCGCGAGGATGCGGTCCGCGAGCAGGGCGGCGCTCGGCACCTCGACCATGACGCCCGCGGTCGTCAGACCGTGCGCGGCGCACCGCTCGACGAACTCCTCGGTCTCCTCGACGGTCGCGACCATCGGCGCCATGACCCACACGAGCGCGGACTCGGCCCGCGCCGCGCGCGCGATCGCGGTGAGCTGGTCCTCCAGCACCTCGGGGTGCGTCGCGGCGGTGCGCAGACCACGCACACCGAGCGCGGGGTTCGCCTCGTCGTCGGCCGTCAGGAACGGCATCGGCTTGTCCGCGCCCGCGTCGAGCGTGCGGATGACCACCTTGCGGCCGGGGAACTGCGCGAACACCTCGCGGTACGCCGCGACCTGCTCGTCGACACCGGGCGCCTCGTCGCGGTCGAGGAACTCGAACTCGGTGCGGAACAGCCCCACGCCCTGCGCCCCCGCGGCCGCCGCGGCGTGCGCGTCCGCCGGTGCGCCCACGTTGGCGAGCAGCTCGACCCGGTGACCGTCGGCCGTGCGCCCGTCGCCGTCGAACGTCCGCTCGACCGCGGCGAGCGCCCGGGTGCGCGCGACCTGCTCGTCGTCGGGGTGCAGCGTGACCGTGCCCGCGCCGCCGTCCACGACGACGACGTCGCCGTCGGTGACCTGGGCGTCGAGGCCGCGCGCCGCGACCACGGCGGGGATGCCGCGCGCGCGGGCCAGGATCGCGGTGTGCGCGGTCGGGCCACCGGCCGACGTCGCGATGGCGAGCACGCGCGCGGTGTCGAGCGTCGCGACGACCGCGGGGGCCAGGTCCGGCGCGACCAGCACGAACGGCTCGTCGCGCTGCGGGACGCCGGGGGCCGGTCGTCCGGTCAGGTCGGCGACCAGCCGGTCGCGCACGTCGTGGATGTCGCGTGTGCGCTCCGCGAACAGTCCGCCCAGCGCCTCGAACTGCGCCGCGACGGACTCGGCCGCCTCCCACACCGCACGCTCGGGCACGAGGTGCTCGGTCATCACGCGCTGCACGGCGTCGGCGACGAGCGTCGGGTCGGCCGCGATCGCGGCGGTCGCGCGCAGGACGTCGGCTGCGTCACCCTCGGCCGCGTCCGCTGCGGCGTCGAGCGCCGCGCACACGCGACGCGAGGCCTCGCCGACGCGGTCGGCGGCGGACCGGTGGTCCGCGCCGGGCGGCAGGCGCCGCCCGGACGGGGGCTCGGTGATCGGCGGCGGCATGAGCACCGCGGGCGCGACCACGCGACCGGGGCTCACACCGAGACCGTGCACCACCGTGGGGGGCGGCGGGGTGGGGCTCACGTGGGACGACCTCCTCGTCAGACGTCGTCAGTCTGGCCCGCGCCGGACCCGCGCCGCCAGCCGGACACGCGCAAGGCGTCACGTGCGGGGCGCGTTAGGCTGGGCTGGCCGCGACGACCGGTCGCGAGAACCCCGTCGCGAGATGGTCGTCGCGAGAACCTCCGGGAGTGGCATTGAGCAAGGCAGAGCAGATCCTCGCCGCACTGGGCGGCGACGCGAACGTCGTCGACCTCGAGCCGTGCATCACGCGTCTGCGCGTGGAGGTGAGCGACGCCCAGCTCGTCGACGAGCAGGCGCTCAAGGCCTCCGGCGCGTTCGGCGTCGTGCGCTCGGGCCGCATCGTGCAGGTCATCGTCGGCCCCGAGGCGGACAACCTGGCCGCCGAGCTCGACTCCCTGCGCTGACCCGCCCGGCCCGCCGGACATGAGCGAGCTGCGCGTCGTCGCGCCCGTGCCCGGGGTCGTGCACGCGATCGGGCAGGTCCCGGACCCGGTGTTCGCCGAGCAGATCGTCGGCCCCGGCATCGCGATCGCGCCCGACCACGTCGCGCGCCTGGACGTCGTCGCCCCGTGCGACGGGGTCGTCGGCGCGCTGCACCCGCACGCGTTCGCCCTCGAGGTCGACGGCGGACGCTCCGTCCTCGTCCACCTCGGCATCGACACCGTGCGGCTCGCCGGCCTGGGCTTCACGCTGCACGTGCGGCGCGGCGAGGCCGTGCGCGCGGGGCAGCGGCTCGTCACGTTCTCGCCCGTCGACGTCGCCGCGTCGGGCATGTCCACCGTCTGCCCGGTCGTCGCCCTGCAGGCCGACCCGGCGCTCGTCGTGCTCGACGCGGAGCCGGGCTCGCGCGTCGCCGCGGGCGACCCGCTGCTGACCTGGCGCTGAGACCCCGTCAGGGCTGAGGCGGGCGCACCGCGTCGTCGACCGGTGTGTCGTGCGGGTCAGGGTCGCTCGCGTCCACGCGCGCCTCGTCGCCGGCGCCCTGCGGCTCGTCGTCGGCCACCTCGGCGAGCGCCGCACGGTGCGCGCTGAGCGCGTCGCGCTGACCCGCGAGCGGCACGGCGGCCTCCTCGAGCACGCGCCGCGCCGCGACGCGCAGCGCGCGCGCCACCTCCCACTGCCGCGCCGGCGACGTCCGCACGCGCATGCGCAGCGTGATCGCCTCGGCGGTCAGCCGCTCGATCCCGGTGATCGTCGGCTCACCCTGCACGGCGTCGCCGAGCTCGGCCGCGACGTGCGCCGCTGCCTCCGCGAGGAGGCGCTCCACCTGCTCGAGGTCGGCGAAGTAGTCCACGTCGACCTCGACGACGGCCGTCGCCCAGCCCTGCGTCTTGTTGCCGACCCGCACCAGCGAGCCGTTGGGGACGTACCAGAGCGTGCCGTCGGCGTCGCGGACCTTCGTGACGCGCAGCGTGACCGCCTCGACCGTGCCGGTCGCGGGCCCGAGGTCGACCACGTCACCCACGCCGTACTGGTCCTCGAGCAGCATGAACGTGCCGGTCAGGAAGTCCTTGACGAGGCTCTGCGCACCGAAGCCCAGCGCGACGCCCACGATCCCGGCGGACGCGATGAACGGCGCGATGTTCACCCCGAGCGTGTCCAGCACGAGGAACACCGCGATGCCGCCCACCAGGACCGCCGCGGTCGAGCGCAGCACCGAGCCGAGCGTGCGGGCGCGCTGCGCGCGGCGCGCCGTGGCGAGCGGGTCGACCTTGAGCAGCGTCTGCGCGACGCCCCGGTCCGCGAGCGGACGGAGCACGCCGCGCTCCGTGACGGGCGTGCCCTCGGCGATGTGGTCGGTGACACGGCGGATCAGCGCCTGCAGCAGGACCAGCACGACGGAGGACACCGCGACGATGACGAGGATCGTCAGCGGGACCCCCGTGAACCAGTGCCACCACGACGTGGGCGAGCCCAGGTCCTGCGGGACGAGCACGTCGTCGGTCGGGGTCGGCGACGGCGCGGGCGTCGCGGCGGTCGGGAGAAGGTGCACGGTCACTCGGCCTCCTGCGTGGCGGGGGCGGGCTGCGCGACGAGCCCGGTGTGCCGGGCGACGAACTGCAGCTGCTCGACGCTCAGCGCGATCGAGCGGGACAGGGCCCGGCCGCCGTGGCCGACGCCGGTCTCGCGGCGCACCAGCACCGGCGCCTGCGCGAGCGGTGCGGCGGTCGCGTGCTGCAGCGCGGCCGCGAGCTTGCGGGCGTGCAGCGGGTCGACGCGCGTGTCGCCCTCGAACACGGTGAACAGCGTCGCGGGGTAGCGCGTGCCCTCGACCACACGGTGGTACGGCGAGTAGCCGAGCAGCCAGCCGAGCTCGGTGGGGTCGTCGGCGTCGCCGTACTCCTCCGTCCACGTGACGCCGAGGCCGAACCGCTGGTAGCGGACCATGTCGAGCAGCGGCGCCGAGCACACGACGGCCGCGAACAGGTCGGGGCGCTGCGTGAGCGCGGCACCGACCAGCAGGCCGCCGTTCGAGCCGCCCCAGCACGCGAGCTGCCCCGGCGTCGTCCACCGCTGCGCCACGAGCAGCTCGGCGACCGCGTGGAAGTCGTCGAACACGTGCTGCTTGTGCTCGCGCATGCCCGCGCGGTGCCAGTCCTCGCCTTCCTCGCCGCCGCCGCGCAGGTTCGCCACGACGTACACGCCGCCGGCCTCGACCCACGCGAGCGTGGACGCCGAGTAGCCCGGGTCGAGCGAGATCTGGAAGCCGCCGTACCCGTACAGGACCGTCGGCAGCGGCGTCGTCGGGCGCCCCTCGTCGTCGACCAGGTCGGCGCGCGCGACGACGAACGCGCGCACGGTCGTCCCGTCGGCGGACGTCGCCTCGACCTGGCGCACGCGCACCTCGGGCACGTCCGCGACGACGCCCGGCGGCGATGCCCACAGCGTGAGCGCGCCCGTCGTGGCGTCGAACCGGTGCACGCCCGGCACCGTCGTGTGGTCGGTGTAGGAGAACCACACCTCGGGCCCGCCCTCGGGGCGCGTGACCAGGCCGGACACCGAGCCCAGACCGGGCAGCGGCACCGTCCCCGCGGCACCGGGCAGGCGCTCGCCCGTCGCCGGGTCGTGGACCGTCACCGACGAGACCGCGTGGCGTCGCCACGACGCGAGCAGCAGGCGAGGCGTCGTGTCGTCGCCCCCGCCGTCGGTCAGCGCGACGTCCTCCAGCACGGCCGTGCCGTCCTGCGCGACGAGCGTGCGCCACCGGTCCGCGCCCGGGTCGCCCGGGTCGGCCACCGCCAGGCGCCCGCGCGGGGCGTCGAGGTCGGTGTGCACGTACAGGCGTCCGTCCCGGCCCACCCACGCACCCGTCTGCGCGTCGAGGCCCACCGCCACCTCGACGAACACCGGCGCCTGCGGCGACGACGCCGTCAGGTCCGCGATCCACACGTCGTTGCGAGGCGCCGTCCCCGCGGCGGCCGACACCACGAGCCAGCGGCCGTCACGGGAGACGGTCACGCCGTAGTAGCTCGTGACCGGCTGCCCCGCACCGAACACCTCGACGTCCTCGTCGGGCGACGTGCCGACGCGGTGCAGCCACACGCGGCGGTGGTACTGCCGCTCGTCCTGCGGCACCAGCTCGGGCGCGAGTCGCCGCACGTAGAAGAACGCCTCGCCGCCCGGCAGCCAGGCCACGGGCGAGTACCGCGCGCGGTCGACGGGACCGTCGACGACCTCACCCGTCGCGACGTCCAGCACGCGCAGCACCGACTCCTCCGTGCCGCCCGTCGAGGTCTGGTACGCCAGCAGCGCGCCCTCCTTCGAGGGCTGCCACGAGTCGAGCGTCGTCGTGCCCGCGGGGTCGATCGCGACCGGGTCCACGAGCACGCGCTCGACCTCGCCGCCGTGCCCGTCCGGCTCGACGACCACGACGACCGCGTGCTCCTGGTCGCCCGAGCGCCGCGAGACGAAGCGCCGTGCGCCGCGCCACGCGGGCGCGCTGACGAACCCCGCGCCCAGCAGCGCCTGCAGGCGCGCCGTGAGCGCGTCGCCCGCGAACGGGGAACCCGCCAGCGCCCGAGCGCTGTCCTCCCGGACGGCCCGGTACAGCTCGTCCTGCGCGTGCGACCACGCCTGCGTCGCCGCCGCGTCGGCGTCCTCCAGCCACCGGTAGGGGTCGGGCACCTCGTGCCCGTGCAGATCCTCGACGAGGTCGTCGCGGTGCGCGGGCGGGTACGTCGCGGGGGGCGTCATGGTCCGCAAGGCTACGACGAGCAGCCGACCCGCCCATGACGTTCGGCTGCGCGTCCGGGTCGCGTCGCTCTGGCAGGATCGACGTGTGGTCGCCGACTTCACCGCTCCGTCGGACTCCCTGCTGCGGCTCGCCGCGGCGTACGGGGTCGTGCCCGACCACTGGGGGTTCCACGGCGACCTGCGGCGGGCGTCCGCCGCGACGCTGCGCGCGGTCCTCGCCGCCCTGGGCGTCGACGCGAGCTCACCCGAGCGCGTCGAGCTCGCGCTCGCGCACGTCGACGACATGCCGTGGCGCCGCGTCGTCCCGCCGACGACCGTCCTGCGCGCCGGTCACGAGCGGCACGTGCCCGTCCACGTCACGCACGGCGACCCCGTGCACGTGTGGCTCGAGCTCGACCCCGAGGTCGGGGGCGGGCGTCGGGACCTGCACCAGGCCGACGTGTACGTCGAGCCGCGCACGGTCGACGGGCGTCTCGTCGGGCGCGCGACGTTCGTCGTGCCCGGCGACCTGCCGCTCGGCTGGCACTCGATCCACGCGTCCGGCCCGTCGGCCGCCGCCCGCGGCGTCGTCGTCGTGACGCCCGACCGCCTCGAGCTGCCCGCGCAGCTGCGGGACGGCGGACGTGCCTGGGGCTACATGGCGCAGCTCTACTCGGTGCGCTCCGAGCGCTCGTGGGGTGTCGGCGACCTGGCCGACCTCGCGGACATCGGATGGCTCGCCGGGCACGAGACCGGCGCGGACTTCCTGCTCATCAACCCGCTGCACGCCGCGGAACCCGTCGCGCCGCTCACGCCGTCGCCGTACCTGCCGAGCACGCGCCGCTTCGTCAACCCGATCTACATCCGGCCCGAGGCGATCCCCGAGGCCGCCTACCTCGCCGCGGCCGACCGCTCGCTCGTCGAGTGGGCCGCCGAGTCCGTGCTCCCGCTCGACCTGGACGCCGGGCCGATCGACCGCGACGCCGCCTGGACCGCCAAGCGCACCGCGCTCGACGTGATCTTCGCGCACCCGCGCTCGGCGCCGCGCCAGGCCGTCTTCGACGCGTTCGTCGAGGAGCAGGGACCGGGGCTGCGCACGTTCGCGCTGTGGAGCGCGCTCGCCGAGAGGTACGGCGCCGAGACGATCCCGCCCGAGCTGGCCGACCCGGCCTCACCCGCCGTCGCGGCGCAGGCCGAGGAGCTCGCGGACCGCGTCGCGTTCCACACGTGGCTGCAGTGGGTGGCCGACGAGCAGCTCGCGGCGGCGCAGCGCGCCGCGCGCGAGGCAAGCATGAGCATCGGGATCATGCACGACCTCGCGGTGGGCGTGCACCCGGCCGGCGCGGACGTCTGGTCGCTCGGCGACGTCCTCGCACGCGGTGCGACCGTCGGCGCGCCGCCCGACATGTACAACCAGCAGGGTCAGGACTGGTCGCAGCCGCCGTGGCGGCCCGACGAGCTCGCGCGCGCGGGGTACCTGCCGTACCGCGACATGCTGCGCACGGTGCTGCGGCACGCGGGCGCGATCCGGATCGACCACGTCATCGGTCTGTTCCGGCTGTGGTGGATCCCGGACGGCGCGGCACCCGGCGAGGGCGCGTACGTGCGCTACGACCACGAGGCGCTCGTCGGCATCCTCGCGCTCGAGGCGCACCGTGCCGGTGCGGTCGTCATCGGAGAGGACCTCGGCACGGTCGAGCCGTGGGTCCGCGACTACCTGTCCGAGCGGGGCGTCCTCGGTACGTCGGTGCTGTGGTTCGAGAACGGCGACGACGGCAACCCGCTGCCGCCCGAGCGCTACCGCCCGCTCGTCCTGGCGACCGTGACCACGCACGACCTGCCGCCCACCGCGGGCTACCTCGCGGGCGAGCACGTCGCCATCCGTGAGCGCCTCGGGCTGCTGACGGACCCCGTGCCGGTCGTGCGCGCGCAGGCCGAGGCCGAGCGCGACCGCATGCTCGCGGCGCTGCGCTCGCGCGGCCTCGTCGGCGCCGACCCCTCGGAGCGGGAGGTCGTCGAGGCGATGCACCGCTACGTCATGGCGACGCCCGCGGTGCTCGTCGGCGTCGCGCTCGCGGACGCCGTGGGGGAGCGCCGCGCGCAGAACCAGCCCGGCACGGACCAGGAGTACCCCAACTGGAAGGTGCCGCTCGCCGACTCGGCGGGGCAGGTCGTGCTCGTGGACGACCTGTTCACCAACGCGCGTCTGCGCAGCCTCGCGGCCGTGCTCGACGCCGGTCGGTGACGGCGCGGCCGCGCCGCGTCTGGGTCGTCGGGAGCAGCGGCGCGGGCAAGACCACGTTCGCGCGCGCGGCCGCCGCACGGCTCGGGGTGCCGCACGTCGAGCTCGACGAGGTCTACTGGGACGCGGGCTGGCGGCACCGCGACCAGGACGAGGCGCGCGCCCGGCTGGCTCAGCTCCTCGGCGGGGCGGGTGCCCTCGGGTGGGTGGCCGACGGCAACTGGAACAGCCGGGGTCACGGGCTGGGTGACGCGGCCGACGTCGTGGTGTGGCTCGACCCGCCGCGTCGCGTCGTCGTCACGCAGCTCGTGCTGCGCACCGTGCGCCGCGGCGTCACGCGCACCGAGCTGTGGCACGGCAACCGCGAGAACGTCCTCAGCCTCCTGCGCCGCGACCCCGACAGGAACATCGTGCGGTGGTCCTGGACGCACTTCGAGCGCTACCGGGAGCAGTACGGCGCGCTCGCGGACCGGGACGCGCGCGTCGTGCGGATCGGCACCCGCCGCGAGGCGGCGGCGTGGCTCGCCGCGC
>NZ_BJLP01000073.1 GCF_006538705.1 Cellulomonas uda
GGGCCGCTCGGGCGGCACCCGCCAGTACCCGGACTCGGTCGACCAGACCGGTCCGTCCTCGACGGGCACGTCGCTCGTCGGGCGCGCGGAGGGCGCGCCGTCCCCGGCCCCGCCCTCGTCGGGTGCGGCGTGGTCGGGCGCGGTGTGGTCGGGCGCGGCCTCGTCGGGTGCGGCGTCCGCGAGCGCGGACGCGTCGTCCGGCGCGACGACGAGCCGGATGGTCGACGTGTAGGACAGGTACGGGCCGCCGTCGTGGTCGAACACGACGTCCTGCACGAACGCGGTCTCGTCGATGCCGGGGTACCCGACGACGCCCTGGCCGTGCCAGCGGCCGACCAGCCAGGCGAGCGGGTACACCTCGGGTGCGAGCCCCTCGGGCAGCACGAAGGCCATGGGGTGGTGCCTCCCGGGTCCGGGCGTCAGTTCTGCGACTTGAACAGGCGGAGCACCACGATGCCCGCCGTCCAGGCGATGGCGCCGGTGGCGAGGACCAGCAGACCGATGAAGAGCCCCTCGAGCGCTGTCATGGACCGATCCTAACGACCTCGGCGCGCTGTGCCCCCGTCGATCGCGACGACGCACGTCACATCCGCCACGCGCCGCGTCTCCCGCGTCGTCCCGGGGGCCCGTCAGCCGACGAGCACGCGCCCGACGACGTACACGAGGATCCCGGTCACCGTGACGGGCAGCACGACCGCGGCGATGGACGGCAGGTGGCGCGCGAGCGTGCGCAGGTCGTCGAACAGGACGTGCAGCGACGCGACGAGCACACCCACGGCGGCGCCGAGCACGACACCCGCGACGAGGTCGATGTCCGGCAGGACGAGCGCGGCGAGCGCGCCGGCGCCGGTCGCGGCCAGCGTCGTGACGGTGGCCCCGGCCCAGCCCGCGAACGGCAGCGCGACGACCGCGGACCCGACCGCGAGCGCTAGCGCACCGACGACGACGATCGGCTCACCGCCGGGCGTGCGCCCGATCGCGACCCAGCCGGCCACCGCGACCGCCAGCAGCGTGCCGGTCACGGTGCCCGCGACCGACTCGACGAGCCGGTCCCGCCCGCCGCGCCGCAGCAGCTCGTTGAGGAACGCGAGCAGGATCGTCGTCGCGAACACCACGGGCAGGTACCGCAGGTACGGCTGGTCGAGCACGGCGTGCACCGCGAGCACGGCCCCGACCCCGCCGATGCCGATCACGGCCGCCGAGCCGGGCCTGAACGGCAGGCTCGCGAGCGACGGCCAGCCCACCGCGAACGCGATCGCGAGCAGGGCGGCGACCACGGTCACGGGCAGGCCGCCGACGTACCCGGCGACCGCGACGACGGCGGCGAGGGCGGCCGTGACGACCGCACGCGTGGCGAGCTGCACGGTCCGCTACCGCCCGTCCGCCGCTCGGCGCGACGCGGCGCGCACGCCGACGAGCACGCCCGCACCGGGCACGGGGACGATCAGGACCAGGGAGAGCACGGCCGACAGTCTCGCAGATGCCCGGGCCGGTGCCCGGTGCGACGGCCCGTGATCACCCGCCCGAGCGGCCCGACGACGCGCCGACGACGACTCCCGGACGCCCGTCCGCCGGGCGCGGCGCACGCGGTAGCGTGTCCCCACTCGCCGCAGGGAGGTTCCACGGTGGCAGACCTTCTGCTCCTGACCCCGGCGTCCGGTGGATCGGCACAGGTGCTGCCGGCGCTCGGGCTGCTGTCCCATCGCGTGCGCGTGCTGCCGGTCGAGCCCTCGGCGCTGGTCGACGCGCCGGATGCGGACATCGTCGTGCTGGACGCGCGCCGCGACCTGGTCACCGCGCGCACCACCTGTCGGCTGCTGCGCGCCACGGGTCTGGCGGTCCCCCTCGTGCTCGTGCTCACCGAGGGCGGCCTCACGGTCGTCACGGCGGAGTGGGGCGCGGACGACATCGTGCTCGACTCGGCCGGCCCGGCGGAGGTCGAGACGCGGTTCCGGCTCGTCATGGAGCGTGCTGCGGTCTCGGGCTTCGAGGACGCGCCGCAGGAGATCTCCTCGGGCGAGCTGACGATCGACGCGGGCGGCTACACCGCTCGGCTGCGCGGCCGTCCGCTCGACCTCACGTACAAGGAGTTCGAGCTCCTGAAGTACCTGGTGCAGCACCCGGGTCGCGTGTTCACCCGCGCCCAGCTGCTCCAGGAGGTGTGGGGCTACGACTACTACGGGGGTACGCGCACGGTGGACGTGCACGTGCGGCGTCTGCGCGCGAAGCTCGGCCCCGAGCACGAGCAGCTCATCGGGACCGTGCGCAACGTCGGGTACCGCTTCGACCCGCCCAAGGAGCGCCGGGCGTCGGGTGCGTCGGGGGACCGTGACAACGTCACCGAACCCGCCGTCTGACCCCACCCGCCCGCCCGCCCGCCGCGGACCGGACCTCTTCGCCCGGCTCACCCCCGGCGGCGAGCGCAACCTCGCCGACACGCTGCGCGGTGAGCGCGCGGGCGGGGTCCTGCTGCTCGTCGGGACGCTCGTCGCGCTGGTGTGGGCGAACGTCTGGCCGGACGCGTACGCGAGCGTGTCGCACACCGTCGTCGGTCCGCACGCGCTGCACCTCGACCTCACGCTCGCGCAGTGGGCGACCGACGGCCTGCTCGCGGTCTTCTTCTTCGTCGTGGGTCTCGAGCTCGCGCGCGAGCTGACCGTCGGCGAGCTGCGCCACCCCGCGACGGCGGTCGTGCCGATCGTGGCGGCAGTGGGCGGGATGGTCGCACCCGCGCTGCTGTACCTGGCGGTGAACCTGAGCCGGGACGGTGGCGCGCCCGAGGGCTGGGCCGTGCCCACCGCGACCGACATCGCGTTCGCCGTCGCGGTCCTCGCGCTCGTCGGCCGCGGGCTGCCCGTGGCGCTGCGCGCGTTCCTGCTGACGCTCGCGGTGGTCGACGACCTGCTCGCGATCCTCGTGATCGGCACGTTCTACACCGACTCGCTCGCGTGGCTGCCACTCGTCGGCGCCGTCGGGTGCGTCGTCGTCTTCGCGGTGCTGGTGCGGCGCCGGCGCACCAGCGCGTGGCTGCTCGTGCCGCTCGGGGTGCTCGCGTGGGCCCTGCTGCACGCGTCCGGGGTGCACGCCACGCTCGCGGGTGTCGCGCTCGGCCTCGTCGTGCCCGCGAGCCCGGCCGCGACCGCACGCGCGCACGGCCTCCCCGACGACCCGGAGCAGTCGCTCGCCGAACGGTGGGAGCACGTGTGGCGCCCCGTCTCGGCGGGCGTCGCCGTGCCGGTGTTCGCGCTGTTCGCCGCGGGCGTGACCATCTCGTCGGACGTCGTGCGCGGTGCCCTGTCCGACCCGGTCGCGCAGGGGGTCGCGCTCGGCCTCGTCGTCGGCAAGCCGCTCGGCATCGTCGGCGTCACGTGGCTGGTGGCGACGTTCACCCGCGCCCGCCTGGCACCCGGGCTGCGCTGGGGCGACGTGATCGGGGTGGGGCTCGTGGGCGGGATCGGGTTCACCGTGTCGCTGCTGATCGCCGAGCTCGCGTTCGACGAGGGTTCGGGGCACGACGAGCACGCGGTGCTCGCGGTGCTCGCGGCGTCCCTCGTCGCCGCGCTCGTCGGCGGTACCGTGCTCGCAGCGCGTGGCCGGCGGCTGCGCGCGAGCACCGACCCGACCACCCCTCACCCGGCCGACCCTGCGGGCACCGAGGCGCCCGCGTCACCGCCGAACGGATAGGTTCACGACGATGACAGCCGTCGACTCCGCCACGCTCCTGATCGACGGGCCGTGGCAGCACCGGTTCGTCGCCGCCAACGGCGCGCGGTTCCACGCCGCCGTCGCCGGACCCGACGACCGCGACGCCCCGCTCGTCGTGCTGCTGCACGCGGTGCCGCAGTTCTGGTGGGCGTGGCGCCACCAGCTGCCCGCGCTCGCCGAGGCCGGGTACCGCGCCGCCGCGCTCGACCTGCGCGGCACCGGCGGCTCCGACAAGCCGCCGCAGGGCTACGACGTGCCGACCCTCGCCGCCGACGTCGCGGGCGTGGTGCGCTCGCTCGGGGCGAGCTCGGCCGTCGTGGTCGGCGCCGGGACGGGTGGTGCCGTCGCGTGGGCCATGCCCGCGCTGCAGCCCGCCGCGACGCGCGCGGTCGGTGTGCTGTCGTCGCCGCACCCGCTCGACGTGGTGCGGCGGCCCTGGACCACGTTCCGTCCCGCCGCCGCGCGGCGGCTCGCGTACGTGCAGCTGCCGTCCCTGCCCGAGCGGGCGCTGGCGCGCGGCGACCTCGCGCACCGGTTCCTCGTCGAGTGGGGCGGCGGGCAGTGGCTCGACCGCGCGACCGAGCGGACCTACCTCGGGGCGCTGCGCGTGCCGTTCGCGGCGCACTCGCAGCTCGAGCAGCTGCGCTGGCTGGGCCGCTCCGCCCCCCGGCCCGACGGCCGCCGGTTCGCGGCGGGGCTGCGGCGCACGCGTCCGACGCCCGTGCTGCACCTGCACGGCTCACGCGACGGGCTGTTCGGCTCGCGGGCGGCCGCGCTGACGCGCGAGACCTCGGCGCTCGTCGGCTCGGACTACACGTACGAGCTGCTGCCCGGCGCGGGGCACTTCCTCGCGGAGCAGGAGCCCGAGCACGTCACGCGCACGCTGCTGGCGTGGCTGCGTCGCGTCGCGCCGCTCGAGCCCTGACCCTCGCCTCCCCGGGCCGCGTCAGCCCTTGAGCAGGGCCGCGGCCCGCACGGGGTCCGTCTCCCCGATGCCCGCCGACGGGCACAGGCGCACGAGCGGGCACGCGCCGCACGCGGGCCGTCGCGCGTGGCACGTGCGGCGGCCGTGGAAGATCAGCCGGTGGCACGCCATGGTCCAGTCGCGCCGCGGCAGCAGCGCGCCGAGCTCGCGCTCCACGACCAGCGGGTCCTCGCTCGTCGTGTACCCCAGCCGGCGTGACAGCCGCAGCACGTGCGTGTCGGTGGTGATCCCGGGGACGCCGTACGCGTTTCCGAGCACGACGTTGGCCGTCTTGCGGCCCACTCCCGGGAGGGTGACGAGCTGGTCGAGCCGGCGCGGGACCGTCCCGCCGAACTGCTCGACGAGCGCGCGCGACAGCCCGGTCACGGCCTTCGCCTTGGCCCGGAAGAACCCGAGCGGCTTGAGGATCGCCTCGAGCTCGTCGGGGTCCGCCGCCGCGAGCTCCGCAGGGCCGGGGTAGCGCGCGAACAGCTCGGGGGTGGTGGCGTTGACGCGCACGTCCGTCGTCTGCGCCGACAGGACGGTCGCGACCAGCAGCGTGAACGCGTCGGTGAAGTCCAGCTCGCACCGGGCGTCGGGGTACCGCTGCGCCAGCAAGCGGTCGACGCGCCGCGCGCGGCGGGTCCGGGCGAGGGGGGTCTCGGCAACGGCGGGCTGCGGGGTGGTCCTCGTCACCCTGTCAGCGTAGGTGCGGGCACCCACACCCCCTGACCTGGACGGACGTCCGCATCGGTCCGCGTTGCTCCCCCAGGGTGACGTGAGAAGAACGACGGGCCGAACCGTTCAAGTCGGACGTCCGGTCTGCCGTAGACGTACTGGTCAGCGGGACGAGGAGGACGTACCACGATGACATCTGGGGGCGACCACGGCGTCCGCAGCCTGCGGCTCGACCGACGGGCGCTACGTGCCGAGAGCCAGCGCGTCGGCTGGTGGCGGCGGCTCGTACGCGCACGTCTCGACCTGGCCCTGGCGGCAGCCGCGCGGCCCGCACCGCTCGGTGAGGACGTCGCGTTCCAGCTGCCGCTCGACGTCACGCTCGGCGTGCCGCGCATGGGCGAGCTCGAGCGTCTGCTGCCGGACCTGCAACCGAGCGACATGCCCGCGATCGACCGGCTGCGCGCGCTGGACGAGCAGCTCGCGCAGTACGAGCAGGGCGTCACGGAGGCGCTCGCACGCACCACGGACCGTCTGATCTCGCGTCTCGCCGACCACCCGGCGTGCGCCGGCGACGTCGTGGCGACGCCACCGGTCCGTCGCTGACCCTCGCTCGCGCGGGACAGCGACGCCGGATGCGGCAGACTGGTGCGTGGATCTCGACGTGGCCGGGCCTCGGCGCGCCGGGTGAACCGGAGTGTTCAGGGCTGGATCGAGACGAAGGAGCGTGGCGTGGCTGAGGACGTCGTGCTGTCAGCACCGCTGTTCGCCGGACTGGACGAGGACGCGGCGCTCGCGCTGGTCGCGAGCATGACCCCGCTCGAGATGGTGCGAGGCGACGTGCTGTTCCACGAGGGCGAGCCGGGTGACCGGCTCTACATCGTGCGGGACGGCAAGATCAAGCTCGGTCGGCGCTCGACCGACGGGCGGGAGAACCTGCTCGCGGTGCTCGGCCCGGGCGAGATGTTCGGCGAGCTCTCGATGTTCGACCCGGGTCCCCGCACGGCCACCGCGACCGTCGTCGCCGACGCGGTCCTGCTCGAGCTCGACCACGACGACCTGGTCCGCTGGCTCGCCGACAACCCCGACGTGGCGCGGCACCTGCTGCAGGCGCTCGCGCGCCGGCTGCGCCGTACCAACGAGGCGCTCGCCGACCTCGTGTTCTCCGACGTGCCGGGCCGGGTGGCGAAGGCGCTGCTCGACCTGTCGACGCGGTTCGGCGAGCAGGTGGACGAGGGGGTGCGCGTCGCGCACGACCTCACGCAGGAGGAGCTCGCGCAGCTCGTCGGCGCCTCGCGCGAGACCGTGAACAAGGCCCTGGCCGACTTCGCCGCCCGCGGCTGGGTGCGCCGCGAGGGGCGTGCGGTCGTCCTGCTGGACATCGACCGCCTGGAGCGCCGCGCGCGCTGACGCGCCTCGACGACGTCGGAGGCCCGGACCGTCGGTCCGGGCCTCCGTGGCGTCTACGCGGTCTCGACGACGATCTCGACCTCGACCGGGGAGTCCAGCGGCAGCACCGCGACCCCGACCGCGGACCGGGCGTGCACGCCCGCGTCACCGAGCACGTCGTGCAGCAGCAGGCTCGCGCCGTTGACGACCGCGGGCTGACCGGTGAACGACGGGTCGCTCGCGACGAACCCGACGACCTTGACCACCCGCACGACCCGGTCGAGCGCGTCCGCACCCGCGGGCCCGCCCTCGCGCTCGACGAGCGCGGCCACCGCGGCGAGGGCGTTGAGCGCCGCGGTCCGGGCGAGCACCGTGGCCTCGTCGGGACCGACCTGCGCGCCGACCTTGCCCGTGGTCGGCAGCGCACCGTCGACGAACGGCAGCTGCCCGGAGGTGTGCACGTGCGCGCCGCTGCGGACCGCCGGGACGTACGCCGCGACGGGCGCGGCCACCGACGGGAGCGTGAGCCCGAGCTCGGCGAGCCGCTGCGCGGCACCCATCAGGAGTCCAGCGGGCGCTTGAGGTAGGCGACGAGGCCGTCACCGGGCCCCGGGACCACCTGCACGAGCTCCCAGCCGTCGGAGCCCCACTGGTCGAGGATCGCCTTGGTCATGTGGATGATGAGGGGAACGGTCGCGTACTCCCACTTGGTCGCCATGCGCCCACCCTAGCCAGCCGCCTGCGCGGCCGTGCGTCCCGGTCACCGCCGCGACGGGTCGCTCAGTTCGGGACCAGCTCGCCGCGCGGGACGAGCTCCGACCACCACGAGCGAACCTCGGGCCGGCGCCGCAGCAGCGCGCGGCGCTCCCGCTCGGTCATCCCGCCCCACACCCCGAAGTCCATGCGGTTGTCGAGCGCGTCCGCGAGGCACTCCAGCCGGACGGGGCACTGCTGGCACACCGACCGGGCGTCACGCTGCGCGGAGCCCTCGACGAACAGCGCGTCGGGCGAGACGTTCCCGGACCCGCAGGCCGCAGACGCGGTCCAGTGACCCTCCTTGGTCGCTACCACCGCGCCCCCTTGCTCGAAGTCGGCGTGCCCCCGGTCGCCGGTACCGTTCCCGGACCTCTGAGCGTCATTGGCTTTTACCACAAGGCGTCGTCGTCCGCTGGATGACTGGAAAACTAGCGCGTGATCTGGAACTTTGACGAGACTCCGATCGGGTCATCCCGAGGTGTGGACGCGCTCCCGCACGCGGCGACCGGATCGGGTGAACCCGGCACCCCGGACCGACCCGACCGGGTGCACCCGACCGCGCGGAGCCTCGTCGGACCCGGGGACGCGCGGGCACCCCACGGAGCGTGGATGTGCAGGTCCGGTGCAGAGGTCCGGGTCCTCCCCCGGTACGAGGCGGTCGTCCAGGTGGGCCGACTACCCTGACGGGCATGCCGAACCCTGCCCGCACGCCTGCCCGCACGCGCGGCCGCCAGGTCAACGCCGTCCAGGCGCTGGCCCTCCTGCTGTCCTTCGTGCTGGTCGCCGGGATCGGCGGCGTGCTCGCCGCGGGGCTCGCCCTGCCGGGCGTCGCGATCGCGAACGGCGTGACGAACATGTCCGTCACCGCGTTCGACGACCTGCCCACCGAGCTCAAGCAGAGCCCGCTGCCCCAGAAGTCACGCATCCTCGCGTCCGACCGCACCACGCTCGCGACGTTCTACGACCAGGACCGCGTCGTCGTCCCGCTCGACCAGATCGCCGAGATCATGCAGAAGGCCGTGATCGCGACCGAGGACCGCCGGTTCTACCAGCACGCGGGCGTCGACGTCATGGGCATGTTCCGTGCGGCCGCGCGCAACGCGCTGCACGTCTCGCAGGAGGGCGCGTCCACGCTCACGCAGCAGTACGTCAAGAACGTGCTGATCGACGCGGCCCTGAACGAGGACACCGAGGAGGCGAAGCTCGCCGCCATCGAGGAGGCCCGCGCCGACGAGGGCACCGAGGGCCTCGCGCGCAAGCTCCGCGAGGCGAAGCTCGCGATCACGCTCGAGAAGACGATGTCCAAGAACGAGATCCTCGAGAAGTACCTCAACATCGCGGCGTTCGGCACCAACGTCTACGGCGTCGAGGCCGCCTCGCAGCGCTACTTCGGGATGCGCGCGAGCAAGCTCAACTACCTGCAGGCCGCGACGATCGCCGGCATCACCAAGTCGCCGTCGTACTGGGACCCGCTGAAGCACCCGAAGCGGGTGGAGAAGCGCCGCAACACGGTGCTGAGCCTCATGCTCCGCGAGGGCTACATCACCGAGAAGGAGTTCAAGGAGGGCAAGAAGACGCCCATCGAGGACACCCTCAACCCCCAGTCCGCCAAGCTCGGCTGCATGTCGGCCGGCGAGACCGTGCCGGGCTCGGGGTTCTTCTGCGACTACGTCACCAAGGTCATCGCGAACGACCCCGCGTTCGGTGAAACCGCCAAGGAGCGGCGCCACCTGCTGCTCACGGGCGGCCTGACCATCTGGACGACGCTCGACAAGGACATGCAGGCCGACGCCGACAAGGAGGTCAAGGCCGGGATCCCGGTCGACGACTCCTCCGGCATCGGCACCGCGATGGTCGTCGTGGAGCCCGGGACGGGCCAGATCAAGGCCATGGCGCAGAACCGCGTGTACAACAACACGCTCGAGCACGGCGACCGCGAGACCGCGGTGAACTTCACCGCCGACAACGCGTTCGGCAGCGCCTCGGGCTTCCCGCCCGGCTCGACGTTCAAGCCGTTCACGCTGCTGCAGTGGCTCAAGGAGGGGCACTCGCTCTACGAGGTCCTCAACGCGACGAAGATGTCGTACAACCTCTCGGAGTTCAAGGCGTCGTGCACCAACCTGACCGGGACCTGGAACTTCAACAACGCCGAGGGCGGCAAGGGCGTCATGACCGTCCTGCAGGGCACCATGAACTCGGTGAACTCGGCGTACGTCGCCATGGCGAGCAAGGTCGACCTGTGCGGCATCTTCACCGGCGCGGCCGAGCTGGGCGTCGTGAAGGCCGGTGGGCTGGCCGGTGACGGGCAGATCGACCCGCTGCCCGCGAACGTCCTCGGCTCGCAGTCCGTCTCGCCGCTCACGATGGCCTCCGCGTTCGCCGCGTTCGCCGCCGACGGCAAGTACTGCAAGCCCATCGCCGTCCTCAAGGTCACCAAGAGCGACGGCAAGGAGCTCGAGGTGCCGAGCGCCGGGTGCAGCCAGAAGATCGACCAGAACATCGCCAAGACGATGAACTACGCGCTCAGCAACGTCTGGAAGGGCACCGCGAAGGGCGTCAAGCAGCCCGGCTTCGCCGCCGCGGGGAAGACCGGCACGACGTCGCAGAACGAGCACACGTGGTTCGTCGGCTACACGCCCAAGCTGTCCGCCGCCGTGTGGGTCGGTCACACCGACGGCATGAAGTCGATGCACGGCCTGACGATCAACGGCAAGTACTACGGCGGGTACGGCGGCGGTCCGTGGGGCTCGTCGATCGCCGCGCCCACCTGGGTCCGGTTCATGGAGGACGCGCTCGGCGACCAGGACAACCCGTCCTTCGACGAGCTGCCGGCCAAGTACATCTACGGCGAGAAGATCTCCGTGCCGTGGGTGGTCGGCCAGACCGAGGACGAGGCGCGTCAGACGCTCGCGTCGCACGGGTTCCAGGTCGTCGTCTCCAGCGAGCGCATCGAGTCGGACGTGCCCGAGGGCCGCGTCGCCCGGCAGGACCCGAGCGGGTCCGCGACCGCCGGCTCCGTCATCACGCTCACGCTGTCGAGCGGCAAGAAGGACCGCGACCCGTGCGAGGTGAACCCCGACCACCCGGCCTGCCAGGGCGACCAGCCCGGACCCCCCGGACGCGACCGCGGCGGCCGTGACGACGCCGCTGTGAAGCCGTGACGGGAGCCTCGCTCGCCCGCGCCACGGGGGGCCTCGTCGCGCTCGCCGCGGCGGGGGTGGCGTGGGGCCTGGTCGAGGCCCGCTGGTACACGCTGCGCGAGGTGACGGTCCCCGTGCTGCCGAGCGGGCACGACCCGCTGCGGGTGCTGCACGTCTCCGACCTGCACCTCACGCCGGACCAGGACCGCAAGGCCGCGTGGGTGCGCGAGCTCGCGCAGCTCGACCCGCACCTCGTCGTCGACACGGGCGACAACTGGGCGCACCTCGAGTCGTTCGGCCTGCTCGCGCACGCGCTCGAGCCGCTGCTGGCCCGCCCGGGCGTGTTCGTCATGGGCTCCAACGACTACGTCGCGCCGCAGCCCAAGAACCCGGCGCGGTACCTGCGCGCCGACGCGCGCTCCACTCCCCCGCAGCCCCCGCAGGAGCTGCCGTGGCGCGAGATGGTGCGCCTGTTCCGCTCCGCGGGCTGGCTGGACCTCGACAACCACCGGGGCGTCCTGGACGTCGCGGGGCGGCGCGTGTCGTTCGTCGGGACCGACGACGCGCACCTCGACCGGGACCGGATGCCCGCCGCGGGCGGTCCCGACGACGCCCGCACCGAGCCCGGCCCGGCCGGGACGCCGGGCGTCGACCTGCACGTCGGCGTGACCCACGCGCCCTACCAGCGCGTCCTCGACGCGTTCCTGGCCGACGACGCCGACCTGGTCCTCGCGGGCCACACGCACGGCGGCCAGCTCGCCGTCCCCGGCTGGGGTGCGCTCGTGACGAACTGCGACCTCGACCCGGGCCGTGCCAAGGGCCTGCACGGCTGGCCCGGGCCCCGTCCCGACGCGCCGGGTGGGGCCGGCTCGACGTGGCTGCACGTGAGCGGCGGCCTGGGCACGTCTCCGTATGCGCCCGTGCGGTTCGCGTGCCGCCCGGAGGCGACGCTCCTCACCCTGGTCCCCGCCGAGCACTGACCGGACGCGGGCCGGACCCGAGCCGGACCCGGGCCCGTCTCGAGGCGGGACGGATTCGGAGATCCGGGGGTCGGTCAGGTAGTCTGAGCGGGCTTTCCACGGGGTGTGGCGCAGCTTGGTAGCGCGCTTCGTTCGGGACGAAGAGGTCGTGGGTTCGAATCCCGCCACCCCGACAG
>NZ_BJLP01000074.1 GCF_006538705.1 Cellulomonas uda
TGGTGGCGGGTGAGGGATTCGAACCCCCGTAGGCGTTGCCAGCTGATTTACAGTCAGCCCCCTTTGGCCACTCGGGTAACCCGCCAGGGTGCGTGCCGACGATCGTCGGACCGTTCCCGCGGCCCGCCCCGAGGGGACGGCCGTGGTCGCAGTCGTCGCTCGCGCGGCGTGCCGTGGAAGGATAGCAACACCCGGGCCCCACCGAGAAAACGGCGGCCCGCAGGAGGACGAGCGACGGCCGGCAAGCGGCGGTCGCGACAGCACGGGAGGGCTATCCATGGCGAGCGAGTCGTCGTTCGACGTCGTCAGCAAGGTCGACCGGCAGGAGGTCGACAACGCGCTCAACCAGGCGGCGAAGGAGATCGCCCAGCGGTACGACTTCAAGGGCGTCGGGGCGTCGATCGCGTGGTCCGGCGAGTCGGTCCTCATGATCGCGAACTCCCCCGACCGCGTGCTGGCGATCCTCGACGTGTTCGAGTCGAAGCTCATCAAGCGCGGGATCTCGCTCAAGGCGCTCGATTTGGGCGACAAGGAGCCCAAGCCGTCGGGCAAGGAGTACCGCCTGGCCGCCGGCATCAAGGAGGGCCTGTCGTCGGAGGTCGCCAAGAAGCTCGCGAAGATCGTGCGCGACGAGGGCCCCAAGGGCGTCAAGACGCAGATCCAGGGTGACGAGCTGCGCGTCTCGGCCAAGAGCCGCGACGACCTGCAGGCCGTGATCGCGCTGCTCAAGGGCTCCGACGTCGACGCGGCCCTGCAGTTCACCAACTACCGCTGACGCGGACGAGCGCCGCACAGCCGCGCCCTCAGGGGCGACGGTGTGCGGCGCTCGTGCGTCCGAGGGCCGGGCTCAGTAGCGTGTGAGCCCGCCCTGCGCACCGGCCTGCGCCTCGAGCCTGGCGATGCGCTCCGCCATGGGCGGGTGCGTGGCGAACAGCCGCGCGACGCCGGCGCCCTTGAACGGGTTGGCGATCATGAGGTGGGAGACGTTCTCGAGCCGTTGGTCCTGCGGGAGCGGGCGGGCCGCGGTGCCGGCCTCGAGCTTGCGCAGCGCGGACGCGAGCGCGAGCGGGTCACCGGTGAGCGACGCGCCGTCCTCGTCGGCGTCATACTCCCGCGTGCGGCTGATCGCCATCTGGATCATCATCGCGGCGAGCGGCGCGAGGAACACCATGAGCAGCCCGGCGATCGGGTTGGCGCCCTCGCGCCGGTCCCCGCCGCCGAAGAACATGGCGAACTGCGCGACCGACGTGATGACCCCCGCGACGGCGGCCGCGACCGACGACGTGAGGATGTCGCGGTTGTAGACGTGCTGGAGCTCGTGCCCGAGCACGCCGCGCAGCTCACGCTCGTCGAGGATCTGCAGGATCCCGGACGTGCAGCACACGGCCGCGTTGCGCGGGTTGCGGCCGGTCGCGAACGCGTTGGGCGCCATGGTCGGCGAGACGTACAGGCGCGGCATGGGCTGGCCCGCGCGCGTCGAGAGCTCGCGCACGATGCGGTACATGGCGGGCTGCTCGACCTCGGTCACGGGGACCGCCTGCATGGTGCGGATCGCGATCTTGTCGGAGTTCCAGTAGCTCACCGCCGTCATCACGACGCCGATCGCCGCGAACAGCAGCACGAACTTCGGCGTGCCGCGTCCCAGGATCCAGCCCAACCCCAGCAGCACCGCCCACATGACGCCGAACAGGGCCGCCGTCTTGAGGCCGTTGAAGTGGTGCCGAGTCCCCATGCTTTCCCTCCGCTGGTCGTCGCACCTGGAAGAACGCATCAGGATCCTGTCGCGTTCCCCGGTGCCGCGCCCGCGCACGACGAGAGGCACGGCCCGCTCGGTGGTGCGGCGGGGTCAGCCCTTCGCCGTGCGACCGAGCGAGATGTCGACCATCTCCTCGCGCGGGACGACCTTGACGCGCTCACGCCCGTGAGGCTCGCCGAGCGAACGCTCGTACGCGTCGAGCAGCTGCCACCCGGACCACTCGATGACGTCGACGCCGCGCGCGGCGAGGAACTCGGTGACCGCGGCGGGGTCCCGCTCCGCGGCGGTGTAGAACGCCTCGCCACCGGCCTCGACGTCCTCGCTGAGGTGGCGGATCGTCTCCGACGCGTCGGACTTGGTGTGGCCGATCAGGCCGACGGGACCGCGCTTGATCCAGCCGGTCGCGTACACGCCCGCGAGGGGCTGACCGTCGACGTCCACGACCCGGCCCTCGCGGTTCGGGATGACGCCCGCGACGTCGTCGAACGGGATGTCGACGAGCGGCGAGCCGAAGTACCCGACCGCGCGGTAGACCGCCTCGACCGGCCAGTCGTGCAGCACGCCCGTGCCGGTGACGTTGCCGTCGCCGTTGAGCGCCGTGCGCTCGGTCCGCAGCGCGACGACCTTGCCGTCCTCGCCGAGCACCTCGACCGGCTTGTGCAGGAAGTGCAGGTGGATGCGGCGCGACGCCGTGAGCTCCTCGGGCTCCTTGAGCGTCCAGTCCGTGAGGGTCTTGACGACCTGCTTGGTCTGGTTCGAGGAGTGGATCGCGGCCATCGACCCCTCGTCGAACTCGAAGTCCTCGGGGTAGACGATGACGTCGACGTCCGGGACGTGGCCGAGCTCGCGCAGCTCGAGCGGGGAGAACTTCACCTGCGCGGGCCCGCGGCGTGCGAACACGTGCACGTCGCTGATCGGGTTCGTCTTGAGGATGTCGTAGACGTTGCCCGGGACCTCGGTGGGCAGGAGGTCGTCCGCGTGCTTGGCGAGGATGCGCGCGACGTCGAGCGCGACGTTGCCCGCGCCGATGACCGCGACGGTCCGGTGCTCGAGCGGCCACGTGCGCGGCACGTCCGGGTGCCCGTCGTACCAGGACACGAAGTCGGCGGCGCCGAACGAGCCCTCGAGGTCGATGCCCGGGATCGGCAGCGCCGCGTCGCGGATCGAGCCGGTCGAGAAGATGACGGCGTCGTAGAACTGGCGCAGGTCGTCGAGCTTGAGGTCCGTGCCGTAGTCGACGTTCGCGAGCAGGCGGATGTCACCGCGCTCGAGCACCTTGTGCAGCGCGACGATGATCTGCTTGATCCGCGGGTGGTCGGGGGCCACGCCGTAGCGCACCAGGCCGAACGGCGCGGGCAGGCGCTCGAACAGGTCGATGCTGACGTCGAGGTCGGTCTTGGACAGGATGTCCGAGGCGTAGATGCCGGCGGGACCGGCGCCGACGACGGCGACGCGCAGGGTCGGGGTGCTCACGGGCGGACCTTCCGATCGGGGACCAGACGCCCCGCTGCCCCTCGTGCTCCAGCCCCTGGGCGGCCTTCCGAGGTGCGCCCGGGACGGCCCCTCTCGGCGCGGTCACGGCAGGCAGGGCGGTTGCTGCGCGACATCTTAGGCCGACCTCACCCACGTGCTGGACACCCGCGCCAGCATGCGGACAATCGCCCACGATGCGGGCCGCGCCCGTCCGCACGCGGCGACGGGGTGGTGCGGGCACCTCCACGCGCCCCCACCACCCCGCCCGCGGTCCACGCACCCCGGTCCGGAGCGCGCGGCCGTCACTCAGCGCCGGGTCACCAGCGCCAGCTCTCGGTCAGCGTGAGCGTCCCGCCGGACGGCACCGTCACGGTGCGGTTCGCCCCGCTCTCCCAGGTCACCGCGCCGTTCGCCTCCTTGCGGACGTACTTGTACGCCACGGTGCTGCCCGGCGTGAGCGCCACGGACGCGCGCCACACGGGGTACGACGCCGACGACAGGGGCACCGCCTTCGCCGGGTCCCAGCCGCCGAGGGCGGCGACGTCACCGACGACGAAGATGTTCTGCCCCCAGGTCGTCGTCGCGTTCACGCCGAACGACACGGCCGCGCTCGTCGGCGCCGTGGGCGACGGGCTCGCGGTGGCGGTGGGTCCGGTGCCGGGACGGGCCCCGACGTGCAGCGCCACGGCTCCGTTCGCGGGCACCGTGAAGGTCGCGGCGCCCGAGGACGCGACGGTCACGCTCGTCCCCGAGCACGTCTGACCCGCGCCGCCGGAGATCACGTCGCAGTAGGTGCCCGCCGGCAGGCTCGTCGTGAACGTGCGGGTCAGCGGGGCGCCCGAGCGGTTGATGGCGACGTAGCCCTTGTCGCCGCGGCCGAACGCGATCTGGTCGTAGCCGTTGTCCCACCAGCCGACGACGCCCGCGGTGCCGACCGCGTTGCGGAAGCCCACCATGTGCGCGGTCTCGTTCCACCGGTGCGCGCACGTGAACGTGCCCTGCCCGCACACCGCGTCCAGCACCTCGCCCGAGCCGGTCTGCGGCGCACCGGCGTCGTTGTTCGAGAACGCATAGCCCGAGTACACGGTGGGCCAGCCGTACGGGTACGCGAGCATGAACACGTTCGCGAGCCGGTACGACGAGCCGTTCTTGTAGCTGAGCGTCTCGCCGTTGCGCTCGGTGTCGTGGTTGTCGACGAACACGCCGGCCTTCCCCGACGGCAGGAGCCACGACGCGCTGGTCAGGCCCTGCAGGGACGTGAGGCTGCCGCCGCCGAACGCGCTCTTGAGGTGCCGCGCGTAGGTGAACTCGTGCGAGTCGCCGATGCCCAGGTACTCGCTCGGCTGGACAGGCTCGCCGGCCGCGCCGATGACCTCCTGCACGATGTAGACGCTCTGGTCGGAGAGCAACGCCTTGATCGCGGCGAGGTCGGCCGCGGCGATGTGCTTGGCGGCGTCGACGCGGAACCCGCGCACGCCGAGCGAGATGAGGTCGTTCAGGTAGTCCGCGATCTCCTGGCGCACGTACGACGAGCCGGTGTCGAGGTCCTGCAGCCCGACGAGCCGGCAGTTCTGCACCTGGTACCGGTCGGTGTAGCTCGAGATGTTCGACCGGCACGCGTGGAAGTCCTGCGGCCCGTAGCCGCCGGCGGGGCCGGGGTAGCGCTCCTCGGTGAACGAGGTCCCGGCCCAGCCGGTGCCGCTCGTCTGCCCCGTCATGTGGTTGACGACGACGTCCGCGACGACCTGCACGCCCGCGGCCCGGCAGGTGTCCACCATGGCCCGGTACTCGGCGCGCGTGCCGAGCTTGGACTCGATCCGGTAGCTCACGGGCTGGTAGGAGGTCCACCACTGCCCGCCGAGCACCGGGTGCTCGTTGGGCGGGGAGGTCTGCACCCAGGCGTAGCCGTCGGGACCGAGGTGGGTGGTGCACTCGTCGGCGATCGCGTCCCAGGTCCACTGGAACAGGTTGACGCCGACGTTGCGCGTGCCGGGCGGCGCGGCGCTCGCGGGCGACGCGCCCAGCGACGACGCGGCGACGAGCGTGCCCCCGAGTGCGAGCGCGGCGCCGACGAGGGCGGCGAGCGCGCGACGCGCGAGGGGGCGGGTTCGAGTGGTGGTACGCACGGCAGCTCCTCCTGCTCGGGCCGGCGTCGTCGCCGGCCGGATCGGGTCGCCGCGCCGTCGCGGCGACCGTGCGCCGGCCGTGGCCGGCTCGGGGCGCCACGTCCGCGGACGGACGAGGAGGAGGTGACCGGACGACGAGCGTCCGGGGCGCGCCCCGCACTCAGCACCACCCTGCAACGAAGTCGCAAGGGCGGTGAAATTTGCTGCAAACGGACAGTAGAGGCAGCGCGGGGCCCCGTCAACCGGACGCCCGGGTGTCGCGCGCGGCCCGGCGACGCGCGTCGTCCTAGGGTCACGCCATGCGCGCGGACCCCTCCCCCGGCCCCGTCCGCCCGCAGGCACCGGCCGGCGGACCCGCGGACCGGCGCGGCCTCGCGAGCGGCGTCGCCGCGTACGCGCTGTGGGGCCTGCTGCCCCTGTACTTCACCGTGCTCGCACCGGCAGGACCCGACGAGATCGTCGCGCACCGCGCGCTGTGGTCCCTGCTCGTGTGCGCCGCGCTGCTCACCGCGACCCGCACGTGGCGCGCGTTCGTCGTCGTGCTGCGCGACCGGCGCACGCTCGGCCTGCTCACGCTCGCCGCGGTCCTGCTCGCCACGAACTGGCTCGTGTTCGTCCTCGCCGTCGCGACCGACCGCGTCGTCGACGCCTCCCTCGGCTACTTCGTCAACCCGCTGGTCACCGTCGCCCTCGCCGTCACCGTCCTGCACGAGCGCCTGCGGACCGTGCAGTGGGTGGCGCTCGGCTGCGGCGCCGCAGCCGTCGCCGTGCTCACGCTCGCCTACGGGCGCGTCCCGTGGATCGCCCTCACGCTCGCCGTCTCGTTCGGGCTCTACGGGCTCATCAAGAGCCGCGTGGGCAGGCACGTCGCCGCGGTGCCCGGGTTCGCGGCCGAGACGCTCGTGCTCGCGCCCCTCGCGGCGGGGTGGCTGGTCTGGCTGCACGTCCAGGGCGCCGGCACGTTCGTCGGGAACGGCATCGGGCACGCCGCGCTGCTCGCGCTCTCCGGCGTCGCGACGACCGTCCCCCTCGTACTGTTCAACAGCGCCGCCGCCCGGCTGCCGCTGTCCGTGGTGGGGCTGCTGCAGTACCTCACCCCCCTGCTGCACCTGGTCATCGGGGTCGTCCTCCTGCACGAGCCCATGCCACCCGCACGGTGGTGGGGGTTCGCCCTCGTGTGGCTCGCGCTCGTCGTGCTCACCGTCGACGCCGTGCGCACGTCACGCGCCGCGGCGCTCGCCCGCCGGGCGGGACCGCGCGTCAGCGCGGCAGGACCGCGGGTGCGTCGACCACCACGACCGTGACGTTGTCCGCCGCACCCGCCGCCACCGCGGTCGCGACCAGCCGGTCCGCCGCCGCCTGAGGATCCGCCTCCGCCTTGAGGTCCGCCTCGATGCGCTGGTCCGGCAGGGCGTCCGTCAGGCCGTCCGAGCACACCAGCATCCGGTCCCCGGGGCTCACCGCGAGCACGTCCACGTCCGGCTCCACGGTCGGCGCACCGCCGCCCAGGGCCCGCGTCACGACGTGCCGCCACGGGTGGTGCGCGGCCTCGTCCGGCCGCACCACCCCGTCCGCTACGAGCTCGGCGACCTCCGAGTGGTCGCGCGTGACCTGCTCGAGCACCGCACCGGCCATCCGGTACGTGCGCGAGTCGCCGACGTTCAGCACGACCCAGCAGACCGTCGCCTCGTGGACCGTCAGCGCGACGCCCGTCGCCGTTCGTCCCCGGGCGCCGCGTGCCCTCGCTCGCGAGCGCACGCACCCGCTCGTGCGCCTCGACCAGGGCCGCGCGCACCTCGTCGGGACCCGGCGCCCGCCCGACGAGCGCACGGAGCACCTCGACCGCGGTCGCGCTCGCGACCTCACCCGCGTCGTGCCCGCCCATGCCGTCCGCGACGACGAACACGTCGGTGTCCGCGAGCAGCGCGTCCTCGTTGTGCGACCGGCCGCCCTGCGACGTCGCCGCCCCCCAGCGCACCGCGAACGGCAGCGCGCTCATCGCGACCTCCGCGGGCCGACGAGCCGCCACGCCAACGCCACGAGCGTGACGACCGTCGTCGCCGCCAGCACCCACCACACGGCCGTCGCACGCACCGGCTCGAGCGGGTCGACGCTCGCCGGCACGGCGACCGGCGTCACCGCGGCGACCGGCGGCCCGTCCGTGCTCGTCGGGTTCGGCGGACCGACCGCGGTGCCGTCGTCCACGTGCTGCAACGCCTGGTCGGGACGCACCACGCCCCACCCCGTCTCGCGCGTGCGCTCGTGCGCGACCGCCCGCGCCGCCGTGACCTCGAGCCGGTACGCCCACTGCGCCGGGGTCTCGTCGGGGAACCGCTGCGCGACGAGCGCCGCAGCCGCCGACACGTACGCCGTGGACCAGCTCGGCGCCGGGGCGTCGACCGCGAACCAGCAGTCCCCCGCGCCCCGGTACACCCCGAGCACGTCCTGGCCCGGTGCGGCGACGTCGACGTGGTCGCCGTGGATCGAGGCGTCCGTCGCGTTCAGGTCACGGTCCACCGCGGCGACCGCGAGCACGTCGGGGTAGGCCGCGGGGAACCGGGGGCCGTCCGCGTCGTCGTCCGCCGTGTTGCGGTTGCCCGCGCTCGCGACGACGAGCGACCCGTTGCTCGTCGCGTGCTCCACCGCGGCGCGCAGCGCGGGGTCGTCGGCGTCGCTCGACATCGACACGTTGACCACCTGCGCGCCGTGGTCGACCGCCCAGCGGATGCCCTCGGCGATCCGGCCCGGGTCCGGGTCGGTGCCGTCCCGCTCGGCCTGCGAGTCCTCGCCGTAGTAGACCCGCACCGGCAGGATGCGGGCGCCCGGCGCCAGACCCCGCACGCCCGAGCCCTCCACCGGGCGCGCCGCGATGATGCCCGCGACCGTCGTCCCGTGCCCCCACGTGTCCTTGCGGCCCGCGTCGGCCGTGCCGGGCCGGACCACGTCGGTCCCCGCGAGCACCGCACCCGCCAGGTGGGGGTTGCTGTCGTCGACACCCGAGTCCACGACCGCGACCGTCACGCCGTCGCCCGTCGCGAGCTGCCCCGCGCGCTGCGCCCCGAGCTGCGCGAGCGCCGGCGGCTCCTCGTCGAGGTACCGCGGCGCCTCGCCGCCGCAGCCCTGCTCCGGCGCCGCGTGGGCCGCGGGCGCTGCGACGACGAGCGCACCCGAGAGCAGCCCGGTGCCCGCGCAGCCGAGCAGCACCGCCGCGACGCCCCGTCGCGCCCGTCGCGGAGCGTGAGGGGCTCGCGTCACGACGTCACCGGCGTGCGCGCCGCGTCGACCGTGAGGTCCGGGCCCGTCTCGAACAGGTCGACCCAGGCGGGCGGCACGACCGTGACGTCCTGCGCGGAGTAGCCCAGCCGCGTGAGCACGTCGTCGTCACCCGCGTCCACGGACGACAGCCCGAACCGGCGGCCGGTCTCGTCGATCAGCGCGTGCACGCCCTTGCCGCCACCCGTCCGCGACAGGACCAGCGCGCCGCCACCCGGGGCCACGTGCACGCCGGGGCGCAGCTCCTGCGTCGTCGAGACGAGCTCGACCCCGCCCTCGTCCCCGGGCGACAGGACGACGCACGGCGCGGCGTCCGACGCGATCGCGCCGACCTGCTGCTCCGGCCAGTCCGCGGGGGCCAGCGCCGTGGTCGTCTGCGCCGCACCCACGTCCGCGAGCGTGAGCGTCACCGCCTCCGTACGGGACTGGTAGAGGCCCACCGCGAACGGCGTCAGCGGCGCGACCTGGCCCTCGTCGTCGACGACGTACCAGCGGTCCGCGGTGCCCGTGCCCGCGACCCGCACGAGCGTGCCGACCGTCAGGTCCCCGAGCGGCGAGCCGGCGGGTAGCGGGTCGCCCGCGCCGTCCACGGTCAGCAGGCGCAGGTCGGAGCCCTCGGGCACGAGGTTGAGCCACGACGCGGGCACGTCCACGGGTGCCACGGTGTCGAGCCCGACCGCCCGCAGCACCGCGGACTCGTCGGCCGGGACGCGGTGCCGCAGGCCTCCCGCCACGACGAACGTCTCCCCCGCCGACCGCGCGACGAGCGCGCCGCCCGCCTCGGTGGGCAGCTCGACGCCGACCGACGCGGACAGCGCGTCACCCGCGACGCACGCGGTCCACCCGTCCGCGACCAGCGACGACGCCGCGGGGGGCGTGTCGGGCGCCCCGACGATGCCGATCGTCTCGCCGCGCTGCGTGTCCGCGATCACGTCGGGCGCGAGCTCGACCACCTTGAACTGGCCCGACTCCACCGCGAGGCGCGCGCTCGTCGTGTTGACCACGGGGTGCAGCACGCCCGCGAGCGACACGTACCGCGTCCCCTCGCCCTTGACGACGACGAGCCGGTTGGCCTCCCAGCCCGCCGGGTCGCTGCGGATCGCGCCCCACGCCAGCGAGCCGATGACGACGAGGACCGCGAGCGAGACGCCCGCGACGACGCCGCGCATGGGTTTGGTCGGCTCGAGCTCCTGGCCGCCCGGCGCGCCGCTGACGAACGCGGTCAGCAGCCGACGACGGCTGAAGGACTGCGCCTCGACGAGGTCCCGCTTGGCTGCCACGCCCGCTCCCGGGTCAGACCATGCCCGCGGCGGCGACGCCGAGCGGCAGCAGGACGGCCAGGCAGGTCATCTCGACCGTGTCGCCGACGCGCGCGAGCGCGACCCGCCGACGCGGGGCCACGAGCCCGAGCGCCACGAGCGCCGCGACAGCCGCTGCCGCCGCGCAGACGAGCGCCGTGCGCCAGCCGGGGTGCACGAGCGCCGCGACGACGAGCGTCAGCGCGAGCCCCGTGATCCCCAGGCACACGACGACGAGCACGTCGGCCCGCGCGTACGACTGCCGCGTCGACAGCAGCAGGCCGACCCAGCCCACGACGAGCAGCGTGGTGCCGAGCAGGCCGGAGGGCACGAGCGTCGGGGTCGCGACGAGCGCGAGCACGCCGACCGCGACGCGCAGGGCGAGCTGGATGCGGTACCCGGCGTCCAGCTGGCGGCGGACGGCGTCCGGGTCGACGGGCGCGGGGTCGAGCAGGATCTCCGCGTCGCTGCGCGGCGAGACGACGCGCAACGGGGTGCTCGCGAGCGCGAGCCACGGCACGCCGATGCTCGCGGTGAGCACGACCGCGACCACCACCGCGAGCACGTCCGCAGCGGCCGCACCCGTGAGCTCGACCGTGGCGCCCACGACGCCGAGCGCGAGGCCCAGCCCGATGGGCGCGATCGCGGTCTCCCGGCCCGCGGGCAGAGCCGCGACCGCGAGCAGACCGGCGACGACGAGGCCAGCACCGGCCAGCGCGGCCGGCCACCCCCCACGTCGGCGAGCCGGTCCCGGCGGTGAGCCCCGCGACCGCGGCCGGCAGACCGGCCGCGAGCACCAGGACGCGCCCCGCGGACGCGTCGCGGCCCGTGCGCGCGACCACGGTGCCCGCGGCGACCGCGAGCAGCGCGGCGAGCGCCGCGACCACGGGCGCGAGCTGCGACGACCGGTCGGCGGTGAGCAGCAGCAGCGAGGTCGCGGCGACGATCGCGGACGCGCCCCAGGCCGCGCCCAGCGCGCTGTCGTGCGGCGTCCACGGGCGGAACCGCGCCTCGACCGCGTCCGCGACGGCCTCGACGACGTCGTCGTACACCCGGGGCTCGGGCTGCTCGGCGCCGGACTCGAGCGCCAGGACGGCGCCGTCCTCGACGCCGGACGCGATGAGGCTGCGCGCCGGGTCGATCGTCGCGCCCTCGGCCGTCACCAGGCGGTACCCGCCGTAGACCGACGCGGCGTCCAGGACCCCGAGGGCGCGCGCGAGGCCCGGCACGATCTCCACGACGGCCACGTTCCCCGGTGCCCCGAGGTCGATGCGGCGGTCGCCCGCCGTCACCGAGATCCGCAGCAAGGTGCCGACGGGGGCCGTCGGGGTGCTCGGATCGGTCATCGGCGTCCTCGTGGTCGTCGGCAGGTCGCCGGTCAGCATAGCCACGCGCGAGCGTCCCCGAGGTGCGCTCGTGACCTGCGGCTCCTGCCTCGGCTCCGGACGCGCGTCCGGACGTGGGCCGCGCGGTGCGGTCGGGTGACGCCCGGGCGCCGGTTGTCCACAGGGCGTCACCCGTCCTCGGCGCGACGGTGCCCGGTTCGGTTACGTTGCCACCGGTTCGCGAGGAGCTCGCGGACTC
>NZ_BJLP01000075.1 GCF_006538705.1 Cellulomonas uda
AACTAGTCCCGCGCTGGTTCGGTCAGATACCCGAGCACTCCCACAGCGGCGGCCACCGCAGCCACCACGAGCGCTGGCGCCGACCCCGCAGGATGGAGCGCGACAGCCCAACCGTACGGCTGCCCACTGTTGCCCGTACCGAGCAGCCACATGATCATCACGACGCCAGCGGGAACAACCCAGGCTGCCGTGGGCCCGAGCACACGGGTGCACACGGCTGTCAGCCCGATGAACAGCGCGACGTTCCGCACGAGGACGCTGACGTCCAGATCGTTCCGCCACACCACAGCCGCAACCGCGAACGTCGAGAACACCGCAAGATCGAGCCCTCTCCTCGTCGCGTAAGCGGGAGCCACACGATCTTGACTGCTCGACGTTCGCATCGACACCAACGGAAGGAACACCGCAGCGACAGCGGGAACCAGCGGCCACACGAACGTGTAGATGCCGAGCCGACCGGGGACCTCCTGCTGCCCGCGCGGAATGACCAGCAGAACACCCGCAAGCGTCGCAGCGTGAGCAAGCACGAACACCATTCCACGCCGGCGCCACACGAGCAGGGCGTCTCGAAGTCGCATCAGCATTCGCGCAGAACGCTCACGAGCCTTCGCACCTCCGGGCCGAAGACCGCGGGGTCCGCCGACCGCAACGCGGACGACACCTCTCCGGGCGCCACGAGGCTGTCACGCTCACGACCATCCGGAGCGAGCCACCACGCCAGCACACCGAACGCGGTCGCAGCATCCGGCTCGAGCGCGCACGTCGAGCTCATCACCGTGTTCGCGACGTACTGGGGTGCAGCCAACGCCCCCCGAGTCAGCATCCCCGGGTTCACCACATGTGCGCCTGGGGCTGAGGGCCGCTGGTCGAACCGCCCGAGGTCGACGTCCACACCCGCGCTGCGCAGCTTCGCGACGGGCGCAGCGAGCGCCGCCGAGATCTCACCAGCCTCGTCGGCGTACCCCGGGCCGACACACACCCGAGGGCCACCGTCAGCCTGAGCGCACCGAACCGGGTCGTTCGGGTCGGGCAACAGACGCTCCGGCCCAGCAAGCGCGCCCACCAACACTGCCCCGACCGCCACAACTGCCAAGGCGCCCATGCCGAACCGGGCGCGAGCCGTCCGATACGCGTCCTTCCCGGCCGAGACCGTGAACACCACGGTCAACAACCCGAACACCACCAGCTGCAGCAGAACTCGCGCCGGGTTCGGTCGCAGACCCACGAGACTTCCAGTTGCCCCGCCGGTGTCAGACAGGAACGACAACGACGTCGTGTACAACGCCACGCACCCGGCGAAGCACACGAGCGCAAGCAACGGCGGCGCGATGTACGACCGCACACGCCACCCGACCCAGCAGCCAAAGCTCGTGAACGCGACGAGCATCGCCACGCACGACAGCACCGGAAGGTAGTCGCTCGGTGCAGGCGCTCCGGGAGGCCCTGCGAACAGCATGACGGTCTGCACCACGAGGAACCCGGCGAGGAACGCCGCCAGAACCCACCCGGACACCACGAGCGTGGAGCGCCACACAACGGCCGTCTGCCGTCCAGCCGCCGCCGCACCGTCCGCGTAGGCCTTGGCGGCGGCGACAGCCTTCCAGGCGCCGAATCCCGCACACGCGGGCGCCAGCATGATCGTCGCGAACGAGTACTGCCAGATGCTCAGGGTCCACTCGTGCGTCCACTGCCCGTCCCGCAACCCGATGTGCGCAGCCAGCAGCCCAACGGTGGCGATCGCAGCCCAGTGCTCGGTTCGCAGGGACCTGCGCGACGCGCTCACACGACCGGCGCCAGCAGCCTGCTCGACCAGCGCCGTCATGCGACCTGTGCGCCTGTCATCAGTGTGCGCACCTGACGTTCCACGTTGCTGCGGTCACCGGTCGCGTCGAGCTCGGTCACGGTGCCGTTGAACACCACGACCCCTTCGGCAAGAACGACGAGCCTGTCAGCCATGCTCACGAGGTCGTCGATGTCGTGCGTTGTGACGACCACCGTGCTGTCCTGCGACGCCCGGTGGATCACCTCACGAAGCGCGTGCCTCTGAGCAAGGTCCAACCCGACGGACGGCTCGTCGAGCATCAGAACACTGGGCCGGTGGATCGACGCCAACGCGATGTAGACGCGTTGCCGAGTCCCGCCTGACAGGGTGCGCAGCTCAGCGACCTGATGGTCCGTCAGAGCGAACCGCTCGACCGCGTCCCGAACCGTCGACTCACGTTCCGCACGAGGCACCCGATGCAACCATGCGCCGTACCGCAACGCTTCCCGGACCGTGTACGACCCGGGGAAGTCGGTCCGTTGACTCAGGTACCCCAAGGCGGCTCGGGCGGCTCGTCGCCCGTCAGGGGTCGCGAGCGAGTGCCCCGCAACATGGACCGACCCTGCGTGCGGGCGTACCAGCCCTGCCATGCATCTCAGCAGCGTGGACTTCCCGGACCCGTTCGCGCCCACGACGGCGGTCACACCGCTGCTGAACGCGACGGTGACGTTCGTGAGGGCGATGGTCCGACCGAGCTGAACGGTGAGGTCTGCGACGCGCGTACCAGTCAAGAGGGAAGCTTCGGCTCAGTAGGACGTGGTCAGGATCGCTTCGCTGGTGCACTGGTCGGGCACCGGCCACCCCATCTGCGCGCACGAGAACGCCCCGATACGCATCTGGTCGGTGTCGTAATCGCTGGCCCACGCGGGGTACGTTTTGATGAACCTGTCCGTGATCGTCGTGTTGGACACGTCGTCCCCGCTCTTGACGGCGAAGAACGTCCAGAAGGTTGTTCCGTTCGTCTTGTCGATCTTCTTGATGTAGAAGTTCGTCGCACCGTGAACGTCGTTGCCGTCGGCCTTGCGGTCCTTGGTCGTGACCTTGCTGTTGGCGGTTCCAGCGTTGTTCCAGAAGCTTCCACTGGCTTCGACCCGCACGGCCCCGTCCCACGTCTTCGTTCTCGGCCCCCACGTCTGGGTTGCAGCGTTCGCTGCACCCCCGAACGCGAATCCAAGGACGATGACTGCAGCGACGGTCAACGACCGAGTGCTCGTCTTCATGCGTGCCCCCTCGTGTGCGCTGTGCGCCCCAGTGTGCCAGGACCTGCGGTTGGGCGCTCTGTCCAGTTCGCTCCTGGCGGCGCTGACGATCCCAGAACGGAAAGGTCCGGTCAAGGCGCAACCTGAACGAGAGCCCGACCGGTACCGCGCGCGCGGGTCGTGTGGGGTGGTGGGGGTAGGTTGCTCGCGTGCGGGACGACGAGCGCGTGGTGGCGCTGACCTTCGACGACGGGCCGAGCGCGAACACGCGGCGGCTGCTGGACGTGCTCGCGGCGCGGGGTGTGCGGGCGACGTTCTTCCTGCAGGGCGAGCACGTCGCGGCGGACCCGGACGCGGTGCGCGCGGTCCACGCGGCGGGGCACGCGCTGGCGAACCACACGTGGAGCCACCCGCACCTGCCGGAGCTGCCGGCGGCGGAGGTCGACGACGAGCTCGCGCGCGCTGCCGACGCGGTGCGGGACGCGACGGGCGTCGTCACGACGCTGTTCCGGCCGCCGTTCGGTGACCTGGACGACGACGTGGTCGCGGCGGTCGCGCGGCACGGCGAGGCCGTGGTGCTGTGGGACGTGGACCCGGCGGACTGGGAGGCGGGGGCGCCCGCGGGACGGACGGTCGAGCGGGTGCTGGCGGAGGTGCGGCCGGGGTCGGTGGTGCTGATGCACGACTGGCAGGACTCGACGGTCGACGCGGTGCCCGCCGTGGTCGACGGGCTCGTGGCCGACGGGTACCGGTTCGTGACGGTCCCGGAGCTGCTGGGGGAGCGGGTGGCGCCCGGACGGGTGTTCTCGCACGGCCGGACGGTGGGCTGAACGGGCGGCGTCCCCGACCGACGCGCGGGTACGTCACGGCCGCTGCCCGCGGTGCGGGAGGATCGAGCCATGTCCACGACCCGACGCCCTGTGCGCGCGCTCGCCCTCCTGTCCGCGATGGCGGCACTCCTGCTGACCCTGTCCGGCTGCCTCAAGCTCGACATGGACCTCACGTTCCACTCCGACGACACGGTCGACGGGACCGTGGTGCTCGCGGTGAGCAGCTCGCTGCTCGAGAGCACGGGCATGACGTTCGACGAGGCGTTCGGCTCGGAGGACCCGTTCGACGGTGAGGCGACGTCGTCGGAGGCGTACGAGGACGACACGTACGTCGGCCGCACGTACCACTTCGCCGACACCCCGCTGGCGGAGTTCGGCGACGACGACATGAAGGTCACGCACGAGGACGGCAAGTTCGTCGTCGACGGGGAGCTCGACCTGTCGGCGGGTGGCGAGACGGGGCTGAGCGGCGGCGAGGTCCGGGTCGCGTTCACGTTCCCCGGCGAGGTGGAGTCGTCCAACGGGACGATCGACGGCAGCACGGTGACGTGGGAGGCGCAGGCCGGTGACGTCGTGCAGCTCGACGCGGTCGCGTCGGACGGCACGAGCGACGGGTTCCCGGTGCTCACGCTGGTGTGGGTGCTCGTCGGCCTCGTGGTGGTCGCGATCGTCGTCGTGGTCACGGTGGTGCTGCTGCGCCGACGCGCCGGGCGCCGGGACGGCGTCGACGCGGCGACGGTCCCGCCGGCACCGGCCCCGGGTGAGGTGCCTCCGGGCCCGCCGGCCGACCAGCAGCAGGCCTGACGCCCCCACGCCGACAGCGGTGACGCGACGGATCCCCCCGGGGGCGCGTCACCGCCGTCGGCCGCCTCAGCCGAGGATCTTGGCCTTCTGGACCTCGAACTCCTGCGGCGTGAGCACCCCGGAGTCGCGCAGCGCAGCGAACTCCTTGAGGTGCGCGATCTTCTCGTCCATCGACGGCTCGTCCTCGGGCGCGTCGACGGGCACCGCGTAGACGGGCTGCGGTGCGTAGGTCGGCGCGGGCTGGGCGTAGGTCGGCTGCGCGTAGCCCGCCCGTGCCTCCTGCCGCGCCCAGCGGCCCTGCTGGCGGTGGTGCACCCGGCCGGAGACGGCGCTCGCGGTCCCGGCGACCACGGCGGTGCGGGCCACCCCGCGGATCAGTCCTGGCATGTCGTCCTCCTGTGTCTCGGGGTGACGCCGCTGCGGACGCGGGCGTCACGCGCTCTCGGCGGCGTCGAGCGCCGCGATGATCGCGGGGATCGGGATGCGCCCGCCGGCGACGAGCTGCCCGCCGCCCTTGCGCAGCGCGGTCGCGAACGGCGCGGCCCACGCGTTCTCGTAGACCAGCACGCCGGCGGCGGAGCCGGGCTCGAGCGCGACGCCCACCTCGTCGAGGTCGTCCTGCCCGACGAGCGACGACGAGGCGCCCGCGAAGACCGTCAGGTCGACGTCGCCGCTGACGTCCAGGTCGTGGATCTCGACGCCGGAGACGGGGACGAGATGACCACGGACCTGGAAGAGATGGGACCCGTCGACTACCTGGTCGTCCAGTTCCCGCAGAACCGGCTGGACGGCACGGCGTTCCCGCTCCTCGTGGACCTCGTGGAGCAGGGCATCATCCGCGTGCTCGACCTCGGGTTCGTCCGCAAGTCCCGGGCGCTCGCGGCCTGAGGACGTGCGTCGGGCCCGGTGCGACGCCGGGCCCGACGCACGCGCGCCACGCGGGGTGCTCGCCCTAGGCTCGGCCCGTGCCCCGTCGTCATGTGCGTCTGGTCCCTCGCCCGCTCCCGCCTGCCGCGGGCGACCGGGACCGTGACGTCGACGTCGCGGTCCGCCGTGGCCTCGCCGCGCTCCGCGCCGAGCTCGACGTCCCCGCCGCGTTCCCGTCCGCGGTGCTGCAGGAGGCGCGGTTGCGCGCGACCACCGGCCCGCAGGCGGCCGAGCGCGTGGACGCGCGCGACCTCCCGTTCCTGACGATCGACCCGCCCGGGTCGATGGACCTGGACCAGGCGCTGCACGTCGAGCGGCGGGGCGGCGGCTACCTGGTCCGGTACGCGATCGCCGACGTGGCCGCGTGGCTCGAGCCGCGCGGCCCGATCGACGACGAGGCCCGCGGCCGCGTCACGACGCTGTACGCGCCCGACGGTCGCACGCCGCTGCACCCGCCGGAGCTCAGCGAGGGCGCCGCGAGCCTGCTGCCCGGCCAGGAGGCCCCGGTCGCGCTGTGGGAGATCGAGCTCGACGGCGAGGGTGCGCCGCGCGGCGTCGTCGTGCGGCGGGCGACCGTGCGCTCGTCGGCCCGTCTCACCTACGACGAGGCGCAGCAGGCGATCGACGCGGGCGCCGGGCTCGCGGCGGACGACGGCCCGCTCGCGCTGCTGCGCGAGGTCGGTGAGCTGCGCCAGGCCGCCGAGCGCGCGCGGGGCGGCATCACGCTGCCGATGCCCGAGCAGGAGGTCGAGCTCGACGAGCACGGGACGTGGCGCCTCGTGAGCCGCCGCACGCTCCCCGTGGAGGAGTGGAACGCGCAGATCTCCCTGCTCACGGGGATGTGCGCGGCGGAGCTCATGCTGGACGCCGGGATCGGGGTGCTGCGCACGCTGCCCTCGTCGCGACCGGAGGACGTCGCGCGTCTGCGCCGCACGGCGCTCGCGCTCGGTGTGGCCTGGCCGCAGGGCGCGCCCGCCGGTGAGGTCCTCGCGGGCCTCGACGCCGCCGACCCGCGGCAGGCCGCGGTGCTCACCGACGCGACCACGCTGCTGCGCGGTGCCGCGTACGCGGCGTTCGACGGCGAGCGCCCGGCCGAGCCGGGCCACGGGGCGATCGCCGCGCCGTACGCGCACGTGACCGCGCCGCTGCGCCGGCTCGTCGACCGGTTCGCCACGCAGGTGTGCCTCGCGGTCGCGGCCGGCACCGAGCCCGACGCGTGGGTGCGCGAGGCCCTGCCCGTCCTGCCCGACCTCATGTCGGCCGGGGACCGCCGCGCGTCCGCGTACGAGCGCGGGTGCCTGGACCTGGTGGAGGCCGCGCTGCTCGCGGGCCGGGAGGGCGAGGTGTTCGAGGGGATGGTCGTCGACGTCTCGGGTGGCGGCGCCAAGGGCGTGCTGCAGCTCGCCGACCCCGTGGTGCACGCACGCGTCTCCGGTGCGGGGCTCGAGGCGGGCACGCGGGTGCGGGTGCGGCTCGTCGAGGCGGACGTCGAGAAGCGGTCGGTGACGTTCGAGGAGGCCTGATGCCCGGACCCCGTGACCCGCAGGCGCTGCACGTGCACGCGGAGACGGTGCCGCAGTGGCGCGCGTGGCTCGCGGAGCACCACGGCTCGGGGGCGGACGGGGTGTGGCTGGTGATGTGGCGGCCGGCCACGGGCCGTCCGCGGGTCTCCTACGAGGAGGCGATCGAGGAGGCGCTCTGCTTCGGCTGGGTCGACTCGATGTCCGGCCCGGTGGACGCCGAGCGCTCGCGCCTGTGGTTCCCGCCGCGTCGCGTCGGGAGCCCGTGGTCGCGCACCGACAAGGAGCGGGTGGCTCGCGTCGAGGCGGACGGGCGCATGACGGACGCGGGTCGTGCGGTGGTCGAGCGGGCGAGGGCCGACGGCTCGTGGACGTACCTCGACCAGGTCGAGGCGCGCGTGGCCGAGACGGCGAGGCTCGCGCAGCAGGGCGTGCCGGCCCACCAGCAGCCCCGGGGCTGAGCGCCCCGGGGCCACCGGCGGGACCGGTCATCCGCACCGGTCAGGCGGGACCGGTCAGGCGGTAACGGCCGTCTGAGCCGGCAGGTCGTCCCGTCGCGCCGCGATGACGACGAGCGCGACCACCAGCGAGATCGCGAACAGGCACGCCCCGACCAGGAAGGCCACGTGGTACCCCGCGACGTTCGCGGCCGCCTGCGTCGCGGCGGACGTCGGGTCGGCCCCGCCGGCCGCGAGCGACGCGAGCTTGTCCGTGGTCGCGGCCAGCGCGAGCGTGCTGAGCAGCGCGATCCCGAGCGAGCCGCCCACCTGCTGCGCGGTGTTGAGGGTGGCGCTCGCGACCCCCGCGTCGTGCCCGCCGACCCCGACGAGCGCGGTCGAGGACACCGGGATGAAGACCATCGCCATGCCGAGGCTCATCACCACGAGCGCGGGGAACACCACGGTCCAGTAGTTCGAGCCGGGCTCGATGCGCGTCAGCAGGAGCATCGCGGTGCCACCGAGCGCGAGGCCCGTGACCATGAGCGGCCGGGGACCCGTCTGGGGCAGCAGCCGCGCGACGACGCCCGCGAACGCGATGATCACGAGGCTGAACGGCAGGAACGCGAACCCGGTGCGCAGCGGCTCGTAGCCCATGACGAACTGGAAGTAGAACGTCATGAACAGGAACATCGACATCATCCCCGCGCCGGTGAGCAGGAAGATCAGGTAGGACCCGCCGCGGTTGCGGTCGAGCACGATGCGCAGCGGCAGCAGCGGGTTGCGCACCCGCCGCTCGAGCAGCACGAACGCGGTGAGCAGCACGAGCGCGCCACCCAGGAGCGTCAGCACCAGCGGGTCGGTCCACCCCACGGTCCCCACGGTCCCGTCCTCGTGCACGACGGTCCGCGCGGCCTCGGTGAAGCCGTAGACGAGCGCCACGAGCCCGATGGTCGACAGCAGCGCGCCGGGGATGTCGAACCGCGTGTCGCCGTGCGCCCGCGACTCGCGCAGCACGCGCACGCCGATGGCGGCCGTGACGAGCGCGATGGGCAGGTTCACCAGGAGGCACCAGCGCCAGTCGAGGTACTCGGTGAGCGCGCCGCCGGCGATCAGGCCGATCGCGGCGCCGCCGCCCGAGATCGCGCCGAAGACGCCGAACGCCTTGGCGCGCTCGCGCGGCTCGGTGAACGTGACGGTGATGACCGAGAGCGCGGCGGGCGCGAGCAGCGCGCCGAACACGCCCTGCAGGGCGCGGGCGCCGAACAGCGTCGCGCCGTTCGTCGCGAGCCCGCCGAGCGCGGACGCGGCCGCGAACCCGACGAGCCCGACGAGCAGCGCGCGCTTGCGCCCCATGTAGTCGGCGACGCGGCCGCCGAGCAGCAGGAGACCGCCGAACGCGAGCGTGTAGGCCGTGACGGCCCATTGGATGTCGGCGTCCGCGATGCTCAGGTCGGCAGCGGCGGACGGCAGCGCGATGTTCATGATCGACGCGTCGAGGACGAGCATGAGCTGCGTGACGGCGACGACGGCGAGGATCCGCCAGCGTCGCGGGTCGGGGGCGGCCGGACCTGCCGCGTGCGGTGCTCCCGGTGCTCCGGGGGCGACCTCGTCGGCGGTGACCGTCGTGGTGGAGGGTGGCTCGGACATGGGCGTGTCGTCTCCGTGGGTGAGGGCGCGCGGTGGCGCGTGAGGTCGGTGGACGGTCGCGGCGCCGGGCTGGAGCGAGGGTCGCGGTGGTGGTGGGGTGGGGCTGTCGGGCTCGAGGAACGGGTCCAGGACAGGTGCACCAGACAGCGGTGCGTGGGGCCGTCCAGGAGGGCGTCCGGCTGACGTCCGCTCGAGGGCCAGACGCTAACGAGGGGGTCTGACACGTCCTGATACGCGCGGTTCGCGCCGGGCGCGCGACACCCGACGTGTCCTGCGTCGTCGTCGGACGGAAGCCAGCAGACCTCGCGTCGACCGCGCAGGTCAACGCATATTCGCCCAGAGCGGACGGATCCTCCGGTTCGGGGTCTGGGACCATGGGCGACGGCGGGCCACGCCCCGGCGGGCACACTGGAGCCGTGACCGAGACGCTCTGCCCGTGCACCAGCGGGCTGACCTACGACGAGTGCTGCGGCCCGCTGCACCGCCAGGACCGGACCGCCGGCACGGCCGAGCAGCTCATGCGCTCACGGTTCAGCGCGTTCGCCGTCGGGGACGCCGCCCACCTGCTGCGCACCTGGCACGCGTCGACCCGGCCCGCCGTGCTCGACCTGGACCCCGACGTCCGGTGGTACCGCCTGGACGTGCTCGCGACGAGCGGCGGCGGCGTGTTCGACACCGACGGCACGGTCGAGTTCGAGGCCTTCCACCGCGGCCCGGCCGGACCGGGCTCGATGCGCGAGCTCAGCCGGTTCGCGCGCGGTCCCGAGGGCTGGCAGTACGTCGACGGCGACGCACGCCAGGATTGACCCCGTGACGACACCTTCCACGGCTCTCCCGGACGACGACGAGCTCGACCTGATCCGCCGCTCGGGCGCCGCGCTGCAGGTCGGCCGGCTCAGCCTGTCCGGCGGCACCGGCTCGTACCGCGTCAAGGCGTCGATGGCCCGCATCGCCCGCGCGATGGGCGTCGAGCGCCACGAGGCGCACGTGACGCTCACCGAGATCACGGCGACCTCGCACCGCGGGCGCTCGTTCCGCACCGAGGTCGCGGAGGTCCGCTCGGTCGGCGTCAACGCGGACCGGCTCGCGCTCATCGAGCGCATGGTGTCGCGGTTCGAGCGCCGGTACGACGAGACGGGCGTGCCGATCCCGGTCGACGAGGTGCTCGACGAGGTGCGCCGCATCCAGTCCCGGCCCGCGCTCTACCCCGCGCTGCTCAACGCCCTGTGGTCCGCGATCGCGTGTGCCGCGTTCGCGTTCCTCAACAACGGTGGCCCCGTCGAGGTCGGGGGCGTGTTCATCGCCGCCGGGCTCGGGCAGCTGCTGCGCCGGGCGATGCTGCACCGCGGCTACAACCCGTTCGGCGTGACGATGCTCGCCGCGACGCTGGCCTGCTTCACGTACCTCGGCCTGGTGTCCGGCCTGCACGAGCTCGGTGCGCTCACCACCCGCCACGAGGCCGGCTACGTCTCCGCGGTCCTGTTCCTCATCCCGGGGTTCCCGCTGGTCGCAGGCGCGCTGGACCTCGCGCGCCTCGACTTCTCCGCGGGCCTGTCACGCCTGACCTACGCGCTCATGGTCCTGATGTCCGCGGCGCTCGCGGTGTGGGCGGTCTCGTCGGTCGTCGGCCTGGAGCCGGACGTGCCGCCGGCGCCCGACCTGGCGCCCGCCGTGCTGTGGGGGCTGCGATTCGTCGCGAGCTTCCTGGGCGTGATCGGGTTCGCGCTGATGTTCAACAGCCCGTGGCGCATGGCGCTGCTCGCGGCGACCGTCGGGATGCTCGCGAACGTCGGCCGGCTGCTCCTGCTCGACGCGGGCGTGGTGACCCAGGCCGCGGCCGCGCTCGCGGCGCTCGTCGTCGGCCTGCTCGCGGCGTACCTCGCCCCGCGGCGGGACGTCCCACGCGTGACCGTCGCGGTCCCCGCGGTCGTCATCATGGTCCCGGGCGTGCTCGCGTACCGCGCGATCTTCCACCTGTCCGACGGCGACACGCTCACCGCGCTCGCGTACGGCGTGCAGGCCGCGCTCGTCGTCGCGTCCCTCTCGATCGGACTGGCCGTCGCCCGCATGCTGACCGACCGGACCTGGGCGTTCGACCGGTGACGCACGCGTCGTCGGACGGCTTTTGCCGCACGACGACCAGCACAGGTACCCTGTCCGCACTTGGAGACGTCGCATAGCCAGGTCTAGTGCGCGGCCCTGCTAAGGCCGTGAAGGGGTCAACCCTTCCGTGGGTTCAAATCCCACCGTCTCCGCCA
>NZ_BJLP01000076.1 GCF_006538705.1 Cellulomonas uda
CTGCCGAGCCGCTTCCCGAACCTGCTGGTCAACGGCTCGGCGGGCATCGCGGTGGGCATGGCGACGAACATCCCGCCGCACAACCTGCGTGAGGTCGCAGCGGGCGTGCAGTGGCACCTGGAGCACCCGGACGCGAGCCGCGAGGAGCTGCTCGAGGCGCTCATGCAGCGCATCAAGGGCCCGGACTTCCCGACGGCGGCGACGATCCTGGGCCGCAAGGGCATCGAGGAGGCGTACCGGACGGGCCGCGGCTCGATCACGATGCGCGCGGTCGTCGAGGTCGAGGAGATCCAGGGCCGGATCTGCCTGGTCGTGACGGAGCTGCCGTACCAGGTGAACCCGGACGCGCTGGCCAAGAAGATCGCGGACCTGGTGCGCGAGAACCGCGTCGGCGGGATCGCGGACATCCGCGACGAGACGTCGGGCCGCACGGGTCAGCGCCTGGTGATCGTGCTCAAGCGTGACGCGGTCGCGAAGGTCGTGCTCAACAACCTGTACAAGCACACGCAGCTGCAGGACACGTTCGGCGCGAACATGCTGGCGCTCGTCGACGGCGTGCCCCGCACGCTCAGCATCGACGCGTTCGTGCGGCACTGGGTGACGCACCAGATCGACGTCATCCGCCGGCGCACCGCGTACCGCCTGCGCAAGGCGGAGGAGCAGATCCACATCTACCGCGGCTACCTCAAGGCGCTCGACGCGCTCGACGAGGTCATCGCGCTGATCCGCCGCTCCCCCGACGCCGACGAGGCCCGCACGGGCCTGATGGAGCTGCTGGACGTCGACGAGGTCCAGGCGAACGCGATCCTCAACCTGCAGCTGCGCCGCCTGGCCGCGCTGCAGCGCCAGGAGATCCTGGACCGCTACGCCGTCCTCGAGGCGGAGATCGCGGAGTACAACGCGATCCTCGCCTCGGAGCAGCGCCAGCGCGACATCGTCTCGACCGAGCTCGCGGAGATCGTCGACAAGTACGGCGACGAGCGCCGCACGCAGATCCTGCCGTTCGACGGCGAGGTCTCCGTGGAGGACCTCATCGCCGAGGAGGAGATGGTCGTCACCATCACGCGCGGCGGGTACGCCAAGCGCACGCGCAGCGACAGCTACCGGGCGCAGCGCCGCGGCGGCAAGGGCGTGCGCGGCGCGCAGCTGCGCGAGGACGACATCGTCGACCACTTCTTCGTCACGACGACGCACCACTGGCTGCTGTTCTTCACGAACCTCGGCCGCGTGTACCGCGCCAAGGCCTACGAGCTGCCGGAGGGCGGCCGGGACGCGAAGGGCCAGCACGTCGCGAACCTGCTGGCGTTCCAGCCCGACGAGAAGATCGCCCAGGTCCTCGCGCTGCGCGACTACGAGCAGGCCGAGTACCTGGTGCTCGCCACCAAGCGCGGCCTGGTGAAGAAGACCCGCCTGACGGACTACGACTCGAACCGGACCGGCGGTGTCATCGCGATCAACCTGCGTGAGGACGACGAGGGCCGGCCGGACGAGCTCGTCTCGGCACGCCTGGTCGACTCCGACCAGGACATGATCCTGGTCTCGCGCCAGGGCCAGTCGATCCGCTTCACGGCCGACGACGAGCAGCTGCGCCCCATGGGCCGCGCGACGAGCGGCGTCACGGGCATGAAGTTCCGCGGCGACGACGAGCTGCTGGCCGCGGACGTCGTCCGGGAGGACGCGTTCCTGTTCACGGTGACGGAGGGCGGCATCGCCAAGCGCACCGCGCTGTCGGTCGACAACTACCGTCAGCAGGGCCGCAACGGCTTCGGCATCCGGGTCGCGAACCTGCCCGAGCAGAACGGCGACCTCGTCGGCGCGCTCGTCGTCGACGCGAACGACGAGGTCCTGGTCATCATGGAGCGCGGCAAGGTGGTGCGTTCCGCGGTCGCGGAGGTGCACGCCACGGGCCGCACGACGCAGGGCGTCATCTTCGCGAAGCCCGACTCGGGTGACCGGATCATCGCGGTCGCACGCAACACCGAGCGCCAGGAGCAGGACGATGCCGGTACCGTGGTCGGCGAGAGCGACGCGTCCGGCGTCGCCACCGACCCTGACCCGGCGGCTGACGCGAGCGCGAGCGACGCGCCCGAGACGCCCACGGAGGACGCATGACGGACCCCGCTCCCCCCTCGATCCCGCCCCGCAACCGTCCCGGCCAGGCGTCGTCGTCGGCGCGTACGGTGGCGTCGCCCGGCGGCCGGGACTCGAGCGGGAACGGGCCGTCGAACGGCACGGCGGTCCGGCCGGACCCCGTGCCCTCTCCCCCGCGGGACGACGAGCACGCGGCACCGGACCACGCCGGCCCGGACCGTGCCACGCCGGATCCCGTGCGCGCCGAGCAGACGACCGCGGCGACGACGAGCGCGAGCTCGTCGAGCACGTCGCCGCAGGACCCGCCCACCCCGCTCATGGCGGCCGTGGACAAGACCTCCGCCTGGCTCAAGAAGGCGGCCGGCGCCACCAGCGCCAAGATCTCCACGGCTACCCGGCCCCGGAACGAGGACCTCGCCATGACGACCACCCCCACGGCGCCGCCGGCGTCCGCGGGCGCGACCGGCACCAACCCGCCGTCGGTCCCGCCGCGCACGTCCACCACCGCCCCCTCGTCGGGCACGGGTGCGCGCCCGGCGACCGGCCGGATCCCGACGGTCGCGGCCGCGGGCGGCCCGCGCCGCGTGCGGCTCGCGATCTCCCGGATCGACCCGTGGTCGGTCATGAAGCTGTCGTTCCTGCTGTCCGTGGCGTTCGGCATCCTGCTCGTCGTCGCCGTCGCGGTCGTCTGGTACACGCTCAACGGCCTGCACGTGTTCACGAACATCAACGACCTGGTCACCCAGGTCACGGGCACCGAGTCCAACGTCGACGTGCTGCAGTACGTCGAGTTCAAGCGCGTGATCTCCGGCGCGACGCTCGTGGCCGTGGTCGACGTGTTCCTGCTGACCGCGCTCGCCACGATCGGCGCGTTCCTCTACAACATCGTCGCGGCGCTCGTCGGCGGGCTGCACGTGACCATGACGGACGAGTGACCCACGAGGCGCTCCAGCGCACCGCCGCCGGTTTGGGCGGCGGGGCCGCGCTGGGGTAGTCTCATCCGGCGCGCTGCGCTTGCGACGTGCGACGGGCCTATAGCTCAGACGGTTAGAGCGCTTCCCTGATAAGGAAGAGGTCACAGGTTCAAGTCCTGTTAGGCCCACTCCCGACCACGTGGGGGACCCGATGAAGAAGCTCCTGCTCCTGGCGGCCCTGGCCGCCGTCGGCTACGTCGTGTACCAGAAGGTCGCCCAGGACCGCGACGAGCGGGACCTGTGGTCGGAGGTCACCGACACGTTCGAGTGACCGACCCCTCGGCCCCTGGCCGAGCCGGGGGCCATGGCGCAATTGGTAGCGCACCTGCTTTGCAAGCAGGGGGTTAGGGGTTCGAGTCCCCTTGGCTCCACCCCTGAGCTCCACCGGGTCACGAGCGCCCACACCTCCGCCGACTGCGCACGCTCCGACCCGAGTGCGTACGCAGAACATGCGCACTCGGTCTGGAACGTGCGCACTGGGCGGAGATCGGTCTGTCGCGGACGAGGGCCCCCGGCCGGGTGCGGTCGGGGGCCCTCGTCGTGCGGGGTCAGTCCGCCCACTCCACGAACGTCCAGGACGCCTGGTCGTCGACCGTGTCGACCGCTCCCGCGTACGTCGCCCAGACGGACGGGGTGTCGGTGGAGCGCAGCACGTCGGCGGCGACGTCGTAGTACAGGAGCGTGTCGTAGTGCGGCACCGCCTCGTCGTCGGACAGGTCCGCCGGCCACGCCACGTGGTCGGCGTCGGCGACGGGCTGCTCCCCGAGCACGGCGCCGGGGGTCGAGATGCGGCCCAGCACGGGCTCGTCGAGGTCGAGGACGTACGCGGAGCCCTCGTGGGTGAAGGCGAGGAAGCCGTCGCCCAGGGCGGGCGTGAGACCGCCGTTCGCGACGAGCGGCCGCAGGCGACCGTCCTCCAGGAGCGCGGTGACGAGCCCCTTCGTCTCCGGGTCGACCATGTTCACGACGAGGCGGCCGAACCCACCGGCGGCGAGCGTGGCACCGACGGCCTCGACCCTGATCTCTCCGGTGCCGTCGAGCGCGCGGGAGACCACCATGGTGTCGGACTCGTCCGGGCTGTACGCGGGCCACGGCTCCAGGTCGGGTCGGAGGGTCGACCAGTAGACCCGGCCGTCGAGGATCGCGACCGTCTGGTCGGGGACGGTGGTGTCGACCGCGGGGTCGAGGAAGAACTCCTCGGAGCGTGCGACGAGGTGCAGGTCGCGGCCGTCCTCGCGCGCCGCGAACACGCGCCACTCGCCGCTCCATGCCTCGTGGCCGGTGCTCTCGTGCCAGGCGACCCAGCCGTCCGCCACGGTGAACCGACCGACCGAACGCACCTCGTCCTCGACCACCGCGGAGCGGTCCCAGGTGCGGAAGGTCGACCCGTCCCACGTGCCCACGTCGCTGGGCGGGTACAGGATCTCGTCGTCGACGTCCTGAAGGCGCGACGCGACGTACCGGCCCTCGGTGGAGGTTGCGGCGACGTTCTGCGGGGACCCGTCGAACCCGGGCACCTGGGTGCGGAGGTCGTCGGGACCGGCGGCGACGGGACCGGACGCGGCGCGTCCGACCGCCTCGAGCACGGACCCGTCGGGGCCGTAGACCTGCAGGCCTGTTCCCGCCTGGGCCAGGATCGACGCCGGGTCGGCCGTCGGGATGGTCCGGGCACCCGGGTCCGGTGCGGTGGTGGGCTCCGGCGGCGTCGGTGTGGTGGTGGGCGCGGGGGTCGGGGTCACGGTCTCGTGCGGGGTGCCGGTCTGCGCGGGGTTCGGCTGCGGGTCGTCGGCGCCGCCGAGGGCGTACGCGCCGACGGCGACGAGGCCGACGGCTGCCGCGGACGAGACGGACGTCGCCGCGGTCCGCACGACGCGGCGCCGGCGCGTGCGGCGGTGCACGTCGGTCAGCAGGTCCTCGAGGCTCAGCACCCGGGTCAGGTCGGCCTCGTCGGCGTCCAGCGCCTGGTTCACCAGGGCGTCCAGCTCACGCATCGTGCACCTCCGTCATCCGCACGACGACGTGCTCGTCGTCGCTCGCCGTGGTCCCGAGCAGCGCGTTGAGCGCCGCGAGGCCGTCGGCCGTGTACCGCTTGACCGCTCCTTCGCTGAGGCCGAGGGCCTCGGCGGTCGAGCGCAGGGACAGGTCCTCCACGTGACGCAGGACCACGCAGGCGCGCTCGCGCGCCGGGAGGGTGGCGAGCGCGTCGACGAGCTCGCGTGCGACGCCCGTGGGCTCGAGCTCGACCGGGCGGGCCGGGCGTGATCCGACGGTCCGCAGCGCGCGCCGCTCCGAGTCGCGACGCCGGACGGTGTCGATGTACCGGGAGGCGACGGCTCGTCGTACATACGCCTCGGCCTCGGCGACCGTCGTGAACCGGGCACGTCCCGAGAACGTCGCGACGAGCGCGTCCTGCAGCACGTCCTGCGCGTCCGCGCGGTTGCCGGTCAGCAGCGTCGCGTGTGCGAGCAGCCGTGGGTAGCGCTCACGCACCACCCGGTCGAGCATCTGTTGCCATGCCACGGGTCCTGTCCCCCTTAGTCGGTCCGACCTGTCACGCACAGAACGGAGCCGGGCGGGATTCGGTTGGGCGGACCGGTCGGCGGGGAGGTCAGTCGCCTGCTCGCCGGGCGCGCTCGGTGATCTCGGCCAGGACCCGGTCGGTGTAGACGGGTGCGGGCTCGGGGCGCTCGGGGCCGTGCTCGAGCGTGGTCCACTGCCAGTAGGGCGTGACGGACGCGCGTCGGCCCTCGGTGTGCAGGCGCAGGTCGAGGAGCATCGCGTAGCGGTAGCCGAACCGCTGCTGCAGGGCCAGCGCGGTCTCGATGCCGGGGCCCTCGTGGGCGTCCGACGCCGAGTCGACCGCGACGTGCACGAGCAGGAGGTTGTGCTCGGGACCGAGCATGCCGCGGTGGTGGACGATCAGGTTGGGCACGTGGCCGTCGTACTGCACCGACTGCTCGAGGACCATGCCGGAGCGGTCGTACTCGGAGTCGACGTCCCAGGAGCGGTCGACGGTCTGGCGCAGGTACCAGCCGAGGTGGAACGCGATGGTCCGCTCGCTCGGTCGGCTCGTCCCGGTCGTCGGGGTGAACAGCGTCCACTCCTCGACGAGCGTGTTCGTCAGCGCGATGCGCACACGTGACTGCAGGTCGGCCAGGATCATGGCTGGACGCTACAGGCGTCCGGAGCCGGCGGGCAGGGCCCAAGGGCTCCCACCCGCCGGCTCCGGGACGTGCAGGTCGTCGGGGGGACGACGACGCAGCGGTGCGTGTCCGACGCGGGGGCGTCGGGTCAGAGCAGGGCGCGGCGGCGCCGGCTGCCGGACACGGCGCTGACGAACAGCACCGCGAGGCCGATCTGGAGGGCGAGCTCGATCCAGTCGACGCCGGGGGTCTCCTTGACGCCGATGAGGGAGGCGAGGAACGTGCCGACGAGTGCGGCGACGATCCCGACGAGGATCGTGCCGAGCACGCCGATGCGCTGCCGGCCGCGGGCGAAGAGCCGTCCGAGGACGCCGATGATGGCGCCGATGATGATCGCGCTGATGATGCCGGTGATGGTCATGTCGAACTCCTTGACATCGAGGGGTTCTGGCAGGTAATGGACCATACGGGCGATATGTGCGGTCCGCACGGCGAGAGCGGAGCCGAAAGGGTTCGGCGGGTGTCGGTGCGCGCGGCTACCGTGGCCGACTGTGACCGCACCGAGCTCCCTGTCCCCCGTCATCTCCGCGCGCGGGCTGACCAAGCGGTTCGGGGAGTTCTCGGCCGTCGACGGCATCGACTTCGAGGTCCCGCCGGGGGAGTCCTTCGGGCTGCTCGGGCCGAACGGCGCGGGCAAGTCGACGACGATGCGGATGATCGGGGCGGTGTCGCAGCGCACCGCCGGCGAGCTGCGGGTCGTCGGGCTGGACCCGGACACGCACGGGCCGGAGATCCGCTCGCAGCTGGGCGTGGTGCCGCAGGAGGACAACCTCGACACCGAGCTCAAGGTGCGCGACAACCTCATCGTGTACGGGCGGTACTTCGGCATCCCGCGCGCGGAGTGCGCGCGCCGGGCCGACGAGCTGCTGACGTTCGCGCAGCTCGAGGACAAGGCGAGGGCGCGGGTCGACGACCTGTCGGGCGGCATGAAGCGCCGTCTGACGATCGCGCGCGCGCTCATCAACGAGCCGCGCATCCTCATGCTCGACGAGCCGACGACGGGCCTCGACCCGCAGGCGCGGCACGTGCTGTGGGACCGGCTGTTCCGGCTCAAGGAGCGCGGCACCACGCTCGTGCTGACCACGCACTACATGGACGAGGCCGAGCAGCTGTGCGACCGGCTGATCGTGGTGGACCACGGCCGGATCATGGCCGAGGGCTCACCGTCGGCGCTGATCCGCGAGTACTCGACGCGCGAGGTGGTGGAGCTGCGGTTCGGCTCCGACCGCAACGCGTCGGCTGCCGAGCAGCTCGCGTACCTGGTCGACCGGCACGAGGTACTTCCGGACCGGGTGCTCTTGTACACCGACGACGGTGAGGCTCTCCTCGAGCGCGTCGTGCAGCTCGGCCTGCACCCGACGACGAGCCTGGTGCGGCGGTCCTCGCTCGAGGACGTGTTCCTGCGCCTGACCGGGCGGAGCCTGGTCGAGTGAGCCCGAGCACGAGCGAGACGACGAGCCGCGGCCCGGGCGCGGACGAGATGGTCGACGCCGCGCGGGCCGGTGCGTCGCGGCCGCGCCGGTTCGGCGCGTGGTACATCGCCGAGCACCAGCTCAAGCAGATGCGCTCCTACGGCTGGACCGTGGTGATGACGGGCATCGGCAGCCCGCTGCTCTACCTGCTGGGCATCGGCCTCGGCCTCGCGGCGTTCCTGGACGTGCCGGTCGCGAGCGGCCCGGACGGCCCGATCGACTACCTGTGGTTCGTCGCGCCCGCGCTGCTCGCGACCGCCGCGGTCTCGGTGACGACCGAGGAGTTCACCTACACCGTCATGGGCGGCTTCCGGTGGCGCCGCGTGTTCTGGGGCATGAACGCCTCGCCGGTGTCGCCGCAGCAGATCTGCACGGGCCTGGTCATCGCGGTGACGCTGCGCATGGTGTTCGTCTCGGCCGCCTACTACCTGCTCATCGTCGCGTTCGGCGCGGTGGGGGACCCGCTCGCGGGTGCGCTCATGGTGCCGGTGGGCGTGCTCGCCGGCCTGGCCTTCGGGCTGCCGCTGCTCGCGTTCTCCGCGAGCCTGAAGGAGGACAAGGGCCAGTTCGCGATGGTCCAGCGGTTCGTCTTCACGCCGTTGTTCCTGTTCAGCGGCACGTTCTACCCGCTCGACACGCTCCCGGTCGGCCTGCAGTGGGTCGGGTGGGTCTCGCCCATCTGGCACGCGAGCGAGCTCGGGCGCCTCGCGTCGTACGGCCCGGGGCCGGGCGCGTGGCCGTGGGCCGCGCACGTCGCGGTGCTGCTCGTGCTGGCCACGGTCGGCTGGTTCGTGGCGCGACGCGTGTTCACAGGGAGGTTGCGCGGATGACGACCACCACCGTCCCCACCGACGAGCGGCGGGCCGGCAGCGTGCGCGCGCTGTACGCCGGCAACGTGCGCGCGGTCGTCGAGCGCGCGCTGTCGGCCACGAAGGCGAGCAACTGGACCGTCGTCGTCTCGGGCTTCTTCGAGCCCGTGTTCTACCTGCTCGCGATGGGCTGGGGCCTCGGCTCGTTCATCGGCGACGTCACGCTGGGCACGGGGGAGCAGGTGCCGTACGCGGCGTACATCGCTCCCGCGCTGCTCGCGGTGTCCGCGATGAACGGCGCGATCTACGACTCGACGTGGAACGTCTTCTTCAAGATGCACTTCGGCAAGCTGTACGACGCGATGCTCGCCACGTCGATCGGCCCGCTGGACGTGGCGCTGGGGGAGATCGTGTACGCCCTGCTGCGCGGCGGGGTCTACGCGGTCGGGTTCATGACCGTCATGCAGGTGCTCGGGCTCAACCTGTCGTGGACCGCGGTGCTCGCGATCCCCGCGGTCCTGCTGATCGCGTTCGGCTTCGCGTCGTTGGGCATGGCCGTCACGAGCTACATGAAGACCTTCCAGCAGATGGACTGGATCAACTTCGTGATGCTGCCGATGTTCCTGTTCTCGGCGACGTTCTACCCGCTGTCGGTCTACGCCGAGCCCATCCAGTGGCTCATCAAGGCGCTGCCGCTGTGGCACGCGGTCGAGCTGGTCCGCGGCCTCACCACGGGTGCGCTGCACGTCGGCATGCTCGTGCACGTGGGGTACTTCGCGGCGATGATCGCGGTCGGCGTCGCGTTCACGACGAGCCGGCTGCGCGCGCTGTTCCTGTCCTGACCGGGGGAGGGCCGACCGCTCAGGACGCGCGTCCCAGGAAGTACATCGCGACCACGCCGAGCACCACGGCGGCGACGAGCGGGACCGAGCTCAGCCACAGCCAGCGGTGCTGCGGGGTGCCGTGCTCGGCGAGCCACACGGGGTCCTCGGGGACGCGTGCGGCGCGGACGATGCCGAGCGTCGTCGCACCCAGGAACAGGACGCAGCCGACGACGAGCGCGACAGGCGCCCGCACCGTGGACGCGGCCGCGGTGAGCAGGAGCGTCGGGAGCACGACGAGCAGCACGGCGACGACCATCGCGACGACCAGCGCAGAGACCAGCACAGAGACCAGCAGCCGGCGCGCGCGGGACCGCACCACCGCGCGCAGCACACGCTCACCGTGGCGCAGGAGCAGCGCCGTCGCGCCGGTCGCCAGGAGCGCCGAGCACAGCATCCCCCAGGTCAGCACGGCGTCCTCGCCGCGACCGAGCGCGGACGCGCCCTCGAACAGCACGATCACGCCGACGATCTGCGCCGCGCTCTGCAGGACGTCGACGCCCCGGGCGTCCTGCCCGTCACCGGGCTCCACCGGCAGCGCGAGCGAGCGCGCGTAGTCGACGGGGTCGCCGAAGGCCACCGCGGCGTCCTCACCGGTCGCGACGACGTGCACCTCCACGTCGGACAGCACGCGGGCGATGTCGGTGCCGTCCACGCCGAGCACCCTCAGCTCGACCAGCACGTCCTGGGCCCACTGCGGGTCGACGTGCGGCGCGAGCGCCCGCTCGACCGCGAACCGGCGCGCGCCCCGCGCGTGGTCGGTCCTCGCCAACTCCTCACCCCCCTCGGTGGTGCGTCCCTCTCGCGGGACGCACCACGACCCCAGCCTGGCCGAACCCGCCGTCAGCGGGAAGAGCCCTCGGCCTCGTCGAGCCCGAGGAACGTCCGCAGCGCGGGCACGCCGTGCAGCACGACGTCGGGCCGCTGCTCCGGCCCGCGGGCCGCCCAGACCGCGCGATGCATGACGTAGCGCAGCGACCGCGCGGGCGCGCCCTCGCGCGCGACGAGCGACTCGCCGTTGGCCTCGTAGCCGAGCCTGCGGGTGACGCCGTTCGACGGGCCGTTGTCCGCGAACGCGGACGTCGTCGCACGCTCGGCGTCGAGGCCCTCGAACAGCAGGTGCAGGATCGCCAGCCGCATGCGCGTCCCCACGCCGCGGCCGTGGTGCCGCAGGCCGAGCCACGAGCCGGTCTCGGCCTCGCGCGTGACCGCGAAGTCCTGCGCGTACAGACCCTGGATGCCGAGCACCTCGCCGTCGCGCAGCACCGCGAGCTCGAGCGACCACTTCTCGCGCGAGAACGACCCGCGCAGCCCCCACTGGTGCTGCAGGATCGAGCGCCGCACCTCCTCGGGGGTGCCGCGGGTCCAGGAGCGCGTGAACGGCATCGTCGCGGGGTCGTGGATCCCCTCGCCGCCGAGCGCGGCGAGCCGGGTGAGTAGCTCGTCGTCCAGGTACCGCAGCTCCAGGTCGCCGCACTGCACGCGCACGCCCGCGGGGGGCCACATCTCGACGAGGTCCATCGCCCCACCCAACCGACCCCGGCACCCCGGCGGCAAGAGCATTCTGGCCCGCCCACCTGCGCCCGGACAGGTCGGCGCCGGACACGGCGAGGGCCGGCACCCGTGGTGGGGTGCCGGCCCTC
>NZ_BJLP01000077.1 GCF_006538705.1 Cellulomonas uda
AACCCGCTCCTCACATCCCCGAACCCCGAACCTCGCCTCCCTCGCCCCGCTCTTCGTCTCGCGCCGCCCGTGCCCGGCTTCCACGCGCGCGCGTCGTTCCCACGCTCGGTGCACCGATCCACCCGTGATAGCGCTGTTCCACGTGAAACACCTCGCGTCTCGCGACGGAGCTAAGAGCGCTTTGGTTCGCGCTCTGTCCCCTGCCGCAGTGCTTGATCGGTGGCCGGGATGTAGCGCGAACCGCGCGCTGAGGCGCGCTGCGCGCCGGCGGGCCCCTCGCAGGCCGCAGGCCCGGCCCTCCTGGCTCGCGATGCCTCACATCCAGAGCGACCGCCTCCACGCACCTACTGGGCCGCGTGAGCCCAGGTCACTCGGCGGCGCGACCGGCTCGCCGACGCCTGCACCGCTCCGTTCCACGTGAAACACAACGCACAGCAGGCTGCACGACCGGTCGCTCTGCGGGGCGCCCGCGCTCGACACCGCGCGCAGGCACACTGTTCCGGCGCCCGGTTTCGGCTGCGGTCGCATCGGGCGCCGAGTCTGGTCGGGGCGCGGCACCTGGCGGTCTGCTGCCTATTGTCGGATGGCTGCACGCCGCACCAAGCGACTGGCTTGTCTTCGGAGCTGCGCGACTTCTGCCCCCGACCGCGATCGCAAAGGATGCGGGCGTCCGTCGAGTGGTCTGGCCGCGGCGGCGACCGCCTCCAGCGGAAGGCCGACGACGCCGAGAGGGTTCTCGCCCCGCGTGCGTCACTGGCGAGCAATGTCGTCGGGTTGCGAGACGCGACCGCGATTCGGCCTCACGGCTGGTGAGTGTCACCGGGCAATCGCGAGGTGATCGGTCCCGGCGGCGCCCCTGTTTCACGTGGAACACACCGGCAGAGAGGTCACGCGGTCGGGGCCCCAGCGTGGGTGAGCAGTTGTCACTCGCGTCATCTTTCGAGTTCGCTTCATGCCACGGCTCACTCTGGGCGGCAGGACTCTTCAGGGGGGGAGTCCCAGAGGGACTCACGTGGTGTGCCCGGCCGACACGCTCCCGGCCTCGGGGCCACCGCACGGGCGAACTCTCCGCGTCTCACTCCAGCGCATCAGCCCGGCGGCCGACGCTCGACGACCCTCAGGCGGTGCACGGTGCTACCCGGGCACTGCACACTCTCCGCTGACGCCGGTCAGGTCTCGGCCCGGGGGGCAGCTCCACCTCCTTGAGGGCGCGGGGCGCCGTCGCCACCTCGCGCCCGACCCGGCGCGAGCCGAGACCGAGTCTCGCGTGCTGCGGCCGTGACCGGGCGCACCAGTGTCGGCGGTCTCGTGCATGAACCAGCGCGCCGTGCGACCCCCGCACCGGTGGATGGTGACTCGGGCGCTCTTCCGCCGCCGGACGAGGCGCATCTCGCCGCGATTCGGGCGGCGCTGCGCTCGCCGAGTCGGCCCCGGCGAGCCCTCACAGTCGCGCCCGGCGACGTCATACAAGATTCTGTCCTTGTTCGGGCGCCGTCCGAAATGCGGTGAATCTGGTGCCAGCAAAGGACTGCACGCCCGTGCGCTATCCGGTGAGGCGCCGAACCGGCGCCAGCCGCGGCGCAGCTTCGCCTGTCGTGCGGTTGATCGGGCGCTGCCGTCGCGTCGGGCGACAGACACGGATGAGGTGTCACGGGTGCAGCGAGGTCGCCACCACCCGTCATCCTTTGACCGGCGCGTGCGGACGCCTGCGGCGAGACCTCGCGCTCGAGGCCGGCCTCGCGCCCGGACTCAGAGGAAGGGGTGCTCATCGTCGCCTCGGACTGCGACCCGCTCCCTCCCCGGCTAACTCAACCCCTCCGGGCGTGACCCGAAGGCCCACCATCAGCGGCGGGCCAAGCGCATCTGTCCACCCGACTCAAGGTGTCGAACCTCGGCGCTGCGGCGATGGGTGCGAGTTCTGGCTCCTCGCATGGCACGCGCCAGATCCGCGGTGACGCCGTTCCCGCCCTTGGTCGCACGTGTTTCACGTGGAACCGCGCAGCGCCGGCCGGCCCACCGGCGGCCAGCTGGGGCGTGCCCGAGTCGATCGGCACATGCAGGCGCGTGAGACTGCAGTTCCAGTGGCGGCGGCGAAGATGGTCTCTGTTTCACGTGGAACGCGCCGCCGCATAGGCAGGCTCCAGACATGACGAACGGGGCGGCCCCTAGGGAACCGCCCCGTTCGTGGAAGGAGTGACCGCTGTCAGGCCGGGCGCACGACCACGTAGCGGGTCGGCTCGACGCCCTCGGAGTCGCTGACGAGACCGGCAGCCGCCACGGCGTCGTGGACGACCTTCCGCTCGAACGGGTTCATGGGCTCGAGCGACACCGGCTCACCGCTCGCCTGCACCCGTGCGACCGCCTCGTTCGCGACCTCGGCCAGCGCGGCGCGTCGGCCGGCGCGGTAGCCCGCCACGTCGAGCATGAGGCGGCTGCGCTCCCCCGTCTTCGCCTGCACGGCGAGGCGCGTCAGCTCCTGCAGGGCGTCGAGCACCTCGCCGTCACGGCCGGCGAGCCGGCGCAGCGACCGATCGGCGGGGTCCTCGGACACGATCTCCACCGCGGCGCGCCCGTGGTCGACGTCGATGTCGATGTCACCGTCGAGGTCAGCGATGTCGAGGAGCTCCTCGAGGTAGTCCGCTGCGATCTCGCCCTCTTCCTCGAGGCGCGAGGCCGATCCGGTGTCTGCGTCGTTCTGAGTCGTCATGAGGTCTCCGTTCGAAGAGCTGCCGAAGTTCCGCGCGCGAGTCGCGGTCAGTTCTTGGGGCGCGGCTTCTTGCCGCCCTGCCCGGTCTTCTTGGGCGTCCCGGACCCGCCGGCGGGCTTGGAGCCCGCGCTCGGGGAGCCGCCGGCCGGTCGGGGCTTGGCGGGGGGCGCGTCGGCAACGGGAGCGTCGGTCACGGGAGTGTCGCTGGCCGTCGCACTTACGGCACCGCCGGCCGTCGTGCCGGCGGGGCGGGTGGTCGGCTTCTGCCGGTCCTTGCGCTTCGGCTGCTGGCGCTGGCCCCGCGGCTTCTCGTCGACGACCGTCGCGGGGACCTCGATCACAGGGCCCTTCCCCTTGCGGGCGCGGCGCTCGAGCATGAGCCGCTCGGCCTCCGAGCCCGGGGCCGGCATGCGCCGGATCGTGTAGAACTGCTGGCCCATGGACCAGAGGTTCGTCGTGGTCCAGTAGACGAGGACACCGATCGGGAAGTTGACGCCCGAGAACGCGAAGATCAGCGGCAGGACGTAGAGCAGCACCTTCTGCTGCTGCGCCATGGGGCCCTCGAGGGCCGACGGCGGCATGTTCTTGCGGGTCAGCTGACGCTGCGTGAAGAACGTGGTCGCGGACATCGCGACGATGAGCAGGATCGTGACGACCTGGATGTGGATGTCGCCGCCGGCCTGCATGAACGTCCCGGACAGCGGCGCTCCGAAGATCGTCGCGCCCTCGGCGGACGACGCGAGCTCCCGCGTCATGGGGCCGATGTGGTCACCGCGGGCGTAGGTGCCCTCCGAGAGCGGCTTGAGCGAGTTGAGCACGCGGAACAGCGCGAAGAAGATGGGCGACTGCAGCAGGATCGGCAGGCAGGACGCGAACGGGTTGGTCCCGTGCTTCCGGTAGAGCTCCATCGTCTCGCGGCTCATCGCCTCGCGGGACGCGGGGTCCGTCTTGCCCTTGTACTTCTTCTGGATCGCCTGCATCTCGGGCGCGAGCAGCTGCATGCCGCGCGACGCCTTGATCTGCTTGAAGAAGAGCGGGATCAGCAGGATCCGGATCACGACCACGAGGCCGACGATGGACAGCGTCCACGCGAGACCGCCGTCCTTGTCCAGGCCCATCGCGGTCAGCAGCGAGTGGAACTGGACCATGATCCAGGCCACCGCGACCATGATCGGGTTCAGCAGGCCGTCGAACCAACCCATGAGGGCAGAGCTCCTGTCGGGGTGTCAGTGGGCGCCGTGCGCCACGTGAAGTCGGCGGGACGGGCGTGCCGGTGGCACGTCGTCGACGCCACCGGGCGTCCAGGGGTGGCAGCGCAGCAGCCGGCGGCCGGCGAGCCAGGTCCCGCGCAGTGCGCCGTGGCGACGGATCGCCACCACGGCGTACTGGGAGCAGGACGGGTAGTACCGGCAGGTGGCCGGGGTCAGCGGCGACACCAGGTGCTGGTACAACCAGAGAAGACCTAGAAGTACACGTCCGGGGACGCGAGCGAGCCAGACCAGCACGGAACGCAGGGTGCTCATCGGCCGGCCTCCGCTCGCCGCGCCGCCGTGCGCAGCGCACCGTCCAGGTCCGTGCCGAGGCGGTCGTACGTTGCGGTGGCCGCCGGCACCTGTGCTCGCACGACGAGCGACGTCGAGGCAGGCAGCGCTGCGATCCGCTCCCCCACGAGCGCCCGGAGACGACGCTTGACCCGGTTGCGCACCACCGCGTTGCCCACGGCCTTGGACACGACGAAACCGACCACCGGGCCAGTGGGCCCGGGGTCGGTTCGCGTCGTCAGATGCACCACCAACGTCTCCCGCCCGGCTCGCGCACCACGTCGCACCGCCTGCTCGAAGTCGGCGGAGTGACGCATCCGGTGCGCGGCCGGCAGCACCGACGCTGGGGTCAGGCCGAGAGCTCGGAGCGACCCTTGCGCCGACGAGCGGCGAGGATCGCGCGGCCCGCGCGGGTCCGCATGCGCAGACGGAAGCCGTGCGTCTTGGCGCGGCGCCGGTTGTTCGGCTGGAACGTGCGCTTGCTCACGAGAGTTCTCCCACTGGTCCATCGGATGGGCGCGCGGAACGCGCGTCCAAGACTGTCTGCCGGGCTCGACTGCTCCTCAAGGACACACACGTACGTGCGTGCGGCGTCTGGGCGCGCCAGCAGGAGCCATCAAAAGGCTGCACAACGGTACGCCGACGACCTCGGAGCGGTCAAATGCCGACGCCGAGGCGACCGTGGGCCGTGCCGTGGCCCCGGAGACCGGGTTGTGGGGTCCGCCACCGGCGAGGACGGCGAGGGACACGGCGCTCACACCCAGCCACCTCACGTACGAGCGCCTGACCTGCGGACGTACAGGGGCGGCGGCCGGCGCCGGACCGCCCGAGAGCGGCATACCTCACCCTCCAGGGCACTGCCCTCGGGCGGTCGCCGACACTAGCATCGACCCTCGTCGTCCCCTGTGGACGACACGATCCTCACCCCCGGTGCGCCGGACGGACGCGGTTCGACGAGGAACCGCGTCGTCACGCGGATCCGGGCCGCCCCGAGAGCTCGACCTCCCCCGTCGGTCGTGGCACACAGGTGTGGACAAGTGTGTGGACAGCCGGGCTCCGTGCGAGACTCGCTGGTCGAACGGACGAGACGACTCGAGGTAGGACGTGGCACAGGACGAAGAGCTGACTCGAGTCTGGGGTCACGTCGTGACGACGCTCGAGGCCAGCCCGGACATCACGCAGCGCCAGCTCGCGTTCGTCCGCCTCGCGCAGCCGCTCGGCCTGCTGGACGGCACGCTGATCCTCGCGGTCGGCAACGAGTACACCAAGGAGTACCTCGAGACGAAGGTGCGCACCGAGGTGACGGACGCGCTCACGGACGCGCTCGGGCGCGACGGGCGCTTTGCGATCACGGTCGACCCGCAGCTCGTGGACGACGCGCCGCCCGCGGTGCGCGCGATGACCTCGGCGCCGGTGTCCTCGAGCGGGTTCACGACGACCGCGCCCGAGCCCGGCCGCTCCGACCACGGTGGACCGGACCTCGACGCGGACGTGCACGGCACCGCTCCGCTCGTCGTCGCGGACGCGCACCCGCGCGCGCACGACCTGCCCGACCAGCGCGACCAGCCGCGCCGCGAGGTGCCCTCGACGCGGCGGCAGGCGGCCGAGCCCGCCCGGCTCAACCCGCACTACCTGTTCGAGACCTTCGTCATCGGCTCGTCCAACCGGTTCGCGCACGCCGCGGCAGTCGCGGTGGCGGAGGCACCCGCCAAGGCGTACAACCCGCTGTTCATCTACGGCGACTCGGGCCTGGGCAAGACCCACCTGCTGCACGCGATCGGCCACTACGCGCAGAACCTCTACCCGAGCGTGCGGGTGCGGTACGTGAACTCGGAGGAGTTCACGAACGACTTCATCAACTCGATCTCGGAGGGCAAAGCGGGGGCGTTCCAGCGCCGCTACCGCGAGGTCGACGTGCTCCTCATCGACGACATCCAGTTCCTGCAGGGCAAGGAACAGACGATGGAGGAGTTCTTCCACACGTTCAACACGCTCCACAACGCGAACAAGCAGGTCGTGATCACGTCCGACCTGCCGCCCAAGCAGCTCAACGGCTTCGAGGACCGCATGCGTTCGCGTTTCGAGTGGGGCCTGATCACCGACGTGCAGCCGCCGGACCTCGAGACCCGCATCGCGATCCTGCGCAAGAAGGCCGGCGGCGACAACATGCAGGCGCCGCCGGACGTGCTGGAGTACATCGCGTCGAAGATCTCGACGAACATCCGTGAGCTCGAGGGTGCGCTCATCCGCGTGACGGCGTTCGCGAGCCTGAACCGCCAGCAGGTCGACCTGTCGCTCGCCGAGATCGTCCTGAAGGACCTCATCACCGACGACCAGACCACGGAGATCACCGCGACCCAGGTGATCGGGCAGACGGCGGCGTACTTCGGCCTGACGATCGACGACCTGTGCGGCTCGTCGCGATCGCGCGTGCTGGTGACGGCGCGGCAGATCGCCATGTACCTGTGCCGCGAGCTGACGGACCTGTCGCTGCCGAAGATCGGCCAGGCGTTCGGTGGCCGTGACCACACGACGGTCATGCACGCCAACCGCAAGATCCGCGAGCTGATGGCGGAGCGCCGGTCGATCTACAACCAGGTCACGGAGCTCACGAACCGCATCAAGCAGCAGAGCCGCAGCTGACGCGGTCCCACCTGGTGCGACGCCGGTCACACCGCTCCGTCCCCATGTTTTTCCACAGGCCGGGACGGGCGTCTGTGGATGATGTGCAGAACATCACCCGGTCGACTGCCGAGCGCTATGCCCGGTTCGCGCACACGGTCCTGACCTGCGCGTTTGCGCTCGACGAGAGATCCCACCCCCCGTCGACGCCGAAGATCGGGACAGAGCCGGACATCTCGGGACCCATGGGCCCACACCTTCATCCCCAGATGGAGACATGCATGGGACGAATACACACACCTGTGCACAGTCCTGTGGACAACGGTGGACGACGGGCCGTGCGATGTGGACGGCGGACGGCGGACCGGTGGACACGGAATGACGAGAACCTGGCCGTCCACGTCCGCCCACAGCCGGCGCCTCGTCGTCCACACCCCACCTGCACACGGCGCACCGCGGCCCGACCTGCGACGACACCGGGTTGTCCACACCGTGCACAAGGGCGATGACGACGACGACAGATTCCTATGACGATGATCCACACACCTTCGCTGCGAGCAGGACGGCGCGCGACGAGGCGCACGGACCCGCCGTGAAGCCCCCGGGCGAATGACACGAACGGCGGGACTCCCCGCGTCGGACCACTCGCGTAGTGTTCGCGTGACGACTGAGCAGTGAGAACGACGAGAGGTTGTGATCCATGAGGTTCCGGGTCGAGCGGGACGTTCTCGCCGAGGCCGTCACCTGGACGGCGCGCAGCTTGCCGACCCGTCCTCCGGTGCCGGTCCTGGCGGGCGTGCGCATCGAGGCCGACGCGACCGGTGTCATCCAGCTCTCGAGCTTCGACTACGAGGTCTCCGCGCGGTCGCAGATCCCCGCCGACGTCTCGGAGCCCGGCACGGTGCTGGTCTCGGGTCGTCTGCTCGCGGAGATCTCGCGCGCGCTGCCCGACAAGCCGGTCGACGTGACGCTCGACGGCACGAAGGTCGTCGTGACGTGCGGGGCGAGCCGCTTCACGCTCCTGACGATGCCGGTCGAGGACTACCCGAACCTCCCGGTGATGCCGCCGGTGACGGGCACGGTCGACGGCGACGCGCTGACGCACGCCGTCGCGCAGGTCTCGGTCGCCGCGAGCCGCGACGACACGCTCCCCCTGCTCACGGGCGTGCGCGTGGAGATCGAGGGCGAGAAGGTCACGCTGCTCGCGACCGACCGCTACCGCCTCGCGCTGCGCGAGCTCACGTGGCACCCGGCCGCGCCGGACATCTCGACCGTCGCGCTCGTGCGGGCGCGCACGCTCAACGACGCCGCGAAGTCGCTCGGCAGCGCGGGTGCGGTCACCGTGAGCCTGTCGACGGGTGCGGGCGTGGACCTCATCGGCTTCGAGGCCGGCGGGCGCCAGAGCACGAGCCTGCTGGTGGACGGCGACTACCCGCCGGTGCGTCGTCTGTTCCCCGACGAGACGCCGATCCACGCGGTCGTCGCGACGTCGCCGCTGGTCGAGGCGGCCAAGCGTGTCGCGCTCGTCGCGGAGCGCAACACCCCGATCCGGTTGACGTTCTCGCAGGGCCAGGTGGTGCTCGACGCGGGTCAGGGCGACGACGCGCAGGCGTCCGAGGCGCTCGAGGCGACGCTCGAGGGTGACGACATCTCGGTCGCGTTCAACCCGCAGTTCCTGGCCGACGGCCTGGGCGCGCTGGACACGCCGTTCGTGCGGATGTCGTTCACGCACCCGAACAAGCCGGTCGAGTTCACGGGTCAGGGCTCGCTCGAGGGCGAGGACGACAAGACGTACCGCTACCTGCTGGTGCCCATCCGCTTCGCGAGCTGAGCGGGGCCTGCGCCCCGAGAGCGTCGGACGTCCGGTCCGACGCGCACCCGCGCGCGAGGGCGGGCACAGTGGGCGTGGTGCGGTCCGGGAGTGAGGGCGCGGGCCACCGCGGCGGAGCGAGGGAAGGACGACCGTCATGAGGATCGGTCTGGTCGGGCTGGGCAAGATGGGCGCGAACATGCGCGAGCGCATCCGTCGGTCCGGGATCGAGGTCGTCGGGTACGACCGCAACGCCGACGTCACGGACGTGCCGTCGCTGGAGGCGCTCGTCGACGCGCTGCCCGCGGGTGAGCGCATCGTGTGGGTCATGGTGCCGTCGGGCGCGATCACGGACGGGGTGGTCACGGAGCTCGCGGGGCTGCTGACCGCGGGTGACCTGGTGATCGACGGCGGGAACTCGTACTACCAGGACGACGAGCCGCACGCGGCCCTGCTGCGTGAGCACGGGATCGGGTTCGTCGACGCGGGGGTCTCGGGCGGCGTCTGGGGCCTGGAGAACGGGTACGGGCTGATGGTCGGGGGTGACGCGGAGCTCGTGCAGCGCGCCATGCCGGTGTTCGACGCGCTGCGGCCGCAGGGTGACCGGGCGGACGGCTTCGTGCACGCCGGGACGGTGGGTGCGGGTCACTACTCGAAGATGGTGCACAACGGCATCGAGTACGGCCTGATGCAGGCGTACGCGGAGGGTTACGAGCTGCTCGCAGCGAAGGACCTGGTCACGGACGTGCACGGGACGATGCGGGCCTGGACGCAGGGCACGGTCGTGCGCTCGTGGCTGCTGGAGCTGCTGGTGCGCGCGCTCGAGCAGGACCCGGGCCTCGCGGCGATCGACGACTGGGTCGAGGACTCGGGTGAGGGCCGGTGGACGGTCGACGAGGCGATCGACCTCGCGGTGCCGGCGCCGGTCATCTCGGCGGCGCTGTTCGCGCGGTTCGCGTCGCGCCAGGGCGAGTCCCCGGCGATGAAGGCGGTCGCCGCGCTGCGTCAGCAGTTCGGCGGGCACGCGGTCAAGCCGGCGGGGACCACCGGACCGGTGCGCAGCGACAGCACCCCGGCGCCCGGGGCAGCCGTCCCGCCGTCCGCCTGACCGCGCACTCCCCCGGCCCCCGGACGAGACCACACGATGCACGTCGCCCACCTGCAGCTGACCGACTTCCGGTCCTACGCGCACGCGGACGTCGAGCTCGACCCCGGCATCACGGCGTTCGTCGGCCCGAACGGCCAGGGCAAGACGAACCTCGTCGAGGCGATCGGGTACGTGGCGACGCTCGCCAGCCACCGGGTCCCGACGGACGCGGCGCTCATCCGTGCGGGTCAGCAGCGCGCGGTCGTCGGCGCGAAGGTGGTGCGCGAGCTCGAGCCGGGGCGGCCGCGCGCGACGGTGGTCGAGGTCGAGATCACCGCGGGCAAGGCGAACCGTGCGCGGGTCAACGGCGGCAGCCCGGTGCGGGCGCGTGACGTGCTCGGCATCCTGCACACGGTGCTGTTCGCGCCCGAGGACCTGGCGCTGGTCAAGGGCGACCCGGACGGCCGGCGCCGGTTCCTCGACGCGCTGCTCGTGCAGCTCGCGCCGCGCACGGCCGCGACGGTGGCGGACTACGAGCGTGTGCTGCGGCAGCGCTCGGCGCTGCTGAAGTCCGCGGGCGCGGCGGCGCGGTCGCGCCAGGGCGGTGCGGACCTGCGCACGCTCGACGTGTGGGACGGAAAGCTCGCGCAGCTGGGTGCGCAGATCGTCGTGGAGCGTCGAAGGCTGGTGGCCGAGCTGGCGCCGCACGTGGCGGACGCGTACGAGCAGGTCAGCGCGGGGCAGGGGGATGCACGGATCGCGTACAAGGCGTCGCTCGACGGCGCTCTGGACCAGGCGGCGGCCGCGTCGAGCACGGACGCGGCGCCGGTCGAGCTCGTCGAGGCGCAGCTCCTGGAGGCGATGGGGCGCCTGCGGCCCAAGGAGATCGAGCGCGGTGTGTGCCTCGTCGGGCCGCACCGTGACGACCTGGTCCTCACGTTGGCGGACCTGCCGGCGAAGGGGTACGCGAGCCACGGCGAGTCGTGGTCGTTCGCGCTCGCGCTGCGGCTCGCGTCGTGGCGCGTGCTCACGGCGGGCGGGCCGCAGGGTGGGCCGGACGACGAG
>NZ_BJLP01000078.1 GCF_006538705.1 Cellulomonas uda
AATCGGAGAGTTGAGGAACTTCCATGAGCGCGCTCACATCCGACCGCCCATCGGGATCACCGTCGACAGAACGAAGCCATCATCCGTGACCCGCCAGCTTGACTCGAACTTCAGTCGCGTCGAGCACGTCCCACACCACCCGGGAGCCGCTCACTCGCGGAGCACCGAGATCGACCGGCACGTCGAGGCTGATCGCACCCTCGTCCGACTCGATCGCGACGAACCCCGACCCGTCCTTCGGGTCGAACGTGATCGCATGCACCGGCGAAGCGACCCGAAGCTCACCCGACTCCTCGTCGGTCACCACGCTCGGGTCGACCGGCGCCCACTCACCCGAGACATCGGTACGAACCGCTCCGGTGCTCGCACTCGCGCGCACCGCACCCACAGGCGTCGCGGTCAACGAGCTGTACGGGTCCAGCGAGTCCAGCGCGACCACGTCGTGCTCACACGCCTGAGCGAGCAGCAACGCCGCGGTCAGCGTGGGCGCCTCCGTCGCCGAGCAGTCGACATCGGAACCCCGCACCGCGTCCGCCGCCGCATACGCCGCACCCGCGACCAGCACAGCGGCCACCGCCGTCACGACCGTCCGCCGGCCACGACCCATCAAGCCCTTACGCACACGCTCCCCCTGCAGCCCGAGACTGCTCGACGGGCAACGGTGCGCGACCCGGCGCGAGGATTATGGCGAAGAATCCGCCACGCCGCGCCCGGTTTGACGCGCTACACCCCTTCGGGCGAACGCGCAGGTCATACATGCCCTCACGCCATGAATGGTCCACATCCGTGTCGACCGCGACGGGCGTCGTGCCGCCGGTGCTCAAAGACCAAGCAACACCAGTCCTCATCTTCGCCGCGCGCAGCGTCGTCACGGCCGCTCGCTCGATGACCAGCGGCTGGGCGTCCGGGACGACCGGTTCGTGCCGCGGGGCTATGCTGACCCGTCCTAGTCGTCGTCGTGAGGGTGGTCATGGGCGTCCTCGAAGCGCCTGCCTGGCTGGTGCCCGCATTCGTACGCAACGTCGTCGGGGCAGGAGCCACGGCGTCGCCGGACGAGATCCGCACCGTCGCCGAGCGTCTGCTCGACCGGTGGCTCTCCCCCGGTCGTGAGTTCCACAACGTGAAGCACCTGGTCGAGGTGCTCGTCCGGGTGGACGAGCTCGACGCGGAGAGCCACGAGCCGGACCTGGTGCGGCTCGCCGCCTGGTACCACGGGGCGGTGTTCGACTCCGCGGAGCGCAAGACGTACGCGAACAAGGGCGGCGAGGACGAGGCGGCGAGCGCCCGCCTGGCGTTCGACGACCTCGTCGGCCTGGGCGTCCCCGAGCACAATGCGCAGCGCGTGCACGACCTGGTGACGGCGCTCGTGCGCCACGCGCCGAACCCGAAGGACCCGGACTGCGCGGTGCTGTGCGACGCGGACCTGGCGATGCTCGCGTCCGAGCCGCAGCGCTACAAGGCGTACCTGCACGACGTGCGCGCCGAGTACTCGCACGTGCCGGCGGCGGACTACGCGCGGGCGCGGGCGCGCATCCTGCGCAAGCTGCTGGCTCGCCCGTCGCTGTTCTCGACCCCGCTCGGTGCCGGGTGGGAGGAGCCCGCGCGGCAGAACGTGGAGGCGGAGCTGCAGCGGCTCGAGAAGGAGATCGCCAAGCACGACGCGGAGGCGGCGGCGCACGCGCTCGTCGCGCCCGACCCGGTCGAGCACGCCGCACCGCAGGACGGGTCCGCCGCGCCGTGATCCTCCTCGACCCTCCGCTGTGGCCGCGCCACGAGCGGCTGTGGTCGCACCTCGTGAGCGACTCCTCGCTCGACGAGCTCCACGCATTCGCCGCACGCGCGGGCATCCCGCCGCGCGCGTTCGACCTGGACCACTACGACGTGCCCGACGAGCGGTACGACGAGCTCGTCGCGCGCGGCGCCGTCCCGGTGGGCACCCGCGAGCTGGTGCGCCGCCTGCGCGCGAGCGGCCTGCGGGTCCGCGCCCGCGACCGGCACTGACCCTGGTGGGGGCTCGTCGCGCCGGGGACGCCGGCCAGGGCTAGCGTGGCCGCATGGCCCGGATCGAGAACTCCAGGCTGACGGTCGTCGGCGCCGGGAGCGTCGGCGTGAGCGTCGCGTACGCAGCGCTCATCCGCGGCTCGGCGCGCACCGTCGCGCTGTACGACATCGACCGCCCGAAGGTCGAGGCGGAGGTGCTGGACCTCGCGCACGGCACGTGGTTCACGGGTGGCACGGTGGTGGGCGGCGCGGACCCCGAGGTCGTCGCGGGCTCGCACGTCGTCGTCATCACGGCGGGCGCGAAGCAGCGCCCGGGGCAGACGCGGCTCGACCTCGCGGGCACCAACGTGCGTCTGCTCGAGCGCCTCATGCCGACGCTGCTCGAGCACGCACCCGAGGCGGTGTACTGCATCGTGACCAACCCGTGCGACGTGCTGACGGTCGCCGCGCAGAAGATCACCGGCCTGCCCGCGTCGCAGGTGTTCTCGTCGGGAACCGTGCTGGACACCTCACGCCTTCGCCGCCTCGTCGCCGACCGCGCGCAGGTGTCCGCCTCCAGCGTGCACGCCGACATCGTGGGCGAGCACGGTGACACCGGGTTCGCGCTGTGGTCGCAGGCGCGCATCGGGACGACGCCCGTCCTGGACTGGGTCTCGCCCGACGGCCACCGGTTCACCCCGCCCGAGCTCGACGCGATCACGCAGGACGTGCGCGACGCGGCCTACCGGATCATCGAGGGCAAGGGTGCGACGAACCTCGCGATCGGCCTCGCGTGCGCGCGGATCGTCGAGGCGATCCTGGGCGACCAGCACGCGGTGCTGCCCGTGAGCACGGTGCACGACGGCCTGCACCGGCTGCACGGCGTCGCGCTGTCGGTGCCGAGCGTCGTCGGCGCGGGCGGCGTGCAGTACGTGCCGGACGTGTCGACCACGCCCGCCGAGGAGGACCAGCTCCAGCACTCGGCCCAGACCCTCCTGGCCACCCAGCACGCCCTGGGCCTCTAACCTCGCCGAACTCGTTCCGCGACGGGTCACACACCCATACGGTGCTGCCATGACGAGCACCGCGCGCACACCGAACGGCGCAGACGAGAAGCCCGCGGTGCGGCAGACCGGCACCATGACCGCTGAGGACTGGGATGCGTTCGCGGCTGGGTTCGCTGGTCTCGCCGACCCCGACATCATGAGTGCGGCGTGGCGCTGACGTCAGGGCCGGTGGAGACGCCGGCGTTCGGCTGAGGCCGGCCGAGCCGGCGGTCAGGCCGGTGCGGACGAGGCGCGGCGCAGGCCGAGGGCGACCAGGCCGGCGACCGCCACGACGCCCGCGAGGCCCGCCGCTCCGACCGGGACGCCGGTGAGGGTGCCGTAGTCGGCGAGCGGGGTCCCGACGAGCGCCGGGCCGGCCGGGGCCTCGAACCCGACCCGCTGCGCCGCCCACTCCAGCCCGTCCGGCGTCTCGACGGCCAGCGCCGACAGGCTGCCGGCCGTGACGACGGATGCGACGCCCAGCGCGAGCGCGCCACGGCGGACGGCCGTACGCGCACGCGGGCGGGCGTCGAGCGCGACGAGCCCCGGGGCGATCGCTGCGACGGCGGCGACGACCGCGCCCGTGACCAGGGCCTCGCCGAGTCCGATCGCGGCGTGGACGCCGAGCATCGCGGCGGTCACCGCGCCGATCCCGACGTCGGCCGTGCCACCCACCGCGTACAGGCCGACGAACGCGAGCGCGGCAGCCGGGACCGACGCGAGCGCCCCACCGGCGGCGGCGAGCGCGACGCGCCCGACGTCCGGGACCCGGCCGGCGAGGCGCACGACGAGGCGCTGCACCGACCATCCGACGAGCGTCCCGACACCCGCCATGAGCAGCGCGTTCACGCCGAGCGCGGTGATCCCGCCGTCGGCGAACAGCACGGCCTGCACGACGAGCACCGCGGTCACCGCGAGCGCGCCGAGCCACGGCCCGACGAGCGCCGCGGCGAGCGCCGAGCCGATGAGGTGCCCGCTCGTGCCGGGCGCGACCGGGTAGTTGACCATCTGCGCGGCGAACACGAAGCCCGATGCGACGGCGGTCATCGCGACCTGCTCGCGGGTCGCCTCGGCGCGGGCACGGCGCACGGCGTGCGTGAGCGCGGCACCGGCGACCACGGCGGTCGCGATGCTCGTGCCGGGGTCCATCACGTGGTCGGGGACATGCATGTCGTGCTCCTGTCGTCGGTCCCGGCGGGCGTGCCGGGCGCGTCGGTCGAGGTCTCGGGGTCGAGCGGCGGTGCGGCGTCGGGGGTCGGGAGCGCCGAGCGCCAGCGGGTGACGAGCGGGCCGACGTCGGCGACGTGGGCCGCGGTGCCAACCGCGCGGGCGAGCGCGCCGGGGCCGTGCAGGTCGAGCACGACGAGCCCGCGCGTCTCGTCGTCGCGCGCGCCGCCGCCGTCCGCAGCGACCGACCGGCGACCTGCAAGCAGCACCGAGTCGACGACGCGCGCGTCGCCCAGCACGCCGGGTGCGATGTGCGGGCCGGTCAGGTCGAGCTCCTCGACGAGCAGGTCACGTCCACCCACGACCGCGCGGGTCGCGGACCGCAGCAGCCCGCCGCGCTGCCCGTCGCGTCCGAGCACGAGCGTCTCGCGCAGCAGCGCCGCGCCCTCGTCGTGCACGTGCACGCTCGTCGTACGCGTGACGTCCGCGCCGTCGGACACGACGAACGGCAGCGCGTCCCACACGAGCGACGCACCGCGCCCGACGTGCACGTCCGCCGCCCACGACGCCGCCCGCCCGCGCCCGTGGTACGCGACCGTGCCGGACGTCTCGACGAGCTCGAGCGCCACGCCGTCGCCGACGCGCACGTCGACGTGGACGTGGTCCCCGCCGAGCAGCAGCGCGCCGGTCGCGACGAGGGCCACGGTCACCCCGCGGTCGTCCTGCGTCAGGACGCGCGGCGCGAGGTGACCGGCGCGCAGCACGCACCGCACGCGGTCCCCCGCGCGCTCCACCTCGACCGTCGTCCGCACCGTCGCCCGTCCCTCGCCCGTCCCTGTCGATCAGTGGGTGTGCACGAAGCCCCCCGCGGGGTGCTCCTCGTCGGCGTGGAAGTGCGGCGCCATGGGGCCGGGGTCCTGCGGGACGTGCGCCCCGGCGCGGTGCGCGGTGAGCATGAGGCGCACCCAGTCCTTGAGCGCCTCGACGGACGCCTCGTCGTGCCGCGACAGCGCGAGTACCGGCCGCCCGTCGCGGGCCGCGGTCGCGTCGGCGACCATCTGCGGCACGTCCACGCCCACGTACGGCGCGAGGTCCGTCTTGTTCACGACGAGCAGGTCGGCGCGCCCGATACCCGGGCCACCCTTGCGGGCCACGTCGCCGCCGCCCGCGACGTCGAGCACGAAGATCTGCGCGTCGACGAGGGCCGGGGAGAACGTGGCCGTGAGGTTGTCGCCGCCCGACTCGACCAGCACGACGTCGAGCGGCGCGAAGTCCTCCTCGAGGTCCTCGACGGCGAGCAGGTTCGCGGTCACGTCGTCGCGGATCGCGGTGTGCGGGCACGCACCGGTCTCCACGGCCCGGATCCGCTCGGGGTCGAGGACGCCCGCGGAGCGCAGGAAGCGTGCGTCCTCGTCGGTGTAGATGTCGTTGGTGACGACGCCGAGCTGCAGCTCGGCCGCGAGCTCGCGGCACACGAGCGCGATGAGCGAGCTCTTGCCCGTGCCGACCGGGCCTGCGACGCCGAGTCGCAGCGACCTCGTGGGGGCGGGGTGGGTGTGGGTGTCAGGCACTGAACAGCCTCTCTGTGCGGCGGGCGTGCTGCTGCGCCCACTCCTCGAGGAGCGGGGCGCCGGATGCGGGGATGTCCCCCGGGTCGGTGAGGTGCGCGACGCCCGCGGCCATGGCCTCGACGGTCGGCGCGGCCGCGACGACCCACCCGGTCGCCTCGGCGGGGTCGACGGGCGCGAGCTTGAGCGTCGCGGAGGCGATCGTCTGCACGTCGTCGTACCCGACGAGCTGCGCGACCTGCCGCGCGTCGAGCCCGACGCACGCGCCGACGACGCCGAGGACGAGCGGGCGCGGCGGCTGCGCGCGGTCGCTGCGTCCGACGGGTCCCGTGAGGACCGGGACGGAAGCGGCCAGGCGCGTGCGCTCGGCGACGACCGCCGCGTCGAGCGCGACGACGGCGGGGTGCGCACCCCACAGCCGGTGCGCGAGCCGCAGGTAGCCGCGGCCGAGCCGCTGCGAGGTCTCGCGCAGCGCCGGCGCGGGGGTCCGCGCGGCCCACGCCTCCCACACGGCCCGCAGGCCCGCGACGCGCTCGTCGGGGTCGGCGGTCACGACGTGCCGCGCGACGACCGCCACCGCGGCCTCGGTGCGCGTCACGGTCGCGAGCCGACCGCCCACGTACCCGGGGACGTCCGCGACGGACAGCCCCGCGAGCAGCGCGGGCTCGAGCCCCGCGGACTGCGTGTGCCCGCCCGTGGGCAGGCGCGCGTCGGCGAGCAGCGCGAACAGCACGCTCGTCGGCGGGTGCACGTCGGTCACGGGGTCCCCCTCAGAACATCGTGTACAGCTGCGCGAGCGGCAGCCGGTCGGCGGGGGCGGGTGCGATGCGCTCACCGTCGACGTCGATCGCGAACGACTCGGGGTCGATGTCGATGCGCGGCATCGCGTCGTTCAGCCGCATGTCGGCCTTGCCGACGCCACGGGTGTCCGCGACGGCGGCGAGCGTGCGGCGCAGCCCGAGCCGGTCCGCGAGCCCGTCCTCCAGCGCCGCCGGGGCGACGAACGTCATCGACAGCTCGGGCGCGATCGCGTCCCCGAACGCGGGGCGCATGAGCACGGGCTGCGGCGAGGGGATCGACGCGTTCGGGTCACCCAGCGCGGCCCACGCGATCGCGCCGCCCTTGAGCACCACGGACGGCCGGATGCCGAAGAACCTCGGCTCCCACAGCACCAGGTCCGCGAGCTTGCCGGGCTCGACGGACCCCACGTGCGCGTCGATGCCGTGCGCGACCGCGGGGTTGATCGTGTACTTCGCGACGTACCGCCGCGCGCGCAGGTTGTCCGCGGGCTCGTCGGTGCCGAGCGCGCCTCGTCGGGCCTTCATGACGTGCGCGACCTGCCACGTGCGCGTGACCACCTCACCGATGCGGCCCATCGCCTGCGCGTCCGACGACGTGATCGACATGGCCCCCAGGTCGTGCAGCACGTCCTCCGCGGCGATCGTCGTCGCGCGGATGCGGGACTCCGCGAACGCGAGGTCCTCCGGCACGTGCGGGTTGAGGTGGTGGCAGACCATGAGCATGTCGAGGTGCTCGGCGACCGTGTTGACGGTGTGCGGGAGCGTCGGGTTGGTCGAGCCCGGGATGACGTTCGCGTGCGACGCGACCGTGAGGATGTCCGGCGCGTGCCCGCCGCCCGCACCCTCGGCGTGGAACGCGTGGATCGACCGCCCCCCGATCGCGGCGAGCGTCGACTCGACGAACCCCGCCTCGTTGAGCGAGTCGGAGTGCAGCGCGACCTGCAGCCCCCACCGGTCCGCGGCCCGCAGCGCCGCGTCGATCGCGGCGGGCGTCGAACCCCAGTCCTCGTGCACCTTGAACCCGGCCGCGCCCGCGAGCGCCTGCTCGTCGAGCCCCTCGTCGGACACCGTGTTGCCCTTGGCGAGCAGCAGGACGTTCACGGGCAGCGCGTCGAGCGCGCGGTGGATCGTGCCCAGGTGCCACGCACCCGGGGTGACCGTGGTCGCCTTCGAGCCCTCGGACGGTCCGGTGCCGCCGCCGACGATCGTCGTCAGGCCCGTCGCGAGCGCCTCGTGCACCTGCGACGGCGAGAGCAGGTGCACGTGCGAGTCGATGCCGCCCGCCGTCAGGATCCTGCCCTCGCCGGAGATGACGTCGGTCGACGGGCCGATGTGCAGGTCCGGGTGCACGCCGTCCGCGACGTCCGGGTTGCCCGCGCGGCCGAGCGCGACGATCCGCCCGTCGCGGATGCCCACGTCCGCACGCACCACGCCCCACCAGTCGAGCACCACCGCGTTGGTGATGACGGTGTCCAGCGCGCCCGCCGCGCGGCTCGTCGTGCCCTGCGCCATCGACTCGCGGACCGACTTGCCGCCGCCGAACACGGCCTCGTCGCCGCCGACCGTGCGGTCCTCGGTCACCTCGACCCACAGGTCGGTGTCCGCGAGGCGGAGCTGGTCACCCGTCGTCGGGCCGTACAGCGCGGCGTACCGCGCGCGGGTGACCGCGAGGCCGGTGCGCGGTCCCGACGAGGCCGCGGGCGCGGCGGGCACCGGGCCCAGGGCGCCGCCGTCCGCCTTGTCCCGCTGCAACCCCGGCACGCGCCGCGCACCCCGGATCGTCACCGCGTCGACCCGCGCGGACGCGCCCGGCTCGAACCGCCGCGACGTCCCCGAGGGCAGGTCGAGCCGGAAGCCGTGCGCCGCCACCCGGTCGAGGTCCAGCGCCGGGTTCGCGTCGGGCAGGTGCACGTGCGACCCCACCTGCACGGGCCGGTCGCCCGTGTTCGTCACGACGAGCGTGATCCGCTCGTGCGGCTCGCGGTCGTTGAGCACCACCGGCTCGTCCTCGCGGCCCGGTGCGAGCCGCAC
>NZ_BJLP01000079.1 GCF_006538705.1 Cellulomonas uda
GCGGTGACCGGTCGTTGGAGGGCGACCGGTCACCGCGGAGCAGTGCGTGACGACGCGCACAGGCTGCCGTGCCGCGGCGCGCAGGGGGCGCCGCGGCACGTTGGGGCACGATGACCGGGTGGTGACGCCCGAGAGCCCCGAGAGCCCTGAGAGTCCTGAGAGTCCTGAGAGCGCAGCGGGTGCCGCGGGCGCTCGGGCCCCGCGGCCTGTGCTCGTGCGCGTCAAGGCCTGGGTCGACCCGCTCGTCGTCATGATCCTCGCGGTCCTCGCCGTGGGGCTGCTGTGGCCGGCGACGAGTGCGTTCGCGGACCTGCTCGAGACCGTCCGCACGGTCGCGATCGTCGTCCTGTTCGGCCTGTACGGCGCCCGGATGCCCACGCAGGAGGTCGTGCGCGGCCTGCGCAACTGGCGGCTGCAGGGCTCGATGCTCGCCGCGACCTTCGTCGTCTTCCCCGTCCTCGGCCTCGCCGCGCAGCTCCTGCCCGACCCGGTGCTCGCCCCCGAGCTGCGCTCGGGCGTGCTGTACCTGTCCCTGCTGCCCTCGACCGTCCAGGCGTCGGTGGTGTTCACCTCCGTCGCCCGCGGGGACGTCGCCGGCGCGATCACCGGCGCGACGATCTCCAACGTCGCAGGCGTCGTGCTCACGCCCGCGCTCGTCGCGCTCACCCTGGGCGCCACCTCCGGCGGGCTGCACGGCGACGCCGTGCGCAGCGTGCTGCTGCAGGTGCTGCTGCCGTTCGTCGTCGGGCAGGTGCTCGAACGCTGGACCGGCGCGTGGCTGCGCGCGCGCAGACGCCTCACCCAGGTCACCGACCGCGTGGTCATCCTCCTCGTCGCCTACACCTCCGTGAGCCAGGCGCAGACCTCGGGCGCGTGGGACCACGTGACGCTCGCCGCGCTCGTCGTCCTCGTCGCGGTGTGCGCGGTGCTGCTCGCCGTCATGCTCACGCTCACCTGGTGGGCCGGCGGCCGGCTCGGGCTCGACCGCGGCGCGCGGATCGCGCTGCTCATGTGCGGCTCCAAGAAGAGCCTCGCGACGGGTCTGCCCATGGCCGCGGTGCTGTTCGCCCCGGTCGTCGCGGCCACCGTCGCGCTGCCCGTGATCGTGTTCCACCAGATCCAGCTGGCCACGTGCGCCGTCGTGGCCCGGCGCCTGGGTGGCGTCCGGTAGCGTGCGCTCGAACCGCACCGTGCGGAGAGCACCACAGGGAGCATCGTGACGCAGCCCGGAGTCGTCCCCCGACCCGTCCACCTGGAGCTGGGCACCGAGGCGCCGTTCGTCGTGGGCGAGTCGGCGACCGTCGTCGTGGATCCCCGGCCGGACCTCATCGCGCACGGCGTGCTCGCCGCGGACCTGCTCGGACGCGTCACCGACCAGGCGATCGAGGTGCGCTACACCGACGACTCGCGCGGGGCCCGGGACGTCATCCGGCTGCGCCTCGCGGCGCCCGACGAGACCGACCTGCTGCCGGGCGACGAGGCGTACACGATCGTCGCCACCCCGAGCCGCATCGAGGCGGTCGCGCGCACCTCCGCCGGCCTGACGCGTGCCGTGGTGACGTTGCGCCAGCTGCTCGGGCAGGGCAGCGACGGCGTGTGGCGGGTGCCCACCGTCGTCGTGCGCGACGCGCCCCGGTTCACCTGGCGCGGGCTGTCCGTGGACGTGGCCCGCCACTTCCTGTCGGTCGGCGACCTGAAGGTCGTCGTCGGCCTCATGGCGCACTACAAGCTCAACGTGCTGCACCTGCACCTCACCGACGACCAGGGCTGGCGCCTGCACGTGCCGTCGCGCCCGCACCTCGCCCGCAAGTCCTCGGGCACGGCCGTCGGCGGCGACCGAGGCGGCTGCTACACGCCGACCGACTTCGCGGACCTCGTGCAGTACGCCGACGCGCGCGGCATCACCGTGGTCCCCGAGATCGACGTCCCCGGGCACGTCAACGCCGCGACCCACGCGTACGGCGAGCTCACGCCCGACGGCGTCCCGACCGACGAGTACACCGGCATCGAGGTCGGCTTCTCGCGCCTGTACGCGGACCTGCCCGCGACGGGCGAGTTCCTGCGCGCGGTGTTCGCCGACGTCGCCGCGATGACCCCCGGGCCGTACGTGCACATCGGCGGCGACGAGGTGCTCACCATGGAGCCGGACGAGTACGCGACGCTCGTCGGCGAGGCCGCAGCCGCGGTGCGGGCCGCCGGCAAGAAGGTCGTCGGTTGGCAGGAGATCGCCTCGGCACCGCTCGAGCCCGGCACCGTCGTGCAGTACTGGGACACGCGCGTCGACCCCGAGCCGTTCGTGGCCGCGGCGCGCGCGGGCGCGTCGATCCTCATGTCGCCCGCGTCCAAGGTGTACCTCGACATGAAGTACGACGAGCGCACCGCGCTGGGCCTGGAGTGGGCCGGGCACGTCGAGGTGCGCGACGCGTACGAGTGGGAGCCCACCACGCTCGTCGAGGGCCTGCCGGCCGAGTCGGTCGTCGGGGTCGAGGCCGCGGTGTGGACCGAGACCATCCGTGACCTGGACGGGCTCACGACGATGCTGCTGCCGCGGCTCGCGGCCGTCGCGGAGGTCGCGTGGACCGCACCCGAGCGGCGCGACTGGGAGGACTTCCGCACGCGCGTCGCCGAGCACGGCCCGTTCTGGGACCACCTGGGCGTGCGCTGGTACGCGAGCGGGCAAGTCGCATGGCCGAGCAGGACGCGCGGGACGCGGACGGCCTGACCCCTGCTCGGCTCACGGGCGGACCCGACTCAGGGGCCGGTCACACCCACTGGCGCAGCCACATGTGCTGGTGCCAGAAGTCGTACGGCACGGTCCAGCCCGCCCAGATCGGGTAGAAGAACGCGCTCACCAGCACGACGACCGCCAGGAAGACGCCGACGCCGATGATCGCGCCACGACGCGCCCGCGGTGGGAGCGTCGGTGGCCCGACGACGAGGGTCAGCACGTACACGAGCGTGAGCACCACCCACGGCGTGAACGCGATCGAGTAGAACGCGAAGATGGTGCGCTCGGAGTACAGGAACCACGGCGCCCACCCGGCGACCAGGCCGGACAGCACCGCGCCCGCGCGCCAGTCGCGGTACCAGACGAGCCAGAACAGCGCGACGAGGATCGCCGCGGCGCCGGCCCACCAGACCACGGGGTTGCCGATCGCGAGGATCGCGCGCGCGCAGTGGTCCGCGCCGCACGCCGCCTGCGCGTCGGGGCCCGTGAGGCCCGACTCGTCACCCCAGAAGAACGACGTCGGGCGCCACTGCACGATCCAGCCCAGCGGGTGCGCCTGGTAGGTGTGCGGCGAGTCGAGGTCGCGGTGGAAGTTCCACATCTGCCGGTGGAACTCCACGAGCGAGCGCAGCGCCTCGGGCAGGAACGTCACGCCCTGGCCCGGGTTCTCCGCGGCCCACTGCCGGCCCCACGCGTCCGGGTGCGTGAACCACGACCACCACGTGCCGAGGTACACGACGACGGCCGTGCCCACCATGACGAACGCCGCCGGGACCGCGTCCCGCACGAACGCCACGGCGGCCCACACGCGCACCCCCGCGGTGCGCCGCGCGGTCGCGTCCCACAGCACCGTCAGCACACCGAACACCGCGAGGAAGTACAGGCCGGACCACTTGGTGCCGATCGCGAGGCCCAGCAGCACCGCGGCCGCGAACCGCCACCACCGCCACCCGAGCCCCGGCCCGAACTCGGTCTCCTTGCCCTCCGCGAGCAACGCCGCCTGGCGGACCGCGAGCCGCCGCCGGGACTGCTCGCGGTCGAGCACCAGCGCCCCGAACGCGGCGAGCACGAAGAACATCAGGACCGGGTCGAGCAGCGACGTGCGCGACATGACGATCCCCATGCCGTCGATCGCGAGCAGACCGCCCGCCACCGCACCCCACGCGGTCGACGCGAACAGCCGCCGCGCGATCCGCGTGAGCATGAGGACCGACAGCGTGCCCAGCACCGCGACCGCGAGCCGCCACGAGAACGCCGACTCGACGCCGCCGCCGAGCCGCATGCCGAGCCCGATGAGCCACTTGCCGACCTGCGGGTGCACGAAGTACTCGGCCTTCGTGCCCAGCATCGACGCGTCACCCTGCTCGAAGCGCGGGTTCGGCTCCTCGCCCCAGTCGGCCTCGTAGCCGCGCTCGACGAGCGACCAGCCGTCCTTGACGTAGTACGTCTCGTCGAACACGAGCTCGTGCGGCGAGCCGAGGTTCCAGAACCGCAGCACGGCGCCGAGGGCCGTGAAGGCGAGCGCGACGACCCAGCCGATGACCCGGTTGCGTCGCGTCGCGTCCAGCGCGAGCGTCGCTGCCCCGAGCAAGCGTTCGCGGAGCTCGTCGGCGTCCGGGACGCGCCGCTCGGGCGCGGCCGTGGCGACGACCGGGCCGGCGCCCCACGGCGGCGCGTCGACCGCGGTCTGCGTCCCGGCCGGGTCGCCGGCCGCTTCGCCAGCCGCTGTGCCGGCTGCCGTGCCCGACGGCGCGCCGGCGGACGGGTCGGCCCAGCCGTCTCCCGTGCGTGGCTCGTCCGGCGGGGACTCCTGCTCCGGCTCGAGCGGCACGGGCGCGACGTACGGCGTGCTCCACCCCGCGGGCGGGCCGGGCAGGGGCGTCGGGTGCGGCGCGCCGTTCGTACCGGGCGGCGCGAGGCCGTCCTCGGGACGGGCGGCCCCGGCGCGCGCACGCGCGTCGTCGGGCGCTCCCGGGGTGGGGTCGACGGCGTCGGGCGACTGCGGCACGCGGACATGCTACGGGTGCGACCAGTTGATGGGGACTCGTCCTCGATCGTTCCGTCCCGGACGGTGCCGGGTGGCAGGCTGGGCGCATGGCGCACGACGAGACCGCGGGACGCCTGGTGCTCGCCGCGACCCCCATCGGCAACGTCGACGACGCCTCCGCGCGCCTGCGCACGCTGCTCGCGACGGCCGACGTGGTGGCGGCGGAGGACACGCGCCGCCTGCGCGCACTCGCCGCACGCCTCGGGGTCGAGGTGCGCGGCCGCGTGGTCTCGCACCACGAGCACAACGAGGCGTCGCGCTCCGACGAGCTGCTGGACGTCGTCGCGGGCGGCGGCACGGTCGTCGTCGTGACGGACGCGGGGATGCCCGCCGTGTCCGACCCCGGGTTCCGCGTCGTGACCGCCGCGGTGCAGGCCGGCCTGCCGGTCACGGCCGCCCCCGGCCCGAGCGCGGTCCTCACCGCGCTCGCGCTGTCCGGCCTGCCCACCGACCGGTTCTGCTTCGAGGGGTTCGCGCCGCGCAAGCCCGGTGAGCGCGCACGGGCCCTGGCCGCGCTCGCGGACGAGCGACGCACCATGGTGTTCTTCGAGGCGCCGCACCGGCTCGAGGCGCTGCTGGGCGCGATGGTCGACGCGTTCGGCGCCGACCGGCCCGCAGCCGTGTGCCGCGAGCTCACCAAGACCTACGAGGAGGTCCGCCGTGGCCCGCTCGCCGAGCTCGCGCAGTGGGCCGCGGGCGAGGTGCGCGGCGAGGTCGTCGTCGTCGTGGGCGGTGCGACCCGGCCCGCCGGCGGGGGTGACGTGACAGCGCTCGTCGCGCAGGTGCGTGCGCGGGTGGACTCCGGCGAGCGCCTCAAGGACGCCGCGCGGGCGGTCGCGGCCGCGGCGGGCGTCCCGACGCGCTCGCTCTACGAGGCGGCGCTGCCCGCAGCGGGGACGCGCCCCGCACCCTGACGCCGCGCGCGGGCGGTGGCAGGCTGGGACCGGATGCCGACCGCACCGGCCGGCGACAGGAGGGGTGCCATGGACCAGGGCCGACGCGCGTTGCTCGTCGTCGACGTGCAGCCCACGTTCTGCGAGGGCGGCGCGCTGCCCGTCGCGGGCGGCAACGACGTGGCGGAGGCGATCGCCCGGTACGCCGCCGCGCACCGCGACCGGTACGACGTGGTCGTGACCACCCAGGACTGGCACGTCGACCCCGGCGCGCACTTCTCCGACGCGCCGGACTTCGTCGACACCTGGCCGCCGCACGGCGTCGCGGGCACCGCGGAGGCCGAGCTGCACCCGGCGCTGTCCGAGCTCGGGCCCGACGTGAGCGTCCGCAAGGGCGAGTACGCCGCCGCGTACTCCGGGTTCGAGGGCGTCGACGCGCAGGGGCGTGCCCTCGCGGCGATCCTGCGCGAGGAGCAGGTGACGGACGTGGACGTCGTCGGGATCGCCGAGTCGCACTGCGTGCGCGCGACGGCACTCGACGCGCACTCCGAGGGGCTGCGCACGCGCGTCCTGACCGACCTGACCGTCCCCGTGACCCCCGAGCTGGGCGCGGCGGCGCGCGACGACCTGCGCGCCGCGGGCGTCGAGCTGGTGGCGAGCACCGCCGCGTTCGTGGACTAGACCCCGATGCCCCGCGCCCACCCGTCCGGCACCCCCGCCCGCGGCCCGGTCGGCTCGCTGCCGCCCGACCCCGCGGTTCCTCCGGCTCAGACGGGCCGGAACCGGAGGAAGCGCGGGGTCGTCGGCTCGGCGTCGCGCGAGGCCGGGGTTGCTCCGGGTTTGGAGCCGCGCAGCCGGAGGAAGCGCGGGGTCGCGGCGGCGCGGTGGACCGGGCGCGTGGTCGGCGTCGTCGTCGGGCTCGTCGTGGGGGGAGCCGTGCTCGCGGGGTGCGTCGAGCCCGCGACGACGACGAGCGGGCCGACGATGCTGGGCTCCGCCCCGGCCGGCAGGTCGACGAGCGGGCCCACGAGCGGGGCCACCGGTGGCGCCACGGACGGGTCGGGCCCGCCGGCGCCCGTCCAGCCGTCCGGGCCCGCGACCGTCGAGGTCGACGTCGCGAGGCTCGCGACCGGGCTCGACGTGCCCTGGGGGATCGCACCGCTCGACGACGGGCGCTCGCTGGTGACGCTGCGCGACGAGGCGCGGCTGGTCCTCGTCGGCGCCGACGGCACCGTCACGCCGGTGACCGGCCCGGGCGTGCGCGCCCTCACCGACGTCGTCGCCCCGCAGGGCGAGGGCGGGCTGCTCGGTGTGGCGGTGCTCGGCCGCACCGGCGACGGCCTGGACGTCGCGCTGTACGCGACGACCTCGCGGGACAACCGCGTGCTGCGCGCGACGCTCACGGGCGACGCGCTCGGCCCGCTGACGCCGGTGCTCACGGGCATCCCCGTGGCCCGGAACCACGACGGCGGGCGGCTCGCGGTCGGGCCGGACGGGTACCTGTACGTCAGCACGGGTGACGCGGGCGACCCTCGTCGGGCCCAGGACCCGGACAGCCTCGGCGGCAAGATCCTGCGGATCACGCCCGAGGGGGACGCCGCGCCCGGCAACCCGGTGGAGGGCTCGCCCGTGTGGAGCCTCGGGCACCGGAACGTGCAGGGCATGGGCTGGTCGCCGGACGGTCGGATGTTCGCCTCGGAGTTCGGCCAGAACACGTGGGACGAGCTCAACGTCATCCACCGGGGTGCCAACTACGGCTGGCCGCTGGTCGAGGGGCAGGGTGGCGCCGGTGAGGGGTTCGTCGACCCGGTCGCGGTGTGGCGGACCGCCGACGCGTCCCCGAGCGGGCTCGCCGTGACCGACGAGGGCGTGTACCTCGCCGGGCTGCGCGGGCAGCGCCTGTGGCGCGTGCCGCTGCGGCCCGCGGCGGCGACGGACCTAGATGTACTGAGCCATCACGTTGGTAACAGTCTGCTGGTCGGTGGGAGCCCGCCGAGGGCGGTGTGGCGTCGTCGAGTGTTGTAGTACTCGAGCCAGGGGGCAAGGGCGGCGGTGCGCTCGGCGGTGCTGGCGAAGACCTGCCGGTAGGCCCACTCGGTGGCCAGGGTCCTGTTGAGTCGTTCGACCTTCCCGTTCTGCCAGGGGCAGTGCGGGCGGATGAAGACCTGTCGGGCGCCCAGGACGGTGGCCGCTTCGCGCAGTGACCAGCGGTAGGCCCAGGCGTTGTCGGTCATGATCCGTTCGATGCGGGCGATGCCGTGCGCGGCGAAGTAGGCCGCGCCGCGCAGCAGGAAGGCGGCGCAGGTCGGGCCCTTCTCGTCGGGCAGGACCTCGCAGTAGGCCAGCCGGGAGTGGTCGTCGACCAGGGCGTGGACGTAGTCGTAGCCGATCGGGGTCTTGTCGACGCGCGACTGGTGGTTCGCGCTCGTCCAGCCGGTCGCGCGCCAACCGCCGCCCGGTGGGATCCGTCCGATCTTCTTGACGTCCATGTGGACCAGCTCGCCGGGACGTTCGCGCTCGTAGCGGATCGCGGTGACCCGCGAGGCACGGATCGGTTGACCGGTCAGCGGGTCGCAGTCGGCCAGCCTCGGGATCTGGTGGCGGGCCAGGATCCGCGAGACGGTCCGGGCTGGAACTCCCGTGTGCTCGGCGAGCCAGTCCGGCCCGCGCCGCTCGGCCTGACGCAGCCGGACCACGGCCCGCTCGACGTCCTGGTTGGTGCGGGTCGGGCAGCGGTGCGGGCGTGAAGAACGATCGATCAGCCCGGCCGGTCCCTCGGCGCGGAACCGGTTGACCCATCGATGGGCGCACTGGCGCGAGACGCCGAGCTCCTTGG
>NZ_BJLP01000080.1 GCF_006538705.1 Cellulomonas uda
GCTCGGCCGTCGCACCGGCGGGCTCGACCCGCCGCTCGGCCGCGGCCGCGGGCTCCACGCACCCCTCGGCCGCAGAGCCGCGGCGCGCGCCATCAGCCCGCACGCCTCCCGCCTCGACCGCGCTCCGGCGGCGCGCCTGCTCCCGCACCGCGTGCCACGTCGCGGCCGGCACGACCAGGCTCACGTGCGGCACGACCCCCGGCGTCACGACCTGAGCGCCGTCCGGCACGTCCCCACGCCCACCAGCCGTGCCGGGCGCACCACGCACGGCATACCCACCAGACACGGCAGGCGCACCGGGCGCGGCATACCCACCAGACACGGCAGGCGCACCGGGCACGGCAGGCGCACCGGGCACGGCAGGCGCACCGGGCACGGCAGGCGCACCGGGCGCGCCGGGCGCTGCGTCGAGCGCCGGTGGGGCGAGCGCTGTCGACGCACCCAGCGCGTGGCGCGCGAGGGCGGTGAGCGCGTCGGCACGCGCCTGCTCGGGAGCGCGGTCGTCGTCGGGCCGGTGGCCCGTGGCGTCGAGCGCCGCCTGCAGCGCGCGGCCGGCGAGCGGGTCGAGCCGACCGCGCAGGAACGTGCCGTCCGCAGCGTGCGTCAGGTGCAGGAACCGCGCGCGGCGGGCGGCCTCCCGCGCGTCGTCGGCGCCCTGCTGGTCGTGCGTGGCGGCGAGCACCGCGAGGTCACGCGCGAACTGCCGCGCGTCCGCCCCGTCGGCGAGCTCGACCACGCGGCGCTGCCCCTCGGACGAGGTCAGGAACTCGTCGACCTGCGAGGACGCGGTGTCGAGCACACGGGCGAGCGCGTCGACGTGCGGCTCGAGCATGCGCCGCTCGTGGACCGCGTCACGGACGCCGTCGAGGCGGGTGAGGACGTGCGCCGCACGTACCTGACGGTCGGCCTGACCGCGCGTGCCGGCGATGGCCTGCGCGCGCTGGTCGGCGAACTCCCGCTCGGCCCCCACGCGCGCGGCGGCGCGCTGCTGCGCGACCAGCACGGGCGCGCGCACGCTGCTCACGAGCCCCGGCACCCTGTCGAGCGCCCCGAGGACCCGCGCGCGCTCGGCTCCCGTCCACCCCGCGGCGTCCCGCGTCGCGGCGGCGAGGGCCACGAGCTCCTCAACCACCGCCCCGAGCCGGTGGACCACCTCGGCCCCGCCGCGCGCCACCACGGAGCCCACGGCCGACCCGGCAACCGATCCAGCGCCCGATCCCACGACCGCGAGCGCCCCCTCGTCGCGCGGCGTCTCGAACATGTGTTCGATTCTACGCAACCAGGGCGATCCCGACAAGCCCCGACGACCGCCAAGAGGGCGACCCGGGAACGCCTACCGCGCGTCCGGCCCCAAGGTCGCCACGAACGCCCGCACGTCGTCGGCCGCCGGCAGCAGCCCGCCCGCGCGCGCCTCCTCCAGCGTGGGCGCGGCGGCGTCCTTCTCGGACAGCACGTACTCCAGCGGCGACCCGTCGCGCCCCACGGTCGGCCAGGAGATCCCGATGGCCGGGTCGAGCGGATGCACGCCGTGCTCACCGGTCGGGTTGTAGGGCGCGGAGCACAGGTACGCGACGGTCGAGCCGTCCTCGAGGGAGCAGAACGCGTGCCCGAGCCCCTCGGAGATCAGCACGGCCTCGCGCGTCTCGTCGTCCAGGAGGACGGCGTCCCACGCGCCGTAGGTGGGCGACCCGACGCGGATGTCGACGACCACGTCGAGCACCGCGCCGCGCACGCACGTCACGTACTTGGCCTGGCCGGGCGGCACGTCGGCGAAGTGGACGCCGCGCAGCACGCCCGCGGCGGAGACGGAGAGGTTCGCCTGGCGCAGGTCGAACCGTCGCCCGGTGACCTGCTCGAGCTCGTCGGCCCGGAACCACTCGAGGAACGCCCCCCGCGCGTCGCCGAACACGCGCTGCGTGACGCGCCACGCACCCTCGACGGCCAGCGGTTCCATGCCCATCAGCTCTCCTCCTGCCCCAGGACGGCCGCGGCGGCCGCCTCCCACCGTCCGCGCCAGTCGCCGATCGGCGCGACACCCACGGATCGCAGCGCCCCGTGCCCGAGCACGGAGTACGCGGGCCGCGGCGCAGGTCGCACGAACTTCTCGGAGGTCGTCGACGCGACGATCGCGGGATCGAGGCCCGCGGCGGCGACGACGGCCTGCGCGAACCCGAACCACGTCGTCTCACCGGACGACGTCGCGTGGTACGTCCCGCGCGGCGCCCGGGCGGCGACGAGCCGCGCGACGACGTCGGCGACGTCGACCGTCCAGGTCGGCTGCCCGCGCTGGTCGTCGACGACGTCGAGCGCGCCGCGCTCCCGGGCGACGCGTGCGATCGTCCGGGGGAAGCTCGAGCCGTGCGCGCCGTAGAGCCACGCGGTGCGCACGACGAGGTGGTCGCCCCCGGACGCGGCGACGGCCCACTCGCCGGCGGCCTTGGTGCGGCCGTACGCGCCGCGGGGCGCCTGCGGCGCGTCCTCGCCGTACGGGGTGCTCGCCCGGCCGTCGAAGACGTAGTCGGTGGAGATCTGCACGAGGCGCACACCCGCGGACGCGGCGGCGCGCGCGAGCGTGGCGGGCCCGACGGCGTTCGTCGTGAAGGCCTCGGCCTCGTGCGTCTCGGCGTCGTCGACGGCGGTGTAGGCGGCGCAGTTCACGACGACGTCGGCGCCGACGAGGGCGTCGGCGCACGCCTGCGGGGACGTGATGTCGAGCCCCGCACGGTCGAGCCCGACGACGTCGTCGTCGCCCTGGCGCAGCCGCGCGACGACGTCCCGCCCGAGCATCCCCGCTGCCCCCACCACGACCCAGCGCACGCGCACCCCCCTTGTCGACCCGTGCACTCTATGCGTTGCTACGCTCGAAACATGCGTTTACTCGTCACCGGCGGCGCCGGGTTCATCGGGGCCAACTTCGTGCACCAGAGCGTCGCCGAGCACCCCGAGGTCGAGGTCACGGTGCTGGACAAGCTCACGTACGCCGGCAACCGGGCGTCGCTCGCGGGCCTGGGTGACGCGGTGACGCTGGTCGAGGGCGACGTCGCGGACGGCGCGCTGGTGGACCGGCTGGTGGCCGAGGCGGACGCGGTCGTGCACTTCGCGGCCGAGTCGCACAACGACAACTCCCTGGCGGACCCGTGGCCGTTCGTCCAGACGAACCTCATCGGCACGTACGCGCTGCTGGAGGCCGTCCGCAAGCACGACGTGCGCTACCACCACGTCTCGACCGACGAGGTCTACGGCGACCTCGAGCTCGACGACCCGCAGCGCTTCACGGAGCGGACGCCGTACAACCCCTCGTCGCCGTACTCGTCGACGAAGGCCGGCTCGGACCTGCTGGTGCGCGCGTGGGTCCGCTCGTTCGGGGTGCGGGCGACCATCTCGAACTGCTCGAACAACTACGGCCCGTTCCAGCACGTCGAGAAGTTCATCCCCCGCCAGGTCACGAACCTGATCGACGGCGTGCGTCCCAAGCTGTACGGCGCCGGCGCGAACGTGCGTGACTGGATCCACGTGGAGGACCACAACGCCGCGGTGTGGCGCGTCCTGGCCGACGGTCGGATCGGGCAGACGTACCTGATCGGCGCGGACGGCGAGCGCAGCAACCTCGAGGTGGTGCGCGCGCTGCTGGAGATCTTCGGCCGGGACGCCGACGACTTCGACCACGTGAGCGACCGCCCGGGCCACGACCTGCGCTACGCGATCGACTCGACGCTGCTGCGCACCGAGCTGGGCTGGTCGCCGCGGTACACGGACTTCCGCTCGGGCCTCGAGGCGACGGTGGCGTGGTACCGCGAGCACGAGGACTGGTGGCGTCCCGCGAAGGCCCGCGTGGAGGCCGCGTACGCGGTGACGGGCCAGGCCTGACACCCCGTCCGACGAGCGTGCCCGGGCACCCGGCGGCGACCGCATAGGCTGCGGGCGTGCCGATCGACCAGCCGCCCCCGCCTCCCGTGGAGGTCGACCTCGCGCGCGTGACCGTGGTCGGCTCGGCGCTGTGGCTGCTCGCGCTCGTCGTGACCGTGGTGCTCGCGCTCGTCGGGACCACGGGGTGGACGCCGGTGGCGGTGTGCGCGACGGGTCTCGCGCTCGGCGGCCTCGGGTACCGGTGGGCCGCGCGTCGACGCTGAGGCTCATGCCGGTGCGCTCGCGTGCCGATAGGTCCCGTAGCGACATCTTTGTCCGTTCGCGGCGCCCTCCGACGAGGGCGCCCTCGCTGGTCCACGACCGGCGTCCCGCGGCCACCGACGGCTCCGACGCTCGCGTCCGCGCGCGTCGGAGCCCACCACGCGAGAGAGCCTGATGCACGACGAGAACCCCGTGACGCCGACCGACGCGACGCCGGACGACACCCCGGACACCGCCCCCGAGAGCGCCCCCGAGACCGCCCCGGTCATCGAGCCCGCGGCTCCGCGGCGTGGGCGCCGCGGGCTGTGGTGGACGCTCGGGGTGCTGGGCGTGCTCGTCGTGCTGGCCGTGTGGGGGGCGTTCGACGCGCGTCGGACGTACACGGGTCTCGACGAGGCGGCGCGCGAGGTGCAGGCCGCGCGCGACCTGGCGCTGGACGGTGACGCGGCCGCGGCGCGCGGACCGGCGCAGCGCGCGGCGCGTGCGGCGTCCGCGGCCGACGCCGCCGCGCACCGGTTGCCGTTGACGCTCGCGCAGGCGCTGCCGGTGGTCGGCGACGACGTCTCCGCGGTGCGGTCGCTCGCGCGCACGGTCGACGACCTGGCGGGTGTGGCGATGCCGGGGGTGCTCGACGCTGTCGAGACGCTCGAGCCCGAGTCGCTCGTGAGCCCGCAGGGCCGGGTGGACGTCGAGGCGATCGCGCGCGTCGCGCCGGGCATCGTCGCGGCCGACGACGCGGTGCAGGCGGCCCGGGTCCGGCTGGCGGGCCTGCGCGGAGGTGACTACGACGAGCGGGTCGTGGACGCGGTGACGCGGCTGCAGGACGCGGTGGACTCGGTGAGCGGCAGCACGTCGGGTGCGGCGCGCGCCGCCGCGCTCCTGCCCGCGATGCTCGGTGCGGACGGGCCGCGCGACTACCTGCTGCTGGTGCAGTCGAACGCGGAGCTGCGGGCGACGGGCGGCATCCCGGGCGCGGTGCTGCACCTGCACGCGCAGGACGGCCTGCTCACGGTCGTCGAGCAGCGTGGAGCAGGCCAGATCAACACGGCGGACGCGGCGCCCGTGCTGGCGCTCACGCCGCAGGAGCAGGAGATGTTCGGCGACCAGCTCGGCGTCTACATCCAGGACGTCACGCTGACGCCGCACTTCCCGCGCGCGGCCGAGCTCGCGCGCGCCATGTGGGAGCGCGCGACGGGCACGGCGGTGGACGGCGTGCTCGCGACGGACCCGGTGGCGCTGGGGCACCTCGTCGAGCGGGCGGGCCCGGTGACGACGCCGGACGGCACGCGCATCACGGGCGAGAACGCCGCGCAGCTGCTGCTCAACGAGGTCTACCTGCGGATCACCGACCCGGTGAAGCAGGACGCGTTCTTCGCCGGTGCGGCCGGGGCGGTGTTCGACGGCCTCTTCGCGGGGTCGCCGACGTCGCTCCTGGACGGCCTCGCACAGTCGGTCGACGAGCGCCGGCTGCTCGTCTGGTCCGCGCACGACGACGAGCAGGCGCGGCTCGCGGGAACCCCGCTCGCGGGTGAGGTGACGGGTCGCGACGGCGAGTCCCCGGTGGTGGGCGTGTACCTCAACGACGGCTCGGGCGCGAAGATGTCGTGGTACCTCGACACGACGGTCGCAGCAGCGGTCGAGCGCTGCGAGGCGGACGGGTCGCGGGTGGTCGGCGTCGACCTGAAGCTGACGAACACCGGCCCCGCGGGTGGCGCGGGGCTGCCCGCGTACGTCGTCGGCGAGCACCTCGACACCCCCGGGAACGTCCGGACGAACTACGACCTGTACGCGCCCGCGGGGGGCACGCTCGAGTCGGTGGAGATCGACGGGACGCCCGAGGAGATCTTCGAGTCGACGTACCTCGACCTGGACGTCGCGTCGTGGACGACCGAGCTGGCGCCGGGTGCGTCGACGACGATCCACGCGACGTTCACCGTCCCCGCGGACCTGCCCGGCGAGCTCCGGCTGAGCACGACCCCCACCGCGCACGACGTTCACCCGATCGTGGACGCCGGGTGCCCGGCATGACCGATCCGGCCGTGACGGCCGTCACACTTCCAGGCGACGATCCCGCATCCTGAGCCGCGCGTTACGCCGATCGGGTGAGATCCCCGGGCAATTCTCGTGGTTTGCCCGAAGCGACTCAGGCCGACCCGTGGGATGACCGATCATCTAGGCGGTAGCCCAGTCCTTCGGGACCCGGGGGGCGGCCCGAATACGGAATGAGGACCACACACGTGCTCAAGAAGAAGACCCTTGCACTGACGCTGGCCGCGGCGCTCGCCGTCCCGGCCGCGCTCGCCATCCCGGCAGTCGCCGCAGGCAACGACACGACCCCGGCAGCTCCGGCCGCCACGACCTCCGAGTCCGTCCTCACGACGGTCGCGGCGCCCTACCCGGCGACGGTCCGCACCACGACGAGCGCCTCCGCGGCCCCCGTCGTCTACGGCACCGGCTCGACCGTGTCCGTCACGGTCAAGGCCGCCACCGGCACGCCGACCGGCTACGTCAAGGTCAAGGTCGGCACCAAGACCTTCACCAAGGGCCTCACGAGCGGCAAGGCGACCGTGTCGCTCGGCAAGCTCAACAAGGGCACCTACTCGGCGTCGGTCACCTACACCCCGACCTCCGGCTCGGAGTTCAAGGGCTCGTCCACCGCCGTCGCCGTCAAGGTCACGGCCGGCAAGACGAGCGTCAAGGTCGCCAACACCTCGATCGCCAAGGGCAAGTCGCCCGCCGTCTACGTCAAGGCGTCGCGCGACGGCAAGGCCACGGTGACGATCACCGGCCCCAACGGCTTCAAGGTCACCAAGACCATCGCCGTCAAGGGCAACACCACGGCGAAGGCCGCGTTCACCTCGAAGGTCCGCGCGAGCGGCACCTACAAGGTCTCGGTGAAGTTCACGCCCACCAGCACGAACTACTCCGGCTCCACCGCCGCGGCCTCGGTCCGCGTGCGCTGACGACCTGAGCAGCACGACGAAGGGGCGGTCCACCCGGACCGCCCCTTCGTCGTGTGCTCACCACTCGTCACCCAGATCACGACGGGCGCTGGACAAGGCGCGACCACCACGTGCACCAGCAACGCCGGTCCGCGGACCACCCATGAGATGGACCCAACACGACCCCGGACGCGAGCGCCCAGATCTGCTCGAGGTGGCTCACGTTCGCGGCGATGGAGACGCGTCGTACGCCCGTGAGCTCCGCGACGGTCCAGAGCGTGTGCTCGAGGACCGTCCGGTCGCCGAGCTCGGTGAGCTGTTTCGGCTGCGTCAACCCGAAGCGCGCCCCGATGCCCCCCGAGAGCACCACCACGATGGCCTCCCGCTGTCCGTCCTGCGCCACGGCGTTCATGCCCCGCGTCCCCTCGTCGTCGGTGCTGGTGATCATCCCGTACGACGGCTGACGCACTCCCCGGGGCGACGTGCGCACCCGCAGGCTCACGCCGTGCCCCAGCCATCAGACCGGCGACCGACCCGTCCGCGAAGACGGCGGCAGGGCGCCGCACCCTGCTGACCATGCCACCGCCCGATCAGGTCCCGCCACCAGGAGCCGACGCCTCGCGAGGAGACCCCCGGCGAACGTCGAGCGGAGGACCTTCTCCGACCCGCCGGCGGAGGACGCCGCCCGGGTTACCCCCCCCCCCCCC
>NZ_BJLP01000081.1 GCF_006538705.1 Cellulomonas uda
GCTCGCCGACCCGCCCGCGTGGCGTGACGGCGGCGAGCCGCTGCGCATCGTGACGGTGCACGACGAGGTCGGCGACCCTCGCGCCTACGCGCTGCTGCGACGCAAGGAGACGTGGGGCGATGCGGGCCCCGCCTACCCCGTCATGGTCCGCGACTCCGCGGCCGTCGACGCGGCCGCGGCGCACCGGCTGTGGTCCTTCGTCCTCGACCTCGACCTCACGGGCGAGGTCGCGACGAACATGCTCCCGGTCGACGACCGGCTCCTGTCGCTCCTGGTGGACCGGCGCGGCGCCCAGCCGCGCCTGACCGACAACCTGTGGGTGCGCCTGCTCGACGTGCCGGTCGCGCTCGCCGGGCGCCGGTACAGCGCCCCGGTCGACGTCGTCCTCGAGGTCAGCGATGCGCGGCTGCCGGCGAACGCGGGCCGGTGGCGCGTCGCGACGACCGACGAGGGCGCGCACGGGTGGGCCGCCGAGGTGACCCGCACCGACGACGAGCCGGACCTGCGCATCGACGTGCGCGAGCTCGGCGCGGCGTACCTGGGCGGCAGGTCGCTGTCCGCCTACGCGGACGCCGGTCTCGTCACCGAGCTCACGCCCGGGACCCTGCACCCGACGGCCGCCGCGTTCTCCTGGCCGGTGGCCCCGCTCTGCCCCTGGGTCTTCTGAACCGGCGACCACCGCCCCGCCGAGTGCGGACGGTCCGGCGCGAGTGCGCACGCTCGTCGTACGCACTCGCGCACGGACGTGCGCACTCGGCGGACGGGTGGGTCAGCGGGACTCGTACTCGGCCAGGAGGTCGATGCGACGCTGGTGGCGCGCGTCGCCGCTGAACGGCTCCGCGAGGAACGCGTCGACCAGCGCGAGCGCCTCGTCGACCGAGTGCTGGCGCGCGCCGATCGCGACGACGTTCGCGTCGTTGTGCTGACGCGCCAGCGTGGCGGTCTCGAGGTTCCACGCGAGTGCGGCACGCACCCCCGTGACCTTGTTCGCGGCGATCTGCTCGCCGTTGCCCGACCCGCCGAGCACGATGCCGAGCGAGCCCGGCTCGGCGACCACGGCCTCACCGGCCGCGAAGCAGAACGGCGGGTAGTCGTCGAGCGCGTCGTAGGAGTGCGCCCCGTGGTCGACGACGTCGTGCCCTGCGGCCTGCAGGTGCTCGACGAGCGCGACCTTGAGCTCGTAGCCGGCGTGGTCGGAACCGATGTGGATGCGCATGGGCCCATCCTGCCGCAGCACGCGGGCCGCGCCGCACGCTGTCCGTAGGCTGTGGCCATGACGCGCAGCGGCCTCGACCTGACCGACCTCGACCCCACCGTCCGTCCGCAGGACGACCTGTACCGCCACGTGAACGGGCGCTGGTACGCCCAGCACGTCATCCCCGCGGACCGGGCGATGGACGGCACGTTCCGCACGCTGCACGACGCGGCCGAGGCCCAGGTCCGCGACATCATCGCCGACCTGGGCGCGCAGGCCGCCGACGAGGACGGTTCGGCGAGCGCGGGCGCGAAGGTCGGCGCGGTGTTCGCGAGCTTCATGGACACCGACGCGATCGAGGCGGCCGGGCTCGCGCCGCTGCAGGTGGACCTCGCGCTCGTCGCGGGCGCGGGCACGCAGGCCGAGCTGACCGGCGTGCTCGGGGCGCTGCAGCGCACGGGCGCGGGCGGCGCGGTCGGCCTGTGGGTCGACAACGACGCGGACGACCCCGAGCGGTACGTCGTCTACCTGCACCAGGGCGGCCTCGGCCTGCCCGACGAGGCGTACTACCGCGACGAGCAGTACGCCCCCGTGCTCGCCGCGTACGGCCCGCACGTCGCGCGCATGCTGCGGCTGGCGCAGGTCGCCGCCGACGACGCGGAGGCGGACGCGCTCGCGGCGCGGGTCGTCGCGCTGGAGACGAAGCTCGCCGCGCACCACTGGGACGTCGTCAAGGACCGCGACGCCGACCTCACCTACAACCCGACCACGCTCGCGGACCTCGCGACGAGCGCGCCCGGCTTCGACTGGCACGCGTGGGCGCTCGCGCTCGGCGCACCCGCGGGTGCGCTCGACCAGCTCGTCGTGCGCGAGCCGCAGTTCGCCGAGGGCTTCGCGCAGCTGTGGGCGTCCGAGCCGCTCGAGGACTGGCAGGCGTGGCTCGCGTACCACGTCGTCTCCGACCGGGCCCCGTACCTCACGCAGGAGCTCGTCGAGGCGAACTTCGACTTCTACGGCCGCACGCTGACGGGCGCGCAGGAGCTGCGTGACCGGTGGAAGCGCGGCGTGTCGCTCGTGCAGGGCGTGCTGGGCGAGGCCGTCGGGGAGGTCTACGTCGCGCGGCACTTCCCGCCGTCGCACAAGGAGCGCATGGACGAGCTCGTCGCGCACCTCGTCGAGGCGTACCGCGAGTCGATCACGTCGCTCGAGTGGATGGGCGAGGAGACGCGCGCGAAGGCGCTCGCGAAGCTCGACGCGTTCACGCCGAAGATCGGCTACCCGGTGCGGTGGCGTGACTACTCGGCGCTCCAGGTCGACGCGACCGACCTGGTCGGCAACGTGCGTGCGGCCAACGCGTTCGAGCTCGACCGCGAGCTCGCGAAGATCGGCAGGCCGATCGACCGCGACGAGTGGTTCATGACGCCGCAGACCGTGAACGCCTACTACAACCCGGGCATGAACGAGATCGTCTTCCCCGCGGCGATCCTGCAGCCGCCGTTCTTCGACGCCGACGCGGACGACGCCGTGAACTTCGGCGCGATCGGCGCGGTCATCGGCCACGAGATCGGGCACGGGTTCGACGACCAGGGCAGCAAGTACGACGGCACCGGCCGGCTCGAGGACTGGTGGACCGCGGACGACCGCGCCGAGTTCGAGCGCCGCACGAGCGCGCTCGTCGCGCAGTACGACGCGTTCTCCCCCGCGCAGCTCGACGGCTCGCACCACGTCAACGGGGCCCTGACCATCGGCGAGAACATCGGCGACCTCGGCGGGCTCTCGATCGCCCTGAAGGCCTACCGCATCGCGCTGGGCCGTCCGCTCGAGGAGGCCCCGGTGCTCGACGGGCTCACCGGCGTGCAGCGGTTCTTCCTCGGCTGGGCGCAGGCGTGGCGCACCAAGGGCCGCGACGAGGAGGTCGTGCGTCGGCTCGCGACGGACCCGCACGCGCCCGACGAGTTCCGCTGCAACGGCGTCGTGCGCAACGTCGACGAGTTCTACGCGGCGTTCGACGTCCAGCCGGGCGACGGGCTGTACCTCGCCCCCGAGGAGCGCGTGCGCATCTGGTGAGCGACCCGTGACGCGGGGGGCGTCGGGTCAGGGCAGCTCGCGCCAGGCGGCGCGGGCGAGCTGGAACCCGACGCCGTCGGCGTCGGTGCAGCGCACGCCGTTCGTCGCGCTCACGCACGTGAAGTCGCCGGCGGTGGCCTTCGACCCGTACTCGAGGGTCGGGACGTCACCGCCCGCGACGGTGGGCGCCGGACCGTCGACGCAGTCGAACGCGAACCCGTCGGCGTTGAGCACGACCACGTGACCGGTCGTGCCGGAGCACCCCGCGACCGCCGGCGGGTCGTACGTGATGGACGCGATCGTGCAGGTCACGCCGCGGGCGGACATCGTGCACGCGATGTTCCCGCTCGGCAGCTTGAACGCCGCACGGTCCCCCGCGGGCGTCGTCGGGCCGCTGACCTGGACGGTGGTGGTCGCCGACGGCTGGGCCGCGCCGCCGCTGCCGGCGTCCCCGGAGAGCCGCACCGCGAGCAGGACCACGAGCGTCAGGACCAGGACCGCGTCGACCGCCATCCACGTCCGGACCGCCCGCTGCGTCGTCATCGTCCCTGTTCCCACCCTCTCGTCACCGCCGTCCCGTTCGCACGACCGGGACAGCATCACATCCCCGCGGCGCGACGTGCCACTCGCCCGGCGCGCCGAGGGCGACGGGCGAGCGGCACGTGGTCGGCGGGGTCCCGGCCGCGCGGACGGTCAGAAGGACGGGCCTGCGCTGCGCGTCCGCTTGAGCTCGTAGAAGCCCGGCACGTGCGTCATGAGCACGAGCCCGTCGAACAGGTCGAGAGCCGCCTGCCCCGTGGGCGCGGGGGTCACGACCGGACCGAAGTAGCCGACGCCGTCGATCGCGACGACGGGCGTGCCGACCTCGTCGCCGACGAGGGCGATCGCCTCCCCGTGCGACGCGCGCAGCAGGTCGTCGACCTCGTCGGTGCCGGCGACCGCCGCGAGCTGCGCGGGCAGCCCGACCTCCGCCAGCGACTCGGCGATGATCGCGTCGGTGTCCGAGCGACCACCCGGGTGCCGGCGCGTGCCCATCGCGTCGTACAGCGGCTTGATGACGCCCTCGCCGTGGTCGCGCGCGGCCGCGACGATGACGCGGACCGGCCCCCAGCCCTCGTCCATGAGGCGGCGGTAGCGCTCGGGCAGCTCGTCGCGGCCCTCGTTGAGCACCGACAGGCTCATGACGTGCCAGCGCACGTCGACGTCGCGGTGCGCCGCGACCTCGTCCATCCAGCGGGACGTCATCCAGGCCCACGGGCACGCGGGGTCGAACCAGAAGTCGACGACGGGACGCGAGTCGGTCACAGCAGCTCCGATCGGTGGACGCGGGGTGCGGGCGGGTGCACGCAGCGCGCGGGTGGCGGACGGTTCGTGCTCGGCACAATCTCGCACGACGCACGGACATTCCCGCCCGCCGCAGCGTGAGACGGCGGGCGCGTCGGTGCCGCGTGGGATGATCGGGCAGGCCCGGCACCCCGGGCCTCGTGCCCGCCGCCGCGCCTGACACAGCGACCGACGACAGCGACCGACGACAGCCACGCGCGGCCGGGCCCGACAGCACCGAGCACGACACCAAGGAGCACTGTGCCCGCCGAGAACCTCACGCGTGCCGAGGCGCGCGACCGCGCCGCCACCGTGACGACGCACGCGTACGACGTGACGCTCGACCTGACGACGAGCCCGACGACGTTCGCGTCCCGCACCGTCCTGTCGTTCTCGGCGATCCCGGGCTCGAGCACGTTCGTCGACCTCATCGCGCCGACGGTCCACGAGGTCACGCTCAACGGCACGCCGCTCGACCCCGCGCAGGTCGTCGCCGACTCGCGCATCCGGCTCGACGACCTCGCGGCCGAGAACGAGCTCGTCGTCGTCGCGGACTGCGCGTACATGAACACGGGCGAGGGTCTGCACCGCTTCGTCGACCCGGTCGACGACGAGGTGTACCTGTACTCGCAGTTCGAGGTCGCGGACTCGCGACGCGTGTTCGCGGTGTTCGAGCAGCCCGACCTCAAGGCGACGTTCACGTTCACCGTCACCGCACCCGCGCACTGGGTGGTCGTGTCGAACTACCCGCAGGTGGGCGAGCCCGTGCCGGTCGAGGGCGGGGTCAACCGCAACGGCGGCCGTGACGAGGGCACGGCGACGTGGACGTTCGAGACGACGCCGCGCCTGTCGTCGTACGTCACCGCCGTCGTCGCGGGCCCGTACCACCACGAGCACGGCTCGCTCACGAGCTCGGACGGCCGCGAGATCCCGCTCGGCGTGTACTGCCGCGGGTCGCTCGCCCAGTACCTCGACACGGACGAGATCCTCGACGTCACGCGCCGTGGCTTCGCGTTCTACGAGGAGAAGTTCGCCGCACCGTACCCGTTCGCGAAGTACGACCAGCTCTTCGTGCCGGAGTTCAACGCGGGCGCGATGGAGAACGCGGGCGCGGTGACGTTCCTCGAGGCGTACGTGTTCCGCTCCAAGGTCCCCGAGGCCACGGTGGAGCGGCGCGCGGTGACGATCCTGCACGAGCTCGCGCACATGTGGTTCGGCGACCTCGTGACGATGCGCTGGTGGGACGACCTGTGGCTGAACGAGTCGTTCGCCGAGTACGCGTCGACCCTCGCGACGGCCGAGGCGACGCGCTGGACGAGCGCGTGGACCACGTTCTCCTCGCTCGAGAAGTCGTGGGCGTACCGCCAGGACCAGCTGCCCTCGACGCACCCGATCGTCGCGGACATGCGCGACCTGGAGGACGTCGAGGTCAACTTCGACGGGATCACGTACGCCAAGGGCGCGAGCGTGCTCAAGCAGCTCGTCGCGTGGGTCGGCCAGGACGAGTTCTTCGCGGGGGTGCAGGCGTACTTCGCCAAGCACGCGTGGGGCAACACCGAGCTGCGTGACCTGCTCACCGAGCTCGAGGCGACCTCGGGCCGCGACCTCGGGCCCTGGTCCGCGCTGTGGCTCGAGAAGGCCGGCGTGACGCTGCTGCGCCCGCAGGTCGAGCTCGACGAGCACGGCACCGTGACGTCGTTCGCGGTCCTGCAGGAGGTCCCCGACGAGCACCCCACGCAGCGTCCGCACCGCCTCGCGATCGGCGGGTACGACCTGGTCGACGGTCGGCTCGCGCGCACCCTGCACGTCGAGCTGGACGTCGACGGCCCGCGCACGGAGGTGCGCGAGCTGCTCGGCCGGCACCGCCCGCTGCTGATCCTGCTCAACGACGACGACCTCGCGTACGCCAAGGTCCGGCTCGACGAGCTGTCGATGTCCGCGGCGATCGAGCACCTGGGCGAGTTCGACTCCTCGCTCCCCCGCACGCTCGTGTGGGCCGCGGCGTGGGACGCGACGCGTGACGGGGAGACCCCGGGCCGCGACTACGTCGACCTGGTGCTCGGCAACATCGCGCACGAGACGGACTCGACGGTCGTGCTCGTCCTGCTGCGCCAGCTCACGACGACGCTCGACCTGTACGTCGCGCCCGAGCACCGCGCGGCGACCGCCGCCTCGGCGGCCGACCGCCTGCTCGCGCTCGCGCAGGACGCGCCCGCGGGCTCCGACCTGCAGCTGCAGCTCGTCAAGGCGTTCGCGGCCCGGGCCACGACGCCCGAGCAGCTCGACGTCGTCGTCGAGGTCCTGGACGACCGGACGTCGTTCGAGGGCCTGACGCTCGACACCGACCTGCGCTGGGAGCTGCTCACGGCGCTCGTCGCGGGCGGGCGTGCCGACGAGACGCAGATCGCCGCGCAGCTGGCCGCCGACCCGACGGCGACGGGTGAGCGCGCCGCCGCCCAGGCGCGCGCCGCGATCCCGACCCCGGCCGCGAAGGCCGCGGCGTGGGCCGCCGCGGTCGAGGGTGACCTGCCCAACGCGATCCAGGCGGCGACCATCGCGGGCTTCGCGCGCGTGCACGACCGGGGCCTGCTGCTCCCGTTCGTCGGGCCGTACCTGGAGGGTCTGACCACCGTCTGGGCCGAGCGCACCAACGAGATGGCGCAGAACGTCGTCGTCGGCCTGTACCCGACGGCCCTCGCCGACGACGCGCGGGCCGACGTCCTGGCGTCGACCGACGCGTGGCTCGAGGCCCACGCCGACGCGGCGCCCGCGCTGCGCCGGCTCGTCGTCGAATCGCGGGACGGTGTGCGCCGCGCGCTCGCCGCGCAGGAGGCGGACCGCCGCCGCGCCTGACGGCCGCCCCGGCGGGCCCCTCAGTCCGGGGGCCCGCCGGGAGCCGGCGGCTCGAGCGCGGCGAGCCACGCCGCCGCCTCGCGGCGGG
>NZ_BJLP01000082.1 GCF_006538705.1 Cellulomonas uda
CGCCGCCGTCACGCCACGCGGGCGGGTCGGCGAGCCGCGAGCGGCGGTGCGCGTCGGACGCCCGCAGGACCCAGCCCGGGCGGCCGACGCCGGCCGCGGTGTTGACCGCCTGCACGAGGTCGGCGTGCCGCTCGACGTCCGCGGTGTCGATGCGCACCGTGAGCGCGTCGCTGCCCGGCACGTCGCGCAGCGCGGCTCCCCGCGGCACCTTGAGGCGGACGTCGTCGCAGGCCGAGCCGTAGCCGAACCGGCCGTAGATCGCCATCTCCGCGGCGAACAGCGCGGAGACCGGCTCGCCGCGCTCGAGGGAGCGCGCGAAGTGGGCGTCGATCATGGCGGACAGCAGCCCCCGGCGACGCTCGTCGGGCCGGACGCCCACGAACGTGAGCCCCGCGCACGGGACCGCACCGCCCGGGACGGGCAGGTCGAAGTCGAACGAGCCGTGGACGCCGCCCAGGGTCCCGTCGGGCCGCTCGACGCCCGCCGTGCGGTCCCACTCGAGGGTGTCGGGGACGATCTCGCTGGTCTTCTCGTCGGGCTCGAACGCGAACGCGAGGTGGTCGACGGCGAGGAACTCGGTCTTGCGGTCGTGCGGCACCGCGACAGTGCGGTACCCGTCGGGCAGAGGTGTCATGGCGCCATGGTCACCCCCGCCAGGCGCACTTCACCAGCGCATATGCCGGTGTCGCTCAGTCGGCCGTCGGGACGTCGTCAGGGAACCAGATCGCCCGGCGCAGGGCGACCCGCGTCCCGTCCGCCACGAGCGGGGTGCCCTCGGCGCGCAGCTCGTCGAGCGCGCGGTGCAGGTGCCGGGCGGGCGGCGCGCCCGACGCGTCGACGACGCGCCACCACGCCACGCCCGAACCGGCTCGGGCCATGACCTGACCCACCTGGCGCGGGCCGCCGCGCGGACGGTCGCCCGCGGCCGCGAACCGGTCCGCGACGACCTCGGCGACCGTCCCGTAGGTCATCGCGCGCCCCGGGGGGATGGCTTCCACCAGGTCGAGCACCGCCTCGAGGTACGCGTCGTCCACGACGACGAGTGTGCCGCAGCGTGCCGTGGCTCGGGGGAGGGCGCAGCGGTCAGGCGGCGTCGACCTCCGGCGCGAGGACCGCCGCGACGGCGGGCAGCGTGCGCGGGTCGCCCTGCACGACGAGCGTCGTGATCGCGGTCGCGCGCCACGCCGGCAGCTGCGCGCGCACGTCGTCGGGCGTGCCGACGAGCGCGACGTCGCGCACGAGCTCCACGGGCACCGCGGCGGCCGCGCGCTGCTTGTCGCCCGCGAGGTAGTGCGCCTGGATCTCGTCGCACACCGCGGAGTACCCGAGCCGGTCGAGCACGTTGCGGTGGAAGTTCGCACCCTTCGCGCCCATGCCGCCCGCGTACAGCGCGACGAACGGCCGGATCTGCTCGGCGGCGGCCTCGATGCTCTCGGCCAGCACCACGGGCACGGGCGCGACCACCTCGAAGCGGGCGGGGGAGCGGTCGTCGGTGCGCGCGGCGAAGCCCTCGGCGAGCAGCGCGCGGTACTCGTCGTCCATGCGGGGCGAGTAGAACATCGGCAACCAGCCGTCGGCGATCTCGGCCGCGAGCGCGACGTTGCGCGGGCCCTCCGCGGCGAGGTGGATCGGCAGGTCGGCGCGCAGGGGGTGCACGGTCGGGCGCAGCGCCTTGCCGAGCCCGGCGCCCTCGTCGGGACCCAGCGGCAGGCGGTAGAAGTCGCCGTCGAACGTGACGGGCGCCTCGCGTGCGAGCACCTGGCGCACGACCGCGACGAACTCGCGCGTGCGGGCGAGCGGCCGCGGGTACGGCTGGCCGTACCAGCCCTCGACGACCTGCGGGCCGGACGCGCCGAGGCCCAGCACGAACCGCCCGCCCGACAGGTGGTCGAGCGTGAGGGCGGCCATGGCGGTCGCGGTGGGGGTGCGCGCCGAGATCTGGGCGATCGCCGTGCCGAGTCGCACGCGCGACGTGCGCGATCCCCACCACGCGAGCGGCGTGAACGCGTCGGAGCCGTACGCCTCGGACGTCCAGACCGAGTCGAAGCCGAGGCGCTCGGCCGCGACCACGGTCTCGAGCGCGCCCGGCGGCGGGCCGGCGGACCAGTAACCCAGCGAGTACCCCAGTCGCATGCCGGCCTCCGTGACGTCGTCGTCGCGCGGCGGCCCGGTCGGCCGCGGCGCGGTCAGGTTACCCGGCGGTAGCTCGCGGGGTCCCGCGCTCCGCGCGGTCGTCGCGCGGGCGGCGGCGGTCCGCGAGCGTGTTGAGCAGCGCGGCCGCCGTCGCGGCGTCGTCGACGGTCACGACGAGCACGCGGGACCCGGTCCGCCGCACCTGGATCGCCTCGCCCGCGCGCAGCACGAGCCCTGCCCGCCCGCCGCGGCCGAGCCGGTAGCCCCAGCCGCCGAACTCGCGCAGCGGGCGCACGTCGACCACGTCGGCGCGCAGCACCTCGTCCACGGGCACGCGCACGCGCGGCCACCCGAGCACGGAGCGCGCCTCGAGCCCACGCGCGTCGACCGTCACCCGCCACAGGAGCATCGCGGCGAGCAGCACGCTCAGGCCCACCGGGACCAGCAGCGCCATCCACTCGTCGAGCACCGCGGCGAGCACGGTCGTCGCCGCGACGACCGCGCCGGCCGGGAGCAGCGCCGACGGTGAGCCGACGGTCCGGGTCCACGCCGCGCGCTGCGTGCGGGACAGCGGCACGCGGCGGGCGTCGGCGTCGACGGGTCCGCGCGCCGGCAGCCGCGCGTCGGCGGGGGCGAGGAGGAACGCGACCCCGGCCACGACGACGGCGGCCGCGAGACCGAGGACCACGGTCGGGCCGCCGCCCGGTGCGAGCGCGCCGTCGGCGAGGCCGCGCTGGCTCGCGAGCGTGCCGGTCACGACGACCGCGTACAGCGCCCCCAGGCCGGCGGACGTCGCGACCAGCCCGCGTCGGGTCACGCCGTCGTGCCCGCGCCAGAACGCGAACGCCCACTGCGCGACGCACAGCCCCGTGCCGACGAGCAGCGGGACGAAGGCGCCCGCGAACGACGAGAACCCGTCCGGCCCGTCGGCGCCCCAGTGGTTCGCGATCCGCTCCGGCAGCTCGTCGCGCCAGCCCAGCGCGGCGAGCGCCGGGACGGCCATGAGCGCGAGCGGCAGCACGAGCGCGAGCAGCGTGGTCGAGCGGCGGTGCGGGGGCGCGGTCCGCTCGTCGCCCCGGGCGCCCGCCGGGGTGGTGGACGTCGTCGTCATCGGCCCTCCGGGGTCGTCGCGCGGGCGAACGCGGCCTGCACGAGCGCGGTCGCGGCGGTGGGGGGCACACCCGCACGGCGCGCGGCGTCGACCAGCGCGGCGACGGGCTCGTCGAGCGCCGCGTAGTCGGCGTGCCCGGCGATCACGGCACCCCGCCCCCGGCGCAGGTCGAGCAGACCCTCGTCGCGCAGGTCCTGGTACGCGCGCAGCACGGTGTGCAGGTTGACCTCGAGGGACGTCGCGAGCACCCGGGCCGACGGCAGCCGGTCGCCCGTGCGCAGCTCACCGCTCGCGACCGCGCCGCGCACCTGCGCGGCGATCTGCGCGAACAGCGGCTCGTCGCGCTCGGGGTCCACGGTCCAGAGCACGGCGCCAGGCTAGTTGCGCGGGGCGCAGGAGGACAGCGCGGAGCGAGTGCGGGCCGGACGGACCGGTCAGATGTAGATCGCGGGGTCGTCGACCTCGATGTCGAACGGTGCCGCGGCCGGGCGCAGGCGGATCTGCGCGGGCACCCCCACCGCGATCGCGCCGGCCGGGACGTCGTGGATGACGACGGCGTTGGCCCCGACCTGCACCCCGTCGCCGATCCACACCGGCCCGAGGATCTTCGCGCCCGCGCCGACCACGACGTGGTCGCCGAGCGTCGGGTGCCGCTTGCCGTGCCGCATCGACTTGCCGCCGAGCGTCGAGCCGTGGAACAGCACCACGTCGTCACCGACCTCAGCGGTCTCGCCGATGACCACGCCCATGCCGTGGTCGATGAACAGCCGGCGCCCGAGGCGCGCGCCGGGGTGGATCTCGATGCCCGTGAGGAACCGCACGAGCTGCGACAGCAGCCGTGCGGGCAGGCGCAGGCCCGGCTCGCGCCACATCGCGTGGGCCACGCGGTAGGTCCACACCGCGTGCACCCCCGGGTAGGCGAGCGCCACCTCGAGCCGCGACCGGGCCGCGGGGTCACGACGACGCGCGGCCTCGAGGTCCTCGCGGAACGTGGCGATGAAGTGCTGCAGGGAAGGCATGGGACCTGGCTCTCGAGGGGCTCTCGAACGGGGGAGGACCGCCGCCGGGGCGGTCCAGGACCGGGCGCCGTGCCCCGGGTGCTCGCGCGACCCGGGGCACGGCGTGCGGGTCAGTCGAGCAGGTCGGCGTACAGCACCGTCGAAAGGTAGCGCTCGCCGAACGACGGGATGATCGCGACGATCAGCTTGCCCGCGTTCTCGGGGCGCTCCGCGAGCTGCTTCGCGGCCGCGAGCGCGGCGCCCGACGAGATGCCGACGAGCAGCCCCTCCTCGGCGGCGGCGCGGCGCGCGTACGCGACGGCGGTGTCGGCGTCGATGTCGATGACCTCGTCGTACACCGACGTGTCGAGGATCTCCGGCACGAAGTTCGCGCCGAGGCCCTGGATCTTGTGCGGGCCGGGCTGACCGCCGTTGAGGATCGGCGACTCGGCGGGCTCGACCGCGACGATCTTGACGTCGGGCTTGCGCTCCTTGAGCACCTGGCCGACGCCCGTGATGGTCCCGCCCGTGCCGATGCCGGCGACGAGGATGTCGATCTTGCCGTCCGTGTCGGCCCAGATCTCCTCGGCCGTGGTCCTGCGGTGGATCGCCGGGTTGGCCTGGTTGGCGAACTGGCGGGCGAGGATCGCGCCCGGGCGCTCCGCCACGACCTCGTTCGCGCGGTTCACCGCGCCCTTCATGCCCTCGGAGCCGGGCGTGAGGATGAGCTCCGCGCCGAACGCGCGCAGCAGAGCGCGCCGCTCCTTCGACATCGTCTCCGGCATGGTCAGGACGACCTTGTAGCCGCGGGCCGCGCCGACGAACGCGAGCGCGATGCCCGTGTTGCCGGACGTCGCCTCGACGATCGTGCCGCCCGGCTGCAGCTCGCCCGACGCCTCCGCGGCGTCGATGATCGCCACGCCGATGCGGTCCTTGACCGAGTTCGCCGGGTTGTAGAACTCGAGCTTGCCGACCACGGTCGCGGGGGCGCCGTCGGTGATCTTGTTGATGCGGACCAGCGGGGTGTTGCCGATCAGCGCGGTGGCGTCGTCGTAGATGCGTGCCATGGTTCCTCTTCGGTCGAGCCGCCGGGTGGCGGCGGAAACGGGGGACGTGCCTTACGGGTGCTGCGGCCACCCCGGCTGACGGTGCGGGGTGGGTGCGGTCGGCGCCCCGGGTAGGGGCGGGCCGCCGGGGCGAGCGCTGGCGGACCTGGCACGGCCCGTCCGGGTCACGGTGCCGTCGCGCGCGGGAGCCAGCGCTCTACCGACAGCGACAACACCGCGCCACGAGGGCACGGCGGAAGGAGGCGGGGGCGGACGTCCGCTCGCTCATCGCTCTCCTCCAGAGGCGGCCAGCACGGCCGCAGTCGCAGGTGACGCTATCGCCAACGCGACGCCCCGCGCAAAGGTTCCCGCCCTGCGGGACGGGCTCGCGGCGCACGCGCCGGCGTCGACTCACCCGAGGTGGCGGGTCGCGCCCGGGACGCCGACGACGAGGCGCGCCGCCTCCTTCGCGTCCGCGTACGTCGACGCGACGCCCACCGACAGCGGGAAGTCGACCGGGAAGTCGCCGAACAGCAGACGTCCCGCCGCCGTCGCCGCGCCCGCGACCTGCGCCGCGACCTCGTCCGCGCACGACGCGGGGGTGTGCACCACGACCTCGTCGTGCAGGAAGTACACGAGGTGCGGACGCCCGACGAACGGGGCACGCACCCGGCCCGGCGCGGCCTCGTCGGCACCCAGCGCCCACAGCCGGCGGCGCAGCTCCGCGAGCCAGCACAGCGCCCACTCGGCCGCGGTGCCCTGCACGACGAAGTTGCGCGTGAAGCGGCCCCACGACCGCGTCGCCGACCGCGCGCGGGACTGCGCGCGCTCGGTCGCGTCCGGGTCGAGCGCGTCCGCCTGGGCCTGCGCCCACGTCTCGCCCGGACGCGGGGAGCTGCGGCCCAGCAGCGTGGAGACGACCTCGCCGCGCTCGCCCGCGCGCGCGGCGTCCTCGACGAGCCCCACCGCCGCGGGGAACGCCTGCAGGAGCCGCGGGAGCACGGCCGCGCTCGCACCCGTCGTCCCGCCGTACAGCGCGCCCAGCATCCCGACCTTCGCGAGCGCGCGCTCGGGCACCACGCCCGCGTCCACGATGCCGCCGTACAGGTCACGTCCCGCGCCGGCCGCCGCCATCCGCTCGTCGTGCGCCATCCCCGCGAGCACTCTCGGCTCGAGCTGTGCGGCGTCCGCGACGACGAGCCGCCACCCCGGGTCCGCGCGCACCGCGGTGCGCAGACGGCGCGGGATCTGCAGCGCGCCACCACCGCTCGACCCCCAGCGGCCCGTGACCACGCCGCCCACCACGTACTCCGGCCGGAACCGGCCGTCCGGCACCCACTGGTCGAGCCACGCCCAGCCGTTCGCGGAGTGCAGACGCGACAGCTTCTTGTAGGCGAGCAGCGGTGCGACCGCCGGGTGGTCGACGCCCTCGAGCTCCCACTGCCGGGTCGAGGACACCGCGAGGCCCACGCGGCGCAGCGCGCGCAGCACGTCGGGCAGGGAGTCCGGGTTGAGGCCGGGTGCGTCGAGCTCGGCGCGGACCTGCGCCGCGAGCCGCGCGAGCTCGGGCGGGCGCTCGCCGCGCGCAGGACGCTCGCCCAGCAGGTCGCGCAGCACCTCGTCGTGCACGTCGGCGTCCCACGGCAGGCCCGTGTGACGCATCTCCGTCGCGACGAGCGCGCCCGCCGACTCGCCCGCCACGAGCAGCCGCAGGCGCCCCGCGGACGGGCTGCCCGCCACCGCGGCGTGCTGCGCGTCCAGCTCCGTGAGGCACGCGGCCAGGTCGGGCGTGCCCGCCGGGCCCCGCTCGTCGGGGCGCGGGTCGGCGGTGTCGGACGCGGCCGCGTCGTCGTCGCGCATCGCGTCGAACAGCGTCTGGTCGCTCGAGGCGGGCCGCGCGGACGCCGGGTCGGCGGGCCCCGCCGCG
>NZ_BJLP01000083.1 GCF_006538705.1 Cellulomonas uda
GGCGGGCGGCCGCCGCGTAGGACGCCTCGGTCAGCACCGCGCCGGCCGCGGCGGCGACGGCCTGCGCCGGGGCGTCGGCCGGCAGCGAGCGCCCGGCGCCCCGCTCCTCGAGGAACGCGGCGACGCGCGGCTGGTCGAGCGCGGCGACGCCCTCCTGGTCCTCGGCGCGCCCCGTCAGGCAGACCACCGGCACCGCGTGCCGCAGCGCGCGCATCGCGGTCCCGTGCCCGCCGTGTGTGACGACGAGAGCGGCGTCCTGCATGAGCCGGCCGTGGTCGGCGAACGCGACCGCGGTGGCGTTGGGCGGCACGACGAGCGACTCGGGCGGGACGGCGCCGACGGTCGCGGTCACCCGGACCGGCAGGCCGGCCAGGCCGTCCAGCGTGCGCTGGAGCTTGCCGACCGACGACTGCGCGACCGCGGTGCTGAAGCTCACGACGACGTGCGGGCGGTCGTCGTGCGCGGTGCCCAGGGGCTTGGCGCGCGAGTCCAGCGCGAGCACGGGTGCGCCGTGGCGCGCGTTGGGCCACGGCGAGCGGGCGGGGGAGTCGAACTCCTCGAGCGCGTTGACGTGCAGCGCGTCGGCGCGTCCCCACAGCGTGCGCACGTCGGCCATGGCCCCCAGACCGGCGCGGTGCCGCGCTGCGGCCTGGTCGCCCATGAGCGTCTCCCAGCCGTCGATCGTGCGGTGCAGGAAGGTGTGGAGCATGACGGCCACCGGGAGCCCGGCCCGGGGTGCGGCGTCGAGCGCGGCGCCGAACATCGCGTCGACGACGAGCACGTCGGCGTGCTCGTCCGCGCCGACCGCGAGCACCTCGTCGCCGACCGCCGGGTCGGTGAGGTAGCTGAACAGGCGGCCCCGCGGGTGCCACGCGTAGGCCTCGGCGTGCGCGTAGGACGACTCGAGGACCGTCGCCGGCAGCCCCGCGGCCGTCACGCGCGGCGCCATCTCGGGCCGACCGGCGAACACGACCCGGTGCCCGCGCGCGGTGAGCGCGTGCGCGATCCCCACGCTCGGCGGCACGTTCCCGCCGCCGTCGAAGCACGCCCACACGAACGTCGCCACGTCGTCCCCCTGACCTCGCCGTTCGGACGGGCCGTCACAGTAGCGGCGCCGCCGTGCGGTACGGCGGGGCTCCGGACGCGTCTGTCAGGTCGCGTGCCGGACGGGTGTTGACCCTGCCGGGGTGCCGGTGCAACGATCCAGTAATACGATCTACTAGAACGATCCAGCAGACGAGCGGCCGAGTGCGGACAGGGGAGGTCACGGTGGGCGAGCGTCCCAGCATCAAGACCGTCGCCGCCGCGGCCGGGGTCTCGCCGTCGACGGTGTCGAACGCCTACCGTCGGCCCGAGCAGATGACCCCCGCGGTGCGCGAGCGCGTGCTCGACGCCGCCGACCGCCTCGGCTACCCGGGTCCCAACCCGATCGCGAGCTCGCTGCGCAGCCGCCGCACCGGGTCGGTCGGCGTGCTGTTCGCGCAGGACCTCACGTACGCGTTCAGCGACCCGTACTGCCTCGACCTGCTCACCGGCATCGCGCAGGTCGCGAGCGAGCAGGCGACCAACGTGCTGCTCATGCCCGTCGGTCCGCACGTCGTGTCGCGCACCTACTCGCGCGACGAGGAGCTGCGGCTGCTGCAGTCCGTGCGCCAGGCCGCGCTGGACGGCGTGATCGCCGACGGCGTCGACCCCACGCACCCGGTGCTGCGCGTCCTCGCCGAGCGCGGCGTCCCGGTCGTCGGGACCGTCGACGGCGACGGGCCGTGCGTGCTCGTCGACGACCACGACGCCGCGGTCGTCGTCGGGGCGCACCTGCGCGGCCTCGGGCACCGGCGCGTCATCGTCGTCGCGGACAGCATGGACGACGACGACGTCGCGCTCGCCGACCCCGACGACCCGCGGATCTTCCCGTACGCGCGGCTGCGGGCGCGCGGCGCCGAGGTCGGTCTGGGCGCCGGCGCGCAGGTCGCCACGGTCTCCGCGGGCCAGAACACGCCCGCGGCCGGCCGCGCCGCGGCCGCGCTCGCGCTCGGGCTCCCGCTCGCCCCGACCGCGATCGTCGCGACCACCGACGTGCTCGCCCTCGGCGTGCTCGACGAGCTGCGTGAGCGGGGCCTCGTCGCCGGTCGGGACGTCTCCGTCACGGGCTTCGACGACGTGCCGCGCGCGGCCGGGCTCGGCCTCACGACGGTACGTCAGCCGGTCCAGGACAAGGGCCGCCTCATGGCCCGCATGCTCGTCGACCCGCTCGTCGAGGCCGCGCGCGTGACGCTGCCGACCGATCTCGTCGTCCGGACCAGCACAGGGCCCGCCCCGCAGGGGTAGCCGTACCGAACCAGCAGGAGCACCAGGGGGAAGTCGCATGTCCAGTCAGCTCAAGGTCGCCCTCGTCGTCGCGAGCGTGCGCGAGCAGCGGTTCGGCCCGGTCGTCGCCGGGTGGGTGCGCGAGCAGCTCGAGGCGCACGGCGGGTTCGAGGTCGACGTGCTCGACCTCGTCGACGTGCACGTGCCCGTGACGCTCGACGGCTCGGGGGACACCGAGGCGCTGCGCGCCCGCATCGGCGCGGCCGACGCGTTCGTCGTCGTCACGCCCGAGTACAACCACGGCTACCCGGGGTACCTGAAGATCGTCGTCGACACCGTGCTCGAGGAGTGGGCGGGCAAGGCGCTCGGCTTCGTCTCCTACGGCGGGTCCGCGGGCGGGTCGCGCAGCGTCGAGCAGCTGCGGCAGGTGTTCACCGAGCTCCAGGTCCACACGATCCGCAGGCAGGTCGTGTTCTCCGGCGTCTGGGACCGGTTCGACGACGAGGGCCGGCTCGTCGAGGGCGCCCGCTACGAGGGTGCCGCCAAGTCGATGTTCGACCAGCTCGTGTGGTGGGCGGCGGCGCTGCGCGAGGCGCGCCGCACGCCCGTGGTCGCCTGACGCGACCGTCACCCCACCACCGACCAAGGAGCCGTCATGTCCTCCCCGAGTGCCGCCGCGCCGCCGGCGCCCCTGACCTCACCGCGACGCGCGGTGCTCGCCCTGACGGTGCTCGCCGCCGGCGCCTTCTGCTTCGTGACGTCGGAGACGCTGCCCAGCGGCCTGCTGACCATGATCTCCGACTCGCTCGGCGTGGAGCAGTCGACGACCGGCCAGCTCGTCACGGTGTACGCGGTCGTCGTCGTGCTGTTCTCGCTGCCGCTGACCCGCGTGACCGCCCGCGTTCCCCGGCGCGGGCTGCTCACGGTCACGCTGGTCGTGTTCGCCACCGCGTCCCTGCTCGCGGCGCTCGCCCCGTCGTTCGGCGTGCTCGCCGCGGCCCGTGTGCTCGCGGGCGTCAGCCACGCCCTGTTCTGGTCGATCGCCGCCGCGGCCGCGACCGGGCTGTTCCCGCCCGAGGTCCGTGGGCGCATGGTCGCGCGGCTGTCGATCGGCAGCGCCCTCGGCCCCGTGCTCGGCGTCCCGCTCGGGACGTGGCTCGGGCAGCAGCTCGACTGGCGGGTCCCGTTCGCGGCGATCGGCGCCGTCAGCGTCGTCCTCGCGGTCGCCGTGCTCGCGCTCGTGCCGCGCTACGCGCCCGAGGAGGGTGGTGCGGCACGCGGGCTGACGCCCAGCGTCTCGCGGTTCGTCGTGCTGCTCGTCACGACGTGCCTCGCCGTCGCGGGCGGCATGGCCGTCCTGACCTACATCGCGCCGTACGTGCTCGACCACGCCGGCTTCGCCGAGAAGTCGCTGAGCCTGGTCCTCGCGGTCTCGGGCGGTGCCGGGGTGGTGGGCACGACGGTCGTCGGCCGGTTCCTCGACTCGCACGCGCGGGCGTGCCGGGTCGTCGTGCTCATCGGGCTCGCCGTCGCGCACGCCGGGCTGTGGGCGTTCGGGCACCGGCCCGCGGTCGTCGTCGCGTGCGTGGCGCTCACCGGGGCGTGCTTCGGTGCGCTCGCGGCGACGCTCATGCACCGCGGCCTGCAGGTCGCACCGGGGAACACCGACATCGCGATGGCCGCGGTGAGCACCGCGTTCAACATCGGCATCGCCGCGGGCGCGTTCCTCGGCGGCCGCGTCCTGGCCGCGGGCGGCCCGCACCTCGTGCCCCTCATGGGGGCCGGGCTCGTGACGCTCGCGCTCGTCGTCGTGCTGGCCGAGCCGCTGCTGGTCGCCCGCCGCGGCTCGGGACCGGCGCCGCGCCCCGCCGAGCCCGCCCTGACCTCGACCACCCACTGACACCGGAGGCCGCCGTGCGCACCGACCACCCGCTGACGGCCACCGTCGTCGTCCCGACCTACAACCGCGCCGACCTGCTCGCGGCGACCCTCACGTCGCTCGTCGCGCAGGACCTGGCGGCGGACCGGTTCGAGGTCGTCGTCTGCGACGACGGCTCGACCGACGGCACGCCGGACGTCGTGGCCGACTTCGCGACCCGGCTGCGGATGCGCTACCTCTACCAGGAGGACGACGGCTACCGCGTCGCGGCGGCCCGCAACGCGGGCATCACCGCCGCCGCCGGTGACATCTGCGTGTTCGTCGACTGCGGGGTGGTGCTGACCAGCGGGGCCGTGCGGGCGCACCTCGAGGCGCACGAGCGCACCGACGGGCCCGCGGCCGTGATCGGGTACGTCCACGGCTTCGAGCAGGACGACGACGATGCCGAGCGGCTGCGCGCCGAGACGGACCTCGCGGACGTCGACGCGACCGTCGCGGACTTCGCCGCCCGGGGCGTGTGGCCCGACATGCGGGAGCGCTCCTACACCCGCTACGCCGACGAGCTCGCGGGCCTGCCCGCGCCCTGGGTCCTGTACTGGACCTGCAACGTCTCGGCCTCGACCGCGCAGCTGCGCGAGGTCGGGCTGTTCGACGAGGCGTTCCGGAGCTGGGGCGGCGAGGACATCGACCTCGCGTACCGCCTGTTCACCGCCGGGGCGACGTTCGTGCTCGCCCGCGCCGCCACCGCCCTGCACCTCCCGCACCCCAAGCGGTACGCCGAGCGCGAGGAGGGCGCCATCGCGAACTACCGCTACATGGCGGACAAGTACCGGAGCCCGATCGTCGACCTGCTCACCGAGCTGCCGCCGCTCGACCTCCGGGAGCTGAACGACGAGGTGGTCGGGCGCGGACTGGCGGTCGCCACGAGGTGAGCAAGGACCCGCGCGTGAGACCCACGCGACGGGACGAGGAGCCGGGCACCCGCCCGGCGAGCTGCAGGGGGCACTCATGACTTCCACGACATCGCACGTCTCGGCCCAGCTGATCGGCAGACCGGACTTCGAGGAGTTCTGCGGCAGCGTGTTCGCCGCCCTGCCGCGCCGCGACCAGCAGCGCAAGGCAGCTGCGTACGTCGCCGGTCTGCTGCGCGCGAGCGGCCGCAAGTCGCTGCGCAACATCGCCGCCGCCGCGGGGGCGGAGGTCAACGAGCAGAGCCTGCACCACTTCGTCAGCGAGTCGACGTGGCCGTGGCGCACGGTCCGCCGCGCGCTCGCCCAGCACGTGGTGCCGACGAGCCGCCCCCAGGCGTTCGTCGTGCGGCACCGGGACACCCCCGCCCGGCCGGCCCGCCGCGCCGGTGCCGAGCTGCCCCAGCCCCGGCGCACCTACGGCCTGTGGGCCGCGACCGACGGCGCGGCGCTGCCGCTCTCGTGGTGGCTGCACGAGGACCCGCGCACGGACGGGGCGCCCGGTCGAGCGGCCGGTCGCGTGCCGGGACGGTCACCGGAGGCCGTCGTGGTGGAGGCGTACCGGGACGCGGTGGCGGCCGGGCGCGGGACCGTCCCGCTCGTCGCCGACGCCCGCGGGATCTCCGTGTCCTCGATCCTGCGCGGGCTCGAGGCCGCCGTTCCCGGCGCGCCCGTGGCGCTGCGGGTCGCCCCCGGGCAGGCCGTGCAGGTCACCGACCCGCGCTGTCCGCGCGGGGTCTGGACGCCCGCGCACGAGGTCGCCGCGTGGACGCGGGACCTGCGCCGCACGAGCGCGACGGGCGACGAGCCCGGTCGTCTCGCCGTCTCCCGCATCGCGGTCCAGGTCCCGGAGCGCACCGCCGCCGCCGGCGCTCGCTCAGCGCCGCCTCTGCTCGCCGAGCTCGTGTGCCTCGGCGACCCGCGCCGCCCCTGGCCGCAGCAGCTCTGGCTCGTCGCCGGCGCCCCCGCCGACCCGGACCTCGCGCAGCACCTCGCGCGGTGGCTCGAGCACGCCCCCGCGAGCGCCGAGCGGACCAGCGGAGCGCTCGGGCTCGACGACTACCGCGGGCGGTCCGACGACGGCTTCCACCGGCACGCCGCGCTCGTCGGCGTCGCACAGGCGTTCCTCGCCCGCCAGTCCGTGGCACCTGTCCGGCTGCGCCCGGTGCTCCCCGCGGGTGGCGACCGGTCCGCGCTGTGCTCGTCGCGGTTCCCGGTCGCCCGGACGTCCCGCACGTCGCTGGTCCACCGCCTGCACGCGTGCCCGGACACCGCCCGCGCCTGACCGCCGACCCTTCGAACGGGCTCACTCACGCCGCTATCACGGCCAGGACGACCTCGGTCTTCTG
>NZ_BJLP01000084.1 GCF_006538705.1 Cellulomonas uda
GTCCGCGACGTGGCAGCGCCTGAGCGACGCCGGGATCGACGTCGCCGTGCTCGGGGACACGCCGTGGGTCGGGATCGACGTGCCGGAGTGCGTCGCGCAGCACCGCGACACCTGGACCACCGAGTGCAGCCCGGACTCGGCCGCGCCGGAGCGTCGCTCGAGCCTGGCGCAGCAGCAGGCCGCCGCCGACGCGCTGGGCGTGCCGCTGCTCGACGTCACGGACCTGCTGTGCCCGGACCAGCAGTGCCCCGCGGTGATCGGCGGGGTGCTCGTGTGGCGGGACGTGAGCCACGTGACCGCGAGCTACGCCCGCACCCTCGAACCCGAGCTGCGCGACTGGCTGGTGCCGCTCGTCGCGGCCGCCCCGAGGTAGCGCCTGCACCGACACCCTCGCGCACATTCTGGCGCGGGTCCTGTCGATCGACCTCGCAGCTCGCGACCAGCACGGCCGGAGCCTGACCCAGGCGTGGACCGCGAAGTCGGCTACGTCGTGCTCCGCGCCGAACCCCGCCTCTGAGGTGGGTGGAGCCGCGCCCTACTGGCACCAGTACTCCTACGACACGCTGGGTCGGCGCACCAAGCTGGTCCGCAACGCAGTCGGTGCGCAGACGACGAAGGCGCAGACGACATACGCCTACAGCGCACACCGCCTGACGTCGACCACGTCGACGGCTGGGGTCACGACCTACGGGTACGACTCGGTCGGAACCGTACGTCCATGCAGACGCCCTCGGGCGCCACGACCTACTCGTGGGACGCCGAGGGCGAGCTGCGCGGTGTCCAGGGCACGTCTGGGTCGAGCGTGTCGTCGGTCTACGACGCGTCCGGTGAGCGGCTCACGCGTACCGACGCGTCGGGCACCACCGTGTACCTGCCCGGCGGGCAGGAGTTCACCGTCGCGGCGTCGGGCAAGGTGTCGGTCACGCGCCTGTACTCGTTCGCGGGGTCCACGGTCGCGATCCGTACCGGGCGTGGTCTGGCCGGGGTGTCGTCGCTGGTGTGCGACCCGCACGGGACACCGTTGGCGTCGGTCCCGAACGCCGAGCGCGGTGAGGGCAAGGTCGTCAGGGCGTACACCGATCCGTTCGGTGGTGCCCGGGACGGCAGTCTGCTCACGCTCGCGAGCGACCGGCAGTTCCTGGGCAAGACCCGAGACCACGCCAGCGGGCTGACGTTGCTGGGGGCCCGGTACTACGACGAGGCCACCGGCACGTTCGTCAGCGTCGACCCCAGCTCGACCCCCAACAACCGGCGCAGTTCCACGCCTACGTGTACTCGGGTAACAACCCGATGACCTGGTCGGACCCGTCGGGCCTGTGGTGGAACCCGATCAAGGCCGTGGCCAAGGCGGCCAAGTCCGTGGGTTCGTGGGCCAAGCGCAACCAGGCCGAGATCATCGGAGCGGTCGCCGGGACCGTGGTGTTCGCCGGGTGCATGGCCGGCTCGTTCGGCCTCGGCTCGGTCGGGTGCGGTGTGGCAGCAGGAGCCGTGGGCGGTGCGGTCACCCAGGCGTGGAAGATCGACGTCCAACACACCGAACGGTTCTCCTGGAGCTCGCTCGCCACAGCCACGGCCTTCGGCGGGATCTCCGGGTTCGCCGGCGGTGCCCTGGGCAAGGCCGCCGCGACGTTCATCGCGCCCGTGGCCAAGACCGCCGTCGCCGCAGTCGCCAACTCGGTGCGCTCGGTCACCTCCAAGGCCGCCACCGGCGCCGGCGGCGCGGCCCGAGCGATCGGCGCCGGTGCCAGCAGCGCCGCCCGAGCGATCGGCACTGGCGCAGAGGCCGTCGCGAAGCGGGCGACTAGCGTAGTGTCGAAAGCCGGCGGCGCCGCAAACAGCGGACGAACCGTCGCCATGGGCAGGAACATGGCCGACCGGGTCATCCCGTACGCACAGAAGAACGGCTACGACTGGTATAAGGGAACGCCCGGTTGGGTGCCGCGAGGAGCGATTGAGAAGGTCTCCCCGAGGGCGCTCGAGAGAACCGACCTGTGGTTCAACAAGCGGTGGATTAAGGGCGAGATGCGCAACGGCTCACGGATCATGGATATCGGCGAACCCCCTGGCTACCCGCCCAGCACCTTCTACAACATGGAGCGCCAGCAGGTCAGCGGGTATTGGAACTACTTCCAGGACTTCCAGCCATGATCCGCATTCGCCGATGCCAGCCGACGGGCTTCATTCGCCGACGTCGCTACGAGGTCGAGTTCGTCGAGCCCACCACTGGCGAGACACGGTGGAAGAGAGAGACCACCACGCCAGTGACGTTGATTGATCAGCATGTCGGGGTCAGCGAGGCTTGGGCTCTCGTCCACGCCGCGGACGAGGCGTGGGACGCGGGTTCGCCGCAGTGGATCAGCTTGCCGGGGACGCCCCCCGAATGAAGTCGGGGTTCAGGGGCTTCGTCCGAGCGCTGATCGCCGCCGCGCTGCTTACTATCGGCGCGACGGCGAAGGGCGACGCAAACGTCTTCATTGGTTCGTCTTTCCGGGAGGCGAGTCGGTCTTTGGTCGGATCGAGGGGCCGATCCTTTGCAAGAAAGGAAACTCGATCCAGCAGTGGTTTGAGGAGGCCTGGTGATGGAGACGTTTCGACGAAGCTGGCACGGGTGGATCCACTCGTCGTGCGGCTACTCCGTCGGGTTGATGGGTCGCACCCGAATCCAGTATCGAGACGCGCATGGCGAACTATCGATCCCTTGCGGAGGCGATGAGCAAGTCATGGACGAACATTGTTGTTGACACAACGTCGATTCATGACGGCCCCGAACTGCCGCGATCCGCGGTCATCGATCGGCTTGAGCGGGCATTCGCGTTCACTGGATTGACGTTGATTAGGGCCAATCGCGATGGGCCGGGCGGCGGATAGGGGCCAGGTGTGTCCGCGTTCCGTGGAGTCGGATAGCGCCTGCACCGACGCCCTCGGGTCCCGCAAGAACCCTCATTCGAGGGCCCTTCCACGTCACCACACCCGCCGGGCCCTCACCTACCGAGCCAATCAAGAAGTCCCGCCAGTTTCTGCCTGGCCCCGCCACCAAGACTCGTCTCGCTCAGCGTTCTCGAAGAACTCGATCTCCGCAAGGGCGTGCGCAACGAAGGGCTCGGGCAACCGCACACCGTGATCCGCGACGTAGTGCGCCAACCCTTCGGGCCAAACGTAAGTCCCGTCGCTCAACTCCAGCGAGCCGTTGCTCTTTCCGCACATCCGACAGGGCGAATAGCCCATGTACGCGCGCGCGACGAATCCTCGCCGGAGATAGTCCTTGATCTCGTCGCGGACGTCCAAGTCCCACGCGTCGTCGACGAAGTCGGACGGCGAGGGCCACCCAGGAGCACCTTCACCGACCCAGTACCCAATCAAGATCAGCCCTGCGGATTGAACCATCGCCATTCCCCGCCATCGTAGAACTCGAACGACTTTCCGCTGCTACTGGCTCCAATATCCGTCGTCGGCGCCTGGACCCGCACACCCAACTCGTTCGCCAAGTCTTGTCCAAATGAACCCGAAGGGCACCCAGTCTGACACGAGAGCAACCGCACGTTTCGACCCCCCAGGCCAGGGCGAATCTTCGCAGCCAGCTCAGCCGCTGACATCCCCGCCAGGTCATCCGGCGACGGTCAAGTCCCTGGGAGTGGTGTAGCCGTCGGGCGTGATCCTCGGAGGTTCAGGCGGACAGTGCGAGGGGCTGCTCCTGGGGGTCGGGGTCGGTGGTGGTGATGAGGTTCAGGCGGGCGCGGTGCAGGACGTCCAGGGCGAAGTAGCGTCGGCCTTCGGCCCATTCGTCGTGCTGCTCGGCCAGGACCGCGCCGACCAGGCGGGTGATGGAGTCCCGGTCGGGGAAGATCCCCACGACGTCGGTGCGCCGGCGGATCTCCTTGTTCAGCCGCTCCTGAGGGTTGTTCGACCAGATCTGCCGCCAGATCTCCTTGGGGAACGCGGTGAACGCGAGCAGGTCCGCCCGGGCGTCGTCGAGGTGCTCGGCCACGGCCGGCAGGGGTGCGGTGACCTGGTCCAGGAGCTTGTCGAACTGCGCGTTCACGGAGTCGGCGTCGGGCTGGTCATAGACGGAATGGAGCATCGCCTTCACCGCTGGCCACGAGTTCTTCGGGCAGGTGCTCATGAGGTTGGCGGCGTAGTGGGTGCGGCAGCGTTGTCAGGCGGCTCCGGGCAGGTTCGCTGCGATGGCTTCGACCAGGCCGCGGTGAGCATCGGAGGTCACCAGCCGGACCCCGGCAAGTCCGCGGGCGACCAGGTCGGCGAAGAACACGTTCCACGCCTCCTTGGTCTCAGCTGTGGTGACGGTGCAGCCCAGGACCTCGCGGTGCCCGTCACCGTTGACGCCGGTGGCGACCAGCACGACGGCGTTGATGACACGTCCGGCCTCGCGGACCTTCATCGTCAACGCGTCCGCTGCGACGAACGTGAACGGGCCGGCGTCGAGCAACGACCGGGTGCGGAACGCGGCGACCTGCCCGTCGAGGTCGGTGGCCATGCGTGAGACCTGCGACTTCGACAACGACGTGATCCCCAACGACTCGACCAGCTTGTCCATCCGGCGGGTGCTCACCCCGAGCAGGTAGCAGGTCGCCACGACCGAGATCAGGGCGGCCTCGGCGCGCTTCCTGCGCTCGAGGAGCCAGTCGGGGAAGTAGGACCCCGTGCGCAGCTTGGGGATCGCGACGTCGATCGTGCCGAGGCGGGTGTCCAGGTCCCGGTGCCGGTAGCCGTTGCGCTGGTTCGTCCGCGCGGGCGACGGCTGGCCCCACTCGGCGCCGCAGACCGCGTCGGCCTCGGCGGACAACAGCGAGTTGATCACCGTGCCGAGCAGGTGCCTCATCAGGTCGGGCGAGGCGTCGGCCAGGGCCTGGCCCAGGACGACTCCGGGGTCGACAATGCGAGGTGCGGTCATCGTGATGCTCCGTTCGAGAGTGCTGTGGAAGGTTCACTCGAAGGATCACGCGGTGACCGCGCCGTCGTCTACGACGACGACCACTGGTCCCGCGGCTACACCACTATCAGGGACGCCACTCCGAACCGGTTGTGGCTCTGGGACATCACCGAGCACGCCACGGCCGAGGGCAAGCTGTACCTGTGCGCGATCAAGGACGTCTACTCCAACCGGATCGTGGGGTACTCGATCAGCGACCGCATGAAGTCCCGCATCGCCGTGAACGCCCTGGCCAGCGCCGTGCAACGCCGTCGTGACGTGGCCGGTTGCATCGTGCACTCGGACCGGGGCAGCCAGTTCCGCAGCAGGAAGGTCCTGCGCGAACTGGACCGTCACGACCTGCTCGGATCCATGGGCCAGGTCGCATCGGCAGGGGACAACGCGGCCATCGAGAGCTTCTTCCCGCTGCTGCAGAAGAACGTCCTGGACCGCCGCCGCTGGGCCACCCGGGCGGAACTTCGCCTGGCGATCATCACCTGGATCGAACGGACCTACCACCGCCGCCGCAGGCAAGCCCGACTCGGCCGACTGACACCCATCGAGTTCGAGGCCATCATGACCACTCAGGTCGCACTCGCCGCCTGAGACCAACTGTCACCTATCCGTGCAGCAGACCCCGGTGATGCGGGTGATGGTCTGGACGCCCTGG
>NZ_BJLP01000085.1 GCF_006538705.1 Cellulomonas uda
GGATGCGCGTCTGTTCCTTGAGAACTCAACAGTGTGCCAAGTAGTCGATGCCATATGGCCTGCCTGATGTTGTCGGGTGGGTTGTTGGTTGAGATGGGGATCTGCCGTCCACCCCGTGGGTGGTGGGTCCTTGATTGAAGCCGAATCTTGGTCCGTTCGGACCGTTCGTAATGTTTGTTGCCTGGTTTCCGGATCGGGTGGCGCAAGACATTGACGGAGAGTTTGATTCTGGCTCAGGACGAACGCTGGCGGCGTGCTTAACACATGCAAGTCGAACGGTGAAGACCAGCTTGCTGGTTGGATCAGTGGCGAACGGGTGAGTAACACGTGAGCAACCTGCCCTTCACTCTGGGATAAGCCCTGGAAACGGGGTCTAATACCGGATATGACATTCCTGCGCATGTGGGGGTGTGGAAAGATTTATCGGTGGGGGATGGGCTCGCGGCCTATCAGCTTGTTGGTGGGGTGATGGCCTACCAAGGCGACGACGGGTAGCCGGCCTGAGAGGGCGACCGGCCACACTGGGACTGAGACACGGCCCAGACTCCTACGGGAGGCAGCAGTGGGGAATATTGCACAATGGGCGCAAGCCTGATGCAGCGACGCCGCGTGAGGGATGACGGCCTTCGGGTTGTAAACCTCTTTCAGCAGGGAAGAAGCGCAAGTGACGGTACCTGCAGAAGAAGCGCCGGCTAACTACGTGCCAGCAGCCGCGGTGATACGTAGGGCGCAAGCGTTGTCCGGAATTATTGGGCGTAAAGAGCTCGTAGGCGGTTAGTCGCGTCTGCTGTGAAAACTCGAGGCTCAACCTCGGGCTTGCAGTGGGTACGGGCTGACTAGAGTGCGGTAGGGGTGACTGGAATTCCTGGTGTAGCGGTGGAATGCGCAGATATCAGGAGGAACACCGATGGCGAAGGCAGGTCACTGGGCCGCAACTGACGCTGAGGAGCGAAAGCATGGGGAGCGAACAGGATTAGATACCCTGGTAGTCCATGCCGTAAACGTTGGGCACTAGGTGTGGGACCCATTCCACGGGTTCCGTGCCGCAGCTAACGCATTAAGTGCCCCGCCTGGGGAGTACGGCCGCAAGGCTAAAACTCAAAGAAATTGACGGGGGCCCGCACAAGCGGCGGAGCATGCGGATTAATTCGATGCAACGCGAAGAACCTTACCAAGGCTTGACATACACCGGAAAAGTGCAGAGATGTGCTCCCCGTAAGGTCGGTGTACAGGTGGTGCATGGTTGTCGTCAGCTCGTGTCGTGAGATGTTGGGTTAAGTCCCGCAACGAGCGCAACCCTCGTCCCATGTTGCCAGCGGGTTATGCCGGGGACTCATGGGAGACTGCCGGGGTCAACTCGGAGGAAGGTGGGGATGACGTCAAATCATCATGCCCCTTATGTCTTGGGCTTCACGCATGCTACAATGGCCGGTACAAAGGGCTGCGATACCGTAAGGTGGAGCGAATCCCAAAAAGCCGGTCTCAGTTCGGATTGGGGTCTGCAACTCGACCCCATGAAGTCGGAGTCGCTAGTAATCGCAGATCAGCAACGCTGCGGTGAATACGTTCCCGGGCCTTGTACACACCGCCCGTCAAGTCACGAAAGTCGGTAACACCCGAAGCCGGTGGCCCAACCCTTGGGGGGGAGCCGTCGAAGGTGGGACTGGCGATTGGGACTAAGTCGTAACAAGGTAGCCGTACCGGAAGGTGCGGCTGGATCACCTCCTTTCTAAGGAGCATCTGGCAGCTGGCCGGCCCTGTCGTGGGGTGGGTGCAGGTGTCCAGGCCCATGCCCGTGCCGAGTGTGTGCGGGGTGGTGCTCACGGGTGGAACATCGACTATGGCCTGCTGTTGTGGCAGGTGGTGCCTAGTACGCCTTCGGTCTTCGGGTCGGGGGGAGGGAACGGTTGCTGCCTGGTGCGGTGGTGGGTCTGGCACGCTGTTGGGTCCTGAGGGAACAGCCGGTTGGTTGTTGTCTCGGGGTCGTGCTCCTGGTCTGGTCCCTTGTGTGGGGTCCGGGTCGGGGGTGGTGGCCTTCGGGTCGTCACTGGTCGCGTACCGCGTCGCCTTCGGGTGGTGGCTGGCGGGCTGGGTGTGGCGGGTCGGTCGTTGCTTGAGAACTGCACAGTGGACGCGAGCATCTTTGTAAAGTCTTTGTGGTCAAGTTTATAAGGGCACAGGGTGGATGCCTTGGCACTAGGAGCCGATGAAGGACGTTGTAGCCTGCGATAAGCCTCGGGGAGTTGGCAAACGAACCGTGATCCGAGGATCTCCGAATGGGGAAACCCCGCCGCAGTCATGTGCGGTGACCCACACCTGAATATATAGGGTGTGTGGAGGGAACGCCGGGAAGTGAAACATCTCAGTACCGGCAGGAAGAGATATTCCGTGAGTAGTGGCGAGCGAAAGCGGATCAGGCCAAACCGATCGCGTGTTCAAGCCGGCAGGCGTTGCGCGTTCGGGGTTGTGGGACCTTTCAGTCAGGACTGCCGTCCTGGCAGGGAGTCAGAAAGTCGCGTCATAGTCGAAGGGCATTGAAAGGCCCGGCACAGAGGGTGGTACCCCCGTAGACGAAATGGCGTGGCCTCCCGAGAGGGATCCCAAGTAGCTCCGGGCCCGAGAAACCTGGAGTGAATCTGCACAGACCACTGTGTAAGCCTAAATACTACCTAGTGACCGATAGCGGACAAGTACCGTGAGGGAAAGGTGAAAAGTACCCCGGGAGGGGAGTGAAATAGTACCTGAAACCGTGTGCCTACAATCCGTCGGAGCCTCCCTAGCAGGGGTGACGGCGTGCCTTTTGAAGAATGAGCCTGCGAGTTAGTGGTACGTGGCGAGGTTAACCCGTGTGGGGAAGCCGTAGCGAAAGCGAGTCCGAATAGGGCGTTCATAGTCGCGTGCTCTAGACCCGAAGCGAAGTGATCTAGCCATGGGCAGGTTGAAGCGCGGGTAAGACCGCGTGGAGGACCGAACCCACCTGGGTTGAAAACCGGGGGGATGACCTGTGGTTAGGGGTGAAAGGCCAATCAAACTTCGTGATAGCTGGTTCTCCCCGAAATGCATTTAGGTGCAGCGTCACGCGTTTCTTGCCGGAGGTAGAGCTACTGGATAGCCGATGGGCCCCACCAGGTTACTGACGTTAGCCAAACTCCGAATGCCGGTAAGCCAGAGCGTGGCAGTGAGACTGCGGGGGATAAGCTCCGTAGTCGAGAGGGAAACAGCCCAGACCACCAGCTAAGGCCCCTAAGCGTGTGCTAAGTGGGAAAGGATGTGGAGTTGCACAGACAACCAGGAGGTTGGCTTAGAAGCAGCCACCCTTGAAAGAGTGCGTAATAGCTCACTGGTCAAGTGATTCCGCGCCGACAATGTAGCGGGGCTCAAGCACACCGCCGAAGCTGTGGCATTCACACTTTCGACAAGCCTTCGTGGTTCAGTCGTGTGGATGGGTAGGGGAGCGTCGTGTGGCGGGTGAAGCAGCGGGGTAACCCAGTTGTGGACGCCACACGAGTGAGAATGCAGGCATGAGTAGCGAATGACGGGTGAGAAACCCGTCCGCCGAATGACCAAGGGTTCCAGGGCCAGGCTAATCCGCCCTGGGTAAGTCGGGACCTAAGGCGAGGCCGACAGGCGTAGTCGATGGACAACGGGTTGATATTCCCGTACCGGCGAAGGACCGCCCATACCGAGCCCGGTGATGCTCACCGTCCGAGCCTGTGCACCGTGGCCTTCGGGCCGCACCGCACAGGGGAGCACGGGACCCGAACCGGTAGTAGGTAAGCGTATTAACAGGGGTGACGCAGGAAGGTAGCCAAGCGTGGCGATGGTTGTCCACGTCCAAGGTCGTAGGGCGAGGTGTAGGCAAATCCGCACCTCATGAAGCCTGAGAGCTGACGGTGACCGCGATAGCGGGAATCTGGTGATCCTATGCTGCCTAGAAAAGCCTCGACGCGAGGTCCTAGCCGCCCGTACCCCAAACCGACTCAGGTGGTCAGGTAGAGAATACCAAGGCGATCGAGCGAATCGTGGTTAAGGAACTCGGCAAAATGCCCCCGTAACTTCGGGAGAAGGGGGGCCTGAAGCGTGAACCGACTTGCTCGGGGAGCGTGGAGGGCCGCAGAGACCAGGGAGAAGCGACTGTTTACTAAAAACACAGGTCCGTGCGAAGTCGCAAGACGATGTATACGGACTGACGCCTGCCCGGTGCTGGAAGGTTAAGAGGACGGGTCAGCCGCAAGGCGAAGCTCAGAATTTAAGCCCCAGTAAACGGCGGTGGTAACTATAACCATCCTAAGGTAGCGAAATTCCTTGTCGGGTAAGTTCCGACCTGCACGAATGGCGTAACGACTTCTCCGCTGTCTCAACCGCGAACTCGGCGAAATTGCACTACGAGTAAAGATGCTCGTTACGCGCAGCAGGACGGAAAGACCCCGGGACCTTTACTATAGCTTGGTATTGGTGTTCGGTGCGGCTTGTGTAGGATAGGTGGGAGACTGTGAAGCCGGCACGCCAGTGTCGGTGGAGTCATCGTTGAAATACCACTCTGGTCGCTCTGGATATCTAACCTCGGTCCGTGATCCGGACCAGGGACAGTGCCTGGTGGGTAGTTTAACTGGGGCGGTTGCCTCCTAAAATGTAACGGAGGCGCTCAAAGGTTCCCTCAGCCTGGTTGGCAATCAGGTGGCGAGTGCAAGTGCACAAGGGAGCTTGACTGTGAGACAGACATGTCGAGCAGGGACGAAAGTCGGAACTAGTGATCCGGCGGTGGCTTGTGGAAGCGCCGTCGCTCAACGGATAAAAGGTACCCCGGGGATAACAGGCTGATCTTGCCCAAGAGTCCATATCGACGGCATGGTTTGGCACCTCGATGTCGGCTCGTCGCATCCTGGGGCTGGAGTAGGTCCCAAGGGTTGGGCTGTTCGCCCATTAAAGCGGTACGCGAGCTGGGTTTAGAACGTCGTGAGACAGTTCGGTCCCTATCCGCTGCGCGCGCAGGAAACTTGAGAAGGGCTGTCCCTAGTACGAGAGGACCGGGACGGACGAACCTCTGGTGTGCCAGTTGTTCCGCCAGGAGCACGGCTGGTTGGCTACGTTCGGAAGGGATAACCGCTGAAAGCATCTAAGCGGGAAGCCTGCTTCAAGATGAGGTTTCCACGCCCCTCGGGGCGAGAGGCTCCCAGCTAGAACACTGGGTCGATAGGCCGGATGTGGAAGGCAGGACTAACGACTGCCGCAGCTGACCGGTACTAATCAGCCGACAACTTCACCACAACTTTCATTGCTACGCGTCCACTGTGCGGTTCCCGAGAAACGAACGACACTGCTCGGCTCCGGTCGAACCAGTCCCGTTCACAACTCGACAACGTTACGGCGGTCATAGCGAAGGGGAAACGCCCGGTCCCATTCCGAACCCGGAAGCTAAGCCCTTCAGCGCCGATGGTACTGCACTCGCCAGGGTGTGGGAGAGTAGGACGCCGCCGGACACCATTCAGAAGAAGCCACCCCACACGGGGTGGCTTCTTCTGTTTTCC
>NZ_BJLP01000086.1 GCF_006538705.1 Cellulomonas uda
CCCGCTGCCCCCGCCGCTTCCGCCCCGCCGGGTCGCGCGTTCCTCGCTAGGTCGTGCGTTTCTCGGTCAGTCGTGCGTTCATCTGCACGGCCTACCGAGAAACGCACGACTCCGCGAGAGACGCGCGACTTTCGCGGTGGGGATGTGGGTGGGGGGCGGGAGGGTTGGGGGGTGGCTGACGAACTCCCTGTGCTGCTGCTCCCCGATGCCGACGCCTGGCGGGCGTGGCTCGCCGAGCACCACACGCAGACGACCGGCGTCTGGCTCGTGACGCACAAGAAGGGCGGCACGGTCACCGAGCTGACGTACGACCAGGCCGTCGACGAGGCGCTGTGCTTCGGCTGGATCGACGGGCAGCGACGCAGCCGCGACGAGCAGAGCAGCCTCCTGCGCATGACCCCGCGCCGCCCCCGCAGCGTCTGGTCGGCGGTGAACGTCGAGCGCATCGCGCGGCTCGAGCGCGAGGGACGCATGCGCGACGCGGGCCGCGCCCAGGTCGCGGCCGCGCAGGCGGACGGCCGCTGGGACGCCGCCTACCACGGCCCGGCCCGCATCGAGGTGCCCGACGACCTCGCGGCGGCTCTCGACGCCGTGCCCGCCGCGCGCGCCTGGTTCGACGCGCTGACCTCGGCGAACCGCTTCGCGGTCCTGCTGCGCGTCACCCAGGCCAAGCGGCCCGAGACCCGGGCCCGTCGCATCGAGGCGTTCGTCGCCGACCTCGCCGAGGGCCGCACGGTCTACCCCCAGAAGCGCCGCCCCGACGGCGTGTGACCCCGGCTGCACGCCGCTCGTCGTCGGCTACCGCTCGACCGGGTCGGTCACCGGAAGGCCGAGCTCGGCCGCGACGGACCTCACGGTCGCGTCGTGGCTCGCCACCGTGACGGGCTCGCCGATCAGCAGCGCGGTCGCGAGGTGCAGGGCGTCGAGGGTCTTGATGTGCGACTGGATGGACTCGGCGACGACGAAGGTCTGAGCGGTCATCTCCAGGATGCCGACCCGGTCGAGCAGCGGAGCGCCCTCGACGAGCGGGCGACGTTCGCGGCGCAGCACCCGGACCACCTCGGTGCGCAGCAACCGCGACGAGACGAACGTGTACCCGGGGGTGTCGAGCCATGACCGCAGGCGGGCGCGCTCGGGTACTCCCAGGATGGTCCGCAGCGCGACCGAGGAGTCCAGGTACACGAGCGACACGTCAGTGTTCGCCCTTCAGCTCGTCGAGCAGAGCGTCCACCTGCGCGTCCGTGTATTCGGGGCCACCGTCGTGCCAGGGAGCGGGTGACGCCGACGGCGGCGTGTACCGGCCCTCGCGGATGAGCCGGGACAGTCCCGCGGCGGGCTCGGTGTAGGCGGTGACACGCCAGCGGGGCTCGCCGCGCTCGGTCACGACGACCTCGTGGGTGGGCGTGACCTGCTCGAGCACCTGCGCGGTGTGCTGGTTGAGCTCGCGCTTGGTGACGGTCGACACGAAGCAAATGTACTACGCATGTCTGACGTGGTGCCGGGCGCAGGTGATCCGACAGATCACCGCGGGCGGTGTCCCGGTCTCGTCGTCCTTCCCCGCGCCACCTGCGGCCCCGGACCGACCGGGGCGTGCGTCTCTCGCGGAGTCGCGCGTCTCTCGCGGAGTCGCGCGGTTGACTGCGCGACCTGACGAGAGACGCACGACCTCGCGAGCTGCCGTGGTGCGTGCGGGTCAGCGGATGATGCAGCTGGCTCCGTTGAGGGTCGCCGCCTTGACCGGGGCGGGCGTGCCCGAGCCGATGAAGCCGAACGACACCGCGTTGTGGTGCGCGATCGTCGCGTTCCACGCGACGTTCTTGGCGGTGACGACCGAGCCCGACTGGGTGGCGTTCGCGTTCCACGCCTGCTGCACGGTCTCACCGTTGGCGAACGTCCACGTCACCGTCCAGCCGTTGACGGGCTGCATCGTCGCGTTGAACGCGGTGACCGTGCCCTGGAACCCGCCCGGCCACGCGTTGGAGACGTCGACCTCGATCTCGCACTGGCCGTCGGTCGGCGCGGGCGTCGTGACGGTCGGGGTCGGGGTGGGCGACGGGCTCGTGTTCGGCGTGCCGGTCGGACCCGGCGTCGGGGTCAGGGTGGGCGTGGGGGTCGGCGTCGGCGTCGGGGTGGGCGTCGGAGTAGGCGTCGGCGTGGAGGTCGTGCCGCTGAAGTCGACGTCGACGCAGTTGTAGAACGACTCCGGGCTGTCCGTGCGCTCCCAGATGTTGAACAGCACGTGCTTGCCGGTCTTGTTCGTCGGCAGCTTCACGTCCCAGTAGTACTCGGGTCCGGCGACCCCGCCCTCGCGCAGCGGCGGGTTGAGCACGCGGTCGAACGGCGCAGGCTCGAGGTCGTCCCAGCCGATCGGCTCGGACGGGTTCCAGCCGTCCTTCGTCACCCAGGTCGTGAAGTAGCCGGGGTGCCGGGCGACGGCCGCGTACTTGAAGGTGAGCTGCTGGCCGGGCTTCACGCTCGTCGTCGGCCACGCGGAGGACGGCGTGTTGTAGGAGGCGAACTTCGCGTCCGGGCCGCACAGCTTGCCGTCCGGGATCGTCTCGTGGCGGCCCGCGATGGTGCCGAGCAGGTTGCCGTACCAGTTGTAGAACGAGTAGTTGCCCTCGTTGGTGAAGGCGTTGACGCACGCGGGGTTGCGCGGCTTGATGTTGCCGGCCTCGCCGGCCGCGGCGCCGCCGGCCAGGCCGTCCTGGTAGCAGGCCCACGTGCGGGTCGGCGGGTCGGTGAGGCCGCCGTGCGCCTGCGCGGCGCTCGGGATGATGGCCAGTGCGATGGCTCCGGCGACGACCGCGGCGAGGCCGCGCCCGGTCCGGAGGATGGTGCGGTGCCGTGTCATGTCGGATCACCCTCATTCGAGTGCGCGGCATCGTCGCCGCATGGTCTGGACACCGGCTGGGGCGGTGTCCTCCCAGGCTGCGAGGCCCCGACCAGGGCGACAACCGGCCGAATCGTTTCCGGCTGGGCGGTCGTCGCCCGCGGCGGCCCGGGTGGGGTCAGTCCGCGAGGGTCGCGAGCACCCCGTCGCCGTACCGCTCGAGCTTCGTCGCGCCGACCCCGCCCACGGTCCCCAGCTCGTCCAGCGACGTCGGCCGGCGCAGCGCGATGTCACGCAGGGTCGCGTCGTGGAACACGACGTACGCCGGGACGCCTTGCTCCTTGGCGACACCGGCGCGCCAGGCGCGCAGCCGCTCGAACAGCGCGAGCGTCTCGCCCTCGAGGTCCGCGGCCGCCTTCGACGTCGAGCCCGACCCCGCGCCCGAGCCGCCCGAGCCCGACGAGCGTCGTCGTGCGCGCTCCGGCTCGCGCCGCACCAGCACGGGCCGCTCGCCCTTGAGCACCTCGCCCGACGCCTCGACGAGCTGCAGCGTCCCGTACCCCTCGGTGTCCACGGCCAGGAGCTCCGCCGCGATGAGCTGGCGCACCACACCACGCCACTCGGTGTCGGACAGGTCCGCCCCGATCCCGAACGTCGACAACGACTCGTGACCGAGCTGGGTGACGCGTGCGGTGCGCTTGCCGCGCAGCACGTCGACCACGTGGCCGACCCCGTAGCGCTGCCCGCGCTGCGCCATCCGGACGATCGTCGACAGGAGCTTCTGGGCCGCGACGGTGCCGTCCCACGTGGACGGCGGGGTCAGGCACGTGTCGCAGTTGCCGCACGGCTGCGCCTGCTGGCCGAAGTAGTTGAGCAGCTGCACGCGACGGCAGGACGCGGTCTCGCACAGCGCGAGCATCGCGTCGAGGTGCTGCGTGAGGCGGCGGCGGTGGGCGGCGTCGCCCTCGGACGTGTCGATCAGGCGGCGTTGCTGGACCACGTCCTGCAGGCCGTACGCCATCCACGCGGTCGACGGCAGGCCGTCACGCCCGGCGCGGCCGGTCTCCTGGTAGTACCCCTCGACCGACTTCGGCAGGTCGAGGTGCGCGACGAACCGCACGTCGGGCTTGTCGATGCCCATGCCGAACGCGATGGTCGCGACCATGACGATGCCGTCCTCGCGCAGGAACCGCGCCTGGTTGTGCGCGCGGACCTGCCGGTCGAGTCCCGCGTGGTACGGCAGGGCCGGCACGCCGTTCGCGACGAGGTGCTCGGCGGTCTGCTCGACCGACGCGCGCGACAGGCAGTAGACGATCCCGGCGTCGCCCGCGTGCTCGGTGCGCAGCAGCTCGAGCAGCTGGGCGCGCGGGTTGTCCTTGCCGACGATCCGGTACTGGATGTTGGGCCGGTCGAAGCTCGCGACGAAGTGCCGCGCGTCCTCGAGCTGGAGCCGCTGCGCGATCTCGGCGTGCGTGACCTTGGTGGCGGTCGCGGTGAGCGCGACGCGCGGCACGTCCGGCCACCGCTCGTGCAGCATCGACAGCCGCAGGTAGTCGGGGCGGAAGTCGTGGCCCCACTGCGACACGCAGTGCGCCTCGTCGATCGCGAACAGCGCGACGGTCCCGCGGTCCAGCAGGTCGATCGTGTCCGGCACGTTGAGCCGCTCGGGTGCGAGGTAGAGCAGGTCGAGCTCGCCCGCGAGGTACGCCTCCTCGACCTCGCGCCGCTGCCACGCCTGCTGGGTCGAGTTGAGGAAGCCCGCACGCACGCCCAGCGCCGACAGCGCGTCGACCTGGTCCTGCATCAGCGCGATCAGGGGTGAGACGACGACGCCCGTGCCCTCGCGCACCAGCGCCGGCACCTGGTAGCAGAGCGACTTGCCGCCACCGGTCGGCATGAGGACGAGCGCGTCCCCGCCCGCGACGACCGTGTCGATGATCTCGGCCTGGTCACCGCGGAACTCGTCGTACCCCCAGACCCGGCGCAGCACCTCCAGCGGTGTCCCGGACGCGGCCGCCGCCGCACGTGCAGGGACGTCCGACGCGCGTGCGGGCCGTCGCGCACCTCCGGCCGTGCCGCGGGTCGTCGCGGCGACCGCGGCCGCCAGCTCGCCCGACGCAGCGTCGTGCGGGACGCCGTGCGCCCACGCGTCGAGGTCCGGCGGTGCGTCGTCGTAGAACGGGTCGAACGGCGGCTCGTCCGGCCAGGGCTCGGCGCCGGCGGGCGCGTCGAGGAGGGGCGAGTCGTCGGGGTGCACGCGACCACCCTACGAGCCGCGGCCGACACGTCCGCGACCGCGTCCACAGGTCCCGTCGCACCGGTCTCGCGCGCGCGTGGCGGGAGTTGCCCGCCGCGCCCCGGTCCGTAGGGTGGGCGCGTGGGAACCGCACTCGTCACCGGCGCGTCCGCCGGACTGGGCCTGGAGTTCGCGTGGCAGCTCGCGACGGCCAGGCACGACCTCGTCCTCGTCGCGCGCGACGAGGCCCGCCTCACCCGGCTCGCGCACCAGCTCTAGGCGGG
>NZ_BJLP01000087.1 GCF_006538705.1 Cellulomonas uda
GGGCCGGGCTCGGCCGCGGTCGCCTCGACCTCCGCGCCGGGGACGACGACCGCCGTGCTCGAGCCCGGCTACCACCACCTGTACCTGGTCGTCCCGTCCGACGAGCACGACGCCGGCCTCCCGGGGACGGTCGAGCTCACGGGTCCCGACGGCGAGACGCTCCCGGCCGAGCCGTCGCCCCTCGACGGCACCGCGTCGATGGGTGGCAGCCGGGCGGTCCTCGTCGCGGGCTTCCGCGTCGTCGAGCCGGGGGAGTACACGCTCACCGTCCCCGAGGCGACGACGCAGGACGCGCAGGTCGTGCTCGTGCGTGGGCCGGACCTCACGCAGTTCGTGTCGGGGATCTTCGGGACCGTCGGCGGTGTGTTCGTCGCGATCGCGCTCGGCGTCGTGGGGCTGGGCCTGACGATCGGGGGCGTGATCTGGTGGGTCGTCCGCGCGGGTGCGCGCCGCCGCGCCGCCGCCGCCCCGGGGTCCGCCTGACGCGGTGCTGACCGCGCGGGGGTCGTCAGGCCCCGTCGCGCCCCGGCCGGCCCGCGCCTATCGTCGGGAGGCGTGACCGGACCGTCGACCCCGCCCCTGCCGCCCGTCGACCCGCGCCCGGCCCGATCCGAGGACGTCGTCGCGATCCACGCGCTGCGGCGCTCGCTCGAGGACTGGATGGCCGCACGCGGGCTGGATCAGTGGCCCCTCGGGTCGCTGCCGGCCGAGCGCGTCGCGGCGCAGGTCGAGCAGGGGCAGTGGTGGGTGCAGGACGACGACGAGGGGCTGCGCGGCTGCCTGCGGCTCGTCAGCCCGGACGTCGACTACTGGGGTGACGACGACACGCCCGCGCTGTACGTGCACGGGTTGATGGTGGCCCGCCGCGCGTCCGGCACCGGGCTGGGGCGGGCGCTCGTGGAGTGGGCGGACTCCCGGGCGCGCGCGGCGGGGGCGCGGTGGCTGCGGCTCGACCACCGCGCGTCGAACCCGCACCTCGACGACGTCTACCGCTCGTGGGGGTTCGAGCAGGTCGCGCAGACCGACCGCCCGGGCTTCCTCGTCGTCCTCATGCAACGCCCCCTCACCTGACGGAACCACCACCCGCCCCGCCCCGCACACCGCCGACCCCTGCCCGAACCCGCCGACCCCGTGGTTGCTCCGGCTTCGGGCCGGCTTACCCGGAGGGACGACGGGGTCGTGTGGTCGTCGGGCTCACCAAGACGTCGCGGCGACCTGGTCGGGGACCCGGGCGTAGCAGTCGTCGACGGTCGCACCGCCGATGACCGCGAGGTACGTCCCGAACTCGAGGCTCACGAGCTCGAGGAGGGTCCAGTCCTGCGCGAGCGTGCGGTGCGCCTCGACGACGAACGCGCGGTCGTGCTCGGCGAGGTGCGCGCGCAGCTCGTCGCGCAGCACCGCGGGCATGACCCAGCGTTGCGGCGTGCCGCCGACGGCGGGCAGCCGCGCGACGACGCCCGCGCCTCGAGCAGCAGGAGCGGGTCCGGCACCGGGACCAGGCCGTGCCGGCGGGCGAGGTCGAGCACCACGCGCGCGGTCCGCTCGGTGAGGTCCACGGGCAGCGCGACGACCATCGCGGCGTCGAGCAGGGGGGTGTCGGTGATGCCGGGGAGCACGACGTCGCGGACGAACGCCCGGACCGCGGCGGTCGCGTGCCCGTGACGAGGAGGGTGCGCAGGCCGTGGGCTGCCGTGACGAGCCGGGTGACGGCGGTGACGTCGTCGGGCGCTGCGAGGTCGTCGGCGTCGTCGGCGACGAGGACCACGGGCGCTCCGCGCGAGTCGACGGCCCGGGCGAGGGCCTCGGGCGTGACGTCGTCGGGGACGGCGGTGCCGGCCGCGCACAACGCGGCGACGAGCGCGGCGCGCACCGAAGGCCCACGTGAGGGGCGGCCGGCCGCGGCGTCCCGCGCCGGCGACCCAGACGACGAGCCGTCCACGCTCGTGCTGGCGCCCGGCCCACTGCGCGGCCAGGAGCGTACGGCCGAGCCCCGGTGCCGCACGGATCACGCCCACCGGGTCGATCCGGTCGAGGCGGTCGAGCAGTCGTGCGCGCACGACCGCGCTCTCGGGCACACGGGGCCACGCCGTCGTCGGCGCTCCGACCGCCCCCTCCCCGCCGTCGACCACGGACGGCGGCACACCGGTCGTCATCGGGCCCGGTATCTGCCCGGGGACCCGCGGTCCGCTCACCCGGACGGGTGGTGCGCGTGTCGTCAGGCGGGACGCGGGACCAGGAGCACCGGCGCGGACGCGAGGCCACCGGCCGGTGGCTGCTCACGGACCCGGGTCGCGTCGGGGTCGGGACGGACCGCGCCCGTGGCCGCCAGCAGCGCGCGGACCAGCACGCGCAGCTCCAGCGTCGCGAGGGGCCGGCCGGGGCACACGTGCTTCCCGATCCCGTAGACGAGGTTGTACGGCGCGTTGCCGACCGGGTCGAACGCGTCCGGGTCCCCGAACACGCGCTCGTCGCGGTTCGCGGACGTCCAGCTCAGGACGACCCGCTCACCCGCGCCGACGCGTCGCCCGCCGAGCTCCACCGGGCGCGTGGTGACCCGCCGGTTGCTGACGAACGGGTCGTCGATGCGCAGGATCTCGTCGAGCACCGCGTCGAGCTCGCGGTCGCTCACACCGCCGCGCAGGTGGTCCTGCAGCTCGGGGTGGTCGGCGAGGTAGGTGACCACGACGCCGGTGCACAGCGCCATCGACCCCAGGTCACCGCCCGTCCAGTTCCGCAGGATCGAGACGACCTCGTCGTCGCTCAGCGCCCGGCCGTCGACGCGGGTGCGCAGCAGCTCGGTCGTCACGTCCTGCGGCGCGTCCGCGGCCCGCCGGACGTCGGTGAGCGAGCGGATGATCGCGTCGAACCGCGCGGCGACGCGTGCCGTGCGCTCCGGGTCCCGGGACCGGGTCGCGTCGCGGTTGTCGCGCACCCACGCGAGCAGCTCCTCCTCGAGGTCGGCGGGCCACCCGAGCCAGGCGCTCTGGGCTCGCACCGCGAACCGCGCGCCGAGCGCCACGGCGTCGACGGCACCGGGGACGACGAGGCCGCCGACGAGCGCCTGGGCGACCCGCCCGACCACCGGCTCCAGCTCCCGCATCCGCTCGGGCGTGAAGAACTGCTCCACGGCCGCGCGGTACGCGGTGTGCGCGGGTCCGTCGACCCCGTTGGGCACCTGCAGGTGGCGCGAGACCGCGTTGGAGAAGGTCTCGTGGTCGAGCGCCACGCGCATCACGTCGACATGCGTGAACACGGTCCACGCGCCGTCCGGCCCGCGCGCGACCGGGCACTGCGCGCGCAGTGCGTCGTACGCGGCGACCGGGTCGCGGCGCACGCGCGGGCCGCGCGGGTTCCAGTCGGCGTGCGCACCGTGCCGTCGGCCGGTGCGCGGGTCAGGGTCAGGGCTCAGCTCGTCGGCAGGCTCGTGCTCCGTCACCCGCCCATCCTGGACCCGTGAGCCGGGGCGCGCCCGCGGCTCGTAGGGCAGGCTGGGCACAGCCGACGAGAGAGGGCAGCACATGACGGACCTCGTGACCGCCGCACGCACCCACCTGGACGCCGCGCGCGCCTCGGCGCACGGACGCGACGCGCAGCTCGTCGTGCACGACGGCGTGCTGCGGCAGACCGTGATCGCGCTCGTCGCGGGCGTCGAGCTGGCGGAGCACAACTCACCGCCCGCCGCGAGCCTGCAGGTGCTCGAGGGGCGGGTGCGCGTCACCGGGGTCGAGCAGAGCGACCTCGCGCGCGGCGAGCTCGTCGTGCTGACGCACCAGCGGCACGCCGTGCTCGCGCTGGAGGACAGCGTGTTCCTGCTGACGACCGTCACGAGCCTCGACGAGGACCAGCGCGGCGACGCCTGAGCGGCCCGACGTCAGGTCCGGACACCGTCGACCCCGCGACCACCCCGCGACCCCGCGGTTGCTCCGTCTCTGGTGGCGGATACCCGGAGCAACAGCGGGGTCGGGTGCGGGTCAGGCGAGCGTGAGGGAGAGCGTCACGAAGCTCGCCGGGGGGAGGGTGACCTCGAGGCCGCGCGGGTGGGGTCGCACCGCGTCGTCGTGCGGGCGCGGGGCGACCCGGTCGAGCGCGTCGGGCGTGTTGTGCGCGTCGACGCGGTCGGCGGTCAGCACGCGCGCGGTGTGCGCCGTGACCTCGCGTCCGCGCAGGTCGACGACGAGAGTGCGGGACTCGGCCGCGTCGAGGTGCGAGATCGACACGAGCGCGGTGTCGCCGCGCGTGGACGCGGACGCCGACACCAGCGGCAGCTCCTTGCCGGCGGTCTCGACGGCGGGCACGTCCTTGAGGTGCACCGCGAGCGCGTCGGCGTCGTGGTGCCCCGTGCTCATCTCGTACACGTGGTAGGTCGGGGTGAGGACCAGCGCCCCGGAGTCCGGGTCGGTCAGGAGCATGGCCTGCAGCACGTTGACGGTCTGGGCGATGTTCGTCATGACCACGCGGTCGGCGTGCCGGTGGAACGCGTCGAGGTGGGTCGAGGCGACGAGCGCGTCGCGCAGCGTGTTCTGCTGGTACAGGAACCCGGGGTTGGTGCCGGGCTCGACGTCCCACCACGTGCCCCACTCGTCGACGACGAGGCCGACGTTCCGCTGCGGGTCGTAGCGGTCCATGACGGTGCTGTGGCGCTGCAGGAGCGTCTCCATGTGCGCGGCGCGGGCGAGCGCGAGGTACCACTCGTCGGTGGTGAACTGCGTCGCGGAGCCCTTCGCGGACCACGAGCCGGTCATCGTGTAGTAGTGCAGCGACAGCGCCTGGAACGGTGCGGCGGGCGACTGCCCGAGCCCGGCCTGGTCGAACGAGCGCATGAGCGCCTCGGTCCAGTGCAGGTCGTCCGAGTCCGCGCCGGCGGCGATCCGGTAGACCGTGTTGTCGCCGTGGTCGCGCAC
>NZ_BJLP01000088.1 GCF_006538705.1 Cellulomonas uda
CGGGCGGGCCGCAGGGTGGGCCGGACGACGAGCCGGTGCTCATCCTCGACGACGTGTTCGCCGAGCTCGACGCCCGCCGCCGCGAGCGGCTCGCGGAGCTCGTCGCGCCCGCGCGGCAGGTGCTCATCACGGCGGCCGTCGCGGCGGACGTGCCGCAGCCGCTGGCCGGCGGGCGGGTCGACGTCATGGCGGGCGAGGTGTCGCGTGTCCTCTGACCAGGCAGGGGGGCCGGCGGGCACGCGTGCGCTGCGTGAGCTCGTGGAGCTCACCCCTGAGCGGCAGGTCGCGGCGGCGGCGCTGGGCCGCGCGAAGGAGAGCGCCCGCCGACGCGGCCTGCGCCCCGGAGATGCGGCGCGGGTGCGTCGTGAGGTGCAGCTCGGGGACGCACGGCCCGGCGGGCGGGACCCGCGGACGGTCGGCGAGGCGCTGGACCAGCTGATCGGGCAGCTCGCGTGGTCGCCGGGTGTCACGGCGGGCACGATCCAGGCGCGGTGGTCGCAGATCCTCGGCGACGAGGTCGCGTCGCACACGCAGTACGTGTCGTTCGAGGGCGGCGTGCTGACGATGCGGGCGGACTCGACGGCGTGGGCGACCAACCTGCGCTGGGCGGTGCCGACGATGCTGCGTATGCTCGCGGAGGCGGTCGGCGAGGGTGTCGTCGTCGAGATCGAGGTCCAGGGACCGGGCGGTCCGGGGTTCGGCCGGGGTCCGCGCAGCGTCAAGGGCAGGGGCGTGCGGGACACGTACGGGTGAGCGTGCGCACGCGGTCGTCGGACCTTCACGGAACCCGCCGCCCGCGGACGGGCCGTTCAGCGGGGTCAGGGCCCCTGGTGCGGGTAGACTTCTAGGGTCATTCCTGGCGCCCTGGTGCCCGGAACTCCAACGTCACGGAGTGATCTGCCCTCCTCGCGGTCGGGCGGCCCGCTCCGGCGCGTTTCGCAGATCTCGAGGAGCACCCCCGCCCGTGGCCGAGCAGCCCAGCCCCAAGCCCGAGTCCGGCGGCAGCTACGACGCCGACGCGATCACCGTCCTCGAAGGGCTGGAGGCGGTCCGCAAGCGCCCCGGCATGTACATCGGGTCGACGGGTGAGCGCGGACTGCACCACCTCGTCTACGAGGTCGTCGACAACTCGGTCGACGAGGCCCTCGCCGGCTACTGCGACCACATCGAGGTGACGCTGCTGGCCGACGGCGGCGTGCGCGTCGTCGACAACGGCCGTGGCATCCCCGTCGCGATCCACCCGACCGAGGGCAAGCCGACGCTCGAGGTCGTCATGACGATCCTGCACGCGGGCGGCAAGTTCGGCGGTGGCGGCTACGCCGTGTCGGGCGGTCTGCACGGCGTCGGCGTGTCCGTGGTGAACGCGCTGTCGAAGCGCGTGGAGTCGGTCGTCCGGCGGGACGGCTTCACGTGGGAGATGGACTTCGAGAACGGTGGCCACCCCGTGGGCGGCATCCGCAAGGGTGAGCCGACGCAGGAGACGGGCACCCAGCAGACGTTCTGGGCGGACGACACGATCTTCGAGACGGTCGAGTACGACTTCGAGACGCTGCGCAGCCGGTTCCAGCAGATGGCGTTCCTGAACAAGGGCCTGCAGATCACGCTGACCGACGAGCGTCCGCAGCACCTGGGCACCGAGGACGAGGTCGCGGGTGAGCCGGACGCGCCCGACGCCGACGACAAGCCGGCCGCGCGCACGGTCACGTACCGGTACGACGACGGCCTGCTCGACTACGTCAAGCACCTGAACTCGGCGAAGAAGGTCGAGCTCGTGCACCCCGACGTCATCGACTTCGAGGCGGAGGACACGGACAAGCGCATCTCGGTGGAGATCGCGATGCAGTGGACCACGGCCTACTCGGAGTCGGTCCACACGTACGCCAACACGATCTCGACGACCGAGGGCGGCACGCACGAGGAGGGCTTCCGTGCGGCGATGACCGGTCTGATCAACCGGTACGCGCGGGACAAGAACCTGCTCAAGGACAAGGACGAGAACCTCACGGGCGACGACATCCGCGAGGGCCTGACGGCGGTGATCTCGGTCAAGCTCGGCGAGCCGCAGTTCGAGGGCCAGACGAAGACGAAGCTCGGCAACACCGAGGCGAAGACGTTCGTGCAGCGTGTGGTCACCGACCAGCTCGGCGACTGGCTCGACTCGCACCCGAACGAGGCGCGCGACGTGATCCGCAAGTCGATCCAGGCGTCGGCCGCGCGCATGGCGGCGCGCAAGGCGCGGGAGGCGACGCGGCGCAAGGGCCTGCTCGAGTCGGGCGGCATGCCCGGCAAGCTCAAGGACTGCCAGTCGAACCGGCCCGAGGAGTGCGAGGTCTTCATCGTCGAGGGCGACTCGGCCGGCGGCTCGGCGGTGCGTGGGCGCAACCCGCGCACGCAGGCGATCCTGCCGATCCGCGGCAAGATCCTCAACGTCGAGCGCGCGCGGCTCGACCGGGCGCTCAGCAACCTCGAGGTGCAGGCGCTGATCACCGCGTTCGGCACGGGCATCGGCGAGGACTTCGACCTCGCCAAGCTGCGGTACCACAAGATCGTCCTCATGGCCGACGCCGACGTGGACGGCCAGCACATCCGCACGCTGCTGCTCACCCTGCTGTTCCGGTACATGCCGGACCTCATCAAGAACGGGCACGTGTACATGGCGCAGCCGCCGCTGTACCGGATCAAGTGGTCCAACGCGGAGCACGACTACGTGTACTCGGACCGCGAGCGGGACGCGTTCATCGTCGAGGGTCAGGCCGCGGGCAAGCGGCTGCCCAAGGAGAACTCGATCCAGCGGTACAAGGGTCTGGGCGAGATGGACTACTCGGAGCTGTGGGAGACGACCATGTCGCCCGAGCACCGCACGCTCCTGCAGGTCACGCTCGACGAGGCCGCGGCCGCCGACGAGATCTTCTCGGTCCTCATGGGTGAGGACGTCGAGGCTCGTCGTTCCTTCATCCAGCGCAACGCCAAGGACGTCCGCTTCCTCGATATCTAGTCGACGACGAGCGCGCGACCTCCCCCGCTTCTCCCGCACCACCGAAGGACTGACGTGACCGACATCCCGAACGACGACGGCATCGAGCACGGCCGGATCGACCAGGTCGACCTGCAGCTCGAGATGCAGCGGTCGTACCTGGACTACGCGATGGCGGTCATCGTCGGGCGTGCGCTGCCCGACGTGCGCGACGGCCTCAAGCCGGTGCACCGTCGCGTGCTGTACGCGATGTACGACGGCGGCTACCGCCCGGACCGCCAGTTCTCGAAGTGCAGCCGCGTCGTCGGCGACGTCATGGGCAAGTACCACCCGCACGGCGACAGCGCGATCTACGACGCGCTCGTCCGCCTGGTGCAGGACTGGTCGCTGCGCTACCCGCTGGTCGCGGGCCAGGGGAACTTCGGCTCCCCCGGTGACGACCCGGCGGCCGCGCCCCGGTACACCGAGTGCAAGATGGCCCCGCTCGCCATGGAGATGGTGCGGGACATCGACGAGGACACGGTCGAGTTCGGCGACAACTACGACGGCCGCACGCAGGAGCCGCAGGTCCTGCCGAGCCGCTTCCCGAACCTGCTGGTCAACGGCTCGGCGGGCA
>NZ_BJLP01000089.1 GCF_006538705.1 Cellulomonas uda
CCCGCCGACGGCTCCACCCGCCGAGCGCCGACGGCCCCGTCGCCTGCGCGCAGCGCTCCGACGAGGGTGCGGAAGGTCTGCTCGCCCAGCACGACTGACACGTGCGGTCGCGTGACAGCGGTGGTGGCCTCCGGCTCGGACAGCGCCAGCTCGGCCAGTGCGACGAGGCCGTCGGCGCGGCGCTGCTCGCTGGTGCGATCGTCGTCCTGCGTGGGACGCCCCTGCGCGCTCTCGAGCGCGAGGCGCAGGCGGTGGCCCGCGCGGTGGTCGAGCATGCCCCGCACCTGCGTGCCACCGGGCAGGTCGGTGACGAACAGGTGCCGACGCGCGCGCTGCGCGGCGTGCTCACGCTCGACCGTCACCGGGTCGACCTGCGCGACGAAGCGGTCCACCGCCTTGGCGAACTCCCGCCCGTCCAGGCGCCGGCCGAGCGCCACGAGCTCGTCCTGCGTGCGCGGGTCCGCGAGCGCGGCGGAGACGCTCGGCGTCGCCCGGGACACGGCGCGCCCGAGCACGTCGACGTGCTGGGCGGAGAGCTCCGCCGCGGTGAACGCCCGCTCGACCGACGGCATCGAGGTGATGACGTGCGCGCCGCGCAGCTCCGCGCCCGCGGCGGACACGCCGGCGCGGGAGGTGCGGCCGCGCCAGGCGACCACGTCCCGGTCCCCGTGTCCCTGCCACGAGCCCGCGCGCGCCTCGGCCCCGAGCAGGTGCGCTCGGGCTGCGGTGAGCACCGCGACGGCCTCGTCGATGCGGGCGAGCACCGCCTTTCGCTCGTGCGCGGACCACTGCTCGGCTGCCCGCGCACGCGCCGCGACCCGGTGCGCGACGACGCCGAGCCCCGCGGCCTCGTCGGACGGCGGCGGCGCGTCATCGGACGGCACGCCACCGCGCGCGACCTGCGCCACCCCGTTCGAATGCATGTTCGAATCGTACGGGTCTGCACCGACATGTACCCCGCTCGTCCACAGCCCTTGACGCCTGCGCCGCGGCCCGGGGTCACCCGCACCGAACCCCACGCGGGGCGCTGTGCCACTTGGCGGGGCCGACGCAGCGGGACGGGGACCGGTTGTCGGACGACCAGGTGGACGGGCTCGTCGTGCGGTACGTGCTCGACGTGGACGGATACCGCATCGACGAGGCGGCTTCGATGCTGCGGTTCGAGGAGTACGCGGACGCGGTCCGTGCGGCGTTCCACCACGAGAAGCGCGAGCTGCTGCAGGCTCTGTACCAGTGCAGTGCGCGCTTCTGTACGTTCTACTCCCGGCTGTGGGACGGCCACCCCGACCGCGCCCTGGACGTCACGAACCTCGACCAGGCGCGTGCAGCGACCGCGGCCGCGCTCGCGCGCCTCTAGTCCAGGCCGGCGCGGGCGCCGCGCGCCGACGGCAGCAGCCGCCAGCCGTGCCGGGCCGCAGCGGACGCGAGCACCGGGTCGTCGCCCACGACGACGCCCGTGCCGACCGCCTCGAGCATCGGCAGGTCGCTCGCGTGGTCGCCGTACGCCACGCAGTCCTCGCCCCGCACGCCGCGATCCCGCAGCACCGCACGCACCACGCGTGCCTTGCTCTCGCCGACGACCACGTCCGTCGCCGCACCGGTGAGCACGCCGTCACGCTGCTCCTGCAGGGTCGCGAACCACGCGTGCGCCCCGACCGCCCGCGCGACGGGTGCGACCGTCGCCGGTGGCGCGCCCGACACGAGCACGACGAGCGCGCCCGCGTCCCGCGCCGCCGCGACCTCGTCGGCCACCGGCGCGTGCCACACGTCCGGGCCCAGCCCCGCGAACCAGCGCTCACCCAGCGCGCCCAGCTCGTCGGCCCTCTCGCCCGCGAACGTCGCGTAGTAAGCGCGGCTCACCGCACCACGGTCGGGGCCCCGGTCGAGCGCGGCCAGGTGCCCGACGACCGCGCGGACCTCGTCCGACGAGCGCCCGCGCGCCCGCAGGTGCGCCACGAGGAAGCTCGACATCGAGTTGATCGTCAGCAGCGTCTCGTCGACGTCGACGAACACGATCGCGTGCAGCTCGCCCACCCCCGTGTCCCCCGGTCCCGCGCCGTGCGACGCGCGTCGCGCGTCGCGCGCCAACCTAGTCCGGTCCGGGGCGTGCGGGGCGTGGTTCGTCCCGATTTCAGCCGGTGCGCCGGGGCGTGACGGTGGTCACCGGGCGAGCCACGCCCCCGCGGCGACGAGCAGCGCACGCGTCGCGTGGACCACCGCGTCGGGGTGCGGTGCGAAGTCGGGCGCGTGGTTGCCGGGCAGCGCCGGCGCGGCCGACGCGCGCGGGTCGAGCGCCGCCTCCGCGACGAGCGCCGGGTCGCTGACCCCCAGGAACCAGTACACGAGCGGGCAGCGCAGGCCGCGCGCGAGCGCCCCCACGTCGTCGCTCGCGGGCGACGGGCGGGTGAGCACGTACGTCGGCACGCGCCGGCCGACGAGCGCGCGGTGCACGCGCTGCGCGGCGTGCGGCTCGTTGCGCACGTCGCCGAACGACGCGACCCGCTCCACCTCCGCGGGCCGCGGGCAGCCCGCCCGGTCCGCGAGGTGCCGCGCGAGCACCCCCACCTCGTCGGCGACGACGCCCAGCACGTGCGCGTCCGCGCCGCGCAGCACGAGGTCGGCCCGCACCACGTGCGGCAGCGTGTTGTGCGACGCGCCGCCGTGCACCGCGCTGACCGTGAGCTCGGCGCCCGCCTCCCGCGCCAGGTCCCCCGCCGCGGCGAGCACGTCGAGCAGCACCGCGACCGTGTCGACGCCGTCGTCCGCGAACGCGACGTGCCCGCCCGTGCCGTGCAGCGTGAGCGCGAGCGCGACCGACGACGAGAGCACCGCGCCGGCGCCGATGGTGACCGCACCGAGTGGGTCGGGGCTCACGTGCTGCGCGAGCAGCACGTCCGGGCGCGGCACGGTCCGCGCGAGCCCGTCGGCGAGCATCGCCGCGGCACCCCGGCCGGACTCCTCGTCGGGCTCCAGGATCGCGACGAGCGTGCCCGCCCACGCGTCCCGCGCCGCCGCGAGGTGCTCCACCGCGGTGAGCAGCGCCGCGACGTGCACGTCGTGCCCGCACGCGTGCGACACACCCACCTGCCGGCCGCCGAGCGTGGTGCGGCGGCTCGACGCGTACGGCAGCCCGGTGGACTCGAGGACCGCGAGCGCGTCCAGCTCCGCCCGGACCGCGACCACCGGCCCCTCGCCGTTGCGCAGCACCCCGACGACCCCGTGCCCGCCGACGCGCGCCCGCACGCCCGCGTCCGCGGCCCGCAGGTGCGCGAGCGCACGCGCCGAGGTCTCCCGCTCACGCCCCGACAGCTCGGGAGCCGCGTGCAGCGCGCGGTACAGCTCGCGCGCGTGCTCGGCGCGGTCGTCGGACAGCGTGGCCAGGTCGGGTGCCGTCGTGGTGGTCACCGTCGCCCCCGCCGCGTCGTCGGCCCCGTGCGCTCGCTCGCCCCCCTGCGACGAGCGAGCGC
>NZ_BJLP01000090.1 GCF_006538705.1 Cellulomonas uda
GCCGGGTGCTGGTCTGCACCCGGCACGCCGACGACCCTCGCGGTCGCACTCAGGTGGTGCCCTCGTAGAGCCCGATGACGTTGCCGTCCGGGTCCCGGAAGAAGGCCCACCAGCTCGTCTCGGTGATGGGCTGCTTCCCCTGCACGACCGTCCCGCCGAGCTCGACCGCCTTGGCCAGCGCCTCGTCGACCGAGTCCACCTCCACGTAGCTGCGCGGCTGCGTGAAGGACTCGTCGCGCGGCGCGAGGCCGCCGCCGCTGATCTTGTTGGGCGCCTGCCACATCGGGTACCCCTCGAAGCCGGGCACCTCCGCGATCTGCCAGCCGAACAGCTCCCCGTAGAACTTCGCCCCGGCGGCGAGGTCGCTCACCGGGATGTCGATGTGCGTGATGTCTCCGTGTGGCATGTCGGTTCCTCCGTCAGGCCGGGAGAGGTCCCTCCCGAACCGCACCAATCGGACCCTGACCACGCTAGGCCTCCCCACCGACACGCCCCACCCGAGCGCGCGCGCCCGCGCGGCCCCGCGGCACTGCCGAGGGAGGGATCTCGCGCGGTGTCCGCTGAGAGCGTGAGATGGCGGGGTCGGGGGGAGCGGCCGGGGTCCTAGGCTCGGGGCGTGACCGTCAGGGGACCCGCAGGCCTGCCCGCGGAGCTGAGCCGCGCCGACCGCTGCCTGGTCATGGGCGTCGTCAACGTGACGCCGGACTCGTTCTCCGACGGCGGCCGGTGGTTCACGCCCGCCGCCGCCGTCGCGCACGGGCTCACGCTGCTCGAGCAGGGGGCGGACCTGCTCGACGTGGGCGGCGAGTCCACGCGTCCGGGCGCACGCCGCGTGCCCGTCCACGAGGAGCGCGAGCGCGTGCTGCCGGTGATCCGCGAGCTCGTGCGCCGCGGCGCGACGGTCAGCGTCGACACGACGCGCGCGCAGGTGGCGCGCGAGGCGGTCGAGGCGGGCGCGCTCGTCGTGAACGACGTCTCGGGCGGTCTGGCCGACGACGCGATGTACGAGGCGGTCGCCGCGACGGGCGCGGTGTACGTCGCGATGCACTGGCGCGGCCACGCGGACGTGATGGACGGCATGGACCGGTACGACGACGTGGTGGACGACGTGCGGCGCGAGCTCGCGCAGCGGGTCGCGGCACTGCGCGCCGCGGGCGTGCGAGACGAGCAGGTGGTGCTCGACCCGGGCCTCGGGTTCGCGAAGTCGGGGGCGAGCAACTGGCCGCTGCTGGCGCGGCTGCCGGAGCTCGTCGCGGACGGCTTCCCGGTGCTCGTCGGCGCGAGCCGCAAACGGTTCCTCGGGCACCTGCTCGCCGCGCCGGACGGCACCCCCGCGCCGCCGCTGCGGCGTGACCACGCGACGGCGGCGATCTCGGCGCTCGCCGCGGCGGCGGGCGCGTGGTGCGTGCGGGTGCACGAGGTCGCGGCCTCGGTGGACGCCGTGCGTGTCGCCGCGGCATGGCAGGGTGTGGCGAGCGACGAGCGCCACGACGACGAGCGCCACGACGACGAGCGCCACGACGAGCGACAGGAGGACGCGTGAGCGACGTGACCGACGGCCAGGGTCACCGCCTGGACCAGATCCGCCTCGTCGGGGTGAGCGCGACGGGCTACCACGGGGTGTTCGAGCACGAGCGCCGCGAGGGGCAGACGTTCGTCGTCGACGTGGTCGTGCACCTGGACACGCGGCGGGCCGCGGCGCGCGACGACCTGGAGCACACGCTCGACTACGGCGCGCTCGCGCAGCAGGTGGTCGCGGTGATCGAGGGGCCGCCCGCCGACCTCATCGAGACGGTCGCGGAGCGCATCGCGGCGACGGTGCTCGCGGACGGCTCGGTCGCGGCGGTCGACGTCGCGGTGCACAAGCCGCAGGCGCCCATCCCGGTGCCCTTCGGGGACGTGGTCGTCGCGATCCGCCGGGACCGCGGCAAGCTGCCCGCGGCCGAGCCGTACCGCGCGGAGCCCCGCGCGGAGTCGGCCACGCGCGCGCTCACGCACACCGCGGCCCTCCCGGTCACGCCGGCGCCGCAGGCGCCCGTGCTCCATGCGGGTCCCGAGGCGCCCGTGGCCGGGCCGCCGGCCGCGCCCGCCACGGTCCCCGCGCCCCCGCTGGTCGCGCCCGTCGTCGAACCCGCGATCGGTGCGCTCGCGGGTCCGCTGGGCGGTGCGGCGGTCGCGCCGCCGCTCGTCCCGCTGCCCAAGCCGGGCGACCTCGTCGTCGGCGGTCCGCTCGGCGGCGGCGCGACGCTGCACCCGGCGGACGAGACGTCGATCGTCGCGTCCGGCCCGCCGACGACGTCGAACCCCGCGGTGGCCCCCGCACCCGCCCCCGCGCCCGCACCGCCTGCCGCCCCCGCACCGCCGGCCCCGGCCGACGCGACCCAGGTCATGCCGCCGCTCTCGCTCGCGGAGCTCGACGCGGCCGCCCAGCGCGACCAGGCCGCGTACGGGGACGCGTACCGCGAGCCCGTGGTGGTGGGCCGTCCCGACGAGGCACCGGCTCGCGACGACGAGGTGGTGCCGGGCGAGCTGGTCTCGGACCGGCTCGACGAGACGCCGGCGGCGCCCGTCGAGGCGGTCCTCGCGCTCGGGGCGAACCTCGGCAACGCGCAGGAGACCCTGCGCCAGGCGGTCGGGGACCTCGACCGCACGCCGGGCATCGACGTGCTCGACGTGTCCCCGCTCGCCCGGACGGCCGCGGTCGGGGGACCGGAGCAGCCGGACTTCCTCAACGCGGTCGTGCTCGTGCGCACGCTGCTCTCGCCGCGGGACCTGCTGCGCGCGGTGCAGGCGGTCGAGCACGCGCACGGGCGCGAGCGGCTCGAGCACTGGGGTCCGCGCACGCTGGACGTGGACGTGATCGTGTACGGCTCGGTGCTGGCGGTGACCGACGACCTCGAGCTGCCGCACCCGCGCGCGCACGAGCGCGCGTTCGTGCTGCAGCCGTGGGCGCAGGTCGACCCCGACGCGGTGCTCCCGGGCCTCGGCGGTGGCCCCGTCGCGGCGCTCGCGGCGACGGCGCCGGACCGTGAGGGCGTGCGCTGGCTCGCGCTCGACTGGCTGACGGCCCCGGTGCCGGCGGCGCAGTGGGACGTCGACGAGGACGGGTCGGGGCAGCCCGGTCCGGGGGCGTGATGCGTCGCACGCGTTGGCAGACGCTCGTCCTCGTCGCGGTCGGGGTCGCGGCGCTGACGTGGCTGGGGTGGCGGGTCGTCGCGGGCCGGGGCGGGCTCCCGCCGCAGGTCCCGTGGCTC
>NZ_BJLP01000091.1 GCF_006538705.1 Cellulomonas uda
GCCACCCCGACAGCAGATGGGCCCTCACGGCCGGCAATCATGCCGGGGCGTGAGGGCCCATCGCTTTCGCGCCGTCGCGCCGGACACGGTCCGTCAGGACCGCGGGGGCAGGTAGCTCACCGAGCCGTTGGACGAGTGGATCGTCACGTGCACGGGGGCCGCGGGGTCCGTGGGGGCCTCGGTGCGCTGCGAGCCGTTCGAGGTGCGGATGTCGAGCGCGACGGGCCGGCCCGTGCCGTGCACGGTCACGCTGCCGTTGCTGGACGTGGCGGTGATGTCGTCGTGGGCCTCGGCGACCTGCACGTCACCGTTGCTGGACTCGGCGACGACGACGCCCTGCACGTCCTCGACCTCGACGCGGCCGTTGCTCGAGCGCGCCTCGACCGAGGCGGCGCCGCGCACGACCACCGAGCCGTTGCTCGACGTGGCGCGCACCGACCCGGTGACGTCACGCACGTCGACGCTGCCGTTGCTCGAGTGCGCCACGAGGTCGCCACCCATCGCGGAGGCCTCGACACGGCCGTTGCTGGAGCGCAGGTCCGCGTCACCGAGCACCCCGGTGGCACGGACGTCGCCGTCGGAGGTCCGCACGACGATCGCGGTGCCCGCGGGCAGCGTGACGTCCAGGTCGGTGTCGCAGTCCCACACCCAGCCCCACGAGCACTGGTAGGAGACGACGAGCCGGTCCGAGGACGCGCTCGCCGCGTAGTGCGGGTCGACGAACGCGAACCGCGCCTCGCGCGAGACATGCACCTCGTCGGACCCGCCGGCGGTGACGGTCACGCGGCCGTCGGCGACGAGCTCGACGGTCGGCGCGACCGCGTACGTGGCGTCACCGGTGGTCTTCTCGCGAGCGATGAGGCTCGTGACGTCGAGGGCGGCCCACACGATCGCGAGGGCGCCGATCGTGCCGCCGACCCACAGCAGGGCCTTGGCCCAGCCGGAGGTGCGCGGGTCGCGCACCGGTGCGGGCGGCGTGGGGGTCTGGGTGGCGGTGCTCATGACTCTCCGTTCGGTCGGTGCTCGAGCCAGCGCAGCACGGCCAGGACGCGACGGTGGTCGTCGCTGTCCGGCGGCAGCCCGAGCTTGGTGAGGATCGAGGTGACGTGCTTCTCCACGGCGGGCAGCCCGATGAACAGGCGCTCGGCAATCGCGGAGTTGGAGCGGCCCTCCGCGACGAGCGCCATGACCTCCCGCTCGCGCGGGGTGAGGTCCTCCAGGCCGGTCCGGGTCGCGCGCGCCATGATCTGCGCGACGACCTCCGGGTCGATCACGGTGCCGCCGGCCGCGATCCGGGAGATCGCGTCGAGCAGCTCGTCGACGTCGGTCACGCGGTCCTTGAGCACGTAGCCCAGGCCGCGCACGTCACCCGCGAACAGGTCGCGGGCGTAGCGCTGCTCGACGTACTGCGAGAGCACGAGCACGGGGAGCCGCGGGTGCAGGCTGCGCAGGTGGATCGCGGCGCGCAGGCCCTCGTCGGTGTGCGACGGGGGCATCCGCACGTCGGTCACCAGCACGTCGGGGACCGCCGCGTCGGGGCCGAGCGCCGCGACGAGCTCGTCGGCGGTCTTGTAGCCGGTGACGTCGTGCCCCTCGGCGGTCAGCAGCCGGGTCAGGCCGTCCAGGAGGAGGACCGAGTCCTCCGCGATCACGATGCGCACGGGAGCTCCACGGTGAGGGTCGTGCCGGCCCCGGCGGGGCTGGCGAGGTCGAAGGTGCCGTCCAGGGCGGCGACGCGGCTGCGCAGGCCGTCGAGGCCCGAGCCGGGTGCCGCCGCGGCTCCCCCGCGCCCGTCGTCGGAGACGACGAGCCGCAGCGTGGTGCCGTCGCACGCGACCGCGACCTGCGCGGAGCGCGCCTGGGCGTGCTTGGCGACGTTGGTGAGCGCCTCGGCGACGACGAAGTACGCGGCGGCCCGTGCGGCGGTGCCGCACTGCTCGAGCGTGTCGTCGTCGGGCGTCCGGACGGTCACGGGGATCGGCGAGCGGGACGCGAGCGCGCTGAGCGCGGCGTCGAGGCCGCGGTCGGTGAGGACGGCCGGGTGGATGCCGCGCACCAGGTCGCGCAGCTCGGCGAGGGTCTCCTGGATCTCGCGGTGCGCGTGGTCCAGCGCGGCGGCGGCCACCTCCGGGTCCTGCGCGCCGCGGCGCTTGGCCGCGCCGAGCTCGAGGCCCAGCGCGACGAGGCGCTGCTGCGCGCCGTCGTGCAGGTCCCGCTCGATGCGGCGGCGCTCGTCGTCGGCGGCGCCAACGACGAGGTGGCGGGTCTCCTCCACGTGCGCGACGCGTGACTCGGCGCGCTCCCGCGCGGCGTCGGCCACCGCGACCTCGTACGCGGACCGGGGGGCGCCGAGCATCCCGCGCGCCATGCGGACGTGCAGGAGGGTGGTCGCCTGCGCCGCGAGCGCCGCGAGCCACAGCGCGACGAGCCCGGCGAGCACCAGGGCCGCGGTGAGGAGCCACGTGGGCCAGCCGAGCCAGTCCTCGAGCAGCGGGCCGGTGCCGTAGACGGGCGCCAGGATGCCGGCGAGGCCGCCGCCACCGAGGCCGACGACGAGCGCGAACGCGAGCGACGACGTGAGGGTCGCCAGCGCGGCGTAGCCGAGGGCGGCCCAGGCGCGCGTGTCGCGCAGCGGGGCGAGGTAGCGCGACCACCAGCCCGGTCCGCCGCGGTGGGCGGGCACGGGGGGCGGGACCAGCGCGCCGGTCTGGGCGCCGAGCCGCGCGATCTCGGCGCGGGCGAACCCCCGGGCCGCGCGCAGGACGAGCGGGAGCATGAGCAGGCCGACGCCGAAGACGAGGACGAACGACACCGCGATCGGCACGACGGTCAGCACGACGGTGCCGACCGTGACGAGCCAGAGGAAGCCGATGGTCGTGTGCGCGAGCGCACGCCACGTCTCGGGCGTGACGGGTGCGAGCGCGAGCCGCCCGGAGTCGGCCAGCGCGGGCGCCACGGTGGCGAGGTCGCGGGACGTGGGCGGGAAGGCGGCGTCGACCGGGTCGACGGGCTGGTCGACGGGCCCGGAGGGGACCGGGCCGGGAGCGAGCTGCGAGGTCATGCCACGAACCTACGGGCCCCCTGGCCTGCGTCGACATCCCGTCGCCCCACCAGGTCACGGTAGGGAGAACCCCCGGTCACGCACGCCGACCCCGCGGTTGCTCCGGCTCACGTGCGTCGGAGCCGGAGGAACCGCGGGGTCGGCGGGGGGGGGCCGGGCGGGGCGGGGG
>NZ_BJLP01000092.1 GCF_006538705.1 Cellulomonas uda
CCAGTCCGTCCGCCGCTCCATCGGCTCGAGGAGTACCACGTGGGCATCCGGGAGCATCGCGGCGACCACGACCCCGGGCAGGCCCGCGCCGCTCCCCAGATCGACGATCGAGCCGCTCCTCGGGAGGAACGGCACAGCGGCCGCCGAGTTGAGCAGGTGCCGCTCCCAAAGCCGGCCCACCTCGCGCGGACCGATCAGGCCGCGGAGGACTCCCTGCTCGGTGAGCATCGCGTGGAAGGCGTCGACCTGGTCCCACGCGTCGGCGAAGAACTCGGGAAGCCGGGGGTCGCCCTCGAGGGCGTCGCGGACCAGCTCGCGCTCGGGCTCGAGGACGTGCTCTCGCTCGAGCGCCTGATCTCCTGCAACCTGGTCTCCTGCAACCTGGTCTCCGTCGACCTCGTGGCTCTCGGCCGCGCCGCTTTCACCCACCGACGCCACCTCTCGTTCCACGTGAAACCCTCCTGCAGGCCGCCAGAACGCGGACCGCCGCGCGACAACCCACCGTACCGGCTGGCGGGGTCCAGCCAGACGCGCCGCACGCTGATGTGCACAACCTCTCGTGCCGAGTTTCGGCAGGTCGCGCGCCGCCTCCCCCGGCCCCACCAGCACTCGGCCGCTCCCCGTCCCGGCCGCGCCGGCCGGTGCGTTGAGGATGCCGGCTCGTGCTCACACGGTTCCAGCCGTGTAGGTGCTCGCGCGCGCCGTTCTGGACCGTCCGCGTCCGCCGTTCCAGCCGATCGACGAGCGTCGGGCGCGCGCCTCCCCGGTGGCTCGCGCGCTCTGCACAGCTCCGGCGGGGTGCTGGGGCGGTACTCGCGACGTGGCCACCAGCTCGCCCGCCCGTTGCTGCCCCGGTGTCTCTGCTGCGGTGGCGTCCGATGTTCTCTGGCCCGTGGCGCTCCGATGTCCTCTGCGCCGCGGCGCTCCCGTGTTCTCTGCGCGGTGGTACTCCCATGTGCCCTTGGCGAGCCGGCTGCGCCGCCCCGCCCTGCCCCGGACCCCGCTCACGTCGCAGGTCGCATACGCGCGCGGGGGGGGCGCGGGCCTGAACGCGCGGCGGTGCCCGCCTCGCGGCCGCCGGACCATGCACTTCCCGGGCGGCGACACCCGCCGACCATCCGGTCCACGGCCCTGGGCCGCGCATGTGGTGAGGGCGTCACGGTGTTCCACGTGAAACAGGCCTTGTGGCACCCGACCGCCCATTGCTCGCTGTGGGTTACATCGACTCCTCTGCCTGACGCGTGCCCTTTGCCGATCCCCGCCGGGGCCCTCTCCTGTGCGAGGCGGTTGGTCCGCCGGAGCATCGGCACGCGTGTCATCAGGCGACGTGCCTCCGCACCGGGGCGCCCGGGCGCTCGCCTTCCCTTGGGATTCGATCGTCGCGGCTGCGCGACGATCGTCCGGACGCGGCGTCCAGGCAGCCGCTCGACCAAGACAGTGGCGCAATGCAGATCGTGGCGGCGCCGCCACCGGCTGGGCCAGGCCGGGCTGGCCGCCACAGCCGTCCCCCGGCCCGCCGGAGCGCCGGCCCGTCATCTGTCCGGCCCCGCGCTTCGATCCGCGAGGACGGAGCTCGGTTGCACCGTACGCGCCCGCACACGCCGGCGACTGCGGGTCGCCGTCGTTCTACGGCGGGGAGCCACTCCAATACCGATCTGCAGCGGAGGCGTCCCGCCCAACTGCTTGTCGCGGAGGTGAGCGGTGCCTTCCGTGTTCAGCCCTCTCTCGTGGCGCGCTGTTTCACGTGAAACTCGTTCTGAGTCCCTAGGTGCGGGCGACCGCCTGCCTCCGCCCCCTTGCGGGACGCAGGGAACGGATGATCCAGGTACTTCCGCTCCCCCTCCACCGCGCGCGTGCCCGCCGCAGCGCGCCCACGGCCCCCGCGCACGGGCACCGGGCCTCCTCCCCCATTGCCGCGCGTCTGCGCCCAGCCTGCCTCCGCTAGAGGGCGTCGCATGCCTTCACTGCGCGGTGACGGCTTGAAGTCCCCGCACACTTGATGACTCGCACGGGGTAGCGATCAGACTGGCGCGCTCTCTGGACTCGACTGTTGCGATCCAGTCCGCGTCGCGTGAGGCCTCCGGGCCGCCTGCACCCCTAGGGCCGTTCGCAGGCACGAGGCCCGGTGCTTGACGTGGTGGCGTGGGCACTTGCGTCACGTGCGTCCGGCGATGATTTCGGGATCGCGAGCGGACCCGCCCACGCGCTCGACCTGCCGCCCGGACGAGTCGGCGCGGTACGTCTGTGCGCTTGGCGTGGCATCCTGGCCTGGCCGTGCGAGCATGCGGCTCCGGCTCGCGGGGCCCGGATCAAGCGCGCGCTCCGCAACCCCCCGCTGTTTCACGTGGAACGGTGATCGTGCCCAAGCAGTCGGCCCCATCGTCCTGCCTCCCCCAGCGGTCGCCCTCCTCAAGGCGCCGCGGCGATCTGACAACCTGCTGGGTGCGCTGACGACCTGTAGAACGCGCATCGATCCCTTCGCGATCGCACTGCGCGGGCAGCAGGCAGGCGGAGGACGCCCGTCGGCAGCAGCTGAATGAAGGGGCTGCCTACCGCCGACACCCCCACAGAGGGCCCCCCCTTGCCCGGGTCACCGCTGGCTGACCGCGCCCCGGCTTCGCCGACGACCGCAATACACCCGTCGCTCCACGCGGGCGCGTCACGCTCACGCTCTCTGCCTTCGCGTCTTCTGCCGTCCCACATTTCTGCTCGGCAGAGTCGCAGACCCGCGAAGTGCCAGCCCCTTCCCCCACGCGCCGTACCCAGAGCCCCTGCCTAGCGCTGCGCGCCTCGCGCGCTCTACACCCGCCACATGCACGCACCTGGTGAGGCCTTCCCGCTCGCGTCCCCTTCCCCCGTGCTCGCCCTGCCCTTCGTGCACCGCGCCACGCCTCCCGCCGGTACCCGCGCCCACTTCCCGCCGGTTCCCGCGACTCGCCTCCCCGGGCACCAGGCGGCTGGCCCCGACCCGCCCGTGGGCCGCCTAACCCACGCATCCCGCTGCTCCCCTCCCGCCGATGAGTCCGGTCCTCGTCACCCCTCGCGTACCCAGTAGCTCGCCGCCCCCCACAGGCAGCCCGCGCTCCTCGCCGCCCCCCGCGCACCCCGCTCCTCGCCACCCCCGCGCACCGCCCGCCTCGCCACCCCTCGCGCACCCCGCTCTCGCCTCCCCTCGAGTGCCTCCGTCCTCGCCGCCCCGCGCGC
>NZ_BJLP01000093.1 GCF_006538705.1 Cellulomonas uda
GTCCAGGTGTCGCGGTGCTCCGGCACGCCCGCACCCTCGAACCCGATCTGCTCGACTGGCTGGTGCCGCTCGTCGCGAGCAGGGAGGACGTCGCCGCGTCGGACGACCCGCCCACGACGGGCGTGCACACCGCTACTCTCACGGCCATGGCCACGGAAGACCTGGAGTCCGTCCTGGCGGACGGGATCGCGTACCTGAGGGCGGCGCAGGGCGTGCGCCCGACGACCTCGCACGCGCCGACGACCGGCGTGGACCGGGACGGCCTGGTCGAGGTCGTCGTCGACGGTCACGGTCTGCTGGCCGACATCGTGTTCGCGCCCGACCTCGCACGGCTCGCGCCGGAGCAGCTCGAGGCGGCCGTGCTCGACGCGGTGCGGGACGCGTACCGCGGTACGGGACGCCCGCGTCTCCAGGCACTGCCGAGCTTGGGGGACAGCGAGGTCGCGGCTCGCGTCCGGCAGGTTCTCGCGGAGGAGGGGAAGTGATGGACGAGTTCTCGGTCGACCCGGTCCGGCTCGCAGCCGAGGTCGGGAACGTCTTCGCCGTGAGCGACGAGCTCGACGGTGCGGTGAGCGCCGGTCTCGCGGCGCAGGGGATGTCGCAGACAGCGTTCGGTCTGCTGTGCATCGCGATGGTCCCGCCGTCGCAGACGGTCCAGACCGCGGCGGTCGCGGCGCTGCGTGCCGAGGCGGGGGCGTACGAGGCCGTCGCCATGAACCTGCGCCACACGGTGGCGGCCTACGAGGCGGCCGACGCCGCGTCGGCCGCGCGCAACCGCGGGCTCCTGGGGCGGCTGGGATGACCCTGGTCGTCGAGCCCGAGACGTGGGAGGCGCCCGCGTGGTTCGAGGGGACCGCGCTGGGCGTGCCGGTCGTCGGGTCGCTGTTCTCGACGGGTGCGAGCCTGGGCTCGGGGGACTGGGCGGGGGCCCTGGGATCGGCCGCGGGGAGCGTCGGCGACCTCGTCGGCGTCGCGGTCGACCCTCTCGGCACCCTCGCGTCCAGCGTCGCGGGATTCCTGCTGGACCGCTTCTCCTGGTTCCAGGAGGCTCTCGACGTGCTCGTCGGTGACCCTGCCGTGGTCACCGCGGTCGGCCTGACCTGGGCGAACGTCGGCGCCACGTTGGAGATGCAGTCCGACCGGCTGATCGAGATCCGCGACCGGACGGCGCAGTACTGGCACGGACCCGCCGCCGACGCGTTCCGGCGCCGCGTGACCGAGATGGCGCACCGGGCCACCGTGGAGGCCTTCGCGTGCCGGTGCGTGAACACCGGGTTCGCGATCGGGAGCGGGATCGTCGAGATCGTCCGGCAGATCGTGTCCGCCATCTGTGCCGAGCTCGTCGGCAAGCTGATCGTCTGGGTGGCCGAGGCGCTGGGGACTCTCGGCTTCGGCGTGCCCGTCGTCGTCGCGCAGGCAACCTCCGCGATCGCCCGCTGGGTCGACGACGCCGCGAGGTGGACGGACGAGCTGCTCCAGTCGACCGGGCGCTTCTGCGACCTCCTGGCCGACCTGTACCGGGCGTTCGACGAGGTCGGGCTCTACAACCTCGGCATCGGGCCGGACACGGTGGTCGGCGCCGGTGCCTCGGGGGTCGACCAGGGCGCCCAGACGGTCGGAGGCTGACCATGGACCCCTACGCACCCCTCGCGGACGCACGTGAGCGGCTCAAGCAACTGCAGCGTGACGCGCACCAGACGGCAGCCGAGACCGCTCGCATCGCGGCACGCATCGAGCAGGCCACCTACTCGGCATGGTCGGCCGGGCGCGAGGTCCGCGTCACGCTCGGTCCCGATGCGCTGATCCAGGGCGTGGAGTTCACGCCGCACGCCATGCGCACAGCTCCGCGCGCCCTCGCCGCCGCGACGATGGACGCGCACCGCAGGGCCGTCGCGCTGCTGCGTGCATCGGTCGACGAGGCCGTGCGCGAGGCACCGGCGTCCGTCGGCGACCTCTCCGGCGCGGTCGCCGCCGCTGCCCACGAGATGCTGCCCGCGGCCGACGAGCCGCCCGATGTCCGGCGCTGACCCGCGGCCGAGCGGCGCGCGCCTGCGCCGCCGCTCGTGGACCGCTGCGGGCGCGGTCCTGCCGGTGACCGGCGTCGCGACGATCGCGGGTTGCGTCGTCGCCGCCGGCCTCGCCAGCGGCCCCGCGCAGCGGATCGTCGTCGCGGCCGTCCTGGTCGTCGGCGTCCTGGGCGGAGTCCTGTGGCGACGGGCCGGCGGCGCGGAAGCGACCCACGGTCGCGTCGCGTCCGCCCGAGCCGCGTGGGCACGGACCTGGAACGGCGCCAGGCTCGTCGACGACGGCCCGCCCGACCCCCGGGACGCCGCGCTCGCGCTCCCGCGAGGGTGGAGGGTCGAGGCCGCACGCGGCAGGCTGCGTCTCGCGGTCTCCGGCATGCCGGTGCGCTGCGAGACCTGGGTGCTGCGTGCGGTGCCCGGCTCGCGCCGCTCTCCCGTGCGCCGCGAGGTCGTGGCTGCCGACGCGCGCACCGGCCCGGCCCGCGTCAGCGTGCCGATCGGGGCGACCGCGGACTCGATGCTCGTCACCCCGGCGTGGGCGGGCCGCCGTGGGACGGCCGAGCCCGCCTGGCTGCCGGCCGTGCGCGAGCGGGTCGCGCGCCACGAGGACCTGCTTGCGACGCTCACCATCGGCGACGACCGCGTCGTCCTCCTCGCCCTCGACGACCCTCGCCCCGAGACGACCGTCGCCCGCGCTCAGCTGGTGCGCGACGTCGCAGCGATGATCGGCTGATTCCGGCGCCCCCGTCGACGGTGGCGCGGCTCAGGGGACCTCGCCGAACCAGCGGTGGACGTGCGG
>NZ_BJLP01000094.1 GCF_006538705.1 Cellulomonas uda
GGGCGGCCGCCCCGCACGGGGCGGCCGCCTGGTAGGCCGTGCGCGCACACCACACCCGACCGACGGGCTCAGACCCGCGGCTTCTCCCGCATCTCGAACGTCTCGATGACGTCCTCGAGCTGCAGGTCGTTGTACGACCCGAGGCCGATACCGCACTCGTAGCCCTCACGGACCTCGGTGGCGTCGTCCTTGAACCGCTTGAGCGACTCGATCGTGAGGTTGTCCGCGATGACCTTGCCACCGCGGAGCACACGCGCCTTGGAGTTCCGTCGGATCTCGCCCGAGCGCACGATCGAGCCGGCGATGTTGCCGAACTTCGACGAGCGGAAGACCTCGCGCACCTCGGCGGTACCGAGCTGCGCCTCCTCGTACTCCGGCTTGAGCATGCCCTTGAGCGCTGCCTCGACGTCGTCGATCGCCTGGTAGATGACCGAGTAGAAGCGCACGTCGACGCCCTCACGGTCGGCCAGGTCCTCGACGCGCTCCGCGAACTTCACGTTGAAGCCGATGATGATCGCCGAGTCGACGGTCGCGAGGTTGACGTCGTTCTGCGTGATCGCACCGACACCGCGGTGGATGACGCGCAGGTCGACCTCCTCGCCCACGTCGATCTTGAGCAGCGCGTCCTCGAGCGCCTCGACGGCACCGGACACGTCACCCTTGATGACCAGGTTGAGGGTCTCGACCTTGCCCTGGGCGAGCGCCTGCGTGAAGTCCTCGAGGCTGATGCGCTTGCGGCGCTTGGCCAGGAGCGCGGCACGCTCGGCCGCCTCACGCTTCTCGGCGATCTGACGGTCCGTGCGCTCCTCGGGAGCCACGAGCAGCGTGGCGCCCGCGGACGGGACGGACGCGAGGCCGAGCACCTGCACCGGACGGGACGGGCCCGCCTCGACGACGGTCTCGCCGTGCTCGTCGAACATCGCACGCACGCGGCCGTAGGCCGTGCCGGCGACGATCGCGTCGCCGACGCGCAGCGTGCCGGACTGGACCAGCACGGTCGCGACCGCGCCGCGGCCCTTGTCGAGGTTCGCCTCGATGGCGACGCCTCGCGCGTCCTTGTCCGGGTTGGCCCGCAGGTCCAGAGCGGCGTCGGCCGTGAGCAGGACCGCCTCGAGGAGCTGGTCGATGTGCAGCCCCTGCTTCGCGGAGACGTCGACGAACATCGTGTCGCCGCCGTACTCCTCGGCCACGAGGTTGTACTCGGTGAGCTGCTGGCGGATCTTGGCGGGGTTGGCCCCCTCCTTGTCCACCTTGTTGACCGCGACCACGATCGGCACGTTGGCCGCCTGCGCGTGGTTGAGCGCCTCGATCGTCTGGGGCATCACGCCGTCGTCGGCCGCGACCACGAGGATCGCGATGTCCGTGACCTGCGCACCGCGGGCACGCATGGCGGTGAACGCCTCGTGACCCGGGGTGTCGATGAACGTGATGGGACGCTCGACGCCCTCGTGCTCCTTGACCACCTGGTAGGCACCGATGTGCTGGGTGATGCCGCCGGCCTCGCCCGCGACGACGTCCGTGGAGCGGATGGCGTCGAGGAGCTTGGTCTTTCCGTGGTCGACGTGACCCATGACGGTGACGACCGGCGGGCGCGGCGCGAGGTCCTCGTCGGACTCGCCCGCCTCCTCCGCCTCGAGGTCGATGTCGAAGGCCCCGAGCAGCTCGCGGTCCTCCTCCTCGGCCGAGACCATCTCGATGACGTAGCCGAGCTCCGCCGCGAGCGTGCCGAACGTGTCCTCGTCGAGCGACTGCGTCGCCGTCGCCATCTCACCGAGGTGGAACAGCACGGTCACCAGGGCCGCGGGGTTGGCGTCGATCTTGTCGGCGAAGTCGTTCAGCGAGGAGCCGTGCCGCAGGCGGACGACCGTCTTGCCGTTGCCGCGCGGGACCTGCACGCCGCCGAGCGACGGGGCCTGCATCGCCTCGAACTCCTGGCGCTTCGCCCGCTTGGACTTGCGCCCACGCACGGGACGACCGCCTGCGCGGCCGAAGGCACCCTGCGTCGAGCCACGGCCGGCACCGCCGGGACGACCGCCGCCACCGGGACGACCGGCGAAACCGCCGCCGCCGCCGGGTGCACCGCCGCCGCCACCGGGACGACCGCCGAAGCCGCCGCGACCGCCGCCGGCACCACCGCCACCGGGGCGCGCGGGGCGCTCACCGGGTCGGCCGACGCCGCTCGAGGTACGGCCGGGCATCATGCCCGGGTTCGGGCGCGGACCACCCGGACGCGGCGCGGGACGCGGGCCGCCGGGGCGATCGCCCGCACCTGCGGCGGGAGCGCCCTCGGGACGCCGGTCGCCGGGACGCGGCATGCCCTGCGAGGGCGCGAACGGGTTGTTCCCCGGACGCGGACCGCCGGGACGCGGACCACCGGAACGCTCGCCACCACCCGCGCGGGGCATGCCCTGCGACGGCGCGAACGGGTTGTTGCCGGGGCGGGCCGCGGGGCGCGGTGCACCGGGACGTGCGCCACCCGGCGCACCGGAACGCTGACCCGCGGGACGCGGGGCGGGGCTCGCACCGGGCGCGGGCGCCTTGGCAGCGGGCGCCGGCGCGGCCGGACGTGCCGCCGGGGCGGGTGCCGCAGCCGCGGGCTGAGCCGGGGCCGGGGCGGCCGGGCGGGCCGGGGCGGGTGCCGCGGGAGCGGGCGCCGCCGCAGCGGGTGCCGCCGGAGCGGGGGCGGCGGGTGCCGCAGCGGCCGGACGTGCCGGCGCGGCGGGTCGGGACGGCGCGGGGCGCGCCGCGGGCT
>NZ_BJLP01000095.1 GCF_006538705.1 Cellulomonas uda
ATACCGCGAGGAAGGGCGGGGTCGTGGCGGGGTGGCGCGGTGGCGGCGGTGGTGGAGGGGCGGTGGCGTGGGGGTGGGAGGTGGGAAGGTGGGGGCGTGATGCTGAAGACCGCCGCCGAGCTGACCGCCATGCGACCCGCCGGGAGGTTCGTCGCCGGGGTGCTGTCCTCGCTACGCGACGTCGCGAAGGTCGGCACGACGCTCCAGGAGCTCGACGACCACGCGCACCGGATGATCGACGCCGCGGGCGCGCACTCCGTGTACCTCGGGTACCACCCGAGCTTCGGCGCGATCCCCTACCCGGGCGTGCTGTGCACGTCGGTCAACGACGCCGCGCTGCACGGCCTGCCGTCGCCGTACGTGCTCGCCGACGGCGACGTGCTGTCGATCGACTTCGCCGCGCAGGTGCAGGGCTGGGTCGCGGACTCCGCGATCACGTTCCAGGTCGGGACGACGACGCCCGAGGCGACCGCGCTCATCGAGACGACCGAGCGCGCGCTCGAGGCCGGCATCGCGGCGGCGAAGGTCGGCGGGCGGATGGGCGACATCTCCGCGGCGATCGGCGACGTCGGGCACCGCGCGGGCTACGGGATCAGCACCGACTTCGGCGGGCACGGCGTGGGTCGCACCATGCACGAGGACCCGCACGTCCCGAACGACGGCCGCCGCCGCAGCGGCATGAAGCTCCAGGCCGGCCTCGTCATCGCGATCGAGCCGTGGTTCATGGCCGGCGGCGACGGGTACGTGATCGACGACGACGGCTGGACGATCCGTTCCGCCGACGGCTCGCTCGCGGCACACTTCGAGCACACGGTGGCGCTCACCAAGGACGGCCCGCTCGTCCTGACGTCACGCGACTGAGGAGGAGCCGTGTCGGGGACCGACGGTGTCGACCGCTACGTCGACGGGTACGAGCGCCGGTACGACGAGCCCGCGACCTCGCCGTACGGCACCCCGGTCGCGGGCGGCTCCGCCTCGCCCCCCGCGTACGGCACGCCGCCGACCGCACAGCTGCCCGCCGTCTCGTCGTACCCGGTCTCGTCGTACCCGGTCTCGTCGTACCCGGTCTCGTCGTACCCGGTCTCGTCGTTCGACGCGGTTCCCTACGATGCCGTGCCCTACGACGCCGCGTCGGCCACCCCGCTGCCCGGAGCCGCGCCCTACGCGCCCGGCACGTGGCCGACGACCGCGCGCACCGACCAGGTCACGCCGTCGACCGCGGGGATCGTCGTGGCGTGGTTGCTCACCGTGCTCACCGGGTTCTACCTGCTGCCGTTCGCGATCGCGATGACGCGCGGCAAGGCCGCCCGGTGGGGGATCTTCTGGGTCACCCTGCTGCTGGGATGGACGTTCGCGGGATGGGTCGCGGCGCTGGTGTGGTCCTGCCTGCCGCACCGGGTGCTGACGTTCGCGCCGGGTCCGGCCGCGTACGCGGTGCCGCCCGGTTGGTACCCGACGCCCGACGGTCGTCGTGCGTACTGGGACGGCGCGCGCTGGACGGGGCACGTCGCCTGACGACGCCCCCGCCGGTCAGCGCAGGTCGGCGAGGGCCTCCTCGAAGGTCCGGCGGCCCGTCCCGTGTTCGGGTGCGAGCTGCGCTCCCGCGCGGAACGCGGCGAACGAGCGTCCCGGCAGGCGCACGCTGACGCTCCGGGGCCGACGACCCCGCGCCTGCGCGACCAGCCGGTACGCGGTGCGCGCGTCGACGACGCCGGGCCCGCCCAGGTCCGCGACGCGCCCCGAAGGCCCGACCTCGACCAGCTCGACGAGACGCATCGCGACCTCGTCCACGTCGACCGGCTGCAGGCTCGTCCCCGCGGGCAGCACGGTCACACCCGCGACCGTGAACCGATCGAGCAGCCGCGGCACGAACTGGTGGAACTGCGTCGCACGCAGGATCGACCACGGCACGCCGCCGACCTCGACCAGGTGCTCGACCTCGAGCTTGGCGCGGTAGTAGGAGTACGGGATCGCGTCGACGCCCACGATCGAGACGAACACCAGGTGCGGTGTCCCCGCCCGGCGAGCGGCGAGCAGCAGGTGCGCGGCGGCGTCGACGTCGTGCTGCGGCCGGCGTGGCTCGCTCGCGCAGTGCACGACGGCGGACACCCCCGCGAGCGCCTCGTCGACCCCCGCACCCGTCGTGAGGTCACCGACGACGCGCTCCACCCCGACGGGGCTCTCGCCCGGTCGGCGGCTCAGCACCCGCACCGCGCGGCCTCGTCGGACGAGCCCGGCGACCACCGCCTGCCCGAGCATCCCCGTCCCACCGGTGACCAGGACCGGACCATCGCCGTGCGCGCGCTCCCCTGCCATGGCGGCCATCCTGGCAGTGCCGGGGTCCGCCGACCATGGTCCTGGACGCCCCGCGGATCGTGCTAGCCTTCTGCAGCGCGCGCGAGTGGCGGAACGGCAGACGCGCTGGCTTCAGGTGCCAGTGTCCGAAAGGGCGTGGGGGTTCAAATCCCCCCTCGCGCACCCTGTGATGTCGCAGGACATCGA
>NZ_BJLP01000096.1 GCF_006538705.1 Cellulomonas uda
CCGGTGTAGCCCTCGGATCCGTACGACGTAGCACACGGTGCTACATTCGGGGCCATGACGACCGTCGGGGTGCGCGAGCTGCGGCAGGACGCGTCCGGGCTGCTGCGCCGCGTCGAGAACGGTGAGCACCTCGTCGTGACGGTTCACGGGCGTCCGGTCGCCGAGCTGGTGCCCCACCTCGAGACCCGTCCCGCGTGGCGTCCGGTCGCCGAGCTGGCGGCGCTGTTCCCAGGAGTCCACGACCCCGCGTGGGACGACGACCTGGCGTTGGTCGACGGTGCCGCTGCCGATCCGTTCGAGCGCGGCAGCGACCGGTGAGGCTGATCCTCGACACGAACGTCCTCATCCACGGCCTGGTGCCGACGGATGGCGACGACGAGGCCGCGATCAGCATCGCGACGCTGGCCGAGCTGCGGTTCGGTGTCATGGTAGCCCGCACGCCGGAGGCCCGGGCCGCGCGGATGCGGGTGCTGTCCAGCGCCGAGGTCGCGCTCGCCGCTCTGCCGGTCGACGACGCCGTCGCGTCGTCCTACGCCCTGCTGGCGGCCAAGACGGTCACGGCCGGACGGCGGCCGCGCGCCCGGGTGTTCGACCTGCTGATCGCCGCGACCGCCCACGCCCACGGCGCCGTGCTGGTCACGAAGAACCGGGGAGACTTCGCCGGGCTCGACGACCTCCTCGAGGTGCGCGCGCCGTAGCAGCGGGCCGAGGTCTGTGGACGAACGCCCCCAGGGGCTGACCGTTCTGTGTACGTTCATCCCCATGCGATCGAGGGGGAGCTGGGCGGTCGGACTCGTGCTGGTCGGGGTGCTCGCGTCGGCGGGCTGCACCGCAGAGGGCACAGCGGCTCCGACGACGCCGAGACCGACGACGTCGTCGCACGCGACAGTCACCCCGACGCCCGACCCGTCACCGACGCCGACCCCGTCCTCGGCGCCGAGCGTCGCACCGACATCAGGTCCCGACCAGGACGTCACCAAGCCCCCCGCGCGCCCCGACGCCCTGGACGGTCCGGCCACCGAGGACAACGCGGTCGCGGTCGCGAAGTACTTCACGGCGCTGTACTCGTACATCGTTGCGACAGGTGACTTCACCGAGTGGGACGCTCTCAGCGGTCCCGACTGCCGGTTCTGCGAGAGCGGACGTGAGAGTGCCGAGGAAGTGCACAACGCCGGCAACCACGGCACCGGCGGTGCTGTGGATCTCGGGTTCGGCTCGGCATCGGCGCAGGGTGACGGCACGTTTGTCGTCGACGTCCAGTTCACCGAGTACCCGTCGCAGACAGTCAACCCCCAGGGAGTGGTGGTCGAGGACTTCCCCGGCACGCTCCAGCTGAAGGCAACGATGGTCCTCTCGCACGACGGCCGCGGCTGGAGGGTGGAAGGCGTCAAGATCGACGAGTTCGGGTCAGGGACATGAGGGTCCGGCCGCTGATCGCGGTTCTCATTCTGTCCTCGACGGCGGTTTTCCTCGTCGCTGCACCAGCTGAGGCCAGGAGACGGGGCGATCTCGGCGGGGACGACGTGACCCTGTCCGACACCTTGGAGCGTTACCTCGCCTATCGGTCGTGGAAGGCTCATGCGGATCCGTTGGTGGACTATGCGTACGCCCGGTTGTGCAACGTGGATTCCCAGCACCTGGAGTCGGACATCGACGGCGAGTGCGCGCCGCCGAACGGCACGGTGGTCATCCCGGGGTGCGGTGAGGACGAGCCGGTGATGCCGTTGTGGCGTCGCACGCGTGTGGCGGTCGGTTCGCCGTGGTCGCAGTGGGAGATGCGGATCGGGTGGGTGTGTCCGGACGACCTGCTGCCGCAGCTCACGCAGAGCGACTTCCGTCAGCTGACGATCAAGCCGACGGTGACGCACCGCCAGCCTGGCGAGGGTGGGACGGTGCTGGTGAACAAGGGGATCATCGGGTGGGTCGATCCTGAGGAGCGCACGTTCCGCACGAGCCTGCTGGGCTTCGACATCGACGTGGTGACGTGGCCGGTGGAGTACACGTGGGACTTCGGTGACGGGCAGGCGCTGACGACGACGTCGCCGGGTGGCCCGTACCCGAACCGGGACGTGGAGCATGTCTACGAGGACGTGGGGACCTTCACGGTCACGTTGACCACGGTGTGGGAGGGCAGGTACCGGGTCGACGAGGACCCGGACCACGAGTGGCGGACCATCGACGGCACGGCCCTGACGACCACGACCCTGGACCCGTTCGAGGTGACCGAGCTCCGCAGCCACCTGGTGGGGTGACCCGCGCCGTCACGCGGCACCCGGGGCGAGGTCCGCGGTCGTCGGGACGCGCGAGAGAGTGACGTGCTGCGGCAGCGCTTCACCCGACGACGCCCGCTGCCGACCGTGAGCATGACCCCGCGAGCGCGGGGTCTGGCCCACGCGCCCGAGGAGCACCCGTGTCCAC
>NZ_BJLP01000097.1 GCF_006538705.1 Cellulomonas uda
GGCGCGGGAGAACCGATCGTGGGCAGGTCGGCGAGTGCGGTGCGGACGGTGAGTCGGCGCAGGTCGGGGAGCTGCCAGGGGTGTGCCTCGTTCTGTGGCGGTGGCGTGGTGGTGTCTACGTGTTCGCCGGCCAGGTCGTGAGGGACGTGTTGTGATCTGCCGGGTGAAGGGCTGTGATGGTCACCCTTGTGCTGGGGAGTGCGATGAGGGTGAGGCGTGTCGGGCCGGGCAGGAGCCATGTTCGTGCGCTGGTTGTCGTGCCGTTGATGAGCGCCGTGGTCGGCGTGCCGGGCGGGAGCTGGTGCGCTGGGGGTACGTCCGGCTCGAATGCGACCGGGACGGTGACGTCACGGTCCAGCAGTGCCTCAACGGACGTGACAGCCACACCGGTGATGTCGTCGTTCGACCATTCGTCCAGTGAGGCGGGTTGAGTCTCGAGCTGTGCGGTGACAACAGCCCACAACCTGTCAGGTTGAGGCAACCACAACACCCCCGCCTCCTGATGCGGCGAACGGGAGGCGGGGATGTCGGGTGTGAACCAGTACGGCATGGTGTGTTACTTCGCGCCGTCGGACGTGGCACTGAGCTTCGTGGCGGACGAGACCTTCACGTCCCAGCCGCGGAACTTGTGATAGGCCGACAAGTCGTTGGAGAAGAGGACGTTCACGCGCACCATCGGGAAGTTGATGTAGCCCGAGGTTGACTCGAACGTGTAGTACTCGGGGGAAGCGACAGCCATTGACGGGTCGCTCGGGTCGGAGTTTCCTTCACAGATCTTGTCAGGGGCGCCCGAGATGTTTCGGCCGCAGACGTACGACGCGCTGTTCGTGTACGTGATGTGCGGGTCGTTGGCGATCTGCGTTCGAAGGAGTTCCAGAGCCCACCGTTTGCTGCTCCCGCCGACGAGCGACTCCTTCAGGACGTAGTTGATCTTCTCGGTCGCGGTGCAACCCGACACGTAGCAGCGGCCTGAGATGATCTGGACGGGCGAGCTGCGGTAGTGGTAGTCGTCGACCCGCGAGCCGGGGTTCCACAGCACGAACCCTGACGGTGTGGCGGTGAAGCCTGAGCTGGCGGTTGTGGCGGCGTCCGTGGTGAGGTCCGAGGGGCCGAACGTCTGCGGCCTGGCCCCGTCGTCCTGGATCGTGAGGTTTCCCTGCCCGGCCTTCGCCCGTGCGATGAGGTCGGCCCGCGAGATCGTGTCAGCGACCGGCTCGCCGCTGTAGACGAACGAGGCATCAGGCGGTGTGATCGCCCCGGAGGCCGCGTTGACGTTGAGGAGTCCTGCCGTGACAAGGCCCCCGGTGATGATGGCAGCGGTGAGCGTGCGTCTCGTGGTGGTGTGCGGCATCAGGTCCCCCCTGCAAAGCGGTGTGGCGTTATGCCCGGAGTATTCCGGGGTGCGCTGACCGTAGCAGTCAGGGGCTGATGCACCAGTAGGTGACAGCACGCAGTCGCGCGGCTGGCTCGTCTGCCGTATCGACGGCGACGCGCCCGGACGCGACGTAGCGCGCGGCGGGCGACAGCTAGGCGGCTTGGCCGAACCAGCGGTGGACGTGCTCGACGATGGCGTGGTCGAAGGCGTCGTCGTCGTGGCGTGCGCGGAGCCATTCCTGGAACGAGCCTCCGGCGGCGTCGTCGAGCTCGCGGCGTACAGCGGCCG
>NZ_BJLP01000098.1 GCF_006538705.1 Cellulomonas uda
TGAACCGCCCCGGGTTCCATGGAGGCTCTCAATCCACGGAGGATGAGAGTCATGGCAGCACCGAGGAAGTACCCGGACGAGCTTCGGGAGCGGGCGATCCGGCTCGTGCTGGACGCGAGGAAGGACCCGGCGACCCGACCGGCAGCGGCGCGGCGGATCGGTGAGCAACTCGGGATCAACCCGGAGACGCTGCGCGGGTGGGTCAAGCAGGCCGAGATCGACGCCGGGGACCGGCCCGGGACGAGCACTGCGGATGCGGCGCGGATCGCCCAGCTGGAGCGGGAGAACCGGGAGCTGCGCAGGTCGAACGCGATCTTGCGCAGTGCGTCGGCTTTCTTCGCGGCGGAGCTCGACCGCCCGTCGACCAGGTAGTGGCGTTCATCGACGCCCACCGTCAGGAGTTCGGGGTCGAGCCGATCTGCGCGGAACTGCAGGTCGCCCCGAGCACCTACTACGCGGCCAAGGTCCGACCGCCCTCGAAGCGGGCGCTCACCGACGCGGCGCTGAGCGAGGTGATCGTCGTCGAGCACGCGGCGAACTACTCGGTCTATGGGGCGCGGAAGATGTGGAAGCACCTGCACCGCGCCGGTCACCCGGTCGCGCGCTGCACGGTCGAGCGACTCATGCGGGCCGCTGACCTGCACGGAGTCGTCCGCGGCCGGGCCAAGCGCACCACAATCCCGGGCAAGGACGGTTCTCGGGCCGGTGACCTGGTCAACCGGGCGTTCACCGCGACCGCGCCGAACCAGCTGTGGGTGGCGGACTTCACCTACGTCCGGACCTGGGCCGGCTTCAGCTACGTCGCGTTCGTCATCGACGTGTTCTCCCGGATGATCGTCGGCTGGAAGGCCGACACCCGCATGCGCGCCGACCTGGTCACCGACACCCTCGAGATGGCCGTCTGGGCGCGCGGCCGCGCCGGGGTCAACGACCTGGCCGGGTTGATCCACCACAGCGACGCGGGAGCCCAATATGTCAGTCTGGCGCTGACCGAGCGGCTCGCCGCGCTCGGGATGCGCGCCTCGATCGGGTCCGTCGCCGACGCCTACGACAACGCCCTGGCCGAGTCCACGATCGGCTTGTTCAAGAACGAGCTGATCCGCCGCAAGGGACCATGGCGCACGCTCGACGACGTCGAGATCGCCACGCTCGAGTACGTCGACTGGTTCAACAACCGGCGCCTGCACACCGAGCTCGGCGACATCCCACCCTCCGAGCACGAGGCCAACCACTACCGTCAGAACCCGGCGTCGACGACGCTGGAGACCAGAGAACCGAGCCTCCACTGAACCCGGGGCGGTTC
>NZ_BJLP01000099.1 GCF_006538705.1 Cellulomonas uda
TGTGATGTCGCAGGACATCGGCAACAAGCCGGACCCTCAGGGGTCCGGCTTGTTGTGTTTCTGAGGTTGGTAGTCGCGCGTGGGGTCGATGGTCAGCTCGCGCAGGAGCTCGCCTGTGATGGCGTGCACGACTCGGACGTCGTGGTCGGCGATGAGCATGATCACGGGGGTTCGGGCGTGGGTTCGTCCGATGCCGATGTGGTGTAGTCGGCCGTGGACTCGCAGGGTGAGTTTGCCGTTGGTGTCGATGCGGTCGTGGCGGACGCGTTCGTGGGTGCCGGCCCCGCCGTGGGGGTGGGCCTTGGCCTTGGCGGCGTAGGCCGCGGCGGGCGTTCGTCCGCGCAGTGATGTGTGGGGTCGAGCGGTGTTGTAGTGCTCACGCCACTGGTCGAGCAGTCTCTGCAGGTCGTGCAGGGTGGTAGCGCAGGGGTGCGCGGCGAGCCACTTCTTGAGGGTCTGCTGGACGCGTTCGACCTTGCCGCAGGTCGTGGGGTGGTTCGGGCGGGAGTTGCGTTGCTCGACGTGCAGGCGTGCCAGCTCGGACTGGAACGCGTTGCGGCCGCCGCGACCACCGGCCAGGCGGGTGGTGAAGACCATGCCGTTGTCGGACAGGACCGCGGCCGGGACGCCGTGCTCGCTGATCGCGGCCCGGAAGGTGGTCACGACGTCTGGTCCGCGGACGCGGTCGTGGGCGGTGCAGGCCACGACGAACCGGGAGTGGTCGTCGATGAACGTCAGGACCTCGGTGTCGGTGCCGTCGGCCAGGCGCACGTGGGTGAAGTCGGTCTGCCACAGCTCGTTGGGCAGGGTCGCCTCGAAGCGGATGTAGGACGTGCGGGGGCGCTTCTTGGGTGCGGGTGTGATCAGGCCGGCCGTGTTCAGGTGTCGCCAGATCGTGGCCGGGGCGATCGTGAGGTCGTGGTGTTGGGTCAGGTGCCAGGCGATGGTGCGTGCACCGGCGTCCATGCCGTCGTTCAGGAGCTTGGCGCGCAGCTCGATGATCAGGTCGACGATCTGCGGTGCGGTCGCCTGCGGTGAGGACCGCGGGCGGCGCGAGCGTGGCTCGAACGCGGCCTCGCCGACGTCGCGGTAGCGGGCGACCAGACGGCTCACCCAGGAGCGGGACAGTCCGTAGGCGCGGGCGACCTCGGCCTGCGAACGGCCCTCGAGCACGACAGCGGTGATGACCAGACGAGCGCGCGACATGCCCGAGGATCCCCACCGGACGTGTTGCCTATGTCCTGAGACATGCGTTGCCTATGTCCTGAAACAGCACACC
>NZ_BJLP01000100.1 GCF_006538705.1 Cellulomonas uda
CCCGCCTGTGGGTCGAGCGCATCGGCTCGCGCCGCTACGTGGGCCGCAGCTCGCGCGGCGCGAGCGTCGAGATCGGCGACATCGCCTACGAGGGCGCGTTCACGCCCGGCGAGCTGATGAAGGTCGCGCTCGCGGGGTGCTCGGGCCTGTCGTCCGACGCCGCGCTCGCGCGCCGCCTCGGCGACGACGTGCCCGTGACGATCGAGGTCGAGGGCCTCGCCGACGACGCCGAGGACCGCTACCCGGCGCTCGCCGAGCGGCTCGTCGTCGACCTGTCCTCGCTCGACCCGGCGGCGCGCGAGCGCCTCCTGACCGTCGTGCACCGCGCGATCGACCAGCACTGCACCGTGGGCCGTACGCTCACGGCCGGCGCGACGGTCGACCTCACGGTCGTCGGGGAGCGCTGAGCGCCGTGCCCCGCATCGTCGAGGAGGCCCTCGCCCGGGCGGTCCAGCTGCCGTCGAGCGCGGTGCACCAGCACGTCGCGAGCCTGCGCCGGCGCAACCCCGAGGCGACGCCCGAGCAGCTCGTGCGGCTGCTCGAGAAGGAGTTCCTGGTGGTCGTCGCGAGCGCCGGCGGCGCCGTGGGTGCCGCGGCCGCCGCCCCCGCGGTCGGCACCGGGGTCGCGCTCGTGCTGACCGCGAGCGACGTGGCGACGTTCTTCAGCGCGTCCGCCGCGTACGTGCTCGCGGTCGCGTCCGTGCACGGCATCGAGGTGGAGGACGTCGACCGGCGCCGCGCGCTCCTGCTGACCGCGCTGCTCGGCGAGTCCGGCGCCAAGGCGCTGACCGACATCACCGGCCTGGGGGCGACGAACGTCGCACGGCTGCTGCTCACGCGCATGCCCGTCGCGACCGTGAAGAAGGTCAACACGACCCTCACGCGGCGCATGCTGCGCAAGCAGCTCGCCAAGCAGTCGGGGTTGTTCTTCGGGCGCATGCTGCCCTACGGGATCGGCGTCGTCGTCGGCGCGTCGGGCGGACGTGCGCTGGGCCGCGAGGTCATCGCGGGCACGCGCAAGACGTTCGGGCCCGCACCGGCGACGTTCCGCGACCCGGTGGAGCTGCCCGCGCAGCCCGTGCGCGTCGAGCTCACGGCCGACGGGGCATGGGGCACCCCCACGACGCCGGACGTGCCCGAGCTGCCCGCGGGTCCGACCAGGCGCCGCCGCGGCCTGCCGCGCCTGGGG
>NZ_BJLP01000101.1 GCF_006538705.1 Cellulomonas uda
AACAGGCCATCCGCAGCGGGACCATGACGAGATCGGTCGGCCGGGACGACATCGCGTGCCAGCCCACGATCTTCTGGGCGAACACGTCCACGACGAACGAGACGTAGGTGAACCCGGCCCAGGTGCGCACGTAGGTGAAGTCGGCCACCCAGACCCGGTTCGGTGCGCCCGCACGAAAGTCCCGGTTGAGCAGGTCACCGGCCCGGGCCCCGTCCTTGGCGGGGATCGTGGTGCGGTGCATCCGGCCGCGGCGCAACCCGTTCCAGCCGTGCTCACGCATCAGCCGGTCGACCGTGCAGTGCGCCACTGCCAGGCCGCGGCGACGCAGCAGCGCGGTCGTCTTGCGTCGCGGCGTAGAGCGACTCCGGGGTCGGTCGGCCGTGCTCGTCGATCCGTGACGAGCGGATCGCGTCGACCACGACCGCGTCCGACACCGTCCGCGCTGCCGGCGACAGCCTGGACCAGGACCGGTACGTCCTCGCGGCGACCTGCACGCCCTGCTCACGCAGGACGGCGCAGATCGTCTCGACCGCGAAGCCCTTGCCCCTCATGGAGTCGATGAACCCCATGATCAGCGGTTTCGGGAGTCGAGCTCTCCCGCGAAGAAAATGGAAGCCGCGCGCAGGATCGCGTTCGCCTCCGCCAGCCGCTTGTTCTCCGCTTTGAGCCGGCGGATCTCCTCGGACTCCGCCGTGCTGACACCGGGCCGGGCGCCGTCGTCGATGTCGGCCTGCGCGACCCAGCGACGCAGCGACTCCCGCGCGATCCCCAGCTGGGCACCGACCGCGACCGACGCCGCCGTCACCGACCCGTAGTCCACCAGGTGCTCACGCACCATCCGCACCGCCCGAGCCTTGACCTCGGGGTCGTACTTCTTAGGCATCTCGCCATCCTTCATCACAAGGAAGCGGCCGAGAAGCCGTGACGGTTC
>NZ_BJLP01000102.1 GCF_006538705.1 Cellulomonas uda
ACGTGGCTCGTCCGGGTCGCGTGCCGGCGTCGGCCCTCAGGGGTCGGGCATGGGGGAGGTGTCATGGCCGCTGAGGTCTCCGCAGCAGATGGTGCGATCAAGCAGGGCGCGGACGTGGTCGCGCGTACGCGCAGCGAGCTGCGCTCGGAGCTGTCCGCGCTCGAGGGCAAGCTGTCCGGGATCGGGTCGCACTGGCAGGGTCAGGGCGCGGTCGCGTTCAACCAGCTGATGGTCCGCTGGCGCGACGACGCGTCGAAGATCGTCGCCGCACTCGACGAGTTCGAGCAGAACCTGCTCACGTCGCAGTCCACGTACTCCGCGTCGGACGAGACGCAGCAGTCGACGTTCTCGCGCCTGTCCGGGCGCCTGGGCTGAACGAGGGGATCATCATGAGCGACCTGAAGGTGAACTTCGGTGGCCTGTCCACCGCCGCCGCCGACATCCAGTCCGGCGCCTCGCACATCGAGTCCCGTCTGAACGACATGGACTCCTCGCTGCAGCCGCTGCGGGCGAACTGGTCCGGCGAGGCCGCCGGCTCGTACGAGGCCGCGCGCGCCAAGTGGACCGCCGCGATCACGGACATGAAGGCGCTGCTGGCCGAGATCGGCCGCGCCGTGGCCACGTCGAACGACGACTACCAGGCCACCGAGCGGGCCAACGCCGCCCGCTGGTGACCCTGCGTCGGACCTGACCTGCGTCGGGCGGGTGACCGGGACACCGGCACCCGCCCGACGCACGCACCGTGTCTCGGCGTGCACCGGTCGGACCAGCCGGTCGGACCAGCCGGTCGGACCAGCCGGCCGGGTCAACCGATCGGGCGAACAGTGCCCACCAGGTGGCTGACCGATCCGCAGGGTCCGGCGCCTACGGATAAGGTGGGGCCGGTTTCGCGACCATTCGTCCGGAACCG
>NZ_BJLP01000103.1 GCF_006538705.1 Cellulomonas uda
CCCTGTCCGACGTGTACTTCCGCGTCGGCGGGCCGCACCGCGGCAGCACGGACGTCGCGCTGCAGGTCGACGCCGACCACGTGCTCGTCGACCACACCTGGGTCTGGCGGGCCGACCACGGCGTCGAGGGGTTCACCGAGGGCGTCAACGGCGACACCGACCGCTGGCGCACCAACATCGGCCGCACGGGCGTCGTCGTGAACGGCGACGACGTCACCGCCACCGGCCTGTTCGTCGAGCACTTCCAGCGCCACAACCTCGTCTGGAACGGCGAGCGCGGGCGCGTCGTGATGTTCCAGAACGAGCTGCCCTACGACCCGCCGACGCAGGCCGACTGGACGAAGCCCGACGGCACGCCCGGCTGGGCGGGCTACAAGGTCGGCGACCGGGTGCGCACGCACGAGGTGTGGGGCGCGGGCGTGTACGTGTTCAACCAGAACAACCCGTCGGTCGTCACCGAGCGTGGGTTCGAGGTGCCGCGCCGCCCGGGCGTACGCCTGCACCACGTGATGACCGTCAACCTCAGCGCCGGCACCGTGCGGCACGTCGTCAACGACACCGGCGCGCAGGTGGACGCCACGAACACCGGGACGCCCGCGTTCGTCGCGCAGTACCCCTGACCGCTCGGGACCGGCCACGGCGCTCCCGCGGCCCGGCACGCGCACGCGCACGCGCGTCGCGTGCC